>CAYORU010000001.1:0-287052 GCA_964406445.1 uncultured Steroidobacteraceae bacterium
ATCCGTCCGGTGGAGTCTAGTTATAGACTGTCTACTTGACGGGGGAGCTTACGCTACAACCGCAGAACGCACTGGCAGGTGGCTCGGCCGCGCGTGGCGAGGACTCGCTCGGCAGGAAGTCCGCGCGGTCCAGTGGCTCGCCGGCAAGGGATTGCCAGCCGGTGTAACGCGGCTGCTGCTCGGGATCGTGAAGCTCTCCATCCTCGTCCTATTGCTGTATTCCGCATTCTGGCTCGCGCTGTTGCTCCTGCTCGGCGTTGCGGTGACGTGGGTCGCGCGTAACTCCGGTTCGGATTGGGAGCGTGAGAACAATGCGGAATGGCGCGAAGGGCATTCCGGCTTCGGGCTGTACGATAAGAACGAGTGGCGCCGAGATATGGGAGATCCCGACGATCCTTAGTCGCAGATCGAAGGCGGCTTACTTTGCGGCTCCCTTCGATGCAACGGTCATGGCGATGCGTGAACCGCTTCCGCCCGCGTTCTTTGCATCCCCGCTTGCGACAGTAAGACCTGAAAGGATGTTCCCGGCCTGAACACCTGCCCAGGACAGAGCGATCACCCAAAACCCTGGCAAGACGATAAACATCATCGCCATCACGAAGTTCAACAGCATGTCGCCGAAGGCGTTGTTCAACCCCATCAGCGGGTTGAAGTTGCTGTGTGGCGAGTTCCAGCCATAGAGTGCGTTCAAGATGCCGCTGTCGATCCAGCGAGCCAATTGAAACCAGAAATCGACGAAGAACAGAGCGAACTGCACGCACGACGCTGTGACCAGGGTGCGCAAGTCGTAGGTGCCAAAGACCAGCACCAGTGGAATGCAGATCACTATCGCCATCTTTAGGAACGACAGGATCATCGGTAGCGACTGCCTCACTACGTCCATCGCAGGGAAGAAGCCGAGCGATCCCACCGTCAGTCCCAGGTCCGAGGCGCCGCGGGTCACGACGTTGGGCAACGTCATACCGATCTGACCGCCGTAGTCGGTGTAGACGTGCCCCTGGTTCATGATCTGACTCTGCGGCGAAGCGATTGCGCGGATAACCGAATCGTTGACCTGTGCCTGGGTCAGAAAGCCCGCCCATTGGGCGAACCGGGACAGCAAGCCAGGATCGACCTCGGCAATCAAGCGATCGCGCAAGCCTTCGCCGCTGTCCAGCCACCATTGCCGGCAGTTCGGATAGCCGCCGCCATTCCCGACCTCGGCGAGCCCGGCGTCGCGCGAGTCGTCATACGGCCAGGCGGTGCGCGGCGTGCTCGAGCGATAGGCGTCATAGAAGCCGGCCGTATCCAGAAAGTAGCGTGAGCCGATCCAGGTCACGTCGTTCATCTGCTCATCGCTAAGCGTCGGCCGATTCATGAACAGCCTCGCACGAGCTGGGCCATAGCAGTCACGGGTGAAGTCAGCGACTTCTTGGGCCAGCACAGGATCGGCGATGCGAGTGCTGTCGATCTCCATGCGCATCTGTCTCAGGTCCGTGCCGCAGGGAATCGCCGCAACCGCTGCGCCGGTGACGGCCTTGGAGATCGAGTGCATGAAGAACCACCAGACCGGGACATAGGCGCTCTGGTTGTTGAGTGTCGTAAACGACGCCGACCAGTTGGTTTCTGACGGCAGCGGCACGTTGACCTGGCATTGCGTTGAGCGCGTGCGGTCGAACTGAATCGTGCTCAGATCAATCGGAATGAAGGGAATACCGGCGAACATGATGACGATGATCGCCACCCATACACGGTTCTCGATCCGCATGGACGAGAGCACGCCCTTGTTCCCTTCGTCCGCACCTTCCGCCCGAGCCCTGAGCCATTCCTGCAGGACGATGGCGAGGAACGGCAAGGCGAAGATGCCGCTTGCAACCAGGACATTCCAGATGCCGTTGTTGATGATCCAGGCAACCAGCGTCAGGTAATACTCAAGATAGTCTGTCGTGTAGAGAGTCATGATTGCCTTCCAGCATCGCTACGGCTGCTGCCACAGCACGCTGAATTCCAGCAGCGCGATTGCAGCGACCGCCCCGATTTCCGTGCGCAGCAGTCGCCGACGCGATTCAGTAGAGTTGTCGCGTTTGAGCAGGCGTCGGCGCATCCATATCCATCCGTAGATCGTCGCCCCGTACAGGCAGAGCCGCCAGACGAGGAAGTGGCTGGCGTGTTCGTTCAGCCATCGGTTCCAGCCGTCCACGTTGCCGGCTACGCCGATGCCGACGACGTTGATGCCCACGGCCACGAACACGAGCAACGCAATCCATCCGAGCGTGCGTGCGAGCTGGCGGTTGAACAGCCGCCTCATGGCGGGTTGCTTGGGTTCTGAGGCCTCTGGATGGTATCGAGGCGATTGCGCTCGGTATCGCCCTGGTAGATGCCTCGCGAACCGGCGCTGCGCGTACCGTGGCGCTGGATGATCGCCATGGGCGAGTTCGCAGCCAGTTCGCGCCGCAGCTCCAGCTCGGTTTTCAGGTTGTTGATCTCCTGCTCCAGCAGGCTGCTCTCGTGCGTGATGGCTTGCTGAGCGAGTTGATTGGCGGCGACGTTCGGTTCCTTGCGGCCGGTAAGCAACGTTCGCTGCAACAGCAAGGCCTTCTCCAGCACGCTCGACAGCGCAACTTCCGAGGCCAGGCGCCGAGCGAGGATGTCCTGGTCGGGCTCCTCTCGGAGCGCCTCGATGACGCCGCGTGTGATCGGCAAGGAAGTGCTGCCCGCTGCTTCAAGATTGGCAAAGGTGGTGGGATTCGCCCCGTTGAGCAGGCCCCTGAGCGCCTCCAGCCTGACCTCGTATTCCTCCTGAATTAGCGGAGTGAGGCCCACGCCGGGGGTCGTCTGCGTCTTGACGCAACTCTCGCAAGTACGCTGCTCTTGCTCGCCGAGTACGCGGATCGCCCAATCCACCGCGGCCTGCGGAGATGCCCAGGTCTGGCAGCTCAGCCGGTTTCCGCAGGTCGCGCCGTCGATCGGCGATGTATCGGTTGCGGAGCGCCCATTGAGGAGGTTGTAGCCGGCGCGAGTCACATCGCCGACCACACGAATCGCCTCTTGCCCCGCGCCACCGGCATTGCCGCCGCCGACCCAGGGCACGCCGCCATTGCCGCGGCTCGCCTCTGCTTGCTCGATGGCCGATACGGCATCCGTGCCGGCCACGGCCTGCTTGAGCGCCATGCCCTCGGCCAACTGGTCCCACCCCAACTGGCCGCCGGCCATGTCGGCCATCCGCTCGGCGATCGCGCGGCAGGTCAGCTTCGAGCGATCGAAGTCCAACCGTGCCTGCAAGATGCCGTTGGTCAGCAGGTTGTACAACCCCGGATCTGCGCGCTGGATGATCAGCGCCGGCAACGACGCCACGGCAGCCGTAGCACTCTGGATCACGTTGCTCATGATCGCTTGAAAGCCCTGGGTGATCCCGTTGAGCTGGTTCTGCAGCGTGGTCGTGATGCTCATGTCGCCGCAGATGAGGTTGCTGTTCCAGCCGATACCCACTCCAATGCTCTGCATCTGGCCGACCGGCCCCATCGACACAGCCCGGCCGCCACCAATGCTGTAGAGCACGTCATCGCCGATGACGCTGCCACGATGGTAAATGCCGTAGTCGTTCACGCTTGTCTGCGCCAACAGCCCACCGCTACCGAAGATCAGCAGGCCCACCAGAAGAATCCGACGCACACGCGCCGGGGCGATGTTCGAGTGAAGTACCGCGGGATTCATCGGCCGATCCTCAGTTGAATACGATGCTGCCCAGGAACACCTGGCCGCGCCGTTGGCAGCAGGAGTACGGCCGCCAGAGCGCCCAGGCGTAATCGCCTTGCTGGGCCTGGATGCGCAGGTCGTCGTGCGGGAAGACGGTGCAGGACGACGACAGCCGCGGTGTCAGTTCCTGCCACTTGCCGGTTTCCGCGTCGCTTTCCATCAGGGCGCCCGCCGGCCAGTAGCCTGAACTCTCGTCGGAGAGCAGCGATTGATAGACATGAAGCTGGCCGCGCCGGGTCACGACATCGCCCGCACGTTGGGCAACGACGGCCGCAGCCTTGTAGTCGTCCACGTGATGCAGGAATCCGCCGCGCGGGTATACATTCCCCCAAAGATTCAGCCCGAGACGGGTGCCGATCTCGCGCATACCGGGAATCAGGGACTCGGGATAGACGGACTCAGGAATGTTGTAGCGCCAGGCCACGGTATCCAGCGTGCTCAACAAATAAGGCATGAAAGCCGTGCCCGCACCCGAGCACGAGTAACCCAACTGGCTGACGAATTCGCTGAAGATGGTCGCGGCCGGATGCCCGATCACATCGGCGTTCTTGAATCGCGCGAGATTGTTCTCGTGGTCCTCGTTCGTCGTGCCATCACCGCCACCCTGGGCGGTGGGATTCGGCATGCTCATTGCGCGCACTTCGACCCAGGGGTTCTCGCCCGTATTCGAGTAGCTGGACACCACCGCGTCGGGGACGTAGTGCTCCACCCTTACCGATGTTTCCAGCGAGCAGCCGGTGATCGTGCAGAGCAACCAGTAGCAGATACCCCGCACTCGGTAGGCAATGCAGTCCGGGGACAACGCCGAGCCAGTGATGGTCGCGGTGTCGATCGCGAAAGCGTTGATGGAGACACCTAGCATCATGGCTGCGATGCAGGTGCGCCAGCCGCGACGGGATAGCATCATGGTTTCGTCCTCCTGAATTCCTCTATGCGCGCAAGAGCGCGGGCGATGTCACGCTCGCCGTAGACGACGTAACGTTGGTCGACGACGACAGCGGGAATCTTGGTGATGCCGAGACTCCAGGCATCGGTCACGCCCTGATAGGCGTTGGCTAAACGGCGCTGCAGTTCGGCACCGCCTACTTTCAGCCGCTGCTGGACAATGGCCGCCGCTTGGGTTGGATCGGCAGGCAGGTTGGCGGCCAGGTCGGCTTCAATGCGTGCCGGAGCGTCCAGCTCGAAGACGCTCACGCCGGCGGGCGCTTGGATTGGGTGATGTCGATCGGTGAACACCCGGATGTCCGTCGCCATGGCATTGGCCGCTGCCAATAGCCAGCCAAGCCCGATCATCGGCCAAGGCCGGCGCAACCACCTCCCGACACGTTCACGAAACATGGGCTGACTACTCCGAGATTGTTACCCGTGGTAGTCGATCCGATCAGTCGAGTGCGCACCATCAACAAAGCGCAATACCATCCGCCCGCTTTCTTCCAGGCGCAGCCAGAAAGGTGCGTCGCAGCTAGTTGGTTGCGGAGCCGGTGGACTGAGGAGGCATGTCCGACGCTTCGGACGTTACTTGGGTCGGCGATGATTCGTCGTTAGACGACACGAGCAAATCGAGCGCGGACAGCAGAGCGTCGCCTTCGACCGGGCCTGGCGGCAACCGGAGCGACTTGCCAGTGTGGTTGTCGGTCAGGCGTAGCGAGGGCGTCGCGACGACTTGGTTTTGTGCGGCATCCTCAACCTGCGCGCGGATTACGGCGTCAGGTCGCGTGCTTGCCATACACTCCTTCAGAGCAGGCGTTGCACTTGGGAGCCGCGCATCTGCTGGCAGTCCCTCACCATCACCGCGCGTATGCTGATGAATCCATTCGATGGCGCTCCAAAACGCCGCGCGCCCTGCAGATTCACCGGCGCATTCCGCTAGGCGCGCACTTTGTGTGGCAGCGGGCTCGTGCATCGGCAAAGGGAAATGATGCCACTGCCAGTTCACGTCCGGATTGGCGTCGATCCACTGCTTCAATACACGGAAGTAGGCTTTGCAGTAGGGGCATTCGAGGTCGGCATACTCGACCAACGTAAAGCGCGCATCAAGGCGGCCATAGCGCCACGGCGGCCCTGCTGGCTCCGACTCCTTGGTGGCCTGCGGGTTGTCCGGCTGCGGGCTGCGGTTGAGAGACCAGGCCAACAGCACGATGAGCATCGCAACGACAACCATGCTCGGCCACAGATATTGCCGTGCTTTGATCTGATTCTTCAGTGGGCTGCGCATGACCTGATACTCACTCGAACGCATCAAGTGGCAAGGGCTCAATGCCGCGTGCTCGGTCGATCTTTTCGGCCACACGGAAGGCAGCGACCAGTTCGCTGACCCCAAACTGCTGCATCAACTGGTAGCGTTCCGCCTTCTCCTCGGGTTCGGTCATCGCCAAGGCAAGGTAGAGGCTCGGTGGCACGGCGCGAAACAAGGCTTCCATCGACTTCGACAGGATCACGCCTTCGCTGAACTTGCCAGCTTCCTTGCGGGCCGAAAGCATCATCGCCTTCTGTGCGGGATTGAGTTCGCGGAAACGCGCAATCTTCTCTACTTCATCGGGAGGCATCGACAGGCAGATCCACCACTCGATCATGTTGAGCATTGAAGATGCAGTAGGCGGTATGTCATCCAGATTCTGTGTCGCCATCCAGAACCACGCATTGAGCTTGCGCCACATCTTCGTGATCTTGGTGACTTGAGGTGGGATCAATGGAACGCGCAAGGGAATGTGACCCTCATCAGTTGCCATGATGATCGGTCGGCCCAGGTACTGGTCCCGTTCGGCGATATTGTTGACAGCAGTAACCAGCGATATGTAGGCGATGCTGAGTTGGGCGCTGTAGCCCTCACGGGCGAAGGTGGCCAGATCGACGATGGTCACGTCAGCTTCCGGCCAGGGAGTGCCAGGTCGATTGAACATCTTGCCGTCAACGCCCTGGCAGAAAATATCCATGGCGTCCGCCATCTCAAGCAGCCGCGCCCGGCGTGCGTCCGTCAGAATCAGGTCGGTGGATCGGCGTCGCAAGGCGTCTCGCACGTCCTCGGTCAGAACCGGCCGATCGGTACGGACGCATTCGTGCGCAGCATCCAGGATGCACTGACGAATGAGACTGCGATCGGCGCGAGTCATGCGCGCTTCTTCTTTTTCCTCACCGCCGGTAATCATCAGTCGTGCTGTGATCTCCAGCTCGCCCAAGACGTCGCGCGGTTCGTCGTCCTCCAGCAACTCATCCACGGCTTCCGGGTCTTCTTGCACCTCCACGGCCAAGGTCTTCACCTGGTTCGGTGTCTTCACTAAGCGCGTGGCGTCAACGAACGGTGCGAGGCTGATATCCGCTCCGGGTGCCAGCTTGACGCGGTGCACGGTCACGCTCAGGTCTTGCGCAAAATCACCCCACAGCCCAAACGAGTTGCCGGCTTCGACGATGAATAGTCGCGGACGATAGATCGCCGTGATCTGGTTCAGGATGTTGTTGAGTGTTGCGCTCTTTCCGCTTCCCGTTGGGCCGAACAGGAACAAGTGAGCATTCATCTGCCGGTCGAGGCGATTGAAGGGGTCGAACGTGATGGCGCCACCACCGCGATTGAAGAAGGTGATGCCGGGATGCCCCGTGCCCTGATTGCGCCCCCATACTGGCGCGAGGTTCGCTACATGCTGTGCGAACATCAACTGCGTGTACCACTGACGCCGATCTTTGGCGGGGTCGTAGACACACGGCAGCCAGCGCAGGTAGCTGTTTAGTGGCGCGACTTCATCATCCTCGCGCACGGGTTGCAGCCCCGCATTGAGCATCACGTTGGCAAGCTGCACCCCGCGCGCATCGAGGTCGGTCAGGTCACGTCCGCGCAAATAAAACGCCAGTGCACCTCGATAGAGCTTGTGCGCACTGCCGATCAGCGAACGCGCCTGCTGTACGTCCTGGCGCGTTTGCTCGGAAGCCAGCGTTTCGCCGACCGCCTTCTTGCCCAAGTAATTCAGGTGAGCTTCGAGAACGTCCTGCGGCGTAGCGACCAACGTGAGACACATCACCGTGTCCTCGGGCATCTGATCGAATAGCGCGTTGAACGAATCTCCGCCCTTGCGCGTTTCGCCGGTCAGGTGTCCAGTCGTCGGCGGTGCACGCAGCCGGTCGAGCACCATGACCCGATGCGGCATATCATCGAAGAACCACAATCCGTCTTTCACGTCGGAGCGCGGCTGGCCGAAGAACAGGCGCTGAGAGAAGTCCACGCCGCTGGCGAGTTCGATTTCGCCTTCGTCGGTTTCGTCGGGATAACCAGCCAAACGATAGAAACGCTCGCGATCCTCGGTTGTCGTGCCCAGCAAGCGCGGGTTCGGGTGGAACCAGCGCAGCAACCAGGCATGGATGTCCGCCGCACCTAAGCGCCGTGTCTTGATGCCCGCATTCACAAGACCGCCGGTAAGTCGCTCGCAAACCGTTGCGAGCGCGTGCTCCGGCGACTGGCTGCGGCGAGGTGAAGCGCCGGGCGCACGCCGGTAAACGACCATGCGCACGCGGCGCATCTGCCCGCGCCATGGCAGGCGGGATACAGTGGTGTCCTCGAATAGACCACCTGACTTCGCGATGGCCCGCAGATGGTGAGTGAAGAAGCGCAGGTAGAAATTGGTGAACGCGCTGCCCTGTGCACGGGGCTGCACGTAGTTTTGCAACGTATGCAGGTAGCTTTCCCAATCGGCCTCATCCTGGGCGTAGAGCTGCACCACCCAGGGCTGCTCATCGAGTTCGTCGAAGCTGTCCTGTAGCGCGTTCTCCAGTGCATCGCGCGCTTGCCACAGCCAATGGACTTCGCGCCCCTCGGTGCCGAGCGGCGTCAACTCGAAGAAGGCGGCCACGGATTCGCCGTCTTCCAGCAGCATGCAGCCGTGCTCGGGCAGGTATTCGACCCAGGGAAGAAAGTCCACGAACGAGGGAGCAACGTCATACAGGGCTTGTTCATCCGCCAGCGTTGCCCGTCTGCGCGTCGAATCACGCCCCGCGCCCGGTTTGGGGATGCCATCACGCCGCAGCGCGGCCACATGGCGCTCCCAGGCATCGGCAGGCGAAGCGTCCGACGGCACAGCCTTCTGCTTTCCACGCAACCACGACGGGGGCAGGGACCAAGCCATTCAGTAGTCCTCCACCCGTTCGCCTGGTAGCGCGTACTGGACGCGCTGATACAGCGGAAACACCGTGCTGTAGCCGGGCACGGGCACCGGATCGGTGCCTGCCAGGTGCGGGAACACGTACATCACCAGGTCCGGGTTCGGCAGGCGCTTGAACTGACTGTAAATCTCGTTCCGTGCTGTCCGGGTGTAGTGGGCCTGTTCAGCGGGCGCGGCCTGCACGTCCGCATCGGTAAGCGGTCGGCGCAGGACTTGTCGTGCGTCTAGCAGCTCGCGCGCCGTCCGCCCGCCACCGGCCGCACCGCCTGTTTCCTGGTTCCAGACTTCGAGCATGGTGTGGCCTTCGTGCGTGAGCAGCCTCTCCTTGTTGGTGGCGCAACCGGCGAGCGCCACAAACACCGTGATGACGACGAACCGTTCAGTCCAGGTCCGAAACATGGGAACCTCCAAGAAGGTGATCGACTCGGCGACCCTTGGGGTCGTAGTCGATGGTGAGCGGTTCGTCGATGTGCACAGCTACTTTGGCGCCGGGTTCGACATAGACCGCGGCGAACGCTTGGCCGTAGAGCTTGTTGACCCACTGCGACATCTCCTGCACACCGCCAGCCAAAATTCGGCCCATGGCCTCGTTGGCGGTGATACCAACGGTGCCGATGGACCCGTCGCTACCGATGTAGGACATGCGCCCGCTGTCCGAGTCGATCAACGACGCGGCTCCCGCACCAGCGGCTGTAATCAACGCTTGCGTGCTCAGGTACTGCTGAGCGTTGCTACGGCGGTCGCCGCTGATACACGGAATGCCGTAGGGATCACTGATCCATCCGAGACCACCTTGGATGCGACCGTCGGTCCGGTTCTGGCTGCTGCCACGATCAGTCTCCTCGGGCAGCGTGCGGATGGTGCCGTCCTCAAATATGAAAGTGATTGACCGGATCTGCCCGCGCACGCAGGAAAGCGTCCAGTCGCCCGAGGCCGTGCCACTGACTACCGCGCCGGCCACGTTCGGAAGGTCGATGCCGTTGGCCGTGAGGTTGTCTGGACCGATCACGACCTTGAAGGGATACGGGTCGTTCACCGTGCCGTCGATGGGCACGCGCCCGATGAGTGCGGTCATCGCGACCGAACCTATCAGGGTCGAGTTCGACGGCACGGTGTAGACGGCCTTCAGTGGAGATGTACCCACGGTGCCGCCGGTGGCGCGGCCGAGCGTCTCGGCTGCCGCATCGAGCGTTCCTTCGGCCGGGCCGAAATCGTTGGGGAAGTTGACGCTGCTGCGGCCGCTGTTCCTGCTCTCGGCGGGTTTGGCGTCGTCGGGCTCAATCCAGCGCACGCCGTCGAGGCCGAAGCGCCGACCATCGCCTTCCTCCAGTCCGAGGCCGACTGGCAGATCGGCGTGGCTGGCCCGTCCGCCCAGCCCTTGAAGCTGGCGCTGCAGATCCTGCAAGAGCCCTTGCGCCTGCTGTCGCTCGTTCGCAGCCTGTTCGCGATCCTGACGCAGTTGTGTTCGTTCCGTGTCCAGGGCGCTTTCGATGCGTTGGTCGATCGCGCGTTCGCGCTGACGCAGGCGTTCGTTCTCAGTCCGTTGGGCGCGGTTCTCGGTGAGCGCCGTCTGCAATTCGCTGCGCAACTGCCGAACCTGGGCGACCAGCGTAGCTACTGTGTCGCGGGGCGTATCACCCTCGATTCCAAGCGCCCGCATCTCGTCGGGGCTCAGTTGGCTGCCAGCATCGCGTGCCGTCGAGGGCGCGGCACGGTCGGCGGAAAACATCCTGACGCCGACGAACACCAACAGTAGGACCATCGGCAGCATCAACCACTTGAGCAGGCCGTTACTGCGCATCGTCGCCTCCTTGTGCCTGTCCCGACGCCGCGGCCGGCGTCAGATTGCGCGACGCATCGACGGAGCTGATCACGGGCAACAGCGACTGCGCCAAGCCGCGACCGCGCGTCACCACATACACCACGGTTGTGTCGCGCGAATCGCCCGCCGGTCCAAGGTCTGAGTGCTGGAACGTCGCGGCCACGAAATCGCCCTGCAAGGCACGGGGATCGAGGTCGATCCAGCGAGCTGATGTGTTGGTCAGGCGGACCGCCGTCACCCACTGATCTTCCAATCGCCACGCGGCCAACGCTTTCGCGCTCACCGGCAGGGTGGGCAGCAATGTATCCAGCGCCAGGGCACGGCGCAGGCTCACACGCGAGATGCCGTTCACCGCCTCAACGGTGCGCAGCGGTGCGTACAGGTTCTGCGCGGCATAGCGCGTCAGGACTACCGAACTCGGCGTTTCTCGCGAGGGCCGCACTGCTGCCGTTGCTGGTGCCGACTGTTCCTCTGCACTCGCCTCACCTGCATCCCCATAGCGCCTCGCACGAGAATCACCCTCGACAATGCGAATGGGCTCCAGCGCCCCATCGCCGGGTTGCGCGGTGATGTCGAGCAGAATGAGTGCGCCTGTATCGGCGTCCTGCAGTTGCAGCCGCGTCGGTTCGATGGGTTCGCTGGCGCGCAGGTAGACGGCGCCGCCTGTGCTCTGTACGCGAAGACGCTCACCGAGAGAGGCAGGCACGCCGACGCGCACATTGCGGTCGATGAAGACGACGCGCTCGTGGCCGACGACCAGCGGAACGGCCAGAGGCAACCGCTCCCACCGCATGATCTCGTCGGCGTGTGCGGGAGGCAGCAGAACCAGCGCGAGGATCGCCAAGGCGAAAGATGGCCGCAGACGATTCATGGCGATTCTTCCTGCGGAGGCTCGATGCGTTGCGGAGCACCGTCGTAGCAGTCGATGACGAGTCCGAAGGGGTTGAGTGCCGGGTCAACGTCCACCCGCGCGACCTTGAGCGGATACCTCACGAAAGCGCGCTTGACCTGCTCCGAGGCGTAATACTCATCAGCCGTGACATCGAGCGTTACGACCCAATCGCGAGCGGATACCGTCCGCACGCGGCGCGTCGGGCTGTCGCCATAGCCTCGGCCGGGAATCTCGTAGATGCCACGCACACGCCGCCGCAGTTCTCCGGCGTTGCGACGGAACTCGTAGTCTTGGTGTAAGAACGCCTGGCAGGCCGGAGTGAAATAGTTGGATAGCGCATGGAGGTTGCGCGGATAGTCGTCCTCGCCATTCGTCGGCCAGCGATTCAGTTGCTGAAAGACGTAGAAGGCAAAGGCGTAGACGGACTCCGGCGGCACATCCCACCACTTGCGGACGCTGCCGGAGCGTAGGTCCGGCGGCACGTGGATGGTCAGGTCACGCGGCGCCGCCCACCAACCAAAGCCAAACACCAGGGCGACGACGAACAGCGCACCGGCACTCATGCGCAATGTCTTGATGTGCGCCTGCAGATGCGTGATCTCGTTCTTGAAGCGACTCATGGTGCTCTCCTGCGCGTCGTCCATCTGCGCGCAGTCCAGTATCCCGAGCGCGTGATCAGGGACTTGCCGCCGGCGAAGGGTGCGAAAGTCGGGTGGCGAAGCGCGATTCGCCATTGAAGTTGCCGGTACAGCCAGGTGTCAGGGCGTCCGCGCTTGTGTCGTCGTAGCGCGCCGCCGCCGGCAAAGACGCCCACGGCGACGGCCACCACGATCAGCGTTGGCAGCATCGCGAGCGTGGATGTCATCCACGCCAGCGGAATGCCCAGCACCATTCCGACCGACGCCGACAATCCTGCGCAGACCCACAACTCATCAGCCGTGAGCCCGCGAACAACCACGGGCTGGCGGTTAAGGTGGTGCGGTAGGAAAGTCACCGTGCCGTCGCGCTGGGTGTCCTGGCTCCCAGGCATAGCCCACCTCCTTACAGGATGCCGGTGGCCTCGGTGAGCAGCCAGATACCCACGACCAGGAGGACCGCTCCGACCGCAACGGTGAGGCCGAACTGCCCCCACGTCTTGCGCCCGGTGTGAATCTCCGAGTACGTGCCATAGGCGTGATAGCAGACGCCGACGAACATCACGGCGATCACGAGCAGCGCGACGAGCATCACGATGTCGTAGCCGTAGTTTCGCAAGGTCTCCATGATGCCGCTGCCGGTGCCGCGAGACGGGTCTTCGATGGTCGGCAGCCCCTGGGCCTGTACGGTCGGCGACAGATTCACCCCGGCCAGAGCGATCACGGGCAGGAGGGTGCGGCGAGCAAAGTCAGCGGGAGCAAAGCGAAAAGTCATGGCGGTTTCCCCATTGGAGTTAAGAGAGAAGGAAGAACGTCAACACCACGTACATCGCGATGAATCGCACCGCGACGCCCAGGAACTGGCGCAGAGAGAGGTGGTCTTCGGCCCAGCCCACATACGCGGTGCGTAGAGCCCAGACTCCCCAGACCAACAGGACGACGAACACGCCGCCCACAAGAACGACGGATACATCCGAGACACTGAAGCCGCCGTTGGCTTGGAAGGCGGCGAGCTGGTCGGCGGTCACGGCGAGTCCTCCTCTGCGGACTCCCGGCGGTAGCCACCGACCAGCTTCACGGGGTCGCGCGGCTGCGCGCGCTGAGGGCTCAGGTAGTCCTGAATGCCCTCGCGGACACGCTCGATGTCTTCACGCAGCCGCGCGTAGTCGAAGTGGTAGCGAGACCTGTCTTGGCGGGGCAAGCTGGCGCTGTGTTCGGCCAGGCGATGGAGCATGTCGAGCTGGCGCACGAGGGCTGCAAGCTGCGTCCGCTCGGAAGCGGTATCGTCGGCAAGCGCGGGCTGAACGCCCGCGAGCACCAGGGCCAGTGCTGGACCCAAGGTGAATCGCTGAACGATTGTCGGCTTGCCAGGTGTACTCATCTCGCCGTTCCGAAGTCGTGTGAGTGGCGAGATGCTGAGGCGGGAAGGAACCGTGCGCCGCAATCAATGGGAACGGCCGGTCAACCGTATTTCAGGGCGACTAGAGATACTTCTTGAAGCTACCCGCAGCGATGTCCATGGCGACTCCCAACAGGAACGCGTTCGGCAGCAGAATCAGGATCGGACTCACGCTGGTCGGCAGCGCCAGATAGATCGCCCATGGGAGCACCACCAGCGGCATCAGAGTCGCTTTGGCGCGGTGGTAGATGAAGCCCGATTCGCGCCCGGCGCCGAAGCGACGGATGTCACGTCGCACTAGGCCATCGACCAAGCCGACGAAGGCCGCCATCAGGAAAAGCGGCAACGCCAGACACAGCACGAGCACGCGGACGAGAAACACGAGCACGGTGTAGGCCGCAGCGATCAGGTAGCTCTCCGACAAGGCATAGAGCTTTCCCACGTAATAGCGGAAGTTCCTCGCCGTCCCCTGGCCGTCGACGTGGACTCGTGCCGAAGCGTTCTGTACCCAATCGAGCAGCCCACTCTTGACGAAAACCCACTCATACGCGCCCTCGATCAAGCGATGCGCCGTGCGCCCCGGTTCCTCCACGACGACGCTGCGCGTGAAGTACGTGGAGAGCTGGTCCAGCTCGTAGTGCACCATGTCTTGTGCGTGGTGCCATCCTTGTTCCGGCCAGAACAGGTGCATCCCAACCCACTCGACTAGAATGCACAGCAACAGCGATCCGCATAGCACGCCGAAGAATCGGAACGGCAAGGTGATGACGCTGGAGAGAAAGCCGCGTCGCTGGGCCTGCTGGCGTTGCGCGACGACGGCCGGATCGCTCATGGCGTCCGATCCTCGTCAGCGGGTGCCGCGGCCATCCCCTTGAAGTCGTCGAGAAGGCTTGCCGGCAGCGTATCGTTCCGCAGGGTTGGAAGCGCCTGGCTTTCCCACCATTCGCCGGCCTCGACGTAGTGCTGGCGCATGTAGCCGGCCAGTTCCTGCAGATCCTTGGGCATCGCCTCGTCCGGGTCAGGCGCCGGCAGCGGCATGCGTAGCTTCCACAAATTACCGCCCTCAAGGAGCGCGAAGGCCTGGCCCTTCGGCAAGTTGACCACATGCGCCGGTTCGATCAGCGGCACGCTGGTTGTGGTGATGCGATCCTGTGTGTTGGACGTGAAGGCAGTGTTGCCTTGGGGATCGGAGGTGTCCGTGGCGCCGCTGATGATTGCCGTGGTGTAGACCTCGACCTTTGGCAACTGCATCGTCAGCAGCTCGGCGGTGGCCGTTTCGCGCACCCGCAACATGATCAGGTTGTTGAAATTGCCGATGACCTGCCCGGCCTTGGCACGGCTGCCGATGCGTGCCTCGATGTCGCTGAGCGTCTGCGTGTACGCCGTGACCTGCACACCTGCACCGCCACCTTTGTTCACCATCGGAATGAACTCGTCGCCCATCAATTCATTGAACTCGTCGGCGTGCACGTTGATGGGCACTTTGATGCCAAGCGATGCGCCTGGCAGGCCGTCGTCAATACCGAATTTGTAGATGTGGCCTGCGACCGATACCAGATCGGAGAACATGGAGTTGCCCACGGCCGCGGCGACCTCGGCATCCGATAGCGCATCCAAGCCCACGTAGACCACGGCGCGTTTGCGGATGATCTGCATCCAGTCGAAGATCGGCCGGGGGTCGCTCAGATCCGAGTAGTTCGGCGCGAGCAGTTCCGCGATCTTTCCCGTGGTTAGTTTCTCCAGAAGCGGCAAGAGGCTCGCAACGATCTTGTCGAAGTACGTCCGATCGTAACGAACTGCGGAGCGCAATCCATCAAGCACCGGGTCGTAGACCCGAACTTGCGACAGATACTGCTCGATCGCCACCACGCGCTTTTCGCGTCCGACCATGTGGCGCGGAATGTTTCTGTCGTTCAACCGGCCTTCGACTTGAACGATCGCTTCCCAAGCCTTCGGTTCTGACTTGGCGAAGAAGTGTTGTGCGTACTCGATAAAGAGCGCGTCGATGTTGACTACATGCCTCTGGATCAGCAGGTAGTCGGGGCGCTGTCCCAGCTCCACGAGCGCGCGGGCGATGACATTCACAAATCGCCAAGCGAACTCCTTGAACGCCCGACTGTTGCCTTCATCGGCGAGCTGGCCGGCGATGCGGGTGGCGACTTCCGAAATCCGACCGAAGCGCCCGACGGCGTTGTAGCGCGCGGAAATGGTGGGCCAGCCGAGATGGAAAACGTAGAACTCGCTTTCGCGCCCGGCATGCTTGGCCTCGACGTACACGCGCCGGAGCAAATCTGCGTCGCCCTTGGGATCGAACACGATGCAAACCTCGTGTTCGCCATTCGTCTTGCGCCGAATATCCTGAGCGATGAACAGCTCCGCCAGCCGCGTTTTGCCGACGCGCGTCGTACCCAAGACCAGCGTGTGTCCGACGCGCTCGCCCAGCGGCAGGGACACCTCGACTTCCTTCAGTTCGATACCGTGCAGCCGCGGCAGGCCGCCTACTGGCGGCAGCGGGCGTACCGGATTCAGCGGGCTGTCCCAGGCGGTGACTCGGGGGAATAGAGAAAATGGGAAAGGCGCGAACTCCAGCCGTTCCTCCATCCGGCGCATGAAGCGGTAGAGGCGCGTCGGTTCGACGTAGCAGCGAAATTCCGGCCGATAGGTCTGCATCAAGCGGTGGGTGTGGCGCTGGTCCCAGCGAAAGCCGCGACCCAGGAACAGGCGCTGCTGGCTTACGGGCACATCGCGGCTGGCCACGACGTAGCGAGATGTGCGGCGAATGTTGCGGCGGTAACGCAGGATCGCCCAGGCCTGGCAGAAACGTATGGTTCCGAAACCGAGAAAGGTCAGCGCACCGGCCAGGCCGAGCAGCGGACTCAGCGCCAACGACCAGGGGGCTACGAGACAGAGCAGCGCGGCGCCGAGGCAGACCGAGACGGTGTACAGCTCAACCGCCGGCCGCAGCAGAACTTCCACCGAATGCGGCTGGGCCATGTCACTGCTCGATCCCCGTGGCTGTGACCAGCACCGGGTAGTGGCGGATGCCGAGACGGCGCGCTAGGTCGTCGCCGACTACGGGAGACAGAGCCAGACCTGGCCCGAGGCGCCGCAACGCATCCAGCGCAGCCTGCGATTCGACGTTGACCACGAGGCCGATGGCATTGAGCCCGCGCAGCTTCTCCGCGTTCCGGCGCAGCCAGGCGCGCGAACGCTCGTCGTCGCCGACGAGAAATAGTGGATTCAAGCCTGGCGCTTGAATCACGCGGCGCTCCATTGCGCCGGGCGTCAGCAGCGTCGAACGCACCGGCAGCATGGAGGCCTCGGTGTAGCGTTCACCGGGCAACGAAGGCGGCTCGATGCGCGGCAAACGAAGTTCGCGGCCTGGGTCATTGGGCTGGAGATTCAGCGCCTGGTAGTACGGCAACGCGGATACGCCACCCCGATCCTCGACGACGATCAAGGGCTGGTCTGCGGCCTGGGCGCAGAGCGCCAGCAGGCTAATCAAAGGCAGCGTGTACAGCGGCGATCTCACGGCGAACGATTCTTTGCGGAAACCGGAACCGGGCTGCCCTCCACGCGAGCCAAATGCTGATGCACGCTGCGCTGATAGCGGGCGGCCGGCGCACCGCCGGCGGGACGGTGATAGCGCCCGATCGCGAGCAGCCAGTCGCCGCCGGGCGTGTGGTGCTCGTGCAGGATCGCTGCGGCGAGCGCGAGATTGCGGTACGGGTCCAGTAGGTCGCAGGGGTGATCGAAGCGGTGGGCCTGATAGCCGACGTTGATCTGGCCGAGGCCCACGTCGATGCGGGTACGCGGCACTTCCCGCAGCGCCCGGCGCAGGTTCGCGCAGGCTGCCTCGCGGGTCTGAAACCGACGCGCCTGGCCGGCGACGTTCAAGGTCCACGGCCAAGGAACGAGTCGCCCGCGCAGGGATACGCCACTCTCCTGCAACGCTACCGCGTAGAGCACTGCCGAAGGGATGCCCGCTTCGCGCGCAGCCAGTTGGTAGGCTGGCGGTGGAACGCTCTGCGCCTCGGCAGATGCCGTCCAGGCGGCGAGACAAAGCAGGCACAGCGCGACCGTTCGGCGAAATCTCATTGGCGCAGCCATTGCCCGTTGACCTCGCGCACGACGGCGGGCAGTTCGCCTTGCACGCCGATCGACAGCCACCGGCCGGCGTCGTGGTTCAGCGTGATCGTCCGTGTGCGCACCTTGGCCGGGTCGATGCCAACCTGCGCTGCCCATTGCCGGATGCGGGTATCGTCCTGGCGGCTTCCGACCATGTAGAGGTCGAAGGCCGTTCCAGCGGCCTGCAACTGCTTGACGCGCTGCTCACAGGGCGGGCATTCCGCCTTGACGAAGACGGCCAGCCGACTCGATGCGCCAGATGCCACGTTACTGCCGCTGGCGCCGGCAAGGACGACGGGTTGAAGCGTCGGATGCAGCCGCTTCCAGGCGATGTCGTAGGCCCGCTGATAGGCCAGCAGCTTCTCGGCGCGGCGCGCCTCGGCCTGCACTTGCAGCTCGGCGTAGCGGCGGCGTTCCTGGTCCGTGCGGGCTTCGATGCCCAGCGCCGTCAGCGGATCAAGGTTGGGCGAATACACGCCCAACGGCCCTTGCATCAACCGGCGATAGCGCGCCCATTCCTCGGCCTGCAATCCCCAATCGCGCGCCAGGCTCTCGTCGAGTGCCGCATCGGTGGCAGGCCGGTCCTGGCTCCGAACGATGCGCGACTCAGCAGTGGGCGCGTTCTGCGCCACGGCGGACGTCGCAACCGTTGCTGCGATGGTCAACGCCAGGACGAGATACACGAAAGGCGTCTTCACAGCCCCTCCCTATGGCACGGCGAGCTGCCGCACCTGTCCCTCGAACGAGAGGACAGCGGTGCGCGCGTCCAGTGATTCGAGACGCCAACCACCTTCGGTCTCCCCTGGGCGCAGGACGCGAACAGCCGACAGCGACGCGGAACCTTCGGGCGCGATGGACAGGAAGCGTTCCCCGGCACGCAGCTCGGTGCCGAGCAAGCGGAACGGAGGCTCGGCGATTCGAGACTGGGCGGATTCGGCCGGTGGTTGGCGCTGCGCTGGCGCGCTGGGCGGCGATACTTGCCGTGTCCTCTGCACGCGCGCCTCGATCTGATCCAGACGGCCGCGCAATGAAGCAAGCTCGCTCGCCGGCACACGGTCGGCGATGCCCTGCTCGATCCCGGAGAGCCGTTCCTCCAGGGCTTGGCGCACGGACGCAAGGCTCGCCTGCGTCGCGGGCTCGGACCTGCGTTCGATGGCACCTAACTCCTGTGCCATCTCCGCCACCATCCCTGACAGCGCCGCGAACTCGACGTTTTGCGTGCTGGACTGATTTTCTTCAAGCAATCGGGACAAAGCGACGTGATTGACGATGACGGCCCCGCTGATGAGCAACAACCAGGCGGCGGCGCAAACGCGCAGAAGATGCGCACCAGGCTTCGGCGGTGATTCGATGGGAAGCGTCATGGCAGCGGCTCCACGAATGGGAACGTGGCGACCTCGGCTGCTTCGGCTTGGGCCGGAACGGTGTCCACATGGGGAGTGCCGGCGCCATACACACCGACTCGCGGCACGAAGTACACGCACCGCACAGCGTCGTCGATCTGTAGATCCCAGGCTGATCCCGCGAGCGTCAGCAAGGCGTCGCGCAGTACCAGCGGACCGAGACGTTGATGCGCTGCCGGCAGCGGGAGCGCATACAGGATGCGAGCGTCAGCGTCGGCATCGCAGAGGGCGTATCCCGAGCGCAGCAGCACGTAACGCAGCGCGTCGCCCACGATGGCGGGCAGCGTTGGCGGTATGGATACGTCGATGACCTGCAGCAGCAAGTCCTGCTGCGATGCTTCGGGCACGAGCTCGATTAAGGTGTAGCGCCCGTAGCGAACGACGGGAATCCAGCCGTCCGGCACAGGCTGCGCGCGTGCGTCAGGCGCCTGGGCAATGGAGGATGGTGCGACCGGCGATGTGGCGCATCCTGCGCTCAGAACGGCCGTGAGCAGGCCGGCCACAAGGGCAAGGTGTACGGCCGGGTATCGAAGGCGATTGGCTGGCATGCGGCGGTTCCCAGGTGCGTCGTGATGCCACCTTCGCAGGGGAAGACCGCCGCATCAGCGAACAAAGGGAATCGCGGTTCAACCAGTTTCCCTTGAATAAGAAACGGCCTCCCGGAAGGAGGCCGCCAAACAGCCCGGTCACGACGGCTTGGGGGCCAGGTCCAGCGCGTGGACCGCTGCCAAGATGGCGCCTTGCTCGGCGTCGTCGAAGCAGACGAAGGGCTTTTCATAGCCTTCATCTTCGGCCATTGCTTCGGCCTTGTCGTAGTGGACGCCCAGGGCGTATTCCTCGGCTGTGACAGTGACGGTAAAGATGGGCATGTCGGCCATACCCGAAGCGTTGCGGCATGCAACCGCGATGCGCAGAATCTTCATGAATCAACTCCTTTGAGATAAGAAGCGACGACGCCATGCCCGGAACAGGCATGAGCGCATCGGTTGGGTGAGAGAAAGAGACGGCGGCCCGAAGGCCGCCGCAATGGGTTTGCGACATCAGGCGACGATTAGTTGCCTAGCCAGCGCCACTTCCACCGAGTCGCCGTCCTGATTGAGAACGTCCAACCCGGATTCCGGCACGTCTCCCGACGTGCTCTGCGACACTGTGATCTTCTTAGCCATCAGCCCCAGGCAGGTCATCTGCGATGTGGCCGCGTAGCCCAGGTAGATCACCTTGACAGGCTGCTTCTGACCGATGCGCCAGGAGCGGCGCGCGGCCTGCTGGAGCGAGTACACGTTGTAGCCCGACTGCATAAACACGATCGTCGGAAACTCCAACAGGTCCAGGCCGGTTTTCACCAGCTCCGGGTTGGTGATGAGCACGTCGATACCGCGGTCGATCTGCTCGGCGATCCAGTCTTCGCGACGGGAAGCATCCACGCTCGCGCGCAGTACCGCCGTTTTGAAGCCTTCCTGCTCCAGCAGCATCTTCAATCGCGACGTGGTGTCGCGGGTTCCGGTGTAGACGCTGTAAACCAGCACCTTGCGGCCTTCCGCTTTCTCCTCGTGGCAGATGTCGATGAGTTCCCGCTCCTTCGGCATGACCTCCAGATCGGTGAACAGCGATGGCGTGAACGCCAGCAGATTGCGAGTCCGCGGGTGTTTGACCGTCTCCGACCGAAAGCACGTGTCCGGCCAGGCCAGCAACACGTTGAGCACCACGCCCAAGAGCGTCGTATCTCTCTTTGCCAAGGCCTGCCGCAGCTCGGCGGTCAGTTGACCCGACAAGCGTCCGTAGGCCTGGGCCTGCTCCGCGTTCATCGCAACTTCGCGGAACTCCTCGTCGTAGGGCGGCAACACATTGCCGCCGATGTCCTTCAACTTGAGGAAGACCGTGAACGGCAGTACGCAGCGCAGGACGCCCTTCGGTCCGAATCCGGGCGCCTTCACGGTTCGCACCGTGATCTTGCTGCCCTTGGCGGTCTTGTGGGCCGAGCCGTTGCTCTCGGAGTAGATGTCCTTGAGTACGCCGTGATCGCGCATGAACGCCATCGCGGCCGGTGTCAGACTGCCTTGCTTGCTCGGCCTGTAGCCGTCTTCGATCATTCGCCCAGGCAGGGCTCGGAACAGCAGGTAGAACAGATCGTCGCCGTAGCCACCCATCAGGGTGCCGGTCAGCAACAGCGTCTTGCGCACCTTCGAGGCCAGCACGCCCATCGCTTGTCCCTGCGCGGAGCCCGCGTTCTTGTACTCATGCGCCTCGTCGGCGATGAGCAGGTCGAACGTGTCTTGCGGCAAGTAGCGTTTGACGTACTCAGAAGGCTGGTAGCCGCCCTCACCGAAGCCGAACTCCATCGACGCCATCGCACGTTCCATGCGATGGGCTTGCCGGTCCGAAAAGACCAGC
Source organism: uncultured Steroidobacteraceae bacterium (assembly GCA_964406445.1). GTDB lineage: Bacteria > Pseudomonadota > Gammaproteobacteria > Steroidobacterales > Steroidobacteraceae > SG8-30. The sequence goes on from CAYORU010000001.1 coordinate 21,550, forward strand.
TCGCCGCGGTCGTCCATCAGGTTGATGAACTCGTGGATGTTGTCCCCGAGCATCGACGCGAGGAACGCATCACCGAACTTCTGCATCAGCTTCTGCGCGGTGACTTCGCCAATCGTAGGAATACGCTTCAGTGCCTTGAGCACGGCCGATGACTGGTCGCTGGCGGACAGCCCCCTGGGACGAATCAGCGTCCACAGCGCCGAAGCGCAGTGGCTGCACTTGCGGCGTGTTTCCTCCGCTTCGAGTTCGACCGGGTTGATCGGCTCGCCGTCAAGATCCGTGATGACCTGTCCGCAATTCGGGCACGCCCCCACGTCACCGTGACGGGTACGCTGTCGCACGAACACCGGCTTCCAGTGAAAGCCCATGCGCATGCGCACGCGACCGAGGACAAAGAACTCCTGTCCCTGGGGCGGCACACCCAACTGCTCACGCAGCTTGATGAGCTTGACCAAGGTATCCGGGCCGTTGAGCACCCAGACCTTCGCACCCGCCACCGTCTCCTGGATTTCGCGCCGCCACTTGTAAACCAGGTGCGGCGGGCTCAGGACAAGCGTGCGACGGTAGCCTTCGGCATTGAGCACGGCGGCCGTGGCGATGCCGACGGTGGTCTTGCCGCAGCCCATCTCGCCATTGACGACCGCAGAGCGTTCGCCGCGATCGACCAGCAGCTCGGTGACGGCATGGACCACATCGGCTTGGGCGGGAAACAGCCGCCGCTTCAGGCCGGCCAGAATGATCTGGCGATGCGCCCGCGGTTGGCCGGTGTAGACCGGCGGGTTGGCGCGATTGAGAGCGTCGAGCAGCTCGTTGCCGAATTCGGCTACGAAGTCCGGCAAGCTGATCGTGAGCGGAGAAGACTCCGTTGCAAGCAGGTCGCCCTGCACGACGGTTTCGGGAACAGTATCGAGATCGAGGGACATGGTGATGCTCCTAAGAAGAAGGGGCATGCACCTCCCCCGTAGGGGCGATGACATGCCCCAGGGGTGGGAAGAAACGCGGCGACGAAACGCCGCGGTGAAATCAGATCAATACTCGTCCGGCAACAGCAACGTGGTCACGCTGCGATCCCATTCGGTGATGATCCAGAGCTTCAGATCGCGCGTGACCTGATAGGACGACAAGAGGCGGTCCTCACCGGACTTGAGCGCGGCGTCGTTCTGGCGCCGGTCGTCGTCGCAGAGATCGCCCCAGTCGCCACTGAGATGGCGACGCAGGTACTGGCTGGGATTGAGTCGGCCCTGTCGGACCAGCTCATCGACGCCAGCGGTCATGACCACTTGCCCCGGCGGGAAACGTGAATTCGCCACGAGGCTGATAAAGAGTGCTTCGACTGCCATGGCATATCTCCTTCGTGAATGAAGGGGCCATGGCACCCGTGGGGTGACTGGCCCCGGTGGGTGGATGAAAACGACGGCGAACCGTCAGAAACGAAAGTGCGATCAGCGAATGGTCAATACCTGTCCCCGAGTCGGAGAGTTAAGTGTCATGTCCCACGCGCGGATCACGGGTACGAAGCGATCGGTCAGAATGCGCGTCTCGGCAATCGAGCCGTCATCCCGTTCCGTGTACTCCGTCGCCAAGGATTTCTCCTTGTGGGTATCGCCCCGTACCGCCAACACCTTGCCGGTCTTGGAGGTCACGACGCCTGAAATGGCGCCGGCCGCGAGGGCCAGGGCGAGATGCCACTGCGACAAGGCACGGGCCGGTGGCCGCAGAGATTGCTGCGCGGCCCCCAAGTGCGTGTCGATCGACGGCCACAGGCCTTGCAGGCGCTGTACCTCGTCGGCGAACTGCTCGGGTTCGAGCGTGACGCGATAGAAGTGCTCGGGTTCGACCGGAGACGCCGGGACCGTGTATTGCAGGAACGGCCATTCGCCTGGCAGTTCCTCGGCTTCGATGTCGCCCTTTCCGACTTGCAAAAGAAGATCACGAGCAGTCTTGGTATCGTCAGAAATCTGCTCGCGTTGACGAACCCGCCGACCGAAGATCACCACCTGCTTGAACTGCGTATCCACCGCACGGTAGATGCGCAAATCGGCGAAATGGCGCGTCAGCCAGCCCACGAACTCGGCGTCGAGTACGTAGAAAGGAATGATGAACACGAGCACGCCGTCGTACTGCAACAGCGGCAGACTGCGTTGATAGAACAGCTTCTCCAGCCTGGGGCGGCCTTGGCCTTGGTAGCCGATGTTGCCATCGACACCGCGCGTCAAATCGCCATAGGGAGGATTGAGAAACAGCAACCCAAAGGACTGCCGCGAGATCAGCGTGTCCATCAGGTCGCCATGGAGACAACGATCGACGAGGCGACGCGCGTGGGCTGCACGTTCCGCGTCGTACTCGACTGCAAATGCCGTCACCTGTTCACGTCCGAGGGCGTGCGCGGCTTCGGCGATCGCCACGCCTTCGCCGGCGCAGGGATCGAGGATGCACATGGAGCCGGAGCACGGCGCCAGTGCGGACAGGGCTCGCTCCAACGTGGGTTCGTCCGTCGGAAAGTAGCCGTTCTTGATGAAGTTGCGCGCAAGGCGCGGGAACATGAGAGCCATGAAATTCTCCTGTGAAGAAGTGGAATGAAGGTGGGCATGCGCGGCGCACATGCCCGGTGGTCAGGTTTCAGGCCACCCGCCGCAGCGGATTGCCAGAAGCCTGCCCGAACTGTGAAACACCGAGGGTTCCGTTGCGGATCAGTTCGCCCAGGGCCGTAGTCAGCGCCGGTACGTCCAGGGCGAGCCGATGCGCCTCCAACGGCCCGAGGGCGAATGGAAGGCGAGTCAGCATCTCCCGTGACTTCAGCAGCGCCAGCACGTCGTTGCGCCAGTGGTCGAGTAACGGCAGCGGACAAGTTTCCCGCACCAGCGTCCACAGACGTTCGGTGTGGTCGGTCACTGTCTTGGGAAGGACAGCCAGCGCGCTCGCGTTCGCCTTGTCGGGCTTCACGCAGCGCCTGTCGAACAGCCATAGATGGACCATTGAGCCGAACAACGTGCGCCGGAAAGCGCGCGTAGTGCGTTTCTCCAGATTCTCGACATTGCCGACGAGAACCGGGATCGACGTTTGTTCGGTGACGAGGTGGAACTGGTCGAGTCCCTGTTCGTCGCGCCCGAGGGTCAGACGTGCCAGGAACTGCTGAACGGCGGTGTCGCGCGCCCAGAGGGAAAGAAAGACCAGGTTGCCGTGCTCGTCGCCGACGCACGCATCGGCCATCAGGTCGTGGCACTCGTCAATGCGGTACAGCACGTTGGATGAAGTAGATGCAGTCATGGTGATGTCCTCGAGGAATGAAGGGGCATCACCACCCGCGAGGGCAGTTACTGCCCCAGGGGGTTTAAGGAAACGCGGTAGGCGTCTTGGCAAGAAGGGACGACCCGTGCGTATTACGCACCGTAGCCTTGAAGGTCTTGGCTACCTGGGCATGTTGTCAGCAACGCCGACAGACATGCGACATAGCCTGCTTCATAGAGCCGACAAGCGAGAGCGGAAATCCGCCACGCCATACGCCCCTGTTTACCAAAGGGGCCGTGTAAGGATATTTCCCCTCGCAAAAAATAAAGCGGACCAAGCCCCGAGGGACGTGATCCGCTTGAAGGTCAGCTTTTCAACTGACGCAGGCCTTCCGCCAGCAACCATAGCGCCCGGTTGAGCCGAACGTTCTGGTCGATTCCCTGAACGGGCCGGGTCTGCCTCTGGCGTCCGTTCGCTGTACGGCTGGTCAAGCCGCCTTTGACGAGGTTCTCCTGCACTCGATTGAAGATCGACCACAGGTCCGATCCGTTGTCATCGAAACGACGTGGCCGCAAGACCTGGCTTTCCGTGATCGGCAATGCCTTGCCCGAATCGTCGTATTTGAGCATCAGCGCCGATCTGGCGAAAACCTCGGCCTCGCCATCTTCCAGGGTGATGGCCTGCATGCCGTTGCGAGAGCGTTCCACGCGCTCGAAACCCTGCAGGACTTCGTAGGCGCCTTCGATCACCTGATCGGTGACGTTGCCCTTGTGAGGCACACGAACGTCGGCGAACGTCTCACCGCACACCAAGCCGTTCTGGCAGACGAAGCGGAACATGCCCGCCAGCATCTGATAGCTGCTGGTGCCATCGTGCGAGTTGAGCAGGACAATCTCGTTCGCCTCGGCGCCATTGATCTGACTCGCGTGGCGAAGTCGCAGCATGTGCTTGGTGAAGTCGCGGCGATCCTCGTGGCGCACACGAGTTTGGCACACCATGAAGGGTGCAAAGCCCTCTTTGCGAAGTTCCGCAAGTACGGCCGCCGTTGGGATGTAGCTGTATCGCTGGGAACGGCTGTCATGCGGCGTCTCAGCGAAGATGGAGGGAGCGATGGTGCGGATCTGGCTATCCGCCAGCGGATAGTCCGAGCGCAGCACCGGGGAGCGATGAGAGAAACGGGAAGCAAGTTTCATGATGATCTCCTTGAGGAATAGAGCAATCGGCATCGAGCGGCGATAAGCCGGATGCGCGGTCGCGTTGGATAAAAGAAAGGCCCTGTGCAACAGGGCCTGGATGGTTTAGGTAGCGATGAACGTAGCCCCGCGCAGCCGGAGCCTATGGATCACATCTGCTCGAAAAGTCCGCGGTGCGGGTTATAACGAAGCGCCTGCGCACCTTTGAGGATCGGCGTATGGCCGCTCAGAAAGAGGTTGCACAAGTATTGGCTGCGATAAGTCAGGGCTTGCCGTGCCTGTGGCTCGGTCAGCCCATTGGCGATGAAGTAGTCGAGCAGTTCATCATCCGAGGATGACTCGTCGTTCGACAACACGTCTTCGACTAGGCGAAGCGCGGCAATCGAGATTGAAGACAAGATGGCGTCCATAGCCACCTCACTAATACGAGCCGCAACCGGCCGGGCAACAACCTAGTGTGATCCCATGCGCGCAGCAGCCGTGCTCAGCATTCCAGTCCTGGGTCTCCTGCCTCTCGGCGGGTGTTGCGTAGTCCCATTCTTGTCTTGCTATTCGCAGAGCGTGTGCGCGCTGATCTTCGGGCAATTGATCAACTTGCGTGTCGATCGCGGAACTGAATCGTTCAACGTAGTAGTCGTAAGACAGGCCACAACCGCGTTGCGCTTCTGCGGCTGCCGTCTTGCAGAATACCCGCCAGTCTGATTCCTCCAGCGCGGAGCGGACACCCTCGACGGGTTGTGAAGATGTATCGAGAACAATGGTTGACATGATGAAAACCTCCGGAAGAAGCCGGAGTCCTTCCCCGGTCGGGAGAAGGAACCCCGGCGGGTGGATGAACGTCGCTGGCGCGACGTAGGGATCAGACAGAAACGCGATGCCAGTCCTGGGTCAGCGGAGCGAACTCGTAGCCGAGCACACCGAGACGGTCACGCTGCTGACGCAGCATGCGACGATCGACGGTGGCATCGAGCTTGACGATTTCACTCAGGGGCCAGAGTGAACCGAACAGCGCGCCATCGTCATCCTGAGCCACAGGCTTGGGAGCCTGCTTGACAGGGACGTTCGCGCCGAACGGTGCGGTATCGACCAGGGGATCGCTGGACGCCGAGGCCTCCACTTCGACGGGGGTCGAGGCGACGGCGGGTGCCAGTGTCTGCGCTTCCTCGTCGATCGGATCGACCTCTTGCGGGCTAAGCCGGTTGGCTTCGTCCCTGCTCAGCGGGTCAATGTTCGATAACGTCATTCCGCCCAGGTGAGCGCGGATCTCGATGACCATGCGGCCGCTGGTGTGGTACGTCGAGGGGCGAATCTCGGTGATGACGAAATCGCCCTCGTACTTGCCTTCACGGTACTGGTCCAGTTCGGCATTCTTGATGACGAACTCGCCGATGGAAGTGGCAAGGCGGCCAACATTGAAGTCGCCGTTCCTGCCGTGGATGGTCTTGATGGCCAACTGGCCAGGGAGTGTGATCATGGGTCAGCTCCTTACGATGATGTGCGGGAGGCTCCGGCCGCAGGGGTCGGGGTCTCGACGGAGAGAAGGAAAGCAAGGCCCCGGTGAAGGGGCCTTGTGAGTCAGGCCGTTTCGGCCAGCGCCGGCTCCTCGACGGTGCCGGAGGGAACCGCCGCATCGGCTGCGGGTGCAGTCGCAGTGGCGGGCTTGCTCGGAACGGCAGGCGTTTCGCCGGCTGCCTTGGCTTCGGCCTTGTAGACGAACTCGCCGTCGACCTTGATCCAGCTCACAAAGAGCAGACGGGCCTTCAGGCTGACGCCTGGCTTTCCTTCGTTCTTCCCCTTGGTGTAGGTGAAGATGTCGGTCCACAGGTCGCCGAGGCGAAACCCGATCAGCACCTTGCGTTCGGCCTTGACGGCGTCCTCGCAACGGCGGATCAGATGCTGCGCTTCGGTGCCCGAAACACGCACGTCGAAGCGGCAGTATTGGGGCTTATCGCTCGGACCATTGAGTGCTGCGATGTCGCAAGCGAGGAAGGCATCGCCGTTCCTGGGTTTGACTTCGCGGATGCGATTCAGATACCCGATGCCGGTGATGTGCAGATCGAAGAAAGACTTGTTGTTGGAAGTGGTCATGGTGAATCTCCTGTTGGACAAAAGTGCGGAGACACACCCGACCCTGGCGGGGAGTGTGTAACCCCCGCGTGGGTTGATGGAACAACTGCATGGCATCGCCATCGAGAACCGATGGCCGTTCGCCGTGGATGCCGCTGCGAACTGGTGTGATCAACGCGGTGGGAACCGCGCCGTAGCCTTGAAGATCGTGGCTACCTGGGCATGCTGCTGACAGAAGTCAGCGGAACATGGTGGGAAGCGTGGCGCCAAGATGGCGCTGCGCGCGAGCGGCAATCGGTACTGAATCGCGTCCGTATTGGCGGATTGCCGGCCGTCAGAAGAAGAAGCCCCCGTGGAGCGGGGGCTGAGGTTAGAGGACGGGCGGTCGCCGGTCCGCGCAGGACACAGCCTGCAATAGCAGGTGCGTTGAAGTCGCAGACACTTCGAGGTCGTTCTCGCCGTGCAGAATGCGTGCGAACACGCCGTCCTGCGGGTCAAAGAACTCGCCGAAGTCATCGCCCCCGAACTCGGCGCGGGCCAGTTCCCACCATTCATCGAAGGGATCGACGTCCGGGTTGCAGCCCACGGCGTAGGCGATGGTCTTCTGGCGACCATCGGGCCGGCGCTCGCCGCGTTCGGCCAAGAAGTACACGCCCTGGTCCTTGACCAGTATGACTCGGGACTGATTGGCGACCGCTTCGGTCAACACAAGCCGCAGCTCGGCGCCCGTGAATCGAATAGACATTGATGTGACCTCCAGTAATGTGTGACGAACGCTTCCCGCCGCGAAGGCGGGAAGCGTTGCTGTTGGTCAGTGCCGGACAGCTTTGCGACCAGACAAGCACTGCACGCGGATGAGTCGCCAACTCCCATCGTCGATCAGCCGTTCCAGCGTCTCCCCGAGGGAATCGAAGAACACTTCATCGACACGTTCGATCAGCACGCCGTCACGGCGCAGCTCCACCGCATAGAGATCGAGGCCGCGCTCGTACAGCACCGTGACCTGACCCTCGAACTTCGCCGTGGTGACGGTGAAACCGATCGCAGGAGGCGTCGCGATGATGTGGTCGGGCGTCGGATCGACGCAGGTGAAGTCCCGCGCGCCGGCATCCACCATCAGATGGGTGATGCGCCGGAAGCTGTCAGGTGCGGGTAACTGCTCCATTTGCCTGACCAGCTCCTGCAGCTCCGGGCAGCGGGGCTCCGGGATCGGCAGCTTCGCGGGCGCGGAGCCGAGCACCACTGTCTTCACCGTGTACGGACGGCCGTCCGCGGTGAAGTCGGTCCTTTCATCGGGCGTATCGGCACGCTGTCCGTCGAAGCGGCGCCGGGCATAGGGTTGGACCTGCACCTTGGCGCCGATCTCGGGGACTTCCGTGACCAGCGTGCGATCCAGCACCGCGAACTCGGCACGTCCCGTCTTGACCACGATCGCTTCGTCGGTCGAGGCGATCACCTTGCCCTCGAAAGGCTTGGGGTCGATATGGAAGCCCAGCGTCGAGACCTTGGGCTGACCGTCGAAGATGTTGAACTTGAACGAGCGGATGTTGCGTGGCACATGGCCGGAAACGAGTGTCGGCATCTGTGCACGGATGGCTTGAGTATTCATGGGAAACTCCTTGTGGAAGCCAAGGGAATCCCGCCCTACAAGGGAGAGATGTCCCTTGAGGGTTGATGAAAAGACGCATGGCGGCGTCGGGTACGAAACAAACCAGCGCGGCTTCGCGCCGTAGCCTTGAAGGTCGTGGCTACCTGGGCATGTCGCTGATGGCATCAGCGGAACATGACGGCAGCGTGGCGTGGTCATCGACGGACGGCGACCGTCAATCTGCTTTCACGGCAGTCCTCATTCTCGCGGGGCCGCAAAGAGAAAGAGCCCCACAAGGGGGCTCAAGGCAAAGGAACATCAGTCATCGTAGACGGGCAACCCCTCCAGAATCTCGGCGTTCGGGTCGAAGATCAGGATGCGCACGTCAGCCAAGGCCGCGAGCTGCATCACAGCGATCAATGGCTGCGGAACGCACGCATCGGTCTGCTCATTGTGCAGTGCCTGGGCATCACAACCATTGACGATCTTGAGGTTCTCGTCGGTCCAGGGTGTGGCGATCAGCTTCACGCCCACCGCGTCACTGTCGGGAATGCGAAACGCCTCGAAGAATAGACCCGAGAGCGTGGAAGCATCAGCCAGGTCTTCGAGATACTGCCGTGCCCGCTCGGGAATGTGCCCGGAGCTGATCTCCCAACACCGGCTGTAGTGTCCGGTAGTGAAGGTCAACCGCCGCACGACTTCCCGTGCCGCCTCTTGCGAGTACGTGTCGGCGACGTGGATCGGCTGACCCGCGTCGTCGGCCATCACGGCGTAGACCACAATGAACGCAACGCCGTGGCTTGGACAGCGATCGTCCAGATCGGGCGGCACGTTCTGTCCTTCGCTGATCAGCACAAAATCATCGCAGAAGACACATTCAAAGCGCCTGATCTGATCGTCGCTCAGATGGGACTGCGACTCATGAAGTGGGAGATAGCTCAGCGGGCAATCATCTTCGTAGTGGACGGCGACCACCCGCTGGATGGAAAGGCCGCTATAGCCGCGGATAAAAGGATTGGTCTTGGGGTTCATGATGAATCTCCGGTAGAGGAAAGGCGGAGCCCGTCCCCTGCCGGGGATTGGACCCCACAGGGATGAAGAAACGCGGATCGTCGGGAATGAAGATCAGTGCGGTTGTCACCAGCCGGTGTAGTTGAGGATCAGCGTGGCGATGATCCTGCGCCGCTCGAGATCCAGACCGCCCAGGTCAGCCAAGCCATTGACACCGACCCGCTTGAGCAGCGCGCCGCCGTCGTTGGCGTTGTAGAAGCTCACCATCGCGGCGAGAAAGACCTTCTCGCCGGAACTCATGGCGCCGATAGTCTTCCTGATGAAAGCCACGTTCGGGCGCAAGTCCCACTTGTCCGCGGCCAGCTCCAGGCACTCGCGAGTGCCGTTGCCGAACAGTTCGTGACCGGCCAGCTCGACGCCACGCTTCCAAGCGCGGAAGAAAGCCAATGGTGCCTTGGAAAAATGCTGTTGGGTGGCAGCGATCTCGTCGAAGACTGCCTGTTCGCTCATCGTGTTCATGACGATGTTCTCCTGATAGTGAGAGGGTGGGATCACAGATGCCGCCGCTGCGTCCATGCGCCGGTTTCCAGGGCATGACGAGCGGCCTCGACGGTCGGGAAATACTCGACGGACTCGCGGGTAACGGGACCGTCGTCGAAGGTGCCGATGTAGTGCCCGGCAGCACTGCGCAACACCTGCAGAGGTAGGCGCTTGCCCACATACGTCAGCGCCAGCAGACCCGAAGGAGTCGCCGGTTTGGGCGTGGGGAGGTGTAAGGACATGGTGCTCTCCTGTGAAAGAAGGGAAGCGCCGCGTCCCATCGGGACGAGTGATTCCCGGTGGGTGGAAGAAAACGCATCGTCGCCAGGGCATGGCGATCGTCCGCGAGACGATGCGAAGCGGACTGGTTCGGTCGGCGCGGAACAACCGCGATGCAGCCTTGAAGACCGAAGCTGCCTGGGCATGGTGCTGACGAGGGTCAGCGCGCATGGGCGTAGATTTAGTGGTGCGGCGCGCACAGGCCAGTCGGAATCCGCTCGTGGCGGTGGCCCGATTACCTGAGCGCAGCGAGGTGTTTCAGCAAGAGAAAGCAGCCGAAGGCCTAGACCTTCGGCGGGGACGAATCGCCACCCGTGGGCTGTTGCAGAGGCATGGCCGTCGTCAAAGCCGTCACCGCTGTTCCAGCAATCGCACCCGGCCCGTTTCGTGGCTGGAGCCGGAAACCTCTGGCACGCATCCGCGCACAAAGGGAGCCCGTTATTTCGCCGGTGGGCACCGGCGCCGAGTACCGTTTACCCCGAAGGGTCTCCGGGCAGCTCGTTCCATCCGTGATGGACAAGTAGCCCGGAGACCCTTCGGAATCCACGGAATAGCCGCCGATCAGCTCGAACCGCATCGCATGTGGTTCGCGGATGAACAGCCTTCTCGCCGCGCGGAGTCGGACCGCGGACGCGCACACCGTCGCAAGAAGGGAAAGGCGTGCTCGGAATGCCCCGCGGGGATGCGGGGCGCGCGTCTCACCGCCAGGAACGGCCGGCGAGATCGCTCATGTCAGTGTCGATCAGCTCACCGTGGGCGACGATCGACGTGGTTTACCCGACGTAGCACGACGGCGGCGGCCCGATGATTCCATGGGCACGCTGCCTTTGCAGTCTGGAAATCGGCCGCACGACCAGAAGGCGCCGTTCTTACCACTGCGCTGGCGCGTTGCCGCGCCACATGCCGGGCAGGCTGGTCCTTCGGGCAGCTTGATCGAAAGGACAGCGCCGCGATACTGCTGGACCAACTGTGCAACCCAAGCCGATTGCCTGTCGATGAAGGTATCCAGTGTCATCTGCCCGGCTTCGATCATGCCCAGCGCCTGTTCCCAAACGGCCGTCGTGCCGGGATCGGTGATAGCTGGTGGCACGGCGTCGATGAGCGTGAAGGCGGCATCGGTCGCACGGATCGCGCGCCCCTTCTTCACCAGGTAGCCACGAGACAACAAAGTGTTGATGATGCCGGCGCGAGTGGCCTCGGTGCCGATGCCCGTAGTATCGCGCAACTTCGCCTTTAGGCGTGGATCAGTGACCAGCTTGGCGACGCCTTTCATCGCCTTGACCAGTTCGCCCTGGGTGTAGGGCTTGGGTGGCTGCGTCTTGAGCGCCTTCAGCTCCACTTGCCCGACAGCGCATCGCGTGCCGGAAACGAGCACTGGCAATGTCTGGCTTCGCTGGTCCGCTTCATCGCTCGCTGCATCCTGGTCCTTGCCAGGCAGAGTCAGGTGCCAGCCCGGCTCGACCACCTGCTTGCCCACGGCCTGCAACGAGTGCCCGGTGCAGGTGAGCGTCGCCACGGTGCGGTCGAACTCGTGGTGCGGTAGAAACTGCGCCAGGTAGTGCGCCCGGATCAGTTCGTATACCGCCCGCTCCTTCTCGGACATCGCAGAGAGCTTCGTCGGCTCAAGCGTCGGGATGATGCCGTGATGCGCCGTCACCTTCTTGTCGTCCCAGGCGCGTGACCGCTGTGTGCGGTCGAGCTTGGCGATCAGTGGGCGTAAGCCAGGATCTGTGGCAAGAACGGCATCGAGCACAGCCGGCGCCTCGGCCAGCATACTTTCGGGCAGGTAGCCCGAATCCGAGCGTGGATAAGTTGTCGCCTTGTGCGTCTCGTACAGCGCTTGTGCGATGTTCAGCGTCTCCTGCACATCCAGACCGAGGCGCCGCGAACACACCTCCTGCAACGTGCCTAAGTCGAACGGTAACGGCGGCGCTTCGCGCACGCGCTCGGTCTCTACCGAAGTTACGTGTGCTTCACGCGCAGTACGAATTCGATCGGCCGCCTGCTGGGCAACCGACTGGCGCAGACAGCGGCCAGACGCATCCGTTGTGCCATCGGGCGGCATCCAACTCGCGGTGAAGGATTGGCCGGCATGGGACAGCGATATGTCGATGGCCCAATACGGCACGGGAACGAAGCGCGCGATTTCGCGGTCGCGGTCTACCACCAGTTTCAGCGTCGGCGTCTGTACGCGGCCCACCGACAGCACACCGGCATAGCCGGCCTGGCGTCCGAGCATGGTAAATAGCCGGCTCAGATTCATGCCAACCAGCCAGTCGGCACGGGAGCGAGCCAACGCGGAGTAGTACAGCGGCACTGTGTCGGCCGCTGGTCTGAGTGCGCCGAGCGCCTTGCGGATAGACGCATCGTTCAGCGCCGACAGCCATAGCCGCTGGATCGGTCCGCGGTAGCCGCACAGCTCGATGATCTCGCGGGCGATCATCTCGCCTTCACGATCAGCGTCGGTGGCGATCACCAGCTCGCCGGCTTGCTCGACGAGCTGCTTGACGGTCTTGAACTGCGCTGCTGTCGAGGCCTTGACCTCGATGCGCCAGTGCTCGGGAAGTATGGGCAACTGCTCGATGGACCAGTGCCGGTAGTGCTCACCGTAGGCTTCCGGTGGCGCTGCTTCGACCAAGTGGCCGACGCACCACGTTACGGTGATACCCGGTCCGCTATAACAGCCGGAGCCGCGCTGAGTAGCACCTAGCACGCGGGCGATGTCTTTGCCTTGCGAGGGCTTCTCGCACAGATACACCCGCACGTATGGTCTCCTTCGTCATGTCATGGTCTTGTCCTAAGACGGCCGACAGCATCGCGGACGAGCGTCGCTGTGGCAGCAAACAAGCCGAACGCGCGCAAGACCGGCTTTCGGTGGAGTACGGCGCAATACCACTGGCATAGCGCAAGCAACGTTGGCGCACAGTGAGCGATTGACGGCTGGTCCAACCGCTCACTCGGCATCGAAGCCGTGTGACGATCATTCGTCCTGTGGCGATTCGGCGCCTTGCCCCTTGGCGCTCACCTTCACGGCTTCGATGCGGTAAGGCAGGATGCCGACCCTGCGCGCTTCGATCTTGAACGTTACGCGCTCGTTCTCGTCGGCATCTTCCCATTCATCCTTCACCGTGCGGCCGTCCACCAGCACGCGCATGCCCTTCTGGTAGAGGTTCTTCCAGTGCTCGGCGTCGCGGTGCCACAGTTCCACTGGCGCCCAATAGCCGCCGCGATCCTCGTAGCCATCCTTGGTCGGCACAGGGTTGTCGAAATACACGTTGAGGCGCAACAGCCTGCGCGGTTCGTCGTTGCCGTTGGCGAACTCCCTGAACTCTGGCGCAGAGCCGATGTTGCCCTCGCCGACAAAGTGCGTGCTCATGATGACTCCTTGGAAGTGCTGGGGATGAAAGCGGCACGCCCATGGACGCGCCGCAGGTAAATCGCCTCGGCCTGGGCCATCTTGTGGGCGCAGTCCAGGGCCTGGCGCGTGATGCTGTGCGTGAGACTGATCTGCATGTTCAGCACGATGCGCTGCAGCTCCATCGTGTAGAGGTCGTCTACTAGCGAGGCCGGCGTGATGGGATCGTCGAGCAGCGCCCTCCATAGCGCCACGCCCATGCAGGAACGGTCGAGATTGCGCCAGCGCAGAAAGGTCGTCCCTGCGCCTGTGGTCTGCTGGGCCAGTTGTATACCGAGCCGGCTGAATGGGTAGCCGCGTGCTTGCGGCAGCACCCGTCGCTGTGCCAGTACCACCAGGTCGTCGCGCAGCGCCGCGCACTGGTTGGCCCAGGTCTCCAAACTCCCCTTACCCTTAAAAGGCTTCAAAAGGCCTTTTAGGTAGGCCGCGTGTTCCAGGCGCTGGAAGTCAGGCTGTTCCAATGGAACGAAGTGCCGAAGTACCCCGGAGGCTCGTTCCGTCATGCTGGCTCATCCCCATCGGTCGATTCGGCCGCTTTGGCGGACTTCCTCGACCTCTTGGGTTTGTCGGGTTGGGCTGCGCCTTCGGCTGGCGCATCGGTGGCAACTTCCTCCGCAGCTTTCGACGGTGTGCTGGCTTCGGCCTCGGCGGGTTCACGCGGCAAGGTATTCAGTGGAGTGCGACGGGTCAGGGGTGGCGCGAACCGCGATCGCCGCGTGCCTTCGAGTATGTCCTGCGGCAGCTCGCCGTACTTCTCGCGAGCGTTCCGCGCTACGGCGTTGTTCGCTGCGAAGTCGTCGCGTTGTGCGCCCGAATACTTGTACTGCTGCGCCAGGGAGAACAGGCTGCGTAGGGCATGGGCGCCGTCGTTGAGCCAGCGTTCCAGCGTGCTACGGTCGATCAGCGCCGTGTGATGCGCCAGGATCAGACGGCGGGCCAGGTCGTCGTAGTCAGCCAGTAAGTACACGGCCATGAATCCCAACTGAGCGTTCACGAATAGCGGCAGCTTCACCGGCTGCACGTTCAAGTTCTCCCCCAGGGAAAGGGCCGGCGGCACGCCGGTCAGCACTTGGTCCACCTGCTCGCGCAAGGACTGCAACCGCGCCTTGGTGTCGGCGATCTTGTCCTCGATCTTCAGCATCCAGAAATCTGAATACGGATCGTCTTGCTCCGCACCGCGCTTCATCTTGTTCATGATGGCGAGGAAGCCGTTCAGCCCGATGATGCCGGGCCGACCCTCGGCGGGAGCGCGGCCGTGCCAGATGCGGGAGGCGTGATGTGTGTGCAACGTCAGCGCCATCGTGCTGCGCAGCGATCCGAGATTGAGCTGCAGAGGTTGATCGGCCATAGCGACGACTCGCTGTTGAGTGGATGGGCCGTCAGCATCGGCAAGCAGCGGAAGGCTGTCAGTGAACAAACCGTATCGGTACGCAGCCCGTTTGGTGTAACAGGCACGCCGTATCAGGTACGACGACGGGTGCGGAAGGCTTCGTGTGCCGCTATACCACTGGTATAAATCGCCGGACCGAGACCGTGATCCTCGCGTGCGCCGCGCACCGTCACCCGCTACGTCATGCGAAAAAGCGCGTGCAACTTGGCGAGCTGCTCTTTCACGATGGCGGGATCGGCCGGTTGACTGGATGGTGCTGGCGTTGGCGATACCACGGATGGAGAAGGCGCAGCCTTGTCGCCGTGGCTCGCCCAGGCATGGAACTCGCCCTTGATCGCCTTCTGGATGACACCGAAAAGATAGCCGGCTGGGTTACGAATACCGCCGGCCTGACAGCGCGCGGCCCATTCATCGAGGACCGCCTGCTGCAATGTGCCGTCCACCCGCTGCAAGGCGACCAATGCGCCCGACTGCTGCTCGTCCCTCAAGGCGAGAAATCGTTGTGGCAACCGAAGCTGCTCCCGCGTGCGCGGTACTGTACGTACTTTACTTATACGTTCATTACGTACTGTACGGTCCTGCTTCCGATTCCGAAGAAGGTCGTCTGACGCGGCTTTGATGCCTACTTCCGATTCCGAAGACGGCGTTCCGACATTCCGAAGAAGGTCGTCCTGGCCTTCTTCGGTATCGCGATTCGCATCGTCCTGTGGATAACTGTCGAGTTGACTCCATCCTTGGTCGACCAAACGCTGCACTAGCACCTGCAGGCGCGAGGGCAGCATGCGACCGCTAAGCAGCGGGTCGTCGGCGATTTCCTTGAGCGTGTGAACACCAACGAGCTGCACCGCCTTGCTCGCATGAGCCAGCGCTTGACTAACCAGCCCCATGTAGTCTGCATCCAGTTGCATCGCTTCCCACGGGGACAGCGGTTCGTCGTGCAGCACGTACAGGTTGCCCTGTATGCGTCCCGTGCGAGGGTCGCGTCGCCGTCGTACCAGGCTGAGCCAACGTGTAAGGCGCAGCAGTGTGAGCGCGCGCGCGACAGTCTCGTGCGAAGCCTTCAGCGCACAGGGCATTGAAGTCAGGTAGGGCCGTAGTTCGTCGTAGGTAGGCAACGCCGTGATGCCATCGTCGTTCAGCCGCAGGCGGAAGACCTGCCAAGCGTTGCGCTCCAGTGGTGTCAGCCGGCGATCGAGAAACAGCGCACGAGGCACGCTCTCGTGGCGATTGCCGCTGAACAGGAGCCCATCAGCGGTGTTCGTTCCTGGCGGCGGCCGAAGGCGTTGCTCGGCCTGGTCGAGCAGTGCTGACAACGGGATCGGGCCGCCGCGTCGACTCTGGCGATCAGTCCCCATGCGCTACACCAGCCCCTGATCTATCCAGCCACGGACAGTCGCCCAGATGACCGAGGCGGGTACTCCAACGTCTTCGGCGAGATCCAGAGTGAGATTGAGCAAGGCTAAGTCGTCGTCGAGTGCGATGCCGCGCTGTTCGACGGCAGGTTTCCAGCGCGCCCAAAGGTCGGTGTCCTGTTCCTCGTTCAGTACGGGATGGCGTCCCCTACGTTTGGGCAGGCCAAGGATGTCGCGCCTCAAGGCGACCTCCTGATGAGTCAGCCCGTAGAACTTGCAGACCATCTCCGTGCTCGCGCCCAGGCGCAGCATGCGATCGACGGTAGCGACCTCCTTCTCGACATCCTCGGCCTGTCTTAGCAGGCGCTGTAGCACGTCGCGGTTCACCTTCACCGAGCACCAGGACACCGTGGCGTTGACCAGCATGCTGACCAGCGCCGGGTGCTTGAGCGCGTCCAGCTCCCGTTCGCCGAAGCCCATGGCCTTGCAGCGGCGCAGTTGGCCGTTGCGCAGGTCGTGCAGCGCCTGGGCGATCACGGCCTGATTGAGCGGATGCGGTGCCGACATCGTGTCTTCCCGCGCCCTATGGTCCAGCGGGTGCGCCGGTGCCCGACCCCGTGCCAACCTCCAGTTCCAGCAACCGGCGCGCGAGCCGTAAGAGGCGAAAGAGCTTGACCAGACCGTTGTCGCTCAGCCGCGAGGCGGGCACATTGCCGCCATGCTTGCCACCTTGAAGTAGCGGACCGAGTGCATCGGTGAGACGCAGATTGTCGAGCACGGTGGGCGCCGCGGCACCAGGCCTGTATCCGGCGCTTAGCGCATGCAACAAGGTCAGCGCCGCGCGCGCGATGAGCGACGGTAAATGAGAATCCGTGCCCAAGGCGTCTATGCTGCAGATGAAGCCGATGCCGTCCTCGATTGCTTCGATGCGACCGGCTTCTCCTACCTCCTCCGCAATCTCGCGGGCGAACTGCGCGATGTGTATACGCAGGCGATCCGGCGTGTCGAGGCTCGGTTCGATGTACCACACATCGGAAATCGGGTAGAGCCCGCCGGCTTGCACCGGAATCGCCTGCAGAACGTTCGCCTCGAAGTCCTGCAGCACATCGCCCATTTGATCGGCGACCAGGCGCTGGATCGCCTGCAAGCGTTCAGTAGTCGGCGCCGGCGACACGATATGGCCTTGCACTCGTTCACCGCGGCCGTCATTTGAAGGCGGTTGGTCGCTGGCCGTCCCAACCGGCGCAGGAGTGGGCTGCGATGGCGTTGCCACCGCCGGCGTGGGTCGCGGGCCATGCGGTGAAAGTGAAGTAGACGCATGCGCGACGGGAGACTGTTCCGATTCGGTCGGCTGCGGTGACGGCAGACTCGCAGGCCGAGTCACTGCGCTGTCGGCACGCGGCGGGTGCGGTGACGGGTCGCTCGTCAACACTCGCTGGCGGCTCTCCGTTTCGGTGATCTCCAGCATAAGCGTGTCATAGTCGGCTTCAAGCAGCTCCGCCATCTGACCGATCAGCTCGTCCTGCACGCGCTTGACCGAGAAACCCTCGGTTTCGCCGTCGAACAGCACCAGCACGTCATGAAACAGCGACGAGAAATCGACGGAAAGACGCTTGCCCGCGCTGCGCGCTTCCCATATCCGCGCGCCGGCCCGGCGTAGCATCGTCAGCCGCTCGACCTGTGGCCGACCCAGGCCACCATAGAGCACGGATGGAATCGCCGGCAGCAGGTAGCGCGCTGCGTCCTGCATGCGGCTGATATGCGGTTGAGTGATCGGATAGCCGTCGGCGCTCAGCCGTCGCGCCAGTTCGCTCTGCGTCAGCGGCTGCCCGGATTCCTGTTCGTAGAGTTCACGAGCCTTCTCCACGCCTAACGTGCGCTCGATGAACGACAAGCCACCATGCAATTCGTTTTCTGCGAGGTGCCCGGTCAGCGCGATGATCTCACCGCGCTCAGGCCATGGGCGGAACAAGCAGTGAATGCGGAAGAATCGCTCATCCTTCGTTTCGCTCCAAAGCTCCCGCAGGATGGCGAGCCTTGTGTTGCCGCCGTTGCGAATGATGTAGCGCGTTTCGCCGGTCCGGCGCGTGATGGCCGGCGGGGCGTCGAGACCACGCTCGCGGATCGACGCCTTGATTTCGTCGTAGCGAGGGTTGCGCGTGACGCGCGGATTGAGGTCATAAGGCTGAAGTTGGTCCAGCGTCACCGCCATCGGTGTATCGGCGATGGGATCGCTCAGGGCGTCGGCTACGGGGCCGTTGCGCTCGAAGCCATCGGCCAGCAGCTTGGCTGCCATATCCCTCGGAGTCAGCTCAGCCATCGCCGCCAGTCCTCCCGATCGCTGAATGGAGGCCGAGAGCCCGCGCGGCGCGGCGCAATCGAGCCAGCGCGTTGCGGCCGGCGCGATGGTCGCTCGCCGTTGCGCCGGTGTAGATCGGAGGCAGGCCGGGCTTGGTGAACTTCAAATGCCCGCCTGGCGTGCGGGCGACTTCCCATCCCTCCATAAGCGCGAAGTCGATGAGCGGTTTCAGCCGCTTGTGGCCGCGATGAAGGATGCGAGCAGTGCTCATGCGCTGCCTCTCCGTCGCGTGCCGGGCTCAAGACGTGTGAACACAGACTCCCACTCCGGCAGCAGCTCGCAAGCGAGGGCGCGCATCGTGTCGAAGGCCGCCGGTGTCGTTCGCCCCGTGGGGCGCCGTGACTCGACACGATGTACGGGTAAGCCCAGGGTTGATGCGCGCGGATAGGCTTCGATTGCAGGGATGTCTGTACTGAGTACAGCGATGCCTGGCTCGGATCGGAACAGCTCGCGCAGTGCCTGCTGAATGAGTCGCGCGTTGCTGGAGACCGGATGCACGCGATTGATAAGCAGACGCAGCGGCGGCGGCTCGATGCCAAGTCGCCGGTACGGCGCGATGTCCCGCATCAACTGCAGCGTGCCGCGTCGAAACTCGCGCGCAGCCAGTATCTCCGGCGTGACCGGCGACACTGCCAGGTTGGACGCCAACACAGCCATCTCCAACAGCACGCTGCGCGCTCCCTGCGTGTCGATCAGGAGCAGATCGTAGTGCGTATGGAAGGCCGGCAACAAGTTGTGCAGCCGCAGCCGCCCGTCCGGCGCGTGCAGCAGCAGCGTATTCAACTGACCTCTGTCGTCGTTGGAAAGTATCAGGTCGAGGCCGGAGACCGCGGTACGCGATACCAGGCGGCTGATGTCATGCTCATTGAAGGCCAGCAGCTCGTAGATGCCGGCAGGCGCGCGAGTGCGCAGCTCGAAATAGCTCGACAGAGTGGGCTGTACATCCAGATCCAGAAGCAGCACACGCAGGCCAGCATCGGCGGCGTAGCCACCCAGGTTGGCTGCCGTGGTCGTCTTGCCAACCCCACCTTTGGTTGAAATGATTGATACCACCTGCATTGGTCTTCTCCTTGCGTTGGTTCGATTCGGGAAAAGGAGAAGCGTCAGGTGCGCTCTTTGCGGCGGTCAGCAATCCATTGGTCGATCTCCACCGAGTCCCAACCTACCGCACGCACGCCGAGGCGCAGGGGCTTTGGGAACTTGCCCTCTTTCATCAGGCTGTAGATATGTGCGCGCTTGAAGCCGGTCTTCTGTTCTACTTCGGCGCGACGCAGAATGCGGTGCTCGACGGAATCCGTCTGAGCGTTGGTCTGCGAAGACATCGTAGGCACTCCTGGACGCTCGTTGGCGCCGTTCGGAAAGTGCCTCGTATTGAATACGCCGCCTTAGCAGAAATCACTGCAATTGCAGAGCGAGGTACTGCAGTTGCAGTTAGCGCGGCGCTTCCTCCAGATGGCGACGCGCCTGTGCGAGCTTGGTCCACAAAGTGCGCTCGGCCATACCGGGGCGACCCGGATGGTGAGCGAGCAGTGCGCTAATCACGGATTCCATGGTCTCGAACGAAGAGTAGGGCTTGCCGCTCGGCGACTTCCCGAGCAGTAGACCCAGCAGGCCGCCAACGATGTTGCGGTAGGTCGCCTCGCTCCTGGGAGAGACTTCGTTCCTCTCGGCGTTTCGGCTTTCGATCTGCTCGCACAGCGCCTGATGGTGTTCATGCAGAACATCGAAGGAATGTTCCATCTCCGCGAGCCTGGCCTTCAGTGCCTCTCGGTCGGCCAGCAAGATTTGCACTGCGTCTATGCCGATCGCCTGATGAAGCCGGCGTTCAATGTCGTCGAACAGGAACGTTGGCTTTTGATCCGGATAGAAGTGGGTCATCCACATCTTGAGATCGACGTGCCGGATGGTGAGGCCCGGGTCGTCGAGAAGCGCGGGGTCATTCGACGTAATGCCGGACCTCCCATATGGCAACTCTCCGTTTCTGAGTCCATCGAAGATGCGTTCGGTATTGAGGCGAAGCATCGGCCATCTCGGGAAATCGCTTGTACCGGGAATGCCTTTGTCACTCATCGCATCCAGGATGCGGGCCTCGAACCGCAGTAGACCACTCCACCGGAGGGCGGCCTCGATGGGTCTATAGAAGATCCTGAAATGCAGAGAAGGCTCGATCTTGCGCATGTCCCGCTCCGGTCATCCGGCTCCTCCTGGCAGCGTTTACGGGTTCCAGTCCGGCGGACGTGCGACGGGCGCTTGGCTGGATAGGAGTCCGACGATGGTTAGACTGGCGCCAATGGCCGGCGGCGTAGAAGACGTACAAGAGTCGCTACGTCATCTCATTACTTCGTATCCATTCGCTACCGACACTGGCTTCCCCATGCCACGGATGAGTGTTCGTGCTCGTCACGCAACAGTAAAGATCCGCGCTGTCTGAGGCGAAGTCGGGGACCGCTACGCGGCATGTTCGAGACCTGAAAAGTCTCGATCCTGAGCACAAAGTCATCAAAGGTTGATCGGTCTACGGACCCCGGAAGACGCGAAATTGCCATCCGAGGGTCGCTGACGCCCGCACGAATCGGAGAGATTGCTTCCGACACCCAGGAGCGTCACCGCGGCCCGTCATACCTTTCCGGTCTGCGCGAAGACAAAGAAAGAATGACGGCCTCGCGTTCCTCAGGTTCCGACGTGATTGACGCGCCGGATGAAGTTGCTCAACTGCTCAGACGGCTCGCTGTCCGGCCTCAGTAAGAAGGTCGTCATCATGTACGATCGACCGGCCAGTGGCCGGGCCACTACGTCCTTGTGGTGGCAGGCCTGGAGATGTGCGGCGCTGGAGAAACCGATCCCGTAGCCTGCGGCTACCAACGTCAACATCAAGTCGTGCGTGACCACGCGCTCGGCTACGACGGGCTGGGTGTCCACGGATCGAAGCAGTCGCTCCAACTGCTGACTGCATCCTTCGCAAACCTCAGGGTGGCAAAGTACCAGAGGGTAGTTAACTACTTCGTCCAGCGGCACTCGCCGGTAAGCCAACAAGGGATGCCTGGAAGGTACGGCCACTACCAGGGGGTCGTGCCAAACGGGCTCGGCGACGAGTCCATCCTCGACCTCATCTGCCAGTGCGAAACCCGCATCGTACAGATCGTTGCGAAGCCCCTTCACTTGCTTGGAGAGCGGTATCTCGAACAGTCGAATCTCGACTTCCGGGTCTTCTTCCCTGCAAAGCGCGAGCAAGGTAGTAAGGCGGCTGCGTGCGATGCCGTCGGACAATGCTATGCGGAGAGTGCCACGGTAGCCGGTGGATGCAGCCTTCGCGTTGGTCTTGGCTTGTTCGAGGCAAAGCAGTACACGGCGAGCATCTTCCAGAAAGACCTGCCCAGCCCACGTCAGCCGCGCACCACGGGACGTACGTTCGAGCAGGACAACCCCCAGCTCGGATTCGAGCTTCTTGATGGAGCGCGAAAGCGGAGATTGCTCGATGTTCAGTCGTTCGGCAGCTCGCCCGAAATGCAGTTCTTCGGCAACAGCGATGAAGTATCGAAGATGGCGTAGAACCATGCACTATGTCCTCGTGATCTGCGCCACCATAGTTCGGTCGCAACTATCGGCATCTCATCGGTGCCCCCCCGGGTAGGCCGACTCGATCTTGCGCATGCTCCTCCGTTCGCAAAACCGGAGGAGCCATGCTCCCGTCGGCATCCCCTAACGGCTCGTCGTTCTTCAGCGATGCAGCAGGCCTTG
Organism: uncultured Steroidobacteraceae bacterium; assembly: GCA_964406445.1. Classification (GTDB taxonomy): domain Bacteria; phylum Pseudomonadota; class Gammaproteobacteria; order Steroidobacterales; family Steroidobacteraceae; genus SG8-30. The sequence goes on from CAYORU010000001.1 coordinate 43,710, forward strand.
TGGTGATGAGCGTGGGCGTCAGGTTACCCATAGGGACTCATAGTCCCGAAGATCGAAACGGTGGCGATGATCAACGCGGCGAGCGTTGCTTCCACCGCCACGGTGAGCCGGAGCGTCTTCAGAGTGCGCGCGCCGTCGCCGACGAAGATCTCACCTTTCAATCGAGGTACCAGGCGCCAGCGATGCAGCGCAGCTACTCCCAGCATGGCGGCGAAGAACGCCAGCTTCGCCAGCAACAACTGGCCATAGGTGCTGTGGAATAGGGGCGCGACGGACCAGCCCGCAAGGTCGCCGTAGTGCATGACGCCGGTCACCAGGAGCGCGCCGACGAGGACGGTGCCGGGACCTGAGAAATCCTGCAGTGACTGATGGAGCCGTTGCGGGAAGGAGCTGGCAGATGTTCTGCGACGGGATAGGATGATGAGGAACGCCGCAATGGCACCGATCCAGCCGCCCGCTGCGAGCAGGTGCCCGATACCCGCGGCCAGTCGCAGCATGCCGGATGCTCCTTCTCCAGCAGCGGCGTGACCGTTCCATGCGAGCGTGAGCAAGGCGCCGCCGGCAAGCACGGTGGCCAGTGGCGAGAAGAACGAGCGCTCTTGGCGGCGTGACTGCCAGCCGAGAAAGGCGATCAGCACCACCAGCAGGGCCGTTCGTCCCAATGCGGCCCGGCCAGCGCCGGTGTCGAACAGGTACCAGCCCAGCGATGCGCGATCGAGCTCGGCGATCGACATCCCCATGATCTGCGTCGTCTTGAAGACGACGTCGATGCCGGTCAGCACCACGCCAAACACGGCGCCGGCTAGAAGTGCCATGGAGAGCGCCGATCTGGACAGGGGCAACCACGGGTCTTCGCCAGGCACGGATCGGCGCAGGCCGTACCACGCGAACAGCGGAAGGCCGAACAGCAGCATCAGATCCAGGTACTGGACGAACCGCAATGCGTAAGCGGGTACGCTCGACAATGCGGCGGCCCCTCAGCGGACGGTGAAGCTGAAGTCCCCTGTCATCGGGTGGTTGTCCGGCCCGACGGCGCGGTACTGCACGCGATAAGTTCCGGCTTCGAGCGGATGATGCAGCTTGGCGCGCAGCGTCTTGCCGTCATTGACGACTTCAATCTCCAGATGCTCGATCGGCATGGTCGAATTGCCGTGGACCATGGCCAGTTCCACGCGCGAAGCGCGCGGCAATAGCGTCTCGTTGAAAACGAGGTCGATCTGCTGCGGGGATGCCACAACCGCATTGGCCGCCGGCGTGGACTGAACCAGTGTGGCGTGCGCGTAGGCGAAAGAGGCCGAAAGGAGGCCGACCGCGAGGCCGATGCCGAGGGAGAAAGAGCGGATTGTGCCAGCGATTTTCATGATCTTGCTCCGTCAATGGGGGGCGAGTACGTGGAGGTTTCTCGTAGCATTCAATGGGTTTCGCGCAGGCCGGTTTCCAGGCCATGCCCCGGAAGTGGATTACTGCGAGCCCTGGTATGACTGGTACACGCGAGTGCTTCCATCGGCCTGCACCAGCAGCACGTCGTAGGCCACAGCGCGGTTGCCGTAGGCCGGTCCGTCCATACCCGGCGATCCGAGGGGCATGCCGGGCACGGCCAAGCCCAGCGCCTTCGGCTTCTCCCTGAGCAGGCGCTGGATGTCGGCGACAGGAACATGGCCCTCGATCACATACCCGTTGATCCTGGCCGTATGGCAGGAGCCGAGCTTTGCTGGCATGCCAAGACGCGCGCGCGCCGCGGCATTGCCTGTCTCAGAAACGCGCAAATTGATGCCTGCTTCCTTCAGATGCTCCATCCACAGCTTGCAGCAGCCGCAGTTGGGATCTTTCCAGATGTCGGCGACCAGCTCGCTGGCAGCCGCCATCCCGCTGAAAACCATGCTCAGCACTATGATTAGTACGGACCACTTACGAGGCTTCGCGATGGGATGCTTCATGCTCAGTTCTCTACGTGCTTTCCAAGGTCTGTTGTGGATCGGTCTGTTGTGGATCAAGGATCCGGCAGTCCAGCGCTTGCCATGCGCGGGCGTGACGATGCTTGCCGTCGGAGCGTAGTGAGACGCCACTGTCAGGCGAATGACCCCTCCATTACATTTCCGTCATCCGAATGTCAGATGATTGCCAGTACTGGGAAGCACCCACTGCAGGCGTGGCAGCGCGCGTCGCGGGAGCGCGTGCCGGCGCGACCAAGCCGATGCCGTAGCCTTGGCACTCAGTCTCAAGCTGGGGGACGCAGCACCGGCGGCGATTGGGTCGGCTGCTCAGAAACCGCGGGTCGGCACTGCGCGACGTTCGTGGAGCACAGACGCCCGCCCCATCGATGGGGATGGGGCGGGGTATTTGACGTGAGGTGTTGGCGGTTACTTGGCTGACGCTTCGGCTTCGTGGAGCTTCGCAAGCTCTTCGTATTCCGCGGCGGTTTCCTCCTGCAGCTTGATCAGCCTGTCGCAGTGCCTGGCCAGCGATTGACCCGTGGCGGCACCGCTCTTGAACGCTTGATGATTATGGCGATAGGTGTTGCGCATCGCCTTGTGCTTCTCGGATTCTGCCAAGGCGTCGCCGGCCAGCGTGCGGTAGTACGCGGCGATGGCCAGATGGTTCTCCGGCTTGTCCGCGATATCGTTCAGCAGCTTTATGATCGGTTCTTCGGTGGGCTGCTGCGCATAGGCCGGAACGGCTACGGCGAACATTGCACACAACATCATGACCCAGGACGCTTTGACGGACTTCATTGGAATCTCCTGATGGGCTGGGGGAGGTATGCCCGATGCCAGCCTAGGAATGACCTGCTTTCATCTGAATGACCCGTTCATTACATTCATGCAATGCGCTTGTCACTTCGGAAGCGGCTGAACGTCCACGAGGAAGCGTACTCAATACGCGCATCACTCGGCGCATCAATTGATTGAAAGGTCTTGGTTGAATGACGAGATGATTGCGTCATCGTAATGGCGGGGTCATGCCGTCGACAGCTTGCCGTACGTAGGGTGGAAGCGAACAAGCCGTCCGCAAACGCGGATCGGTTTCTCTTGTGGGTGCGTCGCACCCGCCGGTTCCCGACGGGAATCGCCGCCAACTTATCGGAGGTTGTCATGAGGCACTATCGTCGACCATCGCTGGTGATAGCTTGTTTGCTTGGTGTGATGCTCGCTGGCTCGGCGCTGGCCGATGACGACAAGCACAAGCACGGTCAGTCCGGCGCCATGGGGCAGTCGCCCGCCAGCACAAGCGCCCCCGCATCGCCCCACGCTCCGGCGGCACACCCCCCGGCTGCCCAGTCCCCCGCTGCACAGAATCCGCCTACCTCGCCCAAGGCCATGGCGGCGCACATGGAGGAGATGGCAGCCATGATGCGCGAGCGAGGAAAAGCCATGGAGGCCATGGGCCGACAGATGCAGGAAGGCAGCATGCAGATGCATCAGCAGGCCATGTCGATGAAGGCCGGGGATGCGTCCGCGCACAATGACATCGACATGTCCGCCGCGATGCAGCACATGGACCAGATGAAGAAGGACATGGAGAACTGCGAGCAGCAGATGCAGCAAGTCGATTCGACCATGCAGAAGATGGATTCGAGCATGGGCGGTGGCATGGCCAAGAAGATGGGCCATATGTAGGGGGCGGCCGCCGTGTCGACGAAAAGCTTCATGGGGTGGAAGCGCATCGTTGCCCCGGCCACGCTGGCGATGTCGCTGGCGTATGGAACGGCTAGCGCGCAGACAGCCGTCGATCCGAACGCAGGTCATCCACCGGGCAAGACCAGCAACACGGCCGCGTCGCAGCCGGCCGCGACGGGAACGACAGCCGCGCAAGGCAGCCGTTCGATGGGCGGGATGCCGATGGGGGCCACGCCACCGGCGGACCCGCCGATGGGCGATGACAATCACGCGGCGCATCATCCTGACCCGCCCGCAAACATGGCGGCGCCGCAGCCGGCTGCCGGTGACGCGCCCATGCCAAGCGGTTCGACGCAAGGCATGTCGATGGGGCCCGCAGCGCCGGCGGGCGCAGCGATGGGCGACGACGACCATGCCGCGCATCATCCTGACGCGGCCGGCGGCATGCCGGCTGCGCCCGGTGCGTCGATGGGCGGTTCCATGGGCGGCATGATGGACGACATGATGCGCGGCTGCCGCGGGGACGAGTGCGGCCGCGACCGGCGTCTCAACAAGCTGCTGTATCCCCAGCTGATGGCGCTGCCGGACCTTCCTCCGGAGCGACGCGCCGGCGTCGAACAGCTCGCCCACCATCGGATGCACGAAGGCATCCAGCAATTGGCGACCCTGTCGTCGGAGGCGTCGCATGCGATCCAGCGCAACGACTACGCCGGCCTGCAGGAGGCGTCCGAGCGGATGCGCGTGGCCTGGGGCGAGTTCGACAGTGGTCTGTCGGCCTACCGGGCGCTGGCCGAAGGACAGGCGCCGCGCGGCATCGCGCTGGACTGGTTCCGCCGCGAAATGAATCTGACCGATCCCCTGACCACGGTGCCGGCGCACGGGGTCTTCGGCCTGTCGGGCTTTCACTACTTCACGATGGCGCTGCTGTCGGCTTTTGCGCTGCTGGGGGCGTGGATGTATGTGGCCCGCAACCGGCGTACGAACGCGGTGCTGGCCACGCTGCGCACAGGCGCGCCGGCGTCTCCGGCAGCCTCCCCGGCACCGCGTGCCGGCGCATCGCCAGGCCCCGCGGTACCGGCACCTGCCGTGGCTTCGCCCGAAGGCGCCCCGCAGGCGCGCACGCCTGCGTCCACCACGGGCAGTTGGGTCGGCAAGCTGCGGGTCGCGCGCATCTTCCTGGAGACCTCCAGGGTCAAGACGTTCCGCCTGGCACCCGTCGAGGGAACAGGTGCCCTGCCTTTCGAGTTCGAGCCCGGCCAGTTCCTCACGCTCTCTGTGCCCTCGGACGGGAAACAGGTTAAGCGCTCTTACTCGATCGCCTCATCGCCGTGCTGCCACGGCTGGTGCGACCTGACCGTCAAGCACGAAAGCGGCGGCATCGTGTCGGGCCATCTCCACGAGCACGTGCAGGAAGGCGATCTCCTCGATGCGTCCGGCCCGTATGGCCGCTTCACCTTTCGCGGGGTCGAGTCCGACAGTGTTGTGCTCCTGGGGGGCGGCGTCGGCATCACGCCGTTGATGAGCTCGATCCGCTACCTGACCGACCAGAGCTGGAACGGCCGGATCGACCTGGTCTACGCCTGCAAGGACCTGGAGAACGTGATCTTCCGCGACGAGCTGAACCAGCTTGCCCGTCGGCATCCGAACCTCCACGTGTCCATCGTATTGAGCGATGAGGCTTCGGAGGCGTGGACCGGCCCGCGTGGGTTCATCACCGCCCAATTGCTGGGGCAGATCCCGGAGATCCGCTCGCGCCGCATCCACCTGTGCGGTCCGCCGGTGATGATGGACGCGGTCCGCAACGAGCTGGGCAAACTGGGCATCGATCCGGCGTCGGTCCACTCCGAGCTGTTCCTGAGCCCGCCCAAGCCGGCGCCCCCCGAACCGGGCCAGGCCGGCGACACCGCTGCGGCCGTGACCTGCAGCTTCGAGCGATCGGGGAAAAGGGCGCCGCTGGCCGCCGGCCAGACCGTCTTGGAGGCCGCCGAAGACGTCGGCGTCCCGATCGAGTACGCGTGCCGGCAGGGCTACTGCGGCATCTGCAAGGTGAAACTGCTCTCGGGCGAGGTCACCATGGCGGTGGACGACAGCCTGACCCCGCTCGACCGCTCGTCGGGGATGATCCTGGCCTGCCAGGCGAAGGCATCGGCCGACATATCGGTGGATGCCTAGATGGGCAAGCACGATCGCCTCGCCGCGACGATCATCGTGTCGATGCTGGCGGTGCTGTGGCTGGGCTTCCTGGTGCACCGCGCTCCCTTCTTCGCCGGCAGCCTGTGGGGTGGCGTGCTCGGCGTCGTGGGCGCCGCGTTCATGCTAGTGCCGCTCGTCTACACCGTGGTCAAGCGCAGCGCCACGCTGCGCCGTGCGTTCACCCGGAAGCATGGCTTCGCCACATTGCTGCAGGCGCACGTATATTTCGGCCTGGTCGGCGCGCTGCTGGCCATCCTCCATAGCGGGCACAAGTTCCAGAGCGTGCTCGGGATCGCGCTGACGGCGTCGATGCTGCTGAGCGTGCTCACCGGGTTCATCGGCCAACACTACCTGCGCTACGTCGCCGAGAACATCCGCGAGAAGAAGGCGCAGCTCGACGGCCTGTGGCGCCTCCTGGATGGAGCGTACTGGGCCTACGCGCAGGCGCCGGCCGGCGGCGACGCCGGCACGGCCAAGGCCGGCGCCGAATTGCTGCCGCTGGCGTCCGCCGCCGGCGACCTGCAGTACTCGGTCCAGTTCCAGGAGCGGGTGCGCAAGCTGTTCACCGGCTGGCTGTCGGCGCACATCGCGTTCTCGATCGTCTTCTATCTCCTGCTGGCGCTGCACATCTGGGCCGGCATCTACTTCGGGCTGCGCTGGTTCAGATGAGTCGAAAGGGAACGATCATCGCCGCGCTGCTCGCGCCGGTGGCAGCCTTCGCGCTGTGGAAGGCGGTGCCGCAGACGCAGCATGCCGCGAATTGGCAGCGCATGGCCTCGCCTGGCCCGCTGTCGAGCGCGCATGCGTTCCTGCAAGAGGATTGCGCGGCGTGCCACACGCCGGTCAAGGGCGTGCAGGATGCGACCTGCGTGGCCTGCCATGCCAACGAGACCCTGCTCCTGCAGCGGCAACCCACGGCGTTCCATGCCAGCATCGCCGAGACGAGCAACTGCGTGGCCTGCCACAAGGAGCATGACGGCGGCCACAGCCTGCAGGGCATGGACCATGCGGCGTTGACCGACATCATCGTGCGCTGGCTCGATCGTGCCCCGGAGGGCCACGAGGGCGCGCTACTGCTCGCGCACCTGAAGGCGCACCGACCGGAAGCACTGCCGGGCAACCTCTCGCTCGCCAACGGCATGACCTATAAGGAGACGCTGCTGGACTGCGCGAGCTGCCACAAGACCACGGACCCCCACGTCCAGGTGTTCGGGAACGATTGCGCGACCTGCCACGCCACGAGCACGTGGTCGATCGCCGAGTTCAGGCATCCCTTGCCCAGTTCCACCGAGTGCGGTCAGTGCCATCTCGCGCCGCTGAGCCACTACAAGGAGCACTTCGCGATGATGTCCAAGCCGATCGCCGGCGTCAGGAACGCCGAGCCCGAGCAGTGCTACCTCTGCCACCAGACCACGTCCTGGAACGACATCCGGGGAGTGGGCATCTACGATCATCATTGACCGGACACGCCGGTGAGCGCCGACCTGCCACATGCTGCGATCGGGGTCGTGGTAGCCGGCTTCGAGTTGTTCGGCGTCGGCGTCATCACGCTCGGAAGCCTGTTGGCGTGTGGCCGATTCGCCTTCGTTCACACGGCAGGCGGTCTGACGGCGCGCTATCACGCCCTGCGGCAGGAACTGGGCGGCGCGATCGTGCTGGGCCTGGAGTTCCTCGTGGCCGCGGACATCATCCGCACCGTCACCATCGATCCCTCGCTGCAGGGCGTGGCGATCCTTGCCCTGATCGTGCTGATACGCACCTTCCTGAGCGTTGCCCTGCAGATCGAGATCGAACGCGGGTGGCCGTGGCGGCGCCGACGACCGGCGCCGCCCGACCACTCGAACGCGTCCGGTTGAGCGAAAGTGTCCACGCGCTCGAGGTGCAGCCTCGTGCGACGACCGTGCTGGCGATCGCCCGCTCGCCGCTTCCAGCCGCTCAACGAGACATGAACGACGACGCCAAGCGATTCATCGCGGATCGACGCCGACCGCCTGGTAGCCCGACCTGATCAGGGCGGTCTCGACGATCTCACGCGGTTGCTCGGAGACGACCTGCACCCGTCGAGCGGGCACATCGGCCTGGATCCGCGCCTGCGGGTCGACGGACTCGATGGCGCGCGTCACCCCTCGGACGCAGCCGCCGCACGTCATATTCTGGATGTGGAACGTGTACATGGGGGCACCTCCTGCTGGTTTGTGTGCGGTTAGCATGGGCCTTGCCATCGTTGGAAGGTCAAGGGCTTTCGCGGGCTATGCAGGTGTTGACCTTCCCACCGTGGGAAGCCGCAAACTTGTCCCCTAATCCATTGCACCGGCGAGATGAACACCATGGAGTCCGTTTCCCCAAGCGCCTCCCTGCGAACGGAGGCTGTGCGCAAGACCGAACTGGCCATCGAGGGCATGACCTGCGCGTCCTGTGTCGGACGGGTGGAGCGTGCCTTGCGCAACGTCCCCGGCGTGATGGTGGCGCGTGTCAACCTGGCGACCGAGCGCGCAGTGGTGGAAGGTGTTGCGGACGCCAGGCTGCTGATCCAGGCCGTCGACGATGCGGGATACGCGGCCCGACCGATCGACCGGGCGGCCGTGCGCGAGGCCGACGCCGCCGCCCGCAAGGAGGCCGAGCAGGCGGCACTGAAACGTGCGGTGGTGGTATCCACCGCGCTGACCTTGCCCATCGTCGCGCTGGAGATGGGGGCGCACCTGGTGCCCGGCGTGCATCACCTGATCGTGCGCACCGTCGGCATGCAATGGAACTGGATCATCCAGTTCGCGCTGACGACGCTGGTGATTCTCGGGCCGGGCCGGCGCTTCTACCAGCAGGGGTTCCCCGCGCTGTGGCGCCTGGCGCCGGACATGAACTCGCTGGTGGCGGTCGGCACCTTGGCCGCTTACGCCTACTCGCTGGTCGCGACCTTTGTGCCCGCGCTGTTGCCCGTGCAGGCGGTCAACGTCTACTACGAGGCCGCGGCCGTCATCGTCACCCTGATTCTCATCGGCCGGTTCCTGGAAGCGCGGGCCAGAGGGCGCGCTTCCCAGGCCATCCAGCGACTGGTCGGGTTGCAGGCGCGGACCGCGCGCGTGCGCCGTGACGGGGGCACGGTCGAGATCGTCCTGGGCGAGGTGGCGCCGGGGGATATCGTCGAAGTGCGACCCGGCGAGCGCGTGCCGGTCGACGGCGAGGTGGTCGAGGGCGACAGCTACGTGGATGAGTCCATGATCACGGGCGAGCCGGTGCCGGTGATGAAGGCCGCCGGCAGCGCGGTGGTCGGCGGTACGGTCAATCAGAACGGTGCACTGGCGTTCCGTGCGACCGCGGTGGGCGAGTCCACGGTGCTGTCCCGGATCATCCGCATGGTCGAGGAAGCGCAGGGCTCCAAGTTGCCCATCCAGGCCCTGGTCGACAAGGTGACGTCGTGGTTCGTCCCGGTCGTGATCGGTATGGCGCTGCTGACGTTCCTGGTGTGGCTCGCCTTCGGCCCGTCGCCGGCGCTGACGTTCGCGCTGGTCAATGCCGTCGCCGTGCTGATCATCGCCTGCCCCTGCGCGATGGGGCTGGCGACGCCCACCTCGATCATGGTCGGCACCGGGCGCGGCGCGGAGATGGGCGTGTTGTTCCGCAAGGGCGAAGCCTTGCAGTGGCTCAAGGATGCGAAGGTCGTCGCGCTGGACAAGACCGGCACGCTGACCGAGGGCCGGCCGGTGCTCACCGACCTGGAACTGGCCGAGGGCTTCGAGCGCGCGCAGGTGCTGGCGCGGATCGCGGCCGTCGAGGCGAAATCCGAACACCCGGTCGGCCGCGCCATCGTGGCGGCCGCCCAGGCCGAAGGCCTGGTCTTGCCGGCGGTCGCCGGCTTCCGCTCCGAGACCGGGTTCGGCGTCGCGGCCGTGGTGGACGGAGGGGATGTCCAGATCGGCGCCGACCGCTACATGCAGCGGCTGGGGCTGGAGGTGACCGCCTTCGCCGGCATCGCGCAGCGGCTGGGCGACGAGGGCAAGTCGCCGCTCTACGCTGCGATCGGCGGCCAGCTCGCGGCCGTCATCGCCGTGGCCGATCCGATCAAGGACACCACCTCCGAGGCCATCGCCGCGCTCCACGCGCTGGGCCTCAAGGTGGCCATGATCACCGGCGACAATCGGCGCACGGCCGAGGCAATCGCCCGTCGCCTCGGCATCGATGAGGTGGTCGCCGAGGTGCTGCCGGAGGGCAAGGTCGAGACGGTGCGCCGGCTCCGGGCCGCGCATGGCTCTCTGGTGTTCGTGGGCGATGGCATCAACGACGCGCCGGCCCTGGCCGAGGCCGACGTGGGCATCGCCATCGGCACGGGCACCGATATCGCGATCGAGGCGGCCGACGTGGTGCTGATGTCGGGCAGCCTTAAGGGCGTGCCCAACGCCATCGCACTGTCGAAGCGGACGATCCGCAACATCCGGCAGAACCTGTTCTGGGCGTTTGCCTACAACGCGGCCCTGATCCCGGTCGCCGCCGGGGTGCTGTATCCGGCTTACGGTGTGCTGCTCTCACCCGTCCTGGCGGCAGGGGCCATGGCATTGTCGAGCGTCTTCGTGCTCGGCAACGCACTCAGGCTGCGGCGGTTCCGCCCGCCCATGGCCGCCGCGGCGGCTGGCCAGCCGGCGGTTTCGGCAGCGACTGCGGTGCCGGCGCGCTTGGGTGCGGCAGGGGTGGAAGCGAAAGGAGGATGACGTGAACATCGGTGACGCGGCAAAGGCCTCGGGTGTGTCGGCCAAGATGATCCGCTACTACGAGCAGATCGGGTTGATCCCGCCGGCCGGCCGCACACACGCAGGCTACCGGGACTATGCCGAGAAGGACATCCACATGCTGCGCTTCGTCCGGCGGGCGCGGGATCTGGGCTTTTCCGTCGCCGAGATCAATGGCCTGTTGCAGCTCTGGCGGAACCGCCGCCGGCGCAGCGCCGACGTCAAGCGTATTGCCCTGGACCACATCGAGGATCTGCAACGGCGAATCGCCGACATGCAAGAGATGGCAGCGACACTCCAGCAGCTGGCGACATGCTGCTCGGGGGACGACCGTCCCGATTGCCCGATCCTGGCCGATCTCGAACAGCCGTCCGCGGTGGCGGCGGAAGAACCCAAACGCCGACGCGGCGCGGTCGACAACCGTGGGGTCCGCAAGCGCAAGGCCCGGCGAGGTTAAGGCGCGACCGCGCAGGCATCGAGGCCCTCCCGCGAGTGGGAATGACCATGAAATGACGGGAATGTAATGGAGGGGTCATCCCGCCGAAAGTGACCCCCTCTTAGCCTGATCACCATGACGCGAGTCCCGCGCCCTTGCGTTCGATCCCGACCGTTGCCTGGATCCTTTGGCTCCTCATCCAGCAGGCGTTCCTGCCACCGTCACGTGGGGCGTCATGCGCACGCTGAGCCACGTTCCTAACCACGTCAGCGCCTTCACCGGCGCGCGTGTCCGGCAACCGGATCGTGGCGATGCGCCGGGCGGACTCGATGTCAGCCCATACCGACCATAGGAGATCATGCATGCGATCCAGACCTTCAGGCACGAGCGCCGCCGAGCAGCTGTTGCTGTCTCGACGGCAGTTCGTTCAGGGATTGGCAGCGGGGGGCGCCGTGCTGGGCCTGGGGCTTTGGCCGAAGCAGAGCTGGGCGCTGCGCGCTCCGGGCCAGCTCGAAGTACTGTCGGGCACGCAGTTCGACCTGAGCGTAGGCGAGACGCTGGTCAACTACACGGGCAAGACGCGGCCTGCCATCACCGTCAACGGCTCGGTGCCTGCACCGATCCTGCGCTGGAAGGAAGGCACTCGGGTGCAGCTGCGGGTCCGCAACGACCTGCCCCCAGGCTCGATCCACGGCGACTCCACGTCGATCCACTGGCACGGCATCCTGCTGCCGGCCAACATGGACGGCGTGCCGGGCCTGAGCTTCGACGGGATCAATCGCGGCGAGAGCTACCTGTACGAGTTCGACGTCCGCCAGGGCGGCACTTACTGGTACCACAGCCATTCCGGCTTCCAGGAACAGGGTGGCATGTACGGGCCGCTGATCATCGACCCCATCGCGCCCCCTCCGTTCTCCTACGACCGCGACTACGTGGTCTTCCTGTCCGATTGGACCGACATGGACCCGGCACGCCTGTTCGCTCGGCTGAAGAAGCTGTCGGAGTATGACAACTACTACCAGCGCACCGTGGGAGACTTCTTCCGTGACGTGCGCAAGGACGGGTTGGGCGCGACCCTGAGCGACCGTGCGGCATGGGGGCGCATGCGCATGACGCCGACCGACCTGTCCGACGTCAACGCGCACACCTACACGTACCTGATGAACGGCACCACGTCGCTGGGCAACTGGACGGGACTGTTCCGCAGCGGGGAAAAGATCCGCCTGCGCTTCATCAACGGTGCGGCGATGACCTACTTCGACGTCCGCATCCCGGGGCTGAAGATGACGGTGGTAGAGGTCGATGGTCAGTACGTCCATCCGCTGACGGTGGATGAGATCCGCATCGCCACGGCCGAAACCTTCGACGTGATCGTCGAACCTGCCGGGCAGGACGCCTTCACGATCTTCGCCCAGGACTCCGCGCGCACCGGCTACGTCAGCGGCACACTCGCGGTCCGCGAGGGCTTGCGTGCCCCGGTACCGGCGGTGGACCCGCGTCCGCTGCTGACCATGGCCGACATGGGGCATGGCGGCCACGGCGCCCACTCCGGGCTGACAGCGCCCTCGACCGATCCGCATGCCGGGCATGGCGCCGCGCCGGCGCCGGACCCGCACGCGGGCCACGGCGCGGGGGCCGAGTCCGCCGACCCGCATGCCGGCCATGGGGCGCCAGCAGCACAAGGCGTGCACGCCGGGCATGGAAGCGGCGGCATGCAGACGCATCCGGCCAGTGAAACGGGCAATCCCCTGGTGGACATGCAGACCATGACGCCGGAGCCGCGACTGTCAGATCCGGGCATCGGCCTGCGCGGCAACGGTCGCACCGTGGCGACGTACGCCGACCTGAAGAGCCTGTTCGAGGATCCCGACGGCCGCGAGCCCGGGCGCACGGTGGAGCTGCACCTGACCGGCCACATGGAGCGTTTCGCCTGGTCGTTCGACGGGATCAAGTTCGCCGACGCCGCGCCGCTGCGTCTCAACTACGGCGAGCGCATGCGCATCGTGCTGGTGAACGACACCATGATGTCGCATCCGATCCATCTGCATGGGCTGTGGAGCGACCTGGAGGACGAACAGGGCAACTTCCACCTGCGCAAGCACACCATCGACATGCCGCCGGGCACCAAGCGCAGCTACCGGGTGCGCGCCGATGCGCTCGGTCGCTGGGCCTACCACTGCCATCTCTTCTTCCACATGGAGTCTGGCATGTTCCGGGAAGTGAGGGTCGAAGAATGATGCGCGCAAGGAAATCGATGCGGTGGATTGCGCTGGCCGCAGCGTTGTCGCTGCCTCCCGTCGTGGCCTCCGCGCAGCATGCCGGGCATGGCCAGCCGGTCACGTCGAGTTCGACGGCGGACCCGCAGAAAGAGCCCGCGATGGCACCGCAGCCTCCCGATGCCGGCACAGACCACTCGCAGATGGATCATGGACAGCATGATCGCCCGCAGGTCGACCATTCCCGGATGGATCATTCGCAGATGGATCATTCCCGGATGGGTGCGCTCGACCTGCCACGCGAACCCATCCCCACCGTCACGGAGGCCGATCGCCTAGCGGCATTCCCGTCGCTGAAGGACTACCACAAGCACGGAACCAGTCTGAACTCGTTCTGGCTCATGGATCAGTTGGAATGGGCTAACACGGATGAAGGCAGGGAGATCGCCTGGGAGGGAATCGGCTGGGTCGGGAGCGACATCAACCGCCTGTGGCTGAGGACCAAGGGGCACGCCCTGGATGAGAGCCTGCAGCGTGCGCGGGTCGAGGTGATGTATGGACGCGCGATCCATCCCTGGTGGGATCTCGTGGTGGGCGCCCGCCGGGATTTCGGTGACTTCGGCGGAGGCGGAACACCGCGCAACTGGGCCGCGTTCGGCGTCCAGGGGCTGGCGCCCTACAAGTTCGAGGTGTCGGCAACGGGTTACGTCGGAGAAGGCGGCAAGACGGCGGCGATCGTCGAGGCCGAGTACGAGATGCTGTTCACCAACCGGCTGATCGCCAGTTGGGGCGTCGAAGCCAACTGGTTCGGGCAGTCCGATCCGGCGGAAGTCATCGGGTCAGGCTTGAGCACCGTGGAAGGAGGTGTGCGATTGCGCTACGAGATCACGCGGCAGTTCGCGCCGTATATCGGGTTCGAGCGCGAATGGAGCTTCGGTGAGACGTCCGATCTGCGCAGGCTCAGCGGCCATTCCCGAACCGACAACCGTTGGGTGGTCGGCCTGCGCTTCTGGTTCTGACTTCGAGCCTATTGAGGCCCCGGAGGCGATGTCCGCCGCCGACCACGGCGATCATCATCACTGCGTTGCCCACGCAAGAGGCCGGCATCTCACCACGTCCTGGAGAAACCGCATGATCCTTCGCATGACTTCCCTGGCCCTCACCCTGACGCTGGCGGCGCCCGTCGCGTGGGCTCACGAAAACCACAAGGCGGCATCGGTGGAAGCCGGACGCGAAACGGCCGGCGCCGAGCAGTCCATCGCCCCCGAGGCTGCCGACGCGGTTGCAGTGCTGGAGCGCTTCACCGCCGCCTTGAGTGCAGGCGATCTCGATGGCGTGGCTGCCGATCTCGATCCTGCCGTGCTGATCCTCGAAAGCGGCGGTGCCGAGCGCACGCGCGACGAGTATCTCGGCGGCCACGCCAAGCATGATGCCGAGTTCCTAAAGGCGGCCCACATCATGCTGAAGCGGCGGACGGCCCAGGCCTCGGGCGATCTGGTCTGGGTCGGCAGCGAGAGTGAGATCCACGCCAGCAAGGACGACAAGACGTTGACGATCTCATCGACCGAAACTGCGATTCTGCGCAGGACCGCGCAAGGCTGGAAGATCGTGCACCTCCACTGGTCGTCACGGACGCAGCGATGAGTCGCCCATCTTCGACTCCTGGTGGCCGAGAGACCGGAGCGACGTCTCAAGTGGCGATTTCGATGATGTCCGGGTTCCGGGACGCGTACTCCATGGCGTAGGCCAGTTCACCCGCGGTGTCGGCGTGCAACTGAAGCAGCGGCTGTCCGATGCCGACATCGGCTCCAAGTACGACCTCCATGGTGACGCCGGCGGCCTTGGCCTCGGGCGCACCGGCCAGCTTGGCGAGCTGGGCGATCTTGCGGTTGTTGATCTGGACCACCCGCCCCGCACGAGCGGCGGTCAGGGGGCGGATATGCAAGGCCCTGGGCGGCTCACGCATGCCTCCCTGCGCCTGGCAGATCCGCTGGAACTTCGTCCACGCCTGCCCGTCCGCCAAGGTGGCCAAGGCCAGCGCGTAGCCGGCGCCACTCTCCGCCGCGCCGCCGATTTCCAGCGCGGCGCCGGCGAGCACGGCGGCCCGGTGCCGCAGATCGGTGGGCGCATCGGGCCTGTTCTGGAGGACGGCGAGGATGTCGTGCGCTTCGAGGGCGGGGCCGATGCCCCGGCCGACCGGCTGGTTGCCGTCGGTGCGGATGCACGTGGCGGCCAGGCCGAAGCGTGCGGCGACCGCGACCAGGCGGTCGCCCAGCCGGCGTGCGGCTTCCTCCGTGCGGACTTTGGCGGTTGGCCCGACCGGGATGTCGAGCACGACGTGATTGGAGCCCGCCGCGATCTTCTTGGACAGGACGGAGGCGATCAACTGCCCCTCGGTGTCCACGTCCAGTTCCCGCTCCACGCGCACGAAGATGTCGTCGGCGGGGCTCAGATGCACGGCGCCGCCCCAAGCGATGCAGCCGCCTTCCTGGTCCACCACGCGCCGCATGGTGGCCAGGTCGAGATCGACCGGCGCCAGTGTTTCCATGGTGTCGGCGGTGCCGGCCGGCGAGGTGATGGCGCGCGAGGAGGTCTTGGGCATCACCAGGCCGTGGGCGGCCACGATGGCGACGACGATCGGCGTGGTCCGGTTGCCCGGCAGTCCACCGATGCAGTGTTTGTCCACCACCACCGCAGCGTTCCACGTCAGGCGTTCGCCGACGTCGATCATCGCGGCGGTCAGGTCAACGGTCTCCTGCTCGTCCAGCGGCAGGGCCGCACTGGCGGTCAGGAACGCGGCCAGATGCACGTCCGTGTAGCGTCCGGCCGTCACGTCCGCGACCACCGCCTGCAGCGCGGCCGCATCGAGCCGGTGGCCGTAGATGCGCCGTCTTACGCTCGCCAGGGAATCCAGGGCGGGCGCATGGGAGACTTCGATGGGCGTGCCCTCCGCGACGCCCAGGCGTTCCCAGGCGGATTCGGAGAGCGCCGCCTCGCCGGGTGCCACCAGGTCGCCATCGGCCTGATAGAGCACCGCCTGGACCTGCCGCCCGCCGGCCGAGAGCAACACCTGGGAGCGGGAGGCGAGACCCTCGGCGCGGCACACGTGGCAATCGGTCCGCATGATCGCGATCGACTGGTGTTGGGCATGAAGCCCCAGGCGCCGGGCGCGCAGCGTCGGCGGCGAATCGGCCGTCTGGGCAGCGCGCGCGTTCACAGCTCGAAGACCTGTCCGAAGCGGGGGACCGACGCAGGCCAGCCGGTGTCCTTGTCGATGCGCACGCGCAGCGCCTCGGAGGCCTCCGGTTCACCATGCACGATGTAGACGCGCGAGGGCGCGTGCCGGAAACCCGAGAGCCAGCGCATCAGCTCATTGGCATCGGCATGCGCCGACAGTTCCGGCAGGTTGGCGACTTCCGCATTCACCGGAACCCATTGTCCGTGGACCCGGATTTCGCGTGCGCCCTGGAGCATCGACTGGCCGCGCGTCCCTGCGGCCTGGTAGCCGGCGAACAGGATCGTGTTCTCGCGTCCGGGCGCGAAGGCCGCGAGGTGGTGGAGCACGCGGCCGCCGGTCGCCATGCCGCTGGCCGAGATGACGACCTTGGGAAATCGGCTGGCGGTGATCTGCTTGGATGCCTCGACCTCACGCGTGTACGTGGCGATCCCGCAAGCGGCATGGCAGATCTCGGCTGGCAGGCGGTGGTCGGCAAGGTGATCGCAGAGCAGCTCGCTGGCGTTGATCGCCATCGGGCTGTCCAGATAGATGGGCACCGAGCCGAGGCGCCCGGCCTGGCGCAGCGTCCACAGGTAATAGAGCAGCAGTTGTGCGCGACCCACCGCGAACGCGGGAATGACCACCGTGCCGCCGCGGCCGACCGTTTTCTCGATGACGGCCCCGAGTGCTTCGGCGGCATCGCGCGGGGAATGGGTCCGGTTGCCGTAGGTGGACTCGATCACCACATAGTCGGCTTCGGTCACGGGCTGCGGATCGAACAGCATCGGGTCGTCGTAGCGGCCGAGGTCGCCCGAGAACACGATCCGCTTGCCGCCCCAGTCGATCTGCGCCGTGGCGGCCCCCAGGATGTGCCCGGCGTAGCGGAACGTCAGTGTCGCACCGTCGGGAAGCGACGTCGGCTTGCCGAACGGCACATTGGAGAACTGCTTGAGCGCGCGCTCGGCATCCTGCACGGTGTACAGCGGCAGCGCGGGCTTGTGCTTGCTGAAGCCCTTGCGATTGGCGTACTCGGCATCCTTTTCCTGCAGATGGCCGCTGTCCTTGAGGATCAACTCGGCGACGTCGCGGGTTGCCGAGGTCGCGTAGATGCGTCCGCGAAAGCCATCGCGAACGAGTCTTGGCAGGTAGCCGGAGTGGTCCAGATGCGCGTGCGTCAACACCACGGCATCGAGTTCCTCCGGCGCGATCGGCAACGGCTCCCAGTTCAGCTCGCGCAGATTCTTGAGACCCTGGAACAGGCCGCAGTCGACCAAGATGTGTTTCCCGTTGTGGCTCAGCAAATGCTTGGAGCCGGTGACGGTGCCGGCACCGCCAAATGAGGTGACCTTCAAGAGAAATCCTCAGGGTGTGGGAGTCGTGGTGAAAGAATCGGCACCCGTCGGGTCGATGTCATCGAGAGGTTCGGGTGGACGGCGATGGCGCACGAGTCGGGTCGCTGCCTCGGTGTCGGCGGCAAGGGCCTGTGCGATCAGGGGCGCCAGCGCAATCGCATTGCTCTCATGCCGCACGGCATCGGTGGAGACGATGCGGCTGCACAGCGGCGCGAGTTGTTGGTAGGCGTCCTCGGCGAAGATGGCATGCACCACGGCTACCACGGGGCGCGAGAAGCCCTGCTGAGGCAACTGCCGGGCGGCCTCGATCAGCGTGCGTCCGGAGGAGGCAATGTCATCGACCAGTACGGCCTGGCGATCGCGCCAGGCGGACAGGTCGGACAGCGCGACCTCGACGTTGCGATCGCCGTGACGGATTTTGCGCAGAACCGCATGGGGGGCTCCGATGCGCTGGGCGATGGCCTCCACCCACTGTTCGCTTTCCTCGTCCGGACCGATCACCAACGGCCTTTCTACCTCGGCGGCGATCCAGTCGGCCAGCAACGGCGCGGCATGGAGGGTGTCGGCGAGCACGGTGTAGAGCGCCGACAGCGCCGGGTAGCGGTGCAGATGGGGATCGACCGTGACCAGGCGGTCGACGCTCGACGACACGAGACGGGCGAAGCTCCGGGAGGTGATCGCCTCTCCGGGGTGGAAGCGGCGATCCTGCCGCATGTAGGCCAGGTAAGGGGCGACGAGGATCACTTCGCGGGCCCCCAAGTCGCGGGCGGCGTCGGCGGCGAAGATGAGCGACAGGAAGCCGGGATCGGGCTGCGCCAGGGTCTGCACGAGGACGACCGACCTGTCCGACACCTCCGCGGCGATGCGCACGTAGCTTTCGCCGTCGGGGAACCGACGGGTCTGGAGTGCGCCCAGTTCCCAACCGCCCGCGACCGCCAACTGGCGCGCGAATGCGTCGTTGTCCGGAAGCGGCAGGATCAGCCGGTCGGAACGCGGCGCGGCGCTCATGCGTGCCGCCTGTAGAAGCGGAGCAACTGGGCATTGATGGCGACGATCACCGTGCTGGCCGACATGAAGACGGCGGCGATGGCGGGCGTCATCAGGAAGCCCGTCCCGAAGGTGATGCCGGCGGCCATCGGCACCGCGATGGTGTTGTAGCCGGTCGCCCAGATCAGGTTCTGGATCATCTTGCGGTAGGTGGCGCGCGACAGGCCGAGGATCGCGCCCACGTCGCGCGGATCGCTGCGCACGAGCACGACGTCGGCCGACTCCACAGCCACATCGGTGCCTGCACCGATGGCTACGCCCAGGTCGGCCTGGACCAGCGCCGGGGCGTCGTTCACGCCATCGCCGACCATGGCGACGGACAGCCCGCGTGCCTGGAGTTCCTGGATCTTCTCCGACTTCTGGTCGGGCAGCACCTCTGCGAAATACTCGGAGATGCCAAGTTCCTTGGACACCGATTCGGCCACGCCCCGGGCATCGCCGGTCAGCATCACCGAGCGAATCCCCAACCGGGTCAGCTCGGAGATCGCCTCCCTGGACTCCGGCCGTACGATATCGGCGAGCGCGAACAGCGCGCGTGCCTGACCGTCCCGTTCGAGCACGACGACAGTCTTGCCTGCCGATTCGAGTTGTCCGAGCCGCTCGTGGGTAATGGCGTTGCCCTGGCGGGCCAGATGCCCGGGGCTGACGATGCGCACGCGCACATCCCCAACGGCGGCCACGATGCCTTCGCCGGTGATGTTGCGCACGTCGCTGGCCTTGGGGATGGCGATGTCGCGGCGTTTTGCCTCGGCCACGATGCCATGGGCGATGGGGTGTTCCGACTGGCTCTCCGCCGCCGCGGCGAAGGCCAACTCCTCACGCTCGTCACCCTCTTGAAGCAACACGATGTCGCTAACCCCGAATCGCCCCTCGGTCAGGGTGCCGGTCTTGTCGAACACGACGGCATCCAGGCGACGTGCGCGCTCGAACGCCGCCCGATCACGGATCAGCAGGCCGTTGCTCGCGCTCAGCGACGTGCTGACCGCGACCACCAGCGGCACCGCCAGCCCCAGCGCGTGCGGGCAGGCGACGACCATGACGGTGACCATGCGCTCAATGGCGAAGTTGAGCGGCGCGTCGAGCACTAGCCACCAGACCAGCAGCGTACCGACGCCCACAGCCAGGGCGATGTAGGTCAGCCAGGCCGCGGCGCGGTTGGCGATGTCCTGCGTGCGCGAGCGGGTCTGCTGCGCCTTCTTGACCAGCTCGATCACCTGCGACAGATACGTCGCATCGCCCGTGGCCGTGACGCGGATGGTGACGGCGTTCGCGCCGTTGATGGCCCCGCCGATCGCGGTGGCACCGACCCCTTTGGTGACCGGGCGGGATTCGCCGGTGAGCATGGCTTCGTTGAAGCCCGAGGAGCCCTCGGTGATCTCCCCGTCCACCGGCACCTTGGCGCCGGGACGGACGATCACGCGGTCGCCCGGCTGCAACGCGCTGATCGGCACGTCATGCAGGTTGCCGTCGGCGTCGATGCGGGTCGCGCTGTCGGGCAGCAGCTTGACCAACTCCTCCAAGGCGCGCGACGCGCCCATGACCGAGCGCATCTCGACCCAGTGGCCCAGCAGCATGATCGCAATCAGCGTCACCAGCTCCCAGTAGAACTCCTGTCCGGGAAAGCCGAAGGTCACCGCCACCGAGAAGACGTACGCGGCCGAAATGGCCAGCGCGATCAGCGTCATCATGCCGGGCTGGCGCTTGCGCAGTTCGGAGACGACCCCGACCAGGAACGGCCAGCCACCGTAGAGGTAGGCCACGGTCGACAGGGCGAACAGCACGTAACGATCACCGCGGAAGACCAACGCCTCGCCCAGGCCGAGCGCGTGCTGGATCATGGGCGACAGTGCAAGGACGAACGGGGTCAGCAGCAGCGTGACCCAGAAGCGCCTGCGGAAGTCGGCGACCATGGCACCATGGTCATGACCGGCGTGTCCGGCGTGACTCGAACCGGCAGCGCTTACGACGGCGCCGGTGGCGGGTGAAGCAGCATGGACGTGTGCGCCGTGATCGTGCTCGTGGTGTGCGTGCGGGTTATGGGGACTCATTCGATCTGGCCTTCTTTTTTGTTGAACAAGCGGCCGAGCCGCGGCACGAATGCGGGTACGTCGCTCGCGTAGCGTCGATACTGCTCACCGAATGCCGCCTCGACCTCGCGCTCCTCCTGCCTGGCGAGCCGCCAGTACATGACCAGCAGGATCGGCAGCATCACGCCCGTCACCAGCGTGGGCCACTGCAGGAAGAATCCGATCAGGACCAGGGCGAAGCCCGCGTACTGCGGATGCCGCACGTGGGCATACGGTCCGGTGGTGGCCAGCGACCCGGCGCGTTGAGCCTCGTGCAGTACCCGCCAGCCCGCGGCGATCAGCCAGAACCCGCAGCCGATGAGCACGTAACTGGCTAGGTGGAACGGATTGAGATGGGGATCTCCCGACCAACCGAAGAGTGCGGGCCAGATGTGGCCGGCGTCGTGGGACAGCGGGTCCAGTCCCGGGAAACGATTGCCCACCCAACCCGCCAACAGGTAGAGCGTCAGCGGGAAGCCGTACATCTCCACGAACAGGGCGACGATGAAGGCGGAGAACGCGCCCAGCGAGCGCCAGTCGCGGGCCGTCGTCGGCTTGAAGAAGCTCAGGGCGAACAGGATGAAGATGCCGGCATTCACCAGCGCCAGGAGCCAGAGGCCATAGGCGGGCGGATCACCGATCATCGCGCTCGCCCTCCTCCCGATGCGTCTGGTGGCCACCGTGGCCGCCGTGACCGCGGTGCAGGAAGAAGTGCATGCCGATGCAGATCACCAGGGGCAGTAAGAGGGGGAGCGCACCGAGCAGGTGCGCCCGGTGCTCCAGCCAAAGGAAGAGTCCTGCAATAAAGAGAAAGACGCACAGGGTCAGGACGGCGGGGCTGCGCCAGCTGCCTCGCTTCCGATCAGGAATTTCGCTCATCTCGATGCTCCAGGGGCGCCAGTAAGAATGGACGGGACAATTGGCGAAGATGCGTCCTGAGCGTAGAAAGGCATCGCTGTCGGGTCCGTTACGCATCGATTACATTCATGTAATCACTACGTCATTTTCGTGGCAGATAGCGCCTTGCAATGTAGGTGGCGTCCTCGCTCGCCGACCTAGTCGAACTGGCGCTCGAAGCCGTTGTGGAGATTGGACGCGATGAAGCAACACATTTCCGATCGGAGGGACGAGCTGAGCGGCATCCTACTCTTGGCCCTGGGGCTCCTCACCATGGGGACTGCGGGCTATACCAAGCGAACAGCGGAATACCGAACAACGGCATGAGATCTATGTACTGCGCGAACCGAAGGACATAGTCAGGTATTCCGATCACTGTTGGCTCGCTCTACTTGATCGTATAGCGGTAGTCTCCTGTCATCGGGTGACTATCAGTGCCAACAGCGCGCCACTGAAGCATCGGCTCACCGAGGCGATTTTCGCCGAGGTGAGGAGCCTGCTGGAGCAGAAGCGGCTGCTGCTCAAGAGCGGAACGATCGTGGATGCGACGATCATCGATGCACCGCCATCGACGAAGAACGCCGAGAAGTCCCGAGACCCGGAGATGAAGCATGGCAAGAAGAACTCGCGCGAGTGGCGCTTCGGGATGAAGGCCCACGTGGGCACCGACCGGCGCGCCATCGTCCGGGACAGGCCGACATCACGCAGATGCACAAGCTGTTCAGGGGGTGATGGCCACCTTCAGCACGCCGTCTCTCTGATGCGAGAACAGGTCGTAAGCAGCCTCGATATCGTCGAGCTTGTAGCGGTGCGTGACCATTGATGTTAAGTCGACCCGACCGGAAGAGATTACGTCCATCAGTCTTCTCATCCGCTCCTTTCCTCCCGGGCACAGCGACGTAACGATCTTGTTGTCGCCAAGGCCCGCGGCGAACGCACGTAGCGGAATCTTGAGGTCTTGGGAATAGACGCCCAAGCTCGAAAGAGTCCCTCCCGGACGAAGTACACGAAGAGCCGCTTCGAAAGTTACCTGAGTCCCCAATGCCTCAATCGCAGCGTCCACGCCACGGCCGTCGGTGAGTTTGAGGATTTCCTCCACCGGATCTGCGTTCTTGAAATTGATCGTGACGTCAGCGCCCATTTTGGAAGACATGCGCAATCGTTCCGAAATGCCGTCGATGGCGATAACAGTCGTCGCACCCTTGAGACGTGCGCCGGCCGTTGCGCATAGCCCTATGGGTCCTTGCGCGAAAACGGCAACGACGTCTCCTATCCGAATGTTCGCACTCTCCGCACCCCCGAAGCCGGTAGACATGATGTCCGGGCACATCAGCACCTGCTCATCGCTCAATCCTTCCGGCACAGGCGCAAGATTCGCCATGGCATCCGGCACACGTACGAACTCCGCCTGGCAGCCATCAATCGTATTCCCGAACTTCCATCCGCCGATGGCTTTCCAGCCATGCTTCGAATCCGCGCCATCCTGGGAGTGGTACCCACATAAGCACGCATTGCTGTAGCCGCTGGGCGTGATCGCGCCAGCGATTACACGCTGCCCTTCGCGGAAACCGGAAACGGCCGAACCGAGCTGCTCGATCACGCCGACCGGCTCGTGCCCGATCGTCAATCCTTTCGCGACGGGGTATTCACCTTTCAGAATATGGACATCCGTTCCACAGATCGTGGTCGTTGTGATCCTCACTAGCGCATCGAGCGGACCAATGGCCGGGATCGCCTTTTCGTCCAAGGCGATTCTGCCAGGCTCTACGAAGACCGCAGCTTTCATTTTCGCCATAGATTTCGTCTCTTCGTGATAGAGGTCAGTGACGTGGCAAGGATTGGTCGGATCGCAGAGGCACAGTTCGGATGGGGGTCATTTCACAGATGATTCGACTCGACGGTGTCGTTAACGCGAACGCTTCCGTTGATCACCGTCGCCAGCGCATAGTGATCGTCGAAGATGGTTGTGATCTTGACCTTGCCGACGTTCTTACGCCGAAAGCCAGGGCTGGCCGACTTGGGGGGTGTCGTGACTCGTGTGTGGCGGATTACATCAAGCTCTTGACCCACCGCTGCGCCGTCTGCAGTCCCGACGCATACCACCAGAGTGGCGTCCTTAACTTCAAGAACCTGACCGCGCATGAGGTACTTGTGGCGAAAACTGGTTTCCTGCGCAAATGCCATCGAGCTGCTGATCACGATTGCCAGCGTCATTACACCCAAGAGCAGCCAATTGCGTTGGCGGGTGCGGACGATGAGAGGGGATCTGGAATCGCAGCATTTCATGGCATGTCTCCGTAGGTTTCGGGTTGTGCGTTCCATCGTCGTCGCGTTTGACGCGATTTGACGCAAGACTCAAGAAGCAACCTAGGAGATGACGTCTGTCAGATGGATTGCATGCTGATTACATTCCTATCAGCTGACTGTCATCTGTCGTCTCGGAGCATTGGTGCTTCATCTGCTGGGCTTAGGTGCCAAGGCTCGGCCCTTCCGACATGACGGGATGCTTGCAAAATTGCAATTGCGAGGTCATGCCATTGCAGCCTCCCATTCATAGCCTGAGACGCGTCACGCTGTAAGAAGGCTCTGCCGGCGAAGCGCCGAGCCGCAGCTCTCCAGCAAGAACGACGACCCGCTAGCGTGTATGCGATCGGGTTCGTTCGTGTGTGCATCAAGCAAGCCTATGAGAAATCGCCTACCAATTTATCGGAGGATGCCATGTACAAGCGCCACGTGGTTTTCGCTGCTATGACTGTGCTCAGCGGTGCTCCCGCGCAGTCAGCGTTGGCAGATGATGATCCCATGCCCGCTCAACCAGCACCGTCTGCCCAGAAGTCCAATCCGCCCGCCAGCCATACGGGGCAGGCACCCTCTGTGCGATCACGCCTGGCGCTCACAGTGGCCGTGCTGATGTCCATGCCTACACTGGCGCAGACTCCGAGCGAACACGAGAGCCACCATCCGGCCGCGCCGGCAGACAGCGCCGCGATGCAATCGACAACGCCGGAAAGCACTTCTGCCTTACTGCTCGAGCAGAACGACGAGTGGCAGCTGCAGCGCCGCTACATGGTTGTCGGCCGTCGTCAACTGAGCACGAGTCCAACCTGACCGGAACTCACGACTCGTACACCACGCGCAGGGACACGATCGACTGCGGTGTTCTTCTTGGTGTTGCGCCCTGCGCTTCTGCCCGAGGATATCTGGCACACTGGTGTCGACCCAGCCACGCTGCCCCCGGCCATTCCTGGAATGGCTCAGCACCGCGTTCCGCACCTGGGGTGGCTTCATTGCCGGATTTGGCGTCCTGCTGCTGGGGAATGGAGGCTTCTTGCTCTCCCGCCGGACGCGATGTCTGTACTGGGCCACGCCAATCGGCGCGTTTGGGCGTTTGGGCGCTTCCTGTTCAGCATCATCGTCCTGGGTTCGGACTCCCTCTGGTTCATTTCGGCCCCTGTTCGCGCTGACCGCCGCGACCGCGATCAGCCTGCTAAAGCGCGGACGCTGACGCGATCGTTCGGCATTCATCTCGTTTCAAGGCTGTTTCGGCGAAATTGGTGACGGAATGATTACTAATATGTAATCTTTGCGTCATCCTTGTGGCAGCTTCGCCTCGGTAGATTCCAGTGACCGCTCATGATCCGTCCGTCTTGGCGGGGGCCGGAAGCACGAACGAGCGCGGGCGTAGGGCTGACATGAAACTTCTAGTTGTCGAAGACGAGCACAAGACGGCGGACTACGTCCGCCAAGGGCTGATGGAAGCCGGGTTCGTCGTCGACTTGGCGCGCGATGGGCCCGATGGCCTGCACATGGCCACGACCGAGCATTACGACCTGATCGTGCTCGACGTCATGCTGCCGGGCATGGATGGGCGGAAGATCCTGCAATCCATCCGGGCGGCCGGAAACCAGGTGCCGGTGCTGTTCCTGACCGCTCGCAGCAGCGTCGACGATCGCGTCCAGGGATTGGAACTGGGCGCCGACGACTATTTGGTCAAGCCGTTCGCGTTCTCAGAGTTGCTCGCACGCGTCCGGACGTTGTTGCGCAGAGGGGGAGCGCCTGCTCCGCACGATCGCATCCAGATTGCGGACCTGGAACTGGATCTGGCCCGCCGTCGCGCCACGAGGTCCGGGCAGCGTATCAACCTGACCAGCAAGGAGTTCGCCTTGCTCGAACTGCTGGCGCGCCGCCAGGGCGAAGTGCTGCCCCGCTCGCTGATCGCCTCGCAGGTCTGGGACATGAACTTCGACAGCGACACCAACGTCATCGACGTCGCGATCCGGCGGCTGCGCGCCAAGATCGACGACAACTTCGAGCCCAAGCTCATCCAGACCGTACGTGGCATGGGCTACACCCTGGACCTGCCGGATGCCTGACCGGATTGCCTTTCTGCGCCGTCCGGCCTCGCTCTCCGCACGGGTCACCGGCCTCGTCGGCATCGCGATGATGGTGGTGCTCCTGCTGTTCAGCTGGGTCAGCGTGCGATCCCTGGACCGGCATTTCGCCGAAATGGATGAGGAAGAGTTGGGCGTGATCGCGAGTTCGGTCATCCGGGCGCTGGGCGAGGTGCAGGACGGAAGCGATGCGCAGGCTTTGCGCCGTGCGGTTCGGGGGCATCACGGGGTCTTCTACTACGTCGCCGACGCCAACGGAAAGACGCTCTATGCGCCGACGGACGGCCCGGACATGACGAGCTTCGCCAAGCGCGTGTCTCCCGTCCGTCTGGCGGACTTGCAACGCATGACGATATGGGAGGAGAACGGGAAGTCCTATCGAGGCGGTGTCGTCCTCGTCGGAGACGACGCCAGACTGAACGATACCTACACGATCGCGGTGGCGATGGACATCGGTGGGCACCTCGACTTCATCCGGAGCTTCAAGCGCATCCAATGGTGGACCATCTGCGTGGTCATGTGCATCGCGATCCTGGTCGCATGGTTCGCTGTGCGCTGGGGGCACATCCCGATCCGCAGAGCGAACGAGAAGATTCGCGCGATCACCTCGTCCAAGCTGTATCTGCGATTGGATTCCAAAGCCGTGCCAATCGAGTTGGAGGAAACGATCGAGTCCTTCAACGACATGCTTGGGCGCATCGAGGATGGGTTCGAGCAACTGGCGAACTTCTCCGCCGACATCGCCCACGAGTTGCGCACGCCGGTCACGAACTTGACCACGCAGACCGAAGTCGCGCTCGGTCAGGCCCGCTCGGCCGACGAGTATCGGGAGATCCTCTACTCCAACCTGGAAGAGTTCGGGCGCCTGAACCGCATGATCAACGACATGCTGTTCCTGGCGCAGACCGAGAACGATCCGGGCAATCTGAATCTGGAGAGCGTGGTCCTAGATGATGCCGTCCGGGGGCTTTTCGAGTACTTCGAGGCCTTGGTGGAAGAGCGGGGTGTGAAGCTAGAACTTCGTGGCCGAACCACTCCGGTGCGCGGCGACCGGGAAATGCTTCGCCGAGCCCTCAGCAATCTGATCTCCAATGCGATCCGGTACACGCCCAGCGGCGAGACGATCACAGTGAGATTTTCGCAGAACGAGCGAGACATCATCATCAGCGTGGAGAATCCCGGCGAGAAGATTCCGCCCGAGGAACTCTCCCGGATCTTCAACCGCTTCTACCGGGTGGGACACGCCGTCCATAGAAAGGGCGAAGGAGCCGGGCTGGGACTGGCCATCGTCAAATCCATTGTCGAGGCGCATGGCGGGTCGGTCAGCGTGCTGTCCGACGAGAGTCTGACCAAGTTCTACATCCTGTTGCCGCTAACCCATGGTTGAGGCGCATTCCCCCGCATCGCCACGCATCGTGAGCCCGATGAATCATAGTGACCCGATGACGTATCTCCTCCCGAACGTCGGCTCGTCGGGATCAATGGAAGTACCTCGCTTGGGCCAGAGCCGTTAAAGGCCGCGGGTCGGCATGGAGCGAGACCAGTGTTCAGTCCCCAGGCGACGACAAACTGCCAGTCCGCGCTGATGGGGCGACAGCAATCGGCTGCGGCGTGATTTGCATGTCACCGAGACTAGATGCGTCCCGTCGTAACGTCTGTCTCGAAGTGGCGGTTGGTAGCCGTCGCCGGAACGCAGTAGACTGACTATGAACGCTGGCAGTGCCTATGGGCTGACATTAGGCCCACAATGCGGCCCATATCACCGCCGGCGTGGACAAGAAGACCTCATCAATCAACCGCTTAGGGACCGGGTTCGATTCCCATCACCCGCTCCACTACTCCAGCCTCCACGCATCCGGCGCCCGACCGCCCGGCATGGCGGGTCTCGACCTTCGGGCTGGGGAAGTAGACGGCGCCAGGCAAGCACGGGCCCCGCCTGAACTTCCCGCGCGGTGTGGGGTCACCACGATCTCGTCTGCGTCGCTCGCGTCACCCCAGCCCGAAGGAGCCGCTCATGCTGTCGTTCTGGAAGAGGATCGCCACGGGCGCCGCCATCGCGATGGCGGGCCTCGCGCCGGCCCTCGCCCAGGACGCGGCGCCCGTCGCCGTCGCCGCGCCGCGGCAGATCGAGGTCGGCGAGCAGGTCCGGCTGACCGGCACGCTGACCGCGGAGCGCAGCGCGCGGCTGTCGCCGCGGGTCGACGGGCTCGTGGCGCGGATGCGCGCGGAGGCCGGCGACCGGGTCAAGGCCGGCGCACCCCTGCTCGAGCTGGACGCGACCCTGGCGCGGCTCGCGCTCGAACGCGCCAAGGCGGGCACGGCCGAAGCCCGGGCCCGCGCGGCCGAAGCCGAGCGGCTCGCCGGCGAGGCCCGCCGGCTCGTCGCCGAGCGGCACCTGCCCCGGACGGAACTGGAGCGTCGCGAGGCCGATGCCACGCTTGCGGCGGCGGCGCTCGAGGCGGCCGAGTCGGCGGAACGCGAGCAGGCCGAGCTGGTCCGCCGCCACGTCGTGCCCGCGCCGTTCGCGGGCGTCGTCGCGCGGCGGCTCGCCGACGTCGGCGAGTGGGTCGGCCGCGGCACGCCGGTGTTCGAGCTGGTCGGCACCGACCGCATCCGCCTCGACGTGCAGGCGCCGCAGGAGCGCTACGCGGCCATCGCCGCGGGCGCGTCGGTGCGGGTGCTGGCCGACGCGCTCGGCCCCGAGCCGCTGGCGGGACGGATCGCGGCCATCGTGCCGGTGACCGACCCGACCGCGCGCACGTTCCTGGTGCGGATCCTGGTCGACGGCGCGGGCGGCAAGCTGCTGCCCGGCACCTCGGCGACGGCGATCATCGAGTTGCCGGGCGCGGAACAGGCCCTCGCGGTGCCCCGCGACGCACTGCTGCGCTATCCGGACGGCACGCACAGCGTGTTCGTGCTGCGCCAGGCCGGCGGCAGGACCCTCGCGGAAGAGCGCCGGGTGCGGATCGGCCGCAGCGCCGCCGAGGTCGAGATCCTCGACGGCATCGCGCCGGGCGACCGGGTCGTGGTGCGGGGCAACGAGGCCCTGCGCAGCGGCCAGGCTGTGCGGGTCGTGGCCGGGCCCTGATCATGCTCGAGAGGTTCACCCGCCACGGCACGCTGCTCGCCGTCGCCGTGCTCGTCTTCTGCGTGCTGGCCGTCACGGCCGCCGTACGCATGCCCGTGCAGATGATCCCGGACCTGGAGGTGCGCACAGTCAACGTGGACACCCTCTGGCCGGGCGCCACGCCGCAGGACGTGGAAAGGGAAATCCTCATCGAGCAGGAGCGCTACCTGCGCACCGTCCCGAACCTGCGTCGAATGGTCTCGTCCGCGGAGACGGGGCTCGCGGAGATCCGGCTCGAGTTCCCCTTCGGCACCGACATCAGCGACGCCCTGATCCGCGTCAACAACGCGCTGAGCCAGGTCCCCTCCTACCCCGAGAACACCGAAGAGCCGCGCCTCTCGACCAGCTCGTTCTCGGAAAACGCCTTCATGTACTACCGGCTGATCGCGCGCGACGGCAACCCGCTCGGGCTCGACCTGAACCGCATGCAGGACTTCGCCGAGGACTTCGTGCGGCCGCGTATGGAACGCGTGCCGGGCGTGTCCCGCGTGGACGTCGGCGGCGGCGCGGCGCGGGAGGTGCGAATCGAGGTGGACGCCGCCCGGCTCGCCGAGCGCGGCATCACGCTGCTCGAGCTGCGCGACGCGGTGCGGGCACGCAACCGCGACGCTTCGGGCGGGGACGTGGACAGCGGCAAGCGCCGCTACCTGGTGCGCACCCTCGGACGGTTCGAGACCGTGGAGGACCTCGAGAGGCTGATCCTCGCGCGCCGCGGCGACTCGATCGTGCGCCTCGGCGACGTCGCGAGCGTGAGCCTGGGCCACGCCGAGCTGCGCGGCCTCGCCTACAGCGCGGGCCAGCGCACGCTGAACCTCTCCGTCAGCCGCGAGAGCGGCTCCAACGTCATCGCCATCAAGCGCGGGCTCGAGCCGGTCGTCGACGACCTCAACGAGAACCTGCTGGCGCGCAACGGGCTCGAGCTGCGCCTGGTCAGCGACGACGTCCGCTACGTCGAGGAATCGGTCGGCAACGTGTTCCGCAACCTCGCGCTGGGCGCGGCGCTCGCGACCCTGGTCATGTACCTGTTCCTCCGGTCGCCGCAGGCGACGCTGGTCGGCGCGATGGGCATCCCGCTCAGCACCCTGGCCGCGTTCCTCGGCCTGCTGCTCTTCGGCCGGACCATCAACGTGATCTCGCTCGCCGGCATCGCCTTCGCGATCGGCATGACGGTGGACAACACCATCGTCGTGCTCGAGAACATCGAGCGGCTGCGCCGCGAGGGCATGGCCCGCCTGCAGGCTGCGGTCGAGGGCGTGCGCGAGGTCTGGCCGGCGGTGCTCGCCTCGACGCTGACCACGGTGATCGTCTTCACGCCGATCCTGTTCGTCGAGCAGGAGGCGGGCCAGCTCTTCTCGGACATCGCCATCGCGATCTCGTCGGCGATCCTCGCCTCCATGGCGGTCGCCATCGCCGTGGTGCCCGCGACCATCGCACGGCTCGGCTTCGCCGGGCGGGCCGGCGAGCACGGCGGGAGCCGCGCGCAGGGAGCGCTGCTCGCGGGCATCGGCCGGCTCCTCGCCCGGCCGCTGCCGCGCCGCCTCGCAGCCTTCGCGGCGCCAGCCGCGCTGCTGGCGCTGGTCGCCGTGCTCGTGCCCCCGGCCGAGTACCTGCCCGAGGGCGAGGAACCGAAGGTCTTCGCCCGCATGATCGCGCCGCCCGGCTACAACCTCGCCGAGATGCAGCGCATCGCCGGCCCGATCAACGCCGGGCTCGCGGCCAGCCTCGAGGACGAGCCAGAGCGCTTCGACCGCGGCGAGACCTCGATGCCGGCGCTCGCGACGGCGAACCTCTGGGTGTCCGCGGGCGGGCTGTTCGTCGTCGCGGAGCCGAAGCGTCCCGGCGACGTCGATGCGCTGATGACGGCATTGAACGCGCGCTTCCGCGAGGAGCCGGGCATGCGCGCCTTCGCCTCGCGGGGCTCGATCATCTCGAGCAACGACGGCGGCACGCGCAGCGTCAACGTGGACATCTCCGGCCAGGACCTGGGCGAGCTCTACGCCGCCGCCGACGGCGCCTTCCGCGCCGCGCAGGAGATCTTCGACCGCCCGCAGGTCAATTCCGAGCCGGCCTCGCTCTCGCTCGACCAGCCGCTGCTCGAGATCCATCCGGACTGGGAGCGCCTCGCCGAGCTCGGCTTCAGCGCGCAGGGCTTCGGCTTCGCCGCGGCGGCGCTCGCGGACGGCGCCTTCGTCGACGAGTTCCTGCTCGGCGACGAGCGGATCGACATCACGCTCTATGGCCAGGCGGGCTCCTCGCAGGACGTCGACGCGCTGCGACGGCTGCCGGTGGCCACGCCCAGCGGCGCGGTGCTGCCGCTCGAGGCGCTCGCGCGCCTCGAGGACACGGTCGACAGCGACGCGGTCCGGCGCGTGGACGGCCGCCGCACCGTGACCGTGAGCATCGTGCCGCCACGCGACGTGGCGCTCGAGACCGCGGTCGCCGAGGTGCAGGCGAAGCTGCTGCCGCGGCTCTCCGCGCAGGGCCTGGTCACCCCCGGCATGTCGCTCGACGTGTCCGGCGCCGCGGACCAGCTTGAGGAGACGCGGCGCTCCCTCGGCGTGAACTTCCTGCTGGCCACGCTGCTGAGCTACCTGCTGCTGGTCGCCGTCTTCCGGCACTGGGGCTGGCCGCTCGTGATCCTGGTCACCGTGCCGCTCGGACTCGCCGGCGGAATCCTGGGCCTCGCGCTCGTCAACGCGCTGGGGCTGCGCCTGCCCTTCGACATGATCACGATGCTCGGCTTCCTGATCCTGCTCGGCACCGTCGTCAACAACCCGATCCTGGTGGTCGACCGGACCCGCGAGCTGCTGCGCAAGGGCGGGACGCTGGCTGCGGACGCCGTGCAGCAGGCGGTGGCTTCGCGGCTGCGGCCCATCCTCATGACGACCCTCACGACGGCCTTCGGCCTGGCACCGCTGGTGCTCATTCCCGGCGCGGGGACGGAGCTCTATCGCGGCCTCGGGGTCGTGGTCCTCTCCGGGCTCCTGTGCTCGACCGTGGTCACGCTGACCGCCCTGCCGGCGCTCCTCGTCGAGCTGCTGCAGTGGCGCGAGCGCCTGGCGCCCGGCCGGGGCCCGGCCGCCGCACCCGGGCAGTAGCCGACACAGGCGGCGGAGCGGCCGCAAGGGAGGCGCGGTTTCCCGCAGGTCCGGCCGGCGCGAACTGTCGATAGACTCGGGTCTCTTCGACCGCATGCTGCGGTCCGGAACCTGGTGGAGGACCGCAGTGCTGAAAACGACCCTGGCTACCCTGATCGCCCTGACCCTCGTCGCGGCCGCCGGCTGCGGCAAGGACGCTCCCCCGGCCGGGGAGGCCGCCCCCGGCACGCCCGCCGCCGCAGGCGCGATGCCGCCCCATCCCGTCCCGGCCGCGCCGGCGGACTCCGTCGACCTGTCGGGCATCGCGAAGGCCGAGGGCGGCAGGACCGTCGCCGAGATCTATGCCGACAAGGCCGGGCTCGCCGGCCAGACGGTGATCTTCCGCGGCAAGGTCGTCAAGACGAACGCCGGCATCATGAACCTGAACTGGCTGCACGTTCGCGACGGCTCCGGCGAGGAAGGCACGAACGACCTCACCGTCACGACCACGGACCCGCTGCCCGCGGTCGGCGACACCGTGCTGGTCACCGGCACCGTCGCCCTCGACCGGGACTTCGGCATGGGCTACACCTACGGGATCCTGGTCGAGCAGGCGAAGCTCGCGATCGAGCCCGTCGCCGCGCCGTAGCCGCCGGCGGACCGGCCGCGCCTGCGTATTGATCTCGCCGGCGTAGTCGGCCAAGGTGGTCCAGGGGGCCGAGACGGCCTCCCAGTCACTCTTTGCTCATGGAGGAAGCCATGCCCGCAGGCCGCAGCCGCACGAACCAGATTCCCGCCCGCCCGACCGACCAGGAGCTCGGGCTGATCGACGCCTACTGGCGCGCCTGCAACTACCTCGGCGCGGGCATGATCTACCTGCGCGACAACCCGCTCTTGCGCGAGCCGCTCACGGCGGAGCACATCAAGCGGCGCCTGCTCGGGCACTGGGGCGCGAGCCCCGGGCTCGCCTTCATGTACGTGCACCTCAACCGCCTCATCCGGCGGCACGACCTCGACGCGATCTTCCTCGCCGGCCCCGGCCACGGCGCGCCGGGCGTGCTCGGGCCCGTGTATCTCGAGGGCACCTACGGCGAGATCTACCCGGAGAAGGGCGAGGGCGTCGAGGGCATGCGGAACTTCTTCCGCGACTTCTCCTTCCCCGGCGGAGTCGGCAGCCACTGCACGCCCGAGACGCCGGGGTCCATCCACGAGGGCGGCGAGCTCGGCTACAGCGTCTCGCACGCCTTCGGCGCGGCCTTCGACAATCCCGACCTGCTGGTCGCCGTCGCGGTCGGCGACGGCGAGGCCGAGACCGGCCCGCTCGCCACCGCCTGGCACTCCAACAAGTTCCTCAATCCCGCGCGGGACGGCGCGGTGCTGCCGATCCTTCACCTGAACGGCTACAAGATCAACAACCCGACGATCCTCTCCCGCATCCCGCACGAGGAGCTCGAGGCGCTGTTTTGCGGCTACGGCTGGTCGCCGCAGTTCGTCGAGGGCGACGACCCGATGACCATGCACCGGGAGATGGCCGCGACGCTGGAGCGCTGCCTCGGCGAGATCCGCCGGATCCAGCAAGAGGCGCGCGGGGGCGGCGAGCCGGCGCGGCCGCGCTGGCCGATGATCGTGCTCAGGAGCCCCAAGGGCTGGACCGGCCCCGCGGAGGTCGACGGCCATCGCGTCGAGGGCTACTGGCGTGCCCACCAGGTGCCGCTCGCGAACGTCCGCGACAACCCCGCGCACCTCGCGATGCTCGAGGGCTGGCTCAAGAGTTACCGGCCCGAGGAGCTGTTCGACGACGCCGGCCGGCTGCGCGAGGAGCTGCGCGCGCTGGCGCCTGCGGGCGACCGCCGCATGAGCGCCAGCCCGCACGCCAACGGCGGCCGCCTGCGCCGCCCGCTGGTGCTGCCGGACTTCCGCGACTACGCCGTCACGGTCGACAAGCCGGGCGCGGTCGAGGCCGAGAACACGCGCCGGCTCGGCGAGTTCCTGCGCGACATCCTCAGGCGCAACGGCGACAACTTCCGCGTCTTCGGCCCGGACGAGACCACCTCGAACAAGCTCGACGCCGTCTATGAGGCGAGCCGCAAGACCTGGATGGGCGAGATGCTGCCCGTGGACGCCGACGGCGGGCTGCTCGCGCGCGACGGCCGGGTGATGGAGATGCTTTCCGAGCACACGCTCGAGGGCTGGCTGGAAGGCTACCTGCTGACGGGCCGGCACGGCTTCTTCTCGACCTACGAGGCCTTCGTGCACGTGATCGACTCGATGTTCAACCAGCACGCGAAGTGGCTGGACATCTGCGAGGACATCCCGTGGCGCGCGCCGGTCTCCTCGCTCAACCTGCTGATCACCTCGACCGTCTGGCGCCAGGACCACAACGGCTTCACGCACCAGGATCCCGGCTTCCTCGACGTGGTGGTCAACAAGAGCCCGCGCGTGACCCGCATCTACCTGCCGCCCGACTCGAACTGCCTGCTCTCGGTCGCCGACCACTGCCTGCGCAGCACCAACGACATCAACGTGATCGTCTGCGACAAGCAGAAGCACCTGCAGTACCTCGACATGGATGCGGCGATCCGCCACTGCACCAAGGGCATCGGCCTCTGGGACTGGGCCAGCACCGACCAGGGCAGCGAGCCGGACGTGGTCATGGCCTCCTGCGGCGACATCGCCACGCAGGAGGCGCTGGCAGCCGTCGCGCTGCTGCGCGAGGACTTCCCGGAGCTGAAGATCCGCTTCGTGAACGTCGTGGACCTGTACAAGATGACGCCGGCGGGCGAGCACCCGCACGGGCTCTCGGATCGCGACTTCGACTCGCTGTTCACCACCGACAAGCCGATCATCTTCAATTTCCACGGCTACCCGTGGCTGATCCACCGGCTGAGCTACCGCCGCACCAACCACCGCAACCTGCACGTGCGCGGCTACAAGGAGAAGGGGAACATCAATACGCCGCTCGAGCTCGCCATCCGCAACGAGGTGGACCGCTTCAGCCTCGCCATCGACGTGATCGACCGGGTGCCGCGGCTGCAGGTCGCCGGCGCGCACGCCAAGGAGCGGCTGCGCAACCGCCAGCTCGACTGCCTGGCGCACGCCCACGAGTTCGGCGTGGACCGCGCCGAGGAGAACGGCTGGAAGTGGCGGGGGTGAGGCAATGACCAGCCAGCTCGACTCCCTGGCCCGCTGGTCGGTGATCGTCGCCGACACCGGCGAGATCGAGGCCATCGAGAAGTTCAAGCCGCGCGACGCCACCACCAACCCGAGCCTGATCCTCAAGGCCGCGCAGGATTCGCGCTACCGCGCGCTCGTGGACTCGGCGATCGGGGAGACGGCATCCGTGGCGGGGCGCGAGGCGCGCGCCGAGGCCCTGGTCGAGGCGCTCTACGTGGCCTTCGGCCGGCGCATCCTCGAGCGCATCCCCGGGCGCGTCTCCACCGAGGTGGACGCCAGGCTGTCCTTCGACGGAGAAGGCACCGAGCGCAAGGCGCGCCGCCTGATCGAGCGCTACGAGGCCGCCGGCGTGCCGCGCTCGCGGGTCCTGATCAAGATCGCCAGCACCTGGGAGGGCATCCAGGCTGCCGCGCGCCTCGAGCGCGACGACATCCACTGCAACCTCACTTTGCTGTTCGGCTTCGGCCAGGCGGTCGCCTGCGCGGATGCCGGCGTCACCCTGATCTCGCCCTTCGTCGGCCGGATCTACGACTGGCACAAAGCGTCGCGCAAGCTCGACGACATTCCGCGCGAGGACGACCCGGGTGTCGCCTCCGTGCGGCGCATCTACGCCTACTACAAGAAGTTCGGCTACCCGACCGAGGTGATGGGCGCGAGCTTCAGGAAGACCACGCAGATCCTCGACCTCGCCGGCTGCGACCTGCTGACCATCAGCCCGGAGCTGCTCGGCGAACTGCGCGAATCCGAGGGCGAGGTGAGCCGCCGCCTCGAGCCCCAGACCGCGCGCCTCGACCCGGTCGCCCGCCTGCCGCTCGACGAAGAGCGCTTCCGCTGGGAGCTGAACGAGGACGCCATGGCGACGGAGAAGCTGGCCGAGGGCATCCGCCGCTTCCACGCCGACGGCGTGAAGCTCGCGGAGTTCGCGCTGGGGCTCGCCGCCCGCTGATCGGCGGCGCGGTGTCCCGCGGCGACGGCTCAACGAGGCTCGCGCATCACCCACCACAGCCCGCGCACGTTCGGGTGCCACCGGGGCAGCCGTGCGATCAGCGCCAGTTCCTCGAGCGTGGCGAGCAGGCCGACGGCGATGGCGGCATGGAACAGCCAGGACTGGAAACCCGCGACGAACAGCGTGCCGACGAACGCCGCGAGCAGCAGGCCGGCGGCCTTGGACAGGTAGGTGTGGAAGCTCGACAGGCGCCGGTAGCGCCACAGCGCCGCCGCGACCTCGACCACCCACGCAGCGCCGAGCACCGCGAGCAGCGCGCCCTGCTCGAGCACGAGGTCGGGATGGAACACCCAGACGCCGAAGCAGGCTGCGAGCAGCAGCAGCGCATCGCCGATGGAGTCGAGCTGCGCGCCGAGCCGCGATTCCGCGTCGAGTGCGCGGGCGAGCAGGCCGTCGGCGACGTCCGAGGCGATCGCGGCCACCAGCAGCCAGGTGAAGGCGCCGCGGGCGCCCTCCAGGGCGAGGAACACGAGCACCATCGAGGCGACGATGCGGCCGGCGCTCAGCGCGTTGGGGAGCTGGCGGAGCATGTCGCCAAGGCTACCGCGCCGCATCGCCGCGCGGTGGGGGAAGCCGACCGGGAATCAGTCGAAACGCCAGGCGTCCATGGCGAGGGCGGCGCCCTCGACACCGGCGTACACCTGCCTCGCGCCTGCCCCCGGGCCGGCCGCGCCGAGCGCGACGAACAGCGGCAGGAAGTGCTCCTCGGTCGGGTGGGCGCGCACCGCGCCAGGCGCACGCTCGCGATAGCCGAGCAGCGCTTCGCGGTCCCCGGCGACGAGACGGCCGTCGAGCCAGCTGCGGAACTCCTGCACGTAGCCGAGCGGCGCGGCGTCGGCGCGCGCACGCGCCCAGTCCCCCAGGTTATGCGTCACGTGGCCCGAGCCGATGACCAGCACCCCTTCATGCCGAAGCGGCGCGAGCGCCTCGCCGAGGCGCAGGTGATGCAGCGTGCCGAGGGCCGGCTGCACCGCGAGCTGCACGACCGGCACGTCGGCAGCGGGATACATCCACCGAAGCGGCACCCAGGCGCCGTGATCCAGGCCGCGGCAGCCGTTCACCGCCGCGGTGAAGCCGGCCTCGCGCAGCAGCGTCGCGGCCTGCGCGGCGACGGCCGGCGCGCCGGGCGCGTCGTAGCGGATGCCGTACAGCTCCTGCGGAAATCCGCTGAAGTCGTGGATCGTCTGCGGGCGCTCGCCGCCCGTGAGCATCGGCAACGACGTTTCCCAGTGGGCCGACGCGACGAGGATCGCGCGCGGAGACGGCAGCGAGGCGGCGAGCGCCCGCCAGGATGCGCCCGCACCGCCGGGATCGACGGCATGCAGCGGCGAGCCGTGGGAGAGGAAGAGGCTGGGCATTGCTGTCATGTCCTGCTCCCCGGCCCCACGCCGGCGCGTCGTGGGGAGACGTCGCCGGCGCGGGGCGGTTTCATCGACTACTTGATCAGCCCCTCGGCCTTGAGCGTGGCCTGCACGGCGGGGCGGGCCGCGACCCGCCCCTTGAAGGCGATGAGCGCAGGCCAGGGCGACAGATCGATGCGGTGGTAGCCGGCCCAGCCGAGCATTACGAAGAGGTAGGCATCGGCGATGCTGAACTCGCTGCCGGTGAGGTAGGGCTGCCCCGAAAGCGTCGCCGCCACGAGACCAAATCGCCCGCCGAGCGCCCTGACCGCCGCGTCGCGCAGCTCGGCAGGATTCTTCGGGTTCCACAGCGGACCGAAGCCCTTGTGGATCTCCGTCGACACGAAGGCGAGCCATTCCATCAGCCGCCAGCGTTCATCCGAGCCGAAGGCAGGCGCGAGCGACCCAGGCTTGCGATCGGCGACGTACTGCAGGATGACCTGCGTCTCGGCGAGGCGCGTGCCGTCATCGAGCTCGAGCAGCGGCACGTAGCCCCTGGGGTTGACCTTCCGGTAGTCCGATCCGTCGGGCAGGGTGTGCTTCGCGAGATCGACCGGCACCGCCTCGAAGGGAAGGCCGAGTTCGCGCAGGGCGATGTGGGGCGCCTGCGAGCAGGCGCCGGGAGCGTAGTAGAGTTTCATGATTCCTTTCTCCGTGAAGTCGGTCGGCGATCACGCGGCCTCGGCCACGGGCTGGCGGCTTTCGGCGCGCTCGAGCCGCTTCAGGGCGAAGGCCCCGTCGCCGATGAGGTACTGCACGACGGCGGCGAGCGTCAGGAACGCCGGGTACTCCCAGCCGCCGTTCGGCGCCGAGAACACCCAGCCGGAGCCCCAGTGCGCCCAGGTGGCGCCGATGAGGATCGGCACCAGCGCGAGCGCGACCTGCCGGGCGTAGACGCCGAGCACCAGCATCGCGCCGCCGACCAGCTCGGCCGCGAAGGTGACGTAGCCGAGGAAGGGCGGCAGGCCGAGCGAACCGAAGAACTGCGCGGTGCCGGGCAGCGTGAAGACGAAGAGCTTGAGCAGCGCGTGGGCGATGAACATCACGCCGAGACCGAGGCGCAGGAGCAGGGCGCCCTGGTCGATGCGGCGAAGGGTGGCGGGGTCGTGGGTCATGGCAGGTTCTCCTCGTGGTCGGTGGGCGGATCCGGTGGTTCCGGGCTGCGAGTCGAGAGAGATCATCAACGGAGTCTTTCTCGGGATAAATACGCTTCCTGTGGATTTATTGTCCCGATAATTGCAATAATCTGCCTGTGGACCGGCTGGCCGCACTGCAGAGCTTCGCGCGGGTCGTCGAGAGCGGCAGCTTCGCGCGCGCCGCGGATCGGCTCTCCCTGTCCACCTCCGCGGTGTCGCGGCAGGTCGCCGACCTGGAGGCGCACCTCGACGTGCGTCTCCTGAATCGAACCACGCGACGGCTGTCGCTGACCGAGGCCGGGCAGGCCTTCTACGAACGCTGCGTGCAGCTGCTCGCGGACCTCGAGGAGGCCGAGGCCTCGGTACGGCCCGCGACCCTCGAGCCGAAGGGCACGCTGCGGCTCACCTGCGGGGTCACCTTCGGCGAGCGCTACCTCGCGCCCGCGCTCGCGGAGTTCGCCGCCAGGCACCCGGCGGTCGCCTTCGACCTCGACCTGTCGGACCGCGCGGTCGACCTCGTCGAGGAAGGCTTCGACCTGGCGGTCCGCATCGGCTCGATCGGCCCGCAGACGCTGGTCTCGCGCCGGCTCGGCACCACGGCGCTGGTCTGCTGCGCGTCGCCGGACTATCTCGCCCGCCGCGGCACGCCGCGCGCACCCGAGGAGCTCGCCCGCCACGACTGCCTCGCGTATACGCTCGCCTCGATGCCGCAGACCTGGACCTTCTCGCAGCGGGACGGGACGCCACGGGCCGCCGAGCTCGCCGTCCGCCACCGCGCCAACAGCGGGCGCATGCTGGCCACGATGGCCGTGGCCGGCATGGGCATCGCCGTCGAGCCGGACTTCATCGTCGCGCCGGACATCCGCGCCGGGCGGCTCGTCCGCGTGCTCGACGAGTTCGAGCCGCCGCGCTCGCCGATCGCCGCGGTGTACCCGAGCCGGCGGCACTTGTCGGCGAAAGTCCGCTCGCTGGTGGACTTCCTCGCGGCGCGCTACGCCGAGCGGGCGGAGTGGGCGCTGTGAGCGCCGCCGTCCGCGCGTGGCTGCTGCCCGGCGCGCTCGCGGCGCTGACCCTTCTCGCGATGCTGCCGGGCGGTTTCGAGGCGCTGCGGTACGAACGGGCGCTGCTGCCCGCCGAGCCCTGGCGGCTGGTCACCGCGCACCTCGTCCACCTCGGCTGGACGCACCTCGCGCTCAACCTCGCCGCCCTCGCCGCCGTCTGGGCGCTGTTCGGCGACCGGCTGCGACCCGGCGCGTGGCTCGGCGCGCTCGGTTTCTCGGCGCTGGCCGTGGGGGCCGGCCTGTGGCTCGGCGATCCTGGCCTCGAGTGGTACGCGGGCCTGTCCGGCGTGCTGCACGCGATGTTCGTCGTAGGCGCGGTGGCGGGCCTTCGGCAGTCGCCGCTGTTCCACGGGCTGCTGCTCGCCGGCGCCCTCGCGAAGGTCGGCTGGGAGCAGGCGGCCGGGCCCGGCCTCGGCACGGCGCCGCTCATCGGCGGCGCCATCATCGTGGACGCGCATCTGTACGGGGCCATCGCCGGCATCGCGCTCGCGCCGCTCGCCTGGCGCGGCGCCCGGCCGGGGCGGCCGTCCGCGACCCGGGGTTGAGCGGCGGGGAATTCCTTGTCGCTTTTTCGGTGGGGTCGCCCGGTGGCCGGTGCTAACTTTCGCCCATGCAGACCCTGCCCCCGCCCGCCGAGATGCGACGCGCCTTCCTCGCGGGCGACGAGAGCTACGACGGCGTGTTCTTCACCGGCGTGCGCACCACCGGCATCTTCTGCCGGCCGTCCTGCAGCGCGCGCAAGCCGCGGCCCGAGAACGTGGAGTTCTTCGCCACGCCGCGCGAGGCGATGTTCTCGGGCTACCGGCCCTGCAAGCGCTGCCGGCCGCTCGAGGCGGACGGCCGTCCGCCGGCCTGGGTCGGGCGGCTGCTGGCGCGCATGGAGGCCGAACCGGCGACGCGCCTGCGCGCGGCGGACCTGCGCGAACTCGGCGTCGATCCGGCGCGCGCCCGCCGCTGGTTCATCAGGCACTACGGCATGACGTTCCAGGCCTTCTGCCGCGCGCGACGTCTCGCGCAGGCATTCCGTTCCATCAAGGAGGGCAGTCCCGTGACCGATGCAGCGATGGAGTCCGGCTTCGAGTCGGAGAGCGGCTTCCGCACGGCCTTCGCGCGCGTCTTCGGCGCGTCGCCGCGCGAGGCTGCGGGCGGCGACCCGATCCTGCTGGACTGGGTGGCCTCGCCGGTCGGCCCGCTCGTGATCGGCGCCACCGGCGCGGGCCTGTGCCTGCTGGAGTTCAGCGACCGCCGCATGCTCGAGACCCAGCTCGACACTCTCGCCCGCCGCTTCGCCGCGCCGCTGGTGCCGGGCCGCAACCGCTGGATCGACGCGGCGCGTGAGCAGCTGGCCGAGTACTTCGACGTCAGGCGCAGCGCCTTCGACCTGCCGCTCGAGATCCGCGGCACGCCGTTCCAGGAGCGCGTATGGCGCGCGCTGCTCGAGATTCCCTACGGCGCGACCTGGTCCTACCGCGACCTCGCCGCGCGCATCGGCGCGCCCGCCGCGACCCGCGCGGTCGGCACCGCCAACGGCCGCAACCGGCTCGCCATCGTGATCCCCTGCCATCGCGTCGTGAACGCCGACGGCAAGCTCGGCGGCTACGGCGGCGGCGCCTGGCGCAAGCAGCACCTGCTCGACCTGGAGCGCCGCGGCCGTAGCTAGTCGCCGCAATCTCCTGACGGTTTCGCGGCTGCCGGCCGCAACCCCATCGTGCTATCCCTGTCGCCACGGACGGGAGGCAGGACCATGACCTCGGTGCTGGTCGTCTACATGACGCGGCAGGGACACACGGCGCGGATCGCGCGGCGCATCTGCGAGAGCATCGTCGCGGCCGGTGGCGAGGCGGCCATGATGGACCTGCGCGAGGCCGCGCACGAGGGCGTGGACTGGGGCCGCCACGACGTGGTCGCACTCGGGGCCCCGGTCCTCTACGGCAGCTACGACCGCGCCTTCCTCGACTTCGTGGCGCGGCACTCGGACGCGATCGCGCGAAAGCCCAACAGTTTCTTCAACGTCTCGGTGGTCGCGCGCACGCCGGAGAAGGCGACAGTCGAGGGCAATCGCTACATGCAGAAGTTCCTCGAGCTGTCGCCCTGGCGGCCCGCGGACCTCAAGGTCATCGCCGGCAAGGTGGACTACCCGTCCTGGGCCTGGCACGAGCGGCTGATGATCCGGCTGATCATGAAGATGACGCACGGCCCCACCGACCCTCAGGCCGTCATCGACTACACCGACTGGGACGATGTCGCGGCCTACGGCCGCCACCTGCTGACGCTGCGCTGAGGATACGCGCGCCCGCCATTGGAGCTAGACTCCCGCGACCAGCGCGGCAATCGAACCGCGTCGCAGAGGGGGATGGGACATGACGGTTGAACTGACGATGCTCACCTGCGCGGTGGGCCTCGCGATCCTGCAGCTGCTCGTCGTCATCATCGGCGCCATGACTCAGGTGCCGCTCGCAGTCCTGGCCGGCAACCGGGACACGCCGGTCGAGTGCAGGGGCTGGGTGGGTCGCGCGCAGCGAGCCCACCGCAACATGCTGGAGAGCCTGTTGCCCTTCGCCGCCATCGTGCTGGTCGCCGATGCCGCCGGCGTCAGCAACGACTACACGGTGCTCGGGACCCAGCTGTTCCTGTACGGGCGGATCGCCTACGCCGCTGTGTACGTCGCCGGGATCGCCTGGCTGCGTACCGTGGTCTGGGCGGCCGCGCTCGCCGGGATGCTGCTGGTCCTCGCGCAGCTCGCCTAGCCGTTCCGCCCGCCGGCCGGCGCGACGATGCGCCGGAAGGTCAGGTTGATCCGCTCGCCCACCGGGCGGGCGGTCTTCGGCACGGCGTGCACCCAGTGGTGCTGGGTCGCGCCTTCCATCACGAGCAGGCTGCCGTGGCCGAGCTCGAGCGCAAGCGTCAGGGAGCTGCGCCGGCGGTGGCGCAGCCGGAAGCGACGGGTCGCCCCGAGCGACACCGACGCGACCGCCGGATTGCGCCCGAGCTCGGGCTCGTCGTCGGCGTGCCAGCCCATGCCGTCGGCGCCGCTGCGGTAGAGATTGAGCAGCACGGCATTGAACGGATGTCCCGCCAGCTTCTCGACGCGCGCGCGGACCTCGAGCAGCGCATCGGTCCACGGCCGCGGCGCGTGCGCCACGCCCGAGTAGCGGTAGGTCGCGCCCGGGTCGCCGTGCCAGGCGACCAGCCGGGGCACCCGGCGCCGTTCGCCGAAGATGACGATCTCCTCCGACTGCCAGTCGATGCCCTCGCGCAGGCGGCCGAACAAGGCGTCGGCCTGGCCGGGCGGGAATGCGGCCGGCCAGAAGCGCGCGGCTCCGTCCTCGAGCGGCAGGCGGTTGTCCCTGGGGGCGGACGTGCCCCCCGGGACGCCGACCGCCAGCTCGAGATCTTGCTGCATCAGCGAAGGATACGCGCGGGCGGTCCGGCGTGGCGTGGCGGCTGAACTGCGACGGCCATCGCACCGGCCGCCCCCGGGAAAAGTAAAATCCGGGCATGAACGAAGCCAGGGGCGAGGCCGGCGCACTGCCCGCCATCGCCCGCCAGCCCATCTTCGACCTGGAAGGCCATCTCTTCGGCTACGAGCTCCTCTACCGGCCCGGCGCGGGCGCGGAGACGGGCAGCGGCGACGAGATGACCGCGCGCGTCGTCGTCGGCGCGCTGGCCTCGACGGACCTCGAGCTGCTGGCGCCGGGCCGGCCGGTCTTCATCAACGCCACGCGCACGCTGCTGATGGGCGACCTCCTGACGATGCTCGCGCCC
This sequence comes from uncultured Steroidobacteraceae bacterium, assembly GCA_964406445.1. Classification (GTDB taxonomy): domain Bacteria; phylum Pseudomonadota; class Gammaproteobacteria; order Steroidobacterales; family Steroidobacteraceae; genus SG8-30. Next base: position 87,606 of record CAYORU010000001.1, read on the forward strand.
AACCGCGTGATCCTCGAGATCCTCGAGGACGTGGCCCCCGACCCGGCGCTGCTCGCCAGGCTCGCCGAGCTGTCGAGCCGCGGCTTCCGGTTCGCGCTGGACGACGTCGCGGAGCTGGAGGCCCGCCGGCCGTTCCTGGACTTCGTGGAGATCCTCAAGCTCGACGTCCTGGCCGCGGGCGTCGACCGGCTCGCCGCGCAGGTCGACACCCTGCACGCGACCGGCAAGACGCTGCTCGCGGAAAAGGTCGAGACGCCCGAGCAGCACGCCACGCTCTATGCGCTCGGCTTCCAGCTGTTCCAGGGCTACTTCTTCGCGCGGCCCGAACGCGCCGGTCCGGCAGGCCTGCCGGCGAACCGGCTGGTCGTGATCCAGCTGCTCGCCAAGGTCGCCAATCCGTCGATCAGCCTCGGCGAGCTCGCGGAGCTGATCAGCACAGACGTGGCCCTCAGCCTCAGCGTGCTGCGCTGGGCCAACTCGCCCCTGTCGGGCCTGCGCTCGCGAGTGGACTCGATCGAGCGGGCCGTGGTCGTGCTGGGCCTCGAGACGACGCGCAATCTCGTCTCGCTGTTCGCGCTCGCGCGGCTCGATTCGACGCCGCCGGAACTGCTCAAGCTGCTGCTCGTTCGCGCGCGCCTGTGCGAGCTGCTCGCGCGCGCCGCCGGGCGCGGCAATCCGTCGACGCACTTCCTGGTCGGCCTGCTCTCGGGCGTGGACGCCATCGTCAACCGGCCGATGGGCAGCGTGCTCGAGGGCATGCCCATCGACCCCTCCGTCGCCCAGGCCCTGCTCGCGCGCGAAGGCGACCTCGGCGGGGCGCTCGCGGCCGTGGAGCACCTCGAGGCCGGCACCTTCGACGCGTTCGCGATGGACGCGGTGGACGTCGACCAGGCCTGCGAGCTGTATCGCGACGCGGTGCGCTGGACCGCCGCCGTCGGCGGCCTCGCGGCTCAGCCGCCCCCGGCCGCGGCGACTCGGCCAAAGTCGCGGCGGGCGCAGTAGCGGACGAAGCGGTCGATCTCGGCGCGACCGGCGCCGCCGCCCGTCTCCACCTCGAACTCGTAGCGCCGCCCGCCTTCCAGGATCTCGAGCCCGATCGAGGACGCCGCCGCGAGCCGCGCGGCCTGCGCCGGCGTGGCCCGGATGCCGAGCCGGAATCCGCCCTCGGCGCTCGAAGGTGGCGTAGCCAAGGCGCCGCGGTCCACTGCGAAGCTCTCTGCCCCGAGGCTCCAGCGCGCGCCGCCTGCGGCGATCGCGCCCGACCAGGCTTCGGAGTAGCCCTCGGTCGTGAAGTCGACGACGAGAGGGTCGCCGCAACGCAGGATCACTGACGCGGCGTTGTCGATGCGCTCCTGCCGGCCCGCGAGGACCAACGCATCGCCGACGATCGCGAGCCGCCACTGCGGCTCGAGGCGGCCGCCGTTCACGACGCGGTAACGGGCCAGGTCCGCCGCGGCGAGATAGTCGAGGTCCTCGTGCGGCCGCCGGCTCATCCGGCTGAACAGTCCCAGGTCGATGTCCATGTCCCGCAGGTAGGTGACGAGCCTCGCGGCGACCGACTGCGTCTCCTGCTCGACCTCGCGCAGCGTCGCGGCGCCCTCCTCGCGCGGCGTCGCGAACTGGTGCACCGCCACGCGCGATGCCGGCTCGAGATAGCGGAACCGGCCCCCGACGTAGGCCACGGCGCAGGCGCTGTAGCAGGAGGACGGCCGGTGGCGGCCCCAGGCGCCGCCGAAGCCGGCGACTTCCGTGACGAAGCCGCGCTGGCGCAGGAAGCGGCCGAGCTCGATCGCGGCCAGCAGGTCGCCGCCCTCCGAGTCGAACAGGATGCGGGCATCGCGCAGCCCCTGCTCCTCGACGATCCGGCGCAACCCGGCCTCGGTGGCCTCGACGATCGGCCCCTCGACGTAGATCTCCGGCAGCGCGCCGACGTAACCCTCCGCACCGGTCGGCACCGCGACGAAGCGCACCGTGGAGGCGAGCGCGGCCGCGGCCGCCGGGACCGCCGGCACGAGCGACAGCGCGGCCACGAGCGCCGCGATGCGCGGTCCGGCCGGACAGGCGATCGAGCTCATGCTTTCCCTCCTCCGCCGCCCCCGGCGCATACTGGGCCCCGTCGACCCCCGATCCTGCGCAGTCGAGCGTGACCCCAAAAGCCACCGCCCGCAACCCGCTCGCCGTCGTCACCGGCGCGTCGTCCGGAATCGGGCGGGAGCTCGCCCGCGAGTTCGCGGCCCACGGGCACGACCTGGTGGTGATCGCGCGCCGCCGCCGCCGCCTCGAGGAACTGCGCCGCGAACTCCGCCGAGATCACGCCGCGCGGGTCCGCGTGGTCGAGGCGGACCTCTACGACCCGGCGACGCCCGGCCGCCTCGCGCGGCTGCTCGCCCGCGCGCCCGTCGGCGTGCTGGTCAACAACGCGGGCACGCTGGAAGGCGGCGGCTTCGCCGCCATGCCGCGCGAGCGCGTGCTGTCGATGATCCAGCTCAACGTGACGGCGCTGGTGGCGCTCACGCACGCGCTGCTGCCGCGGATGCTCGCGCGGCGGGAGGGCCGGATCGTCAACGTCGCCTCGATCGCCGCCTTCGCGCCGGTGCCCTGGCTCGGCGTCTACGCGGCGACCAAGGCCTTCGTGCTGTCCTTCGGCGAGGCGCTCGGCGACGAGCTGCGCGACGGCGGCGTCTCGGTCACGACCGTCTGCCCGGGGCTCACCGACTCGGAGATGGCCGACGCGGCGCTCGAGCGCGCCCCGGGCCTGCGGCCTTGGCGCGCCCAGCTGTTCGCGCCGGCCGCGGAGGTCGCGCGCGCAGCCTATGCCGGCTGCATGGCAGGCGAACCCATCGTCGTGCCCGGCGCCGCGAATCGCGCCTACGGCAGCCTGGTGAGCCTGTCGCCCCGGCCGCTGCGCCGCCTGCTGTCCCGGCAGGTCGCCCGCGCCCTGCGCTGATCCCGCGGCCCGCCCCCGCTCAGAGGATGGGCGCGTCGTGCTTCTCGCCGCGCTCGTAGACCACGTGCGCGCGCCCGACGAGCAGCGGGTCGATCGGGCCGACGCGTCCGAGCTCCTTGTTCGCGTAGGGCAGCTTGTGCAGCACGTAGCGCATGGCGTTGACCCGCGCGCGCTTCTTGCAATCCGACTTGACGACAGTCCACGGCGCATCGGCGGTGTCGGTGTAGAAGAACATCGCCTCCTTCGCCCGGGTGTACTCGTCCCACTTGTCGAGCGAGGCCATGTCGATGGGCGAGAGCTTCCAGTGCTTGAGCGGGTGGGACTGGCGCTCCTTGAAGCGGCGCCGCTGCTCCTTGCGGCTCACCGAGAACCAGAACTTGATCAGGTGCAGGCCGCTGCGGACGAGGTTGCGCTCGAATTCCGGCGCCTGGCGGATGAACTCGAGGTACTCGTCGTCGCTGCAGAAGCCCATCACGCGCTCGACGCCGGCCCGGTTGTACCAGGAGCGGTCGAACAGCACGATCTCGCCGCGGGTCGGCAGGTGCTCGACGTAGCGCTGGAAGTACCACTGGCCGCGCTCGACCTCGTTCGGCTTCTCGAGCGCCACCACGCGGGCTCCGCGCGGGTTCAGGTGCTCCATGAAGCGCTTGATGGCGCCGCCCTTGCCGGCCGCGTCGCGGCCCTCGAACAGGATCACCACCCGCTGGCCGGTCTGCTTGACCCAGGCCTGCAGTTTCAGGAGCTCGACCTGCAGCTGGTACTTCTCGCGCTCGTAGTTGCGGCGCGACATCAGGTTGCGGTACGGGTAGCCGCCGTTGCGCCAGTCCGCGGCGAGCTCCGCGTCCGCCTTGTCGCGGCGCTTGCCGCGCGCCGCGCGCTCGCGCCGGTCGAGCAGGGTCTTGAGGGCGACGATGTCGTCCGGCGAGGCGCCGGCGAGGATGGCCTCGAACGACTCGACCAGCGCCGGGCCCTTGCCGGTCGCGGCCCGCTTGAGGATGTCGGCCACCGCGATGGCCTTCTGCTCCGTGGCGGCAGTCACCGCCTCGCCGACCGCGAAGCGCTCGATGCCGGCCTCCGTCAACTCCGGGGCCACGTCGCCCTCTTCCGTCCGGCGCACTCGCCGACGCGGGCCGCGCCGGCGGGGTGCGGCAGCGGCGTCCCCGCCCGGCGGGGCGCCCCGGGGGGCCTTGCCTTCACGCATGTTCCTGCCTCCGGGCCGGGCACCAGCGCCCAGGCCTCGCCTTCAGTGTACCGAGGCTAGTCTGCGTCCTTCGGCGACCTCTTCCGCAGAAACCACGGGGGAGCGCGAGGGCGGGGTTCATCCGCCGTTCACCTGCGGTTAAAGCGCGATTCAGGCCCAGGGCCGCAGAGTCGGGGCGTGTCCATCGCCCGAGGAGACCGCCCATGAAGCCCCTTGCCACCCCGTTGGTCGCGCTGCTGGCGCTGTTCGCGCTGCCCGCCCTGGCCGGCCACCCTGCCTACTACGACCGTGGACATGGCCGCGAGCTCGTCCAGGCGAGCCGCCACCTCAACGACGTCGCAGGGCACCTGCACTACGCGCTGCGCGAGCGGCAGCGCCGCTCGGAGGCCGCCGCGCGCGCGCGCGACCTCGTCGAGGCGACCCGGGACTTCGAGCGGCTCGTCGAGCGCGACGCGCCGCCGCGCCGGCTGCACGAGGCCTACCACCGCGTCGAGAAGCGCAAGTACAGGCTGGAGCGCGAGCTCCACGACGGCCGCTGGCTGCACCCGCGCAGCGGACTCGCCGCGGGACTGCGGCAACTCGACCGGGCCACCGCCCACGCCGGGCGCGCGCTCGAGCGCCGCTACTACGCCTGGGACGGCCGCCGCGACCGGCCGTACGGCTGGCCGGGCGACCGCCACGAGCCCTGGCCCTACCGCTGAGGGACGGCGGGCAGCGGCGCGTGTGGCAGCAGGTGGACCGCGGAGGCCTTGAAGAGCGCGGTGACCCGCTCGCCGGGCGCGAGCCCGAGCTCCTCGCAGGCTGGCCGCGTCACCCAGGCGAACAGCGGGAAACCCGCGTCCAGCTCGACGCGGATCAGCGCCGCGGACGGCTGGACGCCGACCACGCGCGCCTCGAGGCGATTGCGCACGCTGCTCGCCGGGCCGGCCTCGCGCTGCAGGATCACGTCCTCTCCGCGCAGGCAGACGAGCACGTCCTGCGCGATGCCCGGCGGCGCGACCGCGTAGACGCGCGCGCCGCCCACGGCGACCTCCGCGAGGCCCTCGACCTCGCCGACGACCTGTCCGGGCTGGCGCGTCTCCACCCCGACGATCCGCGCGACCTCGGCGTCCGCCGGCCGGTTGAAGACCTCGAGGACGGGTCCAGACTGCAGCACGCGGCCGGCGCTCATCACGACCAGGTCGTCGCCGAGCACCAGCGCCTCGTTGCGATCGTGGGTCACGACGATGGCCGGGATGCCGGCCGCGACCAGCAGTCCGCGCAGTTCGTCGCGCAGCGACTCGCGCAGCGCGGCGTCGAGCGCCGCGAGCGGCTCGTCGAGCAGCAGCAGGCGCGGGTCCGGGGCGAGCGCGCGGGCGAGCGCCACCCGCTGCTGCTGGCCCCCGGAGAGTTCGCGCGGCCGCCGCGCGGCGAGGCCCTCCAGGCCGAAGCGCGCGAGCATGGCCTCGACCCGGGCGCGGCGTTCCGCCGCCGGACGCCCGGACAGCCCGAAGCCGACGTTGCCGGCGACGTCGAGGTGCGGGAACAGGGCGTAGTCCTGGAACAGCAGGCCCGCGCCGCGGCGCTGCGGCGGCAGCGACAGGCCGGCGACGGCGTCGAACCAGCGCTCCTCGCCGAAGCGGATCCCGCCGGACTGGGGCCGCTCCAGGCCGGCGAGACAGCGCAGCACCGTGGTCTTGCCGCAGCCGGAGGGCCCGAACAGCACCGTGACGCGCGGCGCGTCGAGCGGCAGCTCGAGGCTCGCGGCGATCTCGGGTCCGCCGCGGTAGCGCATCGCGAAATCGGCCTTCAGCGCGCGGGCCATGCCTGCAGGAAGCGCCGCTGCAGCGCATAGGTCGCGAGCAGCGCGGCGAAGGAGAAGGCGAGCAGCACCGCGGAGGTGCGACCGGCTGCCGCGTAGTCGAGCGCCTGGACCTCGTCGTAGATGGCGATGGACACGGTGCGGGTCTCGCCGGGAATGTTGCCGCCGATCATCAGCACCACGCCGAACTCGCCGAGCGTGTGCGCGAAGGACAGCACGATGCCGGCGAGCACGCCCGGCCAGGCGAGCGGCAGGGTCACGCGGAGGAAGGACGACAGCCGGCTCGCGCCGAGGCACCAGGCCGCCTCCTCGAGGCGCCGGTCGAGCGTCGCGAAGCCGGCGGTGAACGGCTGCACCGCGAACGGCAGGCTGTAGAGGATGGAAGCCGCCAGCAGCCCCTCGAAGGTGAAGACCAGGCCGCGCCCGAACAGCGCCTCCCAGGCGGCGCCCACCGGGCTCGCCGGCCCGAGCGCCAGCAGCACGTAGAAGCCGAGCACGGTCGGCGGCAGCACGATCGGCAGCGCGACCACGGCCTCGACCAGCGCGCGGCCGCGCCAGCGGGTGTGCGCGAGCCAGTAGGCGAGCGGCAGGCCGAGCGCGAGCAGGATGGCGGTGGTCGCAGCGGCCAGCTCGATGCTGAGGCGGATCGCCTGCCAGTCCATCAGGGACCGTATCCGTAGCGCGCGAGGATCGCCCTGCCGCGCGGACCCAGCAGGAAGTCGCGGAAGGCCCGCGCCGCGACCGGATCACGCGCCCAGTCGAGGATGACGCCCGCCTGCTCCAGCGGCGCGTGCAGCCCGGCGGGAACGACATGGTGGGCGCCGTCCGCGAGCGGCGGCGACAGCGCCAGCGAGAGCGCGACGAACCCGGCGTCGGCCGCGCGGCTCTGAACGAACTGCGCGGCCTGCCCGACGTTCTCGCCCAGCACGAGCTTGTCCTTCAGGCGGTCGTGCAGGCCTTCGGCCTCGAGCGCCGCGACCGCCGCCGCGCCGTAGGGCGCGTGCCGGGGATTGGCGATGGCGATGCGCTTCACGGCCGGGTCGAGGAGCACGGCGAGGCCGCGCGTCGCGACCGGCAGGGCCGAGCCCGGCGGCACCCACAAGGCCAGGCGGCCGGACGCGTAGCGGAACGTCGTGCCGTCGAGCGCGAGGCCGTCCCGCGCCAGCCGTTCCGGATAGAGCGTATCCGCCGAGAGGAACAGGTCGAAGGGCGCGCGCTGCGCAAGCTGCGCGTAGAAGTTGCCGGAGGCGCCGTAGGTCAGCTTGACGTCGACGCCTGGCTGCGCCTCGCCGAAGGCGGCAACGAGCTCGTCCACGGCATACTTGAGGTTGGCGGCGGCGGCGATGGCGAGCTCGCCCGCGGACGCCGCGCCGCCCGCGAACGGCGTCGCGAGCGACATCGTGAGCAGCAGTGCCTTCAGCGCGCGGATCATGGCGGGGCCGTCTCCATGGCGAGGGCGGCATCGTCGGGCAGCCCCCGGGCGGCGGTCAAGCAGCGCGCGGACGCCCGCGATGCTTTAGTCTCGCACGGGTCCGTCAGGCCTGAGGATGAACCGAATGCGTCACGCCCTCGCGCTCGCCGCGCTCCTCGCCCCGCTGCCCTCCACTGCGCTGGACCTGGAAGCCGCCGCTCGCGAGGTCGAGCCGCGGATGATCGCGTGGCGGCGCGACATCCATCAGCATCCCGAGCTCGGAAACCGCGAGTTCCGCACGGCGGCGCTGGTCGCCGCGCACCTGGAGGGCCTCGGCCTGGAGGTCCGCACCGGGATCGCGCACACCGGCGTGGCCGCGGTGCTGCGCGGCGGCAAGCCTGGCCCGGTGGTAGCGCTGCGCGCGGACATGGACGCGCTGCCGGTCACGGAGGACACGGGCCTCCCGTTCGCCTCGAAGGTCACGACCGGGTATCGCGGCCAGCAGACCGGCGTGATGCACGCCTGCGGCCACGACGCGCATACCGCGATCCTCATGGGCGCGGCCGAGGTGCTCGCCGCGCACCGCGACGAGCTGCCAGGCACCGTGCTGTTCATCTTCCAGCCCGCCGAGGAGGGCGCGCCCGAGGGCGAGCGCGGCGGCGCGGCGCTGATGCTCGAGGAGGGCCTGTTCGACATCGTCGAGCCCGAGGCGGTCTTCGGGCTGCACGTGGGCGCCGAGCTGCACACGGGCGTGATCGGCTACCGGCCGGGGCCGCTGATGGCGGGCTCGGACTTCTTCAGGCTCGTCGTGCGCGGCCGCCAGACCCACGGCGCCAAGCCCTGGGACGGACTCGACCCGATCGTCGTCGCGGCGCAGATCGTGACGGGCCTTCAGACCATCGTCAGCCGGCAGCTCGACATCGCGAGCGACCCTGCGGTGGTGACCATCGGCGCGATCAAGGGCGGCGTGCGGCACAACATCATCCCCGAGACGGTCGAGATGCTCGGCACGTTCCGGACCTTCGGGCCGGAGATCCGCGAGGACGTCCTCCGGCGGATCCGCGCCACCGCCGAGCACATCGCCGCGGCCTCGGGGGCAACGGTCGAGTTCGAGCTCGGACCGGACCCGAATCCCGCGGTCGTCAACGACCCCGCGCTGACGCGGCGCATGCTGCCGGTGCTGGAGCGCGTGGCGCCCGGCAAGGTCCGCGCGATCGGCCTGCTGACCAGCTCCGAGGACTTCTCCTACTACGCGCGCCGGGTACCCGGCCTGTTCCTGCGCCTCGGCGTCACGCCGCCCGAACGCAACGTGTTCACCGCGCCGAGCAACCACTCGCCGCAATTCGACGTCGACGAGGCTGCGCTCGCGGTCGGGCTCGAGGCGCTGCTCGCGGTCACGACGGACTTCCTGCGGCACGGAGCCGCCGGCAGCCCCTGAGGCGCGCCGACGCCGTCAGTCGAGCGGCACGCGGATCTTCTGGCCCGGGAAGATCTTGTCGGGGTCGAGGATGACCTCGCGGTTGGCCTCGAACAGGTCCTTCCAGCGGCTGGCCTTGCCGTAGTAGCGCTGGGCGATGTGCGAGAGCGTGTCGCCCTTCTTGATGACGTAGTACTCCTCCTTCGGCGCGGCCGGCGTTTCCTCGGCGTGCTGGTGCGTGCCTGCGACCGGCACCTCGCGCGGCTTGGGCGCGACGAAGGGCGTGAGCGCAGACGCGTACACGTCGGCCACGCCCTCGACGTTGCCGGCCATCAGCACGCACTTCTGCCACGCGTCGGGCCGCGTGCAGCGGCCCTTGAGCCCCACGACGCCACGGTCGAACGTGACCTCGAGATCCTCCACGCCGGGGTTGTTGGCGAGGATGTGCTCCTTGATGCGATCGGCCGCCTCGCTGTCCTTCCTGAACAGCCGGCGCCCCACGTCCTTCACGAATCCAAACAGGTCCATCGCGATCTCCTTGCTCCTGGGTTCGACCCGATCCTAGCGCCATGGCGCCGGCCTGTGTATCGTGGTCTGGTGCAGCTGTCGTTCCGCGCCTCGCGCACCCTCACCCTCGTCATCGTCGCCGCCGCCCTCGCCGGTTGCGGCGAGAGCGGCCGCGTGGGCGATGCGGCGGCCAAGGGGGCCAAGGTCTACCGCCACTCGATGGACGAGGCGCCGTCGAGCCTCGACCCGGCGCAGGCCGCGAACGTGTACGCCAACCACGTCGTCATCAACGCCTACGACACGCTGTTCTCCTACAAGTACCTGGCGCGTCCCTACGAGCTCAAGCCGAACCTCGCCGCGGACTGGCCGGAGATCTCGGACGACAAGCTCACCTACACGATCCGCCTCAAGCCGGGCGTGCACTTCGTCGACGATCCGGCCTTCGAGGGCGGCATCGGCCGCGAGGTCGTCGCCGAGGACGTCGTGTACTCGATCAAGCGGCATTTCGACCCGCGTACGCGCGCGCAGGGCGCGTGGCTCTGGCAGGACCGGATCGAGGGCCTCGAGGAATGGAAGGCGGCCGGCGCCGACTACGACCAGCCGGCGAGCGGACTGGTCGCCGTGGACCGGCACACGCTGCGGATCCGCCTGACGCGCCCCTACCCGCAGCTGCTCGACACGCTCGCGCAGGGCTATTCCTCCATCGTTCCGCGCGAGGCCGTGGAGCACTACGGCAGGGAGTTCGCGATGCGGCCGGTCGGCTCGGGACCGTTCCGGCTCGTGTCATTCGACACCTCGAGAATCCTGATGGAGCGCAATCCGAAGTTCCGCAAGGAGCCGGTGGACCTCCAGGCCGAGGGCTATGATCCCGGGACGCAGGGCAGCTACGGGCTGGAGCAGATCGCCGGCCGGTCGCCGCCGTTCATCGACGTGCTCGAGTTCGACTTCATCGGCGAGCCCTCGGCGCGCTGGAACTCCTTCACCAAGGGCAACGAGGTCCAGTACACGAACCTGCCCAACGAGCAGCTCGACCGCGTGCTCGCCTCGCGCTCGCCGGTCAGGCTCAAGCCCGAGTACGAGGAGCGCTTCCACTACTACGCCGGCATCGAGGCGGGGTTCATCTTCTCGGTCTTCAACCTGAACTTCCCGGAGTTCGGCTACAACCCGGACCCCGAACGCGAGCGGCGCAACAAGGCGCTGCGCTGCGCCGTCCTCAAGTCCTTCGACTGGGAGGCGCGCAACGAGAGCTTCTACGGCGGAATCGCCTCCGTGTACCCGGGCATCATCGTGCCGGTGGTGCCCGAGTTCGACGAGTCCATGCCGCGAGACAGCGTCACGCGGGACGTCGAGGGCGCGCGCCGGCTGCTCGCCGAGAACGGCTGGAACGCCGGCAACCTGCCGACGCTCACCTACGGGGTGACCGGCAGCGTGATCAACCGGCTGATGTTCGAGCAGTTCCGGGCCTGGCTCAAGGACATCGGCTACCCGACCTCCAAGGTGGTGCTCAAGCAGTACGCGACCTTCGGCGACATCAGCCGCGCCTGGAAGAGCAGCGAGCTGCCCTGGATCGCCAAGGGCTGGGGCCTCGACTACCCGGATGCGGAGAACACGCTGCAGCTCTTCTACGGCCCCAACGGCTCTCCAGGCTCGAACGACGCCAATTACCGCAACCCGGAGTACGACCGACTCTACGAGGAAGCGAGCGTGATGCTGCCCTCGCCGGAGCGCACCGAGATCTACCGGCGCATGAACCGCATCCTCGTGGACGACTGCGTGGCCCTCACCGGGCTGTCCCGCAAGCGTATCCACCTGTGGCACCGCGACGTGGTGGCGCTGCCGGACCGCGAGATCGTCGGCGGCTTCTTCCTGAAGTACGTCGACCTGCTCGACGAGCCCGGGGCGGGAGGCGGCTGAGCGTGGAGATGCTGCAGTACTCGCTGCGCAAGCTGCTGGCGGGGATTCCGCTGATCCTCGGCGTGACCTTCGTCAGCTTCCTGCTGATGGTGTACTTCGGACCGGACCAGACCTACACCCTGGTCGGCAAGAACCCCACGCCGGAGCAGATCGCCGAGGTCCGCGCCCAGCTCGGCTACGACAAGCCGTTCCTGACCCGCTACGCCGACTACCTGCGCGAGCTCGTGACGCTCGACTTCGGCAACTCGAACTCCACGGGCGAGCCCGTCTCCGGGCTGCTGGCGCGCACGATGCCGGTGTCGCTGCTGCTGGTCGCGCCGGGCTTCGTCATCGGCAACCTGCTCGCGATCCTGCTGGCGCTGGTCGCGGCGAACTACCGGAGCCGCTGGCCGGACAAGGCGATCATGGGCCTCGCGGTGTTCGGGATGAGCATCAGCTTCCTGATCGTGATCGTCGCCTTCCAGATCGTCTTCTCGTCGGCGTCGGGCCTGAACATGTTCCCGGTGCGCGGCTGGGGCGCGTCGACACTCGCCGAGTACGTCGACTACGTCACCGTGCCGACGCTCGCGATCGTGTTCGTCTCGCTCGGCTACAACACGCGCTTCTACCGCTCGGTGATCGTCGAGGAGCTGACCCGCGACCACGTGCGCACCGCGCGCGCCTTCGGCACGCCGCCGGTGCGGCTGATGGCGCGCAACGTGCTGGCGAACTGCATGATCCCGATCGTGACGCGCATCGTCTTCTCCATTCCGTTGATCGCGATCAGCGGCTCGCTGATCGTGGAGAGCTACTTCGGCATCCCGGGCATCGGCAAGGCGACCTACGACGCGATCATGGTCGGCGACCAGCCGGTGCTGAAGGCCGTGGTGGGCCTGACGGCGGTGCTGTTCGTCCTCGCGCAGGTGCTGGTGGACATCCTGTACCGCGCGGTCGACCCGCGGGTGGCGCTGCAATGAACGCGCCCGCGGCGACCATCGCGAGCCCGGCCGCCCCCGCGGCCCCCGCCCGGCGCGAGACGCTCTGGCGCAAGGCGGCGTGGAAGTTCAGGCGCGACCGCGCCGGCATGGCCGGCCTCGTGGTGGTGCTGGTCTACTTCGTCGCGGCGCTCGGCGTCTGGTTCGGCTGGTGGGCGACCGGCTGGGCGGAGGTGAACGGCGGCAAGTGGGAGGGCCCGTCGGCCGCCCACTGGTTCGGCACCAACCTGATCGGCCAGGACATCTTCGCCCGCGGCGTCTACAGCATCAGCACGGCCTTCGAGGTCGGCCTCGTCGTCGCCGTGGTCGCCACCCTGCTGGGCGGCGTGCTCGGCGCGCTCGCCGGCTTCTTCGCCGGGCGGTTCACGGACGAGATCGTCGTCTGGCTGATGGGCGTGCTGGACTCGATACCCTTCTACCTGCTGGTCGCCGCCATCGCCTTCGCGCTGCAGGGCAACCCCTACGCCATGCACGTGGCCATGATCGCGACCTTCTGGATCACCACCGGCCGGCTGGTGCGCGGCGAGGTGATCAAGCTCAGGCAGCTCGAGTTCGTCGAGGCTGCGCGCGCGATCGGCGTGCCCGAGTACACCATCGTGTTCCGCCACGTGCTGCCGAACACGCTGCACATCCTGCTGGTGCAGTCGACCATCACCTTCGTCGCGGCGATCAAGTCCGAGGTCATCCTGTCGTTCCTGGGCCTCGGCGTGAAGGACGGCATGAGCTGGGGCCTGATGATCGCCGAGAGCGGCGTGGAGGTGCTGGCCGGCTTCTTCGGCAACTTCCTGGCAGCCTCGGTCCTGATGTTCGGGCTGGTGATGGCCTTCAATTTCCTCTCGGACGCGCTGCAGGACGCGCTCGACCCGAGGCAGGTGTCGTGAGCGCGCCGCTGCTGTCCGTCCGCGACCTCGTCATCGAGTTCAGCACCGAGCAGGGCGTGGTGCGCGCGGTCGACGGCGTGAGCTTCGACGTGTTCCCGAACGAGACCGTCGGCCTCGTCGGCGAGTCCGGCTGCGGCAAGACGGTGACCGCGCTGTCCATCCTCGGCCTGGTGCCGAGTCCGCCGGGGCGCATCGCCGGCGGGCACATCGAGTTCGAGGGCCGGGACCTCGCGCAGCTGCCAGAAAGCGAGATGCGCGCACTGCGCGGCCCGGGCATCGCGATGATCTTCCAGGAGCCGATGACGGCGCTCAATCCGGTGTTCAGCGTCGGCAGCCAGATGACCGACGTGCTGCGCCGCTGCAAGGGCCTCAGCCGCCGCCAGGCCAGGAGCGCGGCCATCGAGCTCTTGGCGCGCGTCGGCATCCCGGCCCCCGACAAGCGCATCGACGAGTACCCGCACCAGCTCTCCGGCGGCATGCGCCAGCGCGTAGTGATCGCCATGGCGCTGTCCTGCGACCCGAAGCTCATCGTCGCCGACGAGCCCACCACGGCGCTCGACGTGACGACGCAGGCCCAGGTGCTCGAGCAGATGGTGCGCCTGCAGCAAGAGTTCCGCATGGCGATGATCCTGGTCACCCACGACCTCGGCGTGATCGCCGAGTCCTGCGACCGGGCGATGGTCATGTACTGCGGGCGGATCGTCGAGGAGGCGCCGATCGACCGGCTGTTCGCCCACCCGCGCCATCCCTACACCGCCGGGCTGCTGGCCTCGATCCCCGCCGCCGCGCTGGACGAGCGGCGCGAGCTGCCGGTGATCCCGGGCATGGTGCCCGACCTGCTGCACCTTCCGCCCGGCTGCCGCTTCGCGGATCGCTGCGAACGCCGCCTCGCGCGCTGCGAGGCGGAGCAGCCGGAGCTCGCCGGCGCTGGCGGCGCCACGCGGGCGGCCTGCTTCAATCCCGTCGAGGCGGCCCGATGAGCGCGCTGCTCGAAGTGCGCGAACTGAAGAAGCACTTCCCGGTGCGCGGCGGCCTGCTCCGCCGCGTGGTCGCCCAGGTGAAGGCGGTCGACGGCGTCAGCTTCACGCTCGAGCCCGGGCGCACGCTCGGCCTCGTGGGCGAGTCAGGCTGCGGCAAGACGACCCTGGGGCGCGCGATCCTCAGGCTGCAGCGGCCGACCGGCGGGCAGGTGCTGCTCGAGGGCCAGGACCTCGGCGCGCTCTCCGAGGCCGAGCTCGTGGCGATGCGGCGGCGCATGCAGATCATCTTCCAGGACCCGTTCGCCTCGCTGAGTCCCCGCCGCACGGTCGGGCAGATCATCCGCGAGCCGCTCGACGTGCACGGCATCGGCACGCCGGAGGAGCGCCGGCGGCGGGTGCTCGAGCTGCTCGACGTCGTCGGCATGCGCGCCGGGGTGCAGGACCGCTATCCGCACGAGTTCTCCGGCGGCCAGCGCCAGCGCGTCGGCATCGCGCGGGCGCTGGCGCTGAACCCGAGGCTCATCGTGGCCGACGAGCCAGTCTCCGCGCTCGACGTCTCGGTGCGCTCGCAGGTGCTGAACCTCATCGCGGGGCTGCAGCGCGAGCACGGCATCGCCTTCCTGTTCATCTCCCACGACCTCTCGGTCGTGAGGCACGTGAGCGACGAGGTGGGCGTGATGTACCTCGGGCGGATCGTCGAGCACGCGCCGACCCACGAGCTCTTCACGAACCCGCGCCACCCCTATACCGAGGCGCTGCTCTCGGCCGTGCCGGTGCCGGACCCGAAGCGCAAGTCGAAGCGCATCGTGCTCGCAGGCGACGTGCCCTCGCCCATGGCGCCGCCGCCCGGCTGCCCGTTCCACACGCGCTGCCCGAAGGTCATGCCGCACTGCTCGCAGGTGGTGCCGAAGGAAATCGACGTCGGCACGCCCGGGCGGCCGCACCTGGTGGCCTGCCATCTCTACTCCTGAGCCCCCGGACGGCTGCAGGCCGATTGTTCATTGCATGTGAACAGTGTTTCCGGTTAACGCTAGTTTTTCGGAATAATAGGCCCGGGTACGGTGGCCTCCCACATCAAGGAGGCTGCCATGTTCATTTTCCCCCGCTCGACCGCCGCCGTACTGCTGCCCCTGGCGGCCATCGCGCTCGTCGTCCTGGTCTCGGGCTGCGCGCAGACGCCGGCGCGCCTGTCCGACGCGTCGACCGCCTGCCCGCCAGGCTCGGTCGCCGTCCATACCTTCCGCGGCCCGGACCGCAACGCCGAGACCACTCGCTGCCAGAACGCCGCGACGCTCGAGGCGAACCTCGAGTGGCTGCGCCGCTGAGGGACGCGCGAGGCGGCGGCGCGGCGCCGAGGGCCCCACGCGACGCGGTCCTTCAGCCGAGGTGCTGCCTGAAGAACTCGATCGTGCGGGCCCAGGCCAGCGTCGCCGCCGCCTCGTCGTAGCGCGGGGTCGAGTTGTTGTGGAATCCGTGCCGGGTGCCTGGATAGAAATGCGCCTCGTAGGGCGTGCCGTTCTCGCGCAGCGCCGTCTCGTAGGCCGGCCACATCGCGTTGATGCGCTCGTCCACCTCGGCGAAGTGGATCAGAAGCGGCGACTTCACCTTCGCCATGTCCTCCGCCGCCGGCGCGGCGCCATAGAAGGGCACGCCGGCGGCCAGATCCTTCCCGAGCACCACGGCAAGGTGATTGACCATGCCGCCGCCCCAGCAGAAGCCCACGGCGCCGAGCCTGCCGGTGGACTGGGGGTGGCCCTTGAGATAGTGCGCGCTGTTGACGATGTCCTGTCGGAGCTTGCCCGGATCGAGCTTTGCCTGCAGCTCGCGACCCGCGTCGTCGTTGCCCGGATAGCCGCCCGCGGGCGCGAGGCCATCGGGCGCGAGCGCGAGGAACCCGGCCACGGCGGCGCGCCGGGCGACGTCCTCGATGTAGGGATTGAGCCCGCGGTTCTCGTGGATCACCAGCACTGCCGGGTACGGGCCCGTGCTGGTCGGCGTGGCGAGGTAGCCGCGCATGCGGCCGGAGTTGCCGCCGGGCGAGGCGTACTCGACGTAGAGCCCCTTCATCCGCTCGTCCGTGAACGAAATGGTCTGCGCCTCGGCGTAGCGCGGCAGCAGCGCCTCGGCCATGGCGAGCGCCGAGCCGGTGCCGACGGTCAGCACCGCGGCGCGGCGGAAGAACTCCCGCCGGTCGATGCGGCCGTGGCAGTACTCGTCGTAGAGATCGAAGACGGCCGGATCGATGTTGCGGTCTGGCATGGGATTCCCCCCCCTCTCGAATGCTCCTGCGGCTCAGCCCTTGAAGCCCTTCGCCACCACGTAGACCTCCCGCGAGCGGGACCGCGACGCCGCAGGCTTGCGGATCGCCACCTTCTCGAAGGCGGCGCGGACCTCCTTCAGGTATTCGTCCGAGCCGGCGCCCTGGAAGAGCTTGGCAACGAAGGTCCCGCCGGGCTTCAGCACGCGGCGGACCATGTCGAGGGCGAGTTCGAGCAGGTAGATGGACGCGGCCTGGTCGGCGGAGCTGACGCCGCTGATGTTGGGCGACATGTCCGAGAGCACGAGGTCGACCGGCTCGCCGCCGAGCCGCTCGAGGATCTCGGCGAGGACGGACTCCTCGCGGAAATCGCCCTGGATGAAGTCGACGCCCGCCAGTGCGTCCATCGGCAGGATGTCGGTGGCGAGCACGTGGCCCTTGTCGCCGACCCGCCGCGCCGCGACCTGCGACCAGCCGCCCGGGGCCGCGCCGAGGTCCACGACCCGCAGGCCCGGCCGCAGCAGCCGGTCCCGCTCGTCGAGCTCGAGCAGCTTGTAGCTCGAGCGCGCGCGGTAGCCTTCCTTCTGCGCCCGCTTGACGTAAGGATCGCTGACGTGTTCCTGCAGCCAGCGGCTGCTGCTCTTCGATCGTGCCACGGCGGAGGACCATCCAGGAATGCGGGCGCGGCGGCCCCGTGGTGGGGGCTGCGGCGAAAAGGCCGCTACAATCCGCCCGGATTGTATCCCTCTGCCGGAGACACCGGCCAGGAACCCGCGCGTGATCCGCATCACCGAGCTGTCGCTGCCGCTCGACCATCCCGAGGCGGCGCTGCGCCAGGCCGTCGTCCGCCGGCTCGGCGTCGCGGACGGGGACCTGCTGGAGCTGACCGTCTTCAAGCGCAGCTACGACGCGCGCCGCAAGGCGGGCCCGATCGCCTTCGTCTACATCGTGGACGCCGAGGTCCGCGACGAGCCGGCGGTCCTCGCGCGACTCGCGCCCGACAGCCGCGTCCGGCTTGCGCCGGACATGAACTACCGCTTCGTCGCGAAGGCGCCCGCACATGCGCGGGAGCGGCCCATCGTCGTCGGCTTCGGGCCCTGCGGGCTCTTCGCCGCGCTGGTGCTCGCGCAGATGGGCTTCCGGCCGATCGTGCTGGAGCGCGGCCGCGACGTGCGCCGCCGCACCCAGGACACCTGGGCGCTGTGGCGCAGGAACACCCTGACGCCGGAATCGAACGTGCAGTTCGGCGAGGGCGGCGCGGGACTGTTCTCGGACGGCAAGCTCTACAGCCAGATCCGCGACCCGAAGTTCTACGGGCGCAAGGTCATGCAGGAGTTCGTCCGCGCCGGTGCGCCGGCCGAGATCCTCTATGTCAGCAAGCCGCACATCGGCACCTTCCGCCTGACCGGGGTGGTCGCCGCCATGCGCAAGGAAATCATCTCGCTCGGCGGCGAGGTGCGCTTCGAGTCCCGCGTCGCCGACCTGCTCGTCGAGGACGGCGGCGTCGCGGGCGTGGTGCTGGCCGGCGGCGAGGTCCTGCGAAGCCGCCACGTGGTGCTCGCACTCGGCCACAGCTCGCGCGACACCTTCCGCATGCTGCACCGCCGCGGCGTGTTCATCGAGCCGAAGCCCTTCTCGATCGGCTTTCGCATCGAGCACCCGCAGTCGATGATCGACCGGGCCCGCCTCGGCAGGCACGCCGGCCACCCGGCGCTCGGCGCCGCGGACTACAAGCTGGTGCACCACGCGAAGAACGGCCGCGCCGTGTACAGCTTCTGCATGTGCCCGGGCGGCACGGTGGTCGCGGCCACCTCCGAGCCCGGACGGGTGGTGACGAACGGCATGAGCCAGTATTCGCGCAACGAGCGCAACGCCAATGCGGGCATCGTCGTCGGCATCTCGCCGGAGCGGGACTTCCCGGGCGGCCCGCTCGCCGGCGTCGAGCTGCAGCAGCGGCTCGAGACGCTCGCCTTCGAGCTGGGCGGACGCGACTACTCTGCGCCCGGCCAGCAGGTCGGCGACTTCCTGCGCGGCGTGCCCTCCACCGGCTTCGGCGCCGTCGAGCCTTCCTACACGCCCGGCGTGAAGCCGACCGACCTCGCCCCGCTCCTGCCGGACTACGCGATCGAGGCGATCCGCGAGGCGCTGCCCGCCTTCGGCCGGCAGATCCGCGGCTTCGACCGCGAGGACGCGGTGCTCACCGGCATCGAATCGCGGACTTCCTCGCCGATCCGCATCACGCGTGACGAAGCCTCGCTGCAGAGCCTCAACCTGCGCGGCCTGTATCCGGCTGGCGAAGGCGCCGGCTACGCGGGCGGCATCCTCTCCGCGGGCGTGGACGGCATCCGGGTCGCCGAGGCCGTGGCGCTCGCGATGCTCGACGAGGCTGCACCGGCCGCCACGGCGGTCGGCGCATGAAGCTCGACGACGTCCGCCGGCTGCACGAGAAAAAGCACCGCGACGCGCTCGGGCATTTCCTGGCCGAGGGCGAGCACCTGGCGATCGAGCTGCAGAAGGCCGCGGCCCGCGTGCCGGCCTTGCGGACGGCGCGCCTGTACGTGACCGAGGCGCACGCTAACTGGCCGGGTCCGTTCGAGCGGCAGGTGGTCAGCGAGCGGCAGATGGCTCGGATCTCCGCCACGCCGAGCCCGCAGGGCATCCTCGCCGTGGTGCCGATACTGCCGGCCCCGCCGCCTGGCGATGGCGAGCGCGCGATCTACCTGCACGAGATCCAGGACCCGGGCAACCTCGGCACGATCCTGAGAAGCCTCGCGTGGTTCGGCGGCTTCCGCTGCCTGCTCGGCCCGGGCAGCGTGGACCCGCACAACCCCAAGGCCGTGCGCGCCAGCATGGGCGCGATCTTCCACGTGCCGGTCGAGAACGACGTCGCCCTCGCGGCGCTACCTGCCCGCTTCGCGCGCATCGCCTGCATGGCGATGGCGGGCGAGCGGCTGCCCGCGAGCGGCTTCGTCGCGCACGACTGCTACCTGTTCGGCAACGAGGCCCGCGGACTTCCCCAAGACGCGCTGGCAGGCATCGGTGCGCATCCGTTCACCGTGCCCGGCAGCGGCGTCATCGAGTCACTCAACCTGGCTTCGGTGGTGAACATCTGTCTGTACGAGCTGAACCGCTGAGCCGCCAGCGCGCGGCGTCGATCCGGTAGTACACGTAATCTCCGCGACTGCCGGCCTGTTCGCGCTGGCCCTCGAAGGCCAGCTCGGCACCGAGCTTCTCCATCGCGCGCCGCGAGCGCAGGTTGCCGGCGCCGACGTGGAACCAGGCCGTGTCGACCCAGCGGAAGGCGTGATCGAGCATCAGGCGCTTCATCTCGCGGTTCGCGGCGCCGCCCCAGTGGCTGCGGGCGAGGAAGGTGTAGCCGATCGCGACCGAGCGCGCGCCGGCATCCAGCTCGTAGTAGCGCGAGGAGCCGATCACCTCGCGGCTGCTTCGCGTCTCGACGACCAGCGCGCCGCGCGAGGCGAGCGCGGTCGCGAAGAAGCCCTCGAATACGCCACGCTGGTGGCGCGTCGGCTCGGGGTGCTGTTCCCAGACGAGCGGGTCGCGGGCCACCGCGTACAGCGCCTCGAAGTCGGAAGCCTCGAGGGGGCGCAGCGCGAGCGTCTCGCCGGAAAGCGTCGGCTGCAGGTCGAAGTCGTTCACGCGGCTCACGCGCGCCTGCGCCCTCCCGCGCCGCTCAGGCCAACAGCGTGACCTTGCCGGCGTGGCTCGCGCCGGCGAGGTGCTCGTAGGCCTGCCGCGCCTCGTCGAAGCCGAAGCGCCGGTCGATGTGCGGCCGGATGCCCGAGGCCTCGAGGGCGCGGTTCATCTCCTCGAACATGGCGCGCGAGCCGACGTAGATGCCGCTGACCCGCAGCTGGCTCCTGAAGATGGACGCGACGCTGAACGGCCCGGTGACGCCGCTCAGGATGCCGATCAGGCAGACCCGCCCGCCGTAGCGCAGCGCCGCGACGGACTGCTCGAGCGTGCCGGCGCCGCCGACCTCGAGCACCACGTCGGCGCCGCGCCCGCCGGTGAACTCGCGCACCGCCGCCGCCCAGTCCGTTGTCTCGCGGTAGTTCACGCAGGCGTCCGCGCCCATCGACCGGGCGAGCTCGAGCTTGGCGTCGCTGCTCGAGGTGATCACCACGCGCGCGCCGTGCAGCTTCGCGAACTGCAGGCCGAAAAGCGACACCCCGCCGGTGCCAAGCAGCACGACCGTGTCGCCGGCCTTCACCCGCGCCTCGCGCACCAGCGCGTTCCACGCGGTGACCGCCGCGCAGGGCAGGCAGGCGGCCTCCTCGTCGGTCAGGTGGGCCGGCACGCCCACCAGGCCGTGCTGGGGCAGCACCACGTACTCGGCGAGCACGCCAGGGATGCCGCCCCCGAGGGCGGAGCCGGCGGCCTCGGCCGTGAGCTCGCCGTCGAGCCAGTCCTGCAGGAAGATCCCGGCGACCCGGTCGCCCGCGCGGACGCGGGTCACGCCCTCGCCGACTGCCTCGACCACCCCCACGCCGTCGGACAGCGGCACCAGAGGCACGTCGCTGCCGGCGCCGTACACCCCCTGCGCGACCACGAGTTCGCGGTAGTTGAGCGACCAGGCCCGCATCCGCAGCAGCACCTCGCCAGGGCCGGGCCGCGGCGTCTGCCGCTCGACCAGCGTGAGGCTCGCGGGCCCCTTGCGTCCGTGAAGCTCCCAGACCTTCATGAAACCTCCCCCGCGCGCGGCGCGATGGCCCGACAGCATGGTGGAGCGCCGCGGCGCTGTCGACACTGTGCGCGAATTCCGGGCAGGGCCCGGCCGGGGCCGCTATACTGCGCCCCATCAAAAGAGGGTCGCGCGGTCAGCGCCCCCTTTGGCTCGAAGCCCCAGCCCCTGCGGCGCGCTCGATTCCAGCAACCTCCCCTCGCTTCTGACCGCCCCGGGGCACGCCCCGTGCAGCGAGTCACTTCCAGGAACTACATCGATGAATTTCGCCGATCTCGGGCTCGAGCCCGAGCTGCTCCGCGCCGTGGCCGACAAGGGCTACGACGTGCCCACCCCCATCCAGCGCCAGGCCATCCCGGCCGTGCTTGCCGGCCGAGACGTGCTGGCCGGCGCGCAGACCGGCACCGGCAAGACCGCCGGATTCGTGCTGCCGCTGCTGCAGAAGCTCCAGCGCGCCGCCGGCCGCGCGCCGCGCGTGCTGGTGCTCACGCCGACCCGCGAGCTGGCCGCCCAGGTCGCGCAGTCGGTGAAGGACTACGGCGTCCACAAGGACCTGCGCGCGCGGGTGATCTTCGGCGGCGTCGGCGAGCAGCCGCAGATCGACGGCCTGCGCGCCGGCTGCGACCTCTTAATCGCGACCCCCGGCCGGCTGCTCGACCTCGCCAACCGCGGCCTCGCCGACCTCTCGCAGGTCGCGCACTTCGTGCTCGACGAGGCCGACCGCATGCTCGACATGGGCTTCATCCACGACATCCGCCGCGTGATGCGACTCCTGCCCGAGAAGCGCCAGAACCTGCTGTTCTCGGCGACCTACACGGACGACATCCGCGGCCTCGCGAGCCGCCTGCTCGCGAATCCCGTGTACGTGGAGGTGACGCCGCCGAACAGCACGGCCGAGCGCGTAGTGCAGGTCGCCTACCGCGTCGACAAGGAGCACAAGCGCCACCTGCTGGTGCACCTGTTCGAGCACGGCGTGAACGGCGAGGGCGCCTGGTTCCAGGCGCTCGTGTTCACGCGCACCAAGCACGGCGCCAACCGGCTCGCGCAGCAGCTCGAGGGCGCCGGCATCAAGGCCGCGGCCATCCACGGCAACAAGAGCCAGTCGGCGCGGGTGCGGGCGCTCGAGGACTTCAAGGCCGGCCGCATCCGCGCGCTGGTCGCCACCGAGGTCGCCTCGCGCGGCCTCGACATCAAGGAGCTGCCGCAGGTCGTGAACTACGAGCTGCCGAACGTGCCCGAGGACTACGTGCACCGCATCGGCCGCACCGCGCGCGCGGGCGCCGAGGGCCACGCCGTGTCGCTGGTGTCGGCCGACGAGTCGGGACTGCTCAAGGACATCGAGAAGACGATGCGCCGCGCCGTGCCCTTCCAGCCGACGCCGCAGTTCGCCATCACCCGCAGCGAGGCCCGCCCGGCCGCGCGCACCGACGCGGGCCGGCAGGCCGAGTCCGCGCCGCGCCAGGGCTCGTCCGGCAACCGCGCGCCCGCTCCGCAGCGGCCCTCGCGCCCGTCGGGCGGCCCGCGCCGCTTCGGCGGTGGCGGACGCAGCGGCGGCGGCGGTCGCAGCGGCGGGGGACAGGGCGGTCGCGGCGGCTTCCGCGCCGGACGGGTGTAGTCAGCCGAGGCCTTCGCGCCAGGCCTGGAACATCAGCACGCCCCACAGGTGGGTGTGCCACTTGCGCCGGCCGGCGAGGTACTCACGCCAGAGCGCGCGGATCGGCGCAGGGTCGAAATGCCCTTCCTGCGTGAGGCGTCGCTCGTCGAGCTGCGCCTCCGCCCAGTCGCGCAGCGGGCCGCGCAGCCAGTCGCCGACCGGCGCGCCGAACCCTGACTTCGGGCGGCGCACCAGCGCCGGCGGCAGGTAGCGCTCGAGCAGGCGCTTCGGCAGCCACTTGAGCTCCCCGTCGCGCCACTTCATGCCGAGCGGCAGGGACCACGCGAACTCCGCGACCCGCCAGTCGAGCAGCGGCGCGCGCGCCTCGAGCGCGACCGCCATGCTCGCGCGGTCCACCTTGGTCAGGATGTCCTCGGGCAGGTAGCAGGCGGCGTCGAGCGCCATCAGCGCGTCGCCGGCGGTGCCGACGCCAGGCATGGCCGACGCGTCGTCGTAGGCGGTGGCAAGGCGTTCGGCACCGCGCACCACGACCTCCGGCTGGCGCCAGCGGCTGACCCGCAGCCGCGCCACGGCCTGCAGGTCGATCGCGGCGAGCTCCGCCCGCAGCGCCGCGACGCCGCCGAGGCGCGCCCGCTCGCCCGGGTCGCCGGCGAGGCGCGCCAGCAGCCGCCGCGGCAGCCGCGCCAGCAGCGCGTCGGCGCGAAGCGCCCGCGCGTAGCGCGTGTAGCCGAAGAACAGCTCGTCGCCACCATCGCCGGACAGCGCCACCGTGACGTGCCGGCGCGCGAGGCGGCAGAGCAGCGCGGTCGGCAGCTGCGAGGAGTCGGCGAACGGCTCGTCGAACAGCCGCGGCAGGTCGGGAACGAGCTCGAGCGCCGCCTTGCCGTCCACGTGGAGCTCGGTGTGGTCGGTGCCGAGGTGGCGGGCCACCTCGGCGGCCTGCGCGCTCTCGTCGTGCCCGGCGGCGTCGAAGCCGATCGAGAAGCTGCGCACCGGCCGCGACGACTGCGCCTGCATCAGCGCGGTCACCAGCGACGAGTCGGTGCCGCCCGACAGGAAGGCGCCGAGCGGCACGTCGGCTTCCATGCGCAGCAGCGTCGCGTCCCGCAGCAGCGCGTCGAGCTCCGCCAGCGCCTCGTCGTCGCCGCCGCGGAAGCCGGCGCGGATCGCCGCGCGCTGCCGCTCGAGCGCGCTCCACCACCGCACCGGCTCGGCGAGCACGACGCCGCCGGACATCGAGGACGCATCGAGCTTGAGCCAGGACCCCGGCGGCAGCTTGGCGACGCCGCGCAGGATGCACGCGGGCGCCGGGAT
This sequence comes from uncultured Steroidobacteraceae bacterium, assembly GCA_964406445.1. Classification (GTDB taxonomy): domain Bacteria; phylum Pseudomonadota; class Gammaproteobacteria; order Steroidobacterales; family Steroidobacteraceae; genus SG8-30. Next base: position 111,530 of record CAYORU010000001.1, read on the forward strand.
GTAGCCGAGCCGCAGCAGCAGCGCGAGCGCGTCCGGGTCGACCTCGGCGCGCAGCGCCGGGTGCGCCCGCAGCGCCGCGAGCTCGCTGCCGAACACGAAGCTGCCGTCGGCCGTGGTGCCGTAGTAGAGCGGTTTCTTGCCGAGCCGGTCGCGGGCGAGCCAGAGCGTCCGCGCCTCCCGGTCCCAGGCCGCGAGCGCCAGCATGCCGTTGCCGCGCTCGAGCGCCGCCGGCACACCCCACCGGGCGATCGCCGCGAGCAGCACCTCGGTGTCCGAGCGGCCGCGGAACGTGTGGCCGAGCGCGGCGAGGTCCGCCCGCATCGCGGCGTGGTTGTAGATCTCGCCGTTGAAGGCGATCACCCAGCGCCCGTCCGCCGAGATCATCGGCTGGTGGCCCTCGGGGCTGAGGTCGAGGATCGACAGCCGCCGGTGCGAGAGGACGACGCCTGCCCCGGCATCGGCCCAGGAGCCCGAATCGTCGGGGCCGCGGTGCGCGATCGCCTCGCCCATGCGCCGGCCCAGGCCGAGCAGGGCGTCGGCGGGCGCGCGCGCCCCCGGATGCCAGCTGCCGGCGATGCCGCACATGGCCCGGCGTCAGCGCCGCGGCGCGGCGTGACCGCGCGGCGGCGCCTGGCGGCGGCGCGCGCGATAATGCCGGCCTGCGGGCGGGGAGGCGTCGATGTCCGGGTACCTGCTGTTTGCGACCGAGCGCTATGCGCTGCCCATTCTGCAGCCCCTCGCCGAGGCGCTACAAGCCGCGGGCCGCGACGTCGCCGCGCTGCTGATCCGCGGCGCGGCCGGCGCGCGCCTCGCCGGCCCGGTCAGGCACGTCGACGCGCGCGGCGCCGTCGCCTTCAGGCCCCGCGCCGTGCTGAGCGCGGCGAACGACGTGCCTGCCTTCGCCGGCGGCGCGAAGGTCCAGCTGTTCCACGGATTCAACGTCGAGAAGCGCAGCGACGCGCGCGGCCACTTCCGGGTTCGCGGCCTGTTCGACCTCTACTGCACGCAAGGTCCCGCGACCACGGGGCCATTTCGCGAGCTGGCGGCGAAGCACGGGCATTTCGCGGTCGTCGAGACCGGCTGGCCGAAGCTCGACCCGCTGTTCCGCCCGGCCGATCCCGGCGCCGACGCGCTGCGGAGGCCCGCGGGCGCACGGCCCATCGTGCTGTTCGCCTCGACCTTCACCGAGCGCCTCAGCGCCGCGCCCCGGTTGTTCGAGGCGATCGCGGCCGAGGTCGCGCGCGGCGACCGCTACTGGCTGCTGACCCTGCACCCCAAGTGCCCGGCCGACCTGTTCGCCCGCTACCGCGGACTCGCCGGGCCGAACGCGGCTTTCGTCGAGACCGAGCAGCTGGTCCCGGCCCAGCGCGCGGCCGGGGTGCTGGTCGCCGACACGACCTCGGTGGTCTCCGAGTTCGTGGTGCAGCGCAAGCCGGTGGTGACTTTCAGGAACCGCGCGCCCAAGCCGCACATGCTGGATTTCGACGACCCGGCGCGGCTGCCGGAGATGCTGGAGCGGGCCTTCGCGCCGACGCCCGCGCTGCAGGCCTCGATCGCCGCCTATGCCGACGCGATCCACCCGAGCCGGGACGGCCACGCGAGCGAGCGGGTCATTGCCGCAACCGAGTCGCTGATCTCCGGAGAGCTGGGACGCCTGGCGCGCAAGCCGGTTTCGCGGCTGTGGCGCGGTCTCGCGCTGCGGCGCGAACTCGGCTACTGGGGGCGGGGCGGATAGGCCGTGCAGGCTTGCAAGGCCCTTCCCGGGGTGTATCGTTACATCCCGCGCGACAAGATGCGGGTCCGGCCTGCCAGGGCCGGGCATACCGACCAGATCCTTATGGTACTGCGCCACGAGACAAGGTAGACGCCGGGCGTGCAGCCCGGTTCGCGGGCCGCCGGAGGAGCCATGAACCGACGCGACTTCTTCCGCTCGTCGCTGGCGGCCGCTGTGGTCGCGGCGCTCCCGTACCGCGGCGCGCTGGCTGCCGCTCAGCCGGTCGCGACCGACATCGAAGCGGTCACCGGCACGGGCAGCCGGGTCACGCTCGCCCGCGCGGACCTGCTGGCGCTCAAGGACAGCCTGCGCGGCGCGCTGATCCTGCCAGGAGAGACGGGCTATGAATCGGCCCGGCGCGTGCTCAACCGGTCGATCGACCGCCGCCCGGCGCTCGTGGTCCAGCCGACCGGCGTGGCCGACATCCGCAACGCGGTGAGCTTCGCTCGCGACCACCAGCTGCTGCTGGCCGTCAAGTGCGGCGGCCACAGCTACTCCGGCAAGTCCACCTGCGACGGGGGGCTGCAGATCGACCTGTCGCGCTTCAGGGCCGTACGCGTCGACCCGCTCGCGCGCGTCGCCTACGTCGCCGGCGGCAGCCTGCTGGGCGAACTCGACCACGAGGCCATGGCCTTCGGCCTCGTGACGACGGCGGGTACGGTCTCGCACACCGGCGTGGGCGGCCTCACGCTCGGCGCCGGCTTCGGCCGGCTCGCCCGGCGCTTCGGACTGGCGCTCGACAACCTGCGTGGCCTCGATGTCGTCACCGCGGACGGCCGGTTGCTGCACGCAAGCGGCGAGGAGAACCCGGACCTCTTCTGGGGACTGCGTGGCGGCGGCGGCAACTTCGGCGTGGTCACGTCGTTCGAGTTCAACCTGCACCCGATGCAGCGACGGGTCGTCGGCGGCGACCTGGTCTTCCCGATCGCCCGGGCGCGCGAGCTGCTCGGCTTCTACGCGGACTACAGCCTGGGGGCTCCGGACGAGCTCTACGCCGACGCAGTGATGATGGCGCCGCGCGCCGGCAAGGACGGCATGTTCATCATCCACGTCTGCTGGTCCGGTGCGGCCGGCGAGGCGGAGCGGGCGCTCGCTCCGCTGCGCAAGCTCGGCACTCCGCTTGCCGACACCGTCAAGGCCGTGGACTACGTGGCCCTGCAGCGCAGCTGGGACCAGACCGACCCCCGCAACGACGGTGAGTACCTGAAGTCCGGGTTCATCAACGATTTCCCGGCAGCGCTGGTGGAGCAGCTCGTCGCGGGATTCGATGCCCATCCTGAGCGCGACACCACCGTCTTCTTCCAGCACTCCGGCGGCGCCATCGGCCGCATTCCCGTCGACGCCACGGCCTTCCCGCATCGGCGCTCGCGACTGAACGTGCTCGCGAGCGTCGGCTGGCCGATGACGGGCGACGCGACGCCGCATGTCCGCTACGTCAAGGACTACTGGGCGAAGCTCGAGCCGTTCACGGACGGCTACTACACCAACGAGGTCGCGGACGAGGGCCAGCGCATCGTCGATGCGAACTACCAGGGCAACCTGCCCAGGCTGCGGCAGATCAAGGCGAAGTACGACCCCGCCAACCTGTTCCAGCTCAATGCCAATATCGTGCCGGCCTGAACGGCGAAAGCGACGACCGGGCTAGGAGGACAGCGGCCCGGTCGCCCGCTCGACCCGCTCGAGCTCCTCCACGGCGGCCTTGTAGCCAGCCTCGATCGTCTCGGCCGCGCGGTGGAAATCCATCAGCTGCAGGTGCCCGAGCGGCGGGCTGATGGTCAGGTTGGGCGGATCGCCGGCCATCCGGCTGCGGGCGATGTGGTCCTGCATGATGTGGATGGAGCCCGCCATCACTTCGAAGAGCCCCGGGACGCCGGAAGGCTCGGGCTTCAGGCTCTCGACGAGCCCCTCGAGCAGTTCGCTCCAGCGATCGATGCTGGTCCAGCCAGCATCCGGTGGCTCCTCGTCGGTCGGCGCCTCCGGCATCTTCGGCGGCATCTCGGCCGGCACCACCCGCTGGCGCGTCGCCCAGCGCTCCCGTACCGGCACATTGAGGTTGACCGCGATCACGTACTCCGCGCCGAGCGCGCGGCACAGCGACACCGGGACGGGATTCACGACGCCGCCGTCGATCATCCAGCGGTCCTGGTACCAATACGGAGTGAACAGCCCCGGCATCCCGCTCGAGGCGCGCACGGCCTTCAGCATCGAGCCGCTCCTCAGCCAGATCTCCTCGCCGGTGTTGAGGTCGGCCGCGACCGCAGCGAAGGCGACCGGCAGGTCCTCGATCCGCCGGTCCTCGATCTGCTCGCCGATCGCGTTCATGAGGCGGTTGCCGCGCATCACTCCGCCGCCGCGGAAGGTCGTGTCGAGCAGCCGCCAGACGTCCACGCGGGTCAGCGTGCGCACCCAGGCCTCCAGCTCTCGCCACTGGTCGCTCGCGTAGGCGGCCGCGACCAGCGCGCCGACCGAGGCGCCGGCCACGGCCATCGGCGCGAGGCCGCGCTCCTCCAGCGCGCGCAGCACGCCGAGGTGCGCCCAGCCGCGCGCCGAGCCGCTGCCGAAGGCCACGCCGATGCGCCGGTCGGCGGGCGTCCGGCCGGAGGAGTGCCCGGCGGTGCTGCGGCTGGGATCCATGGCGTCCTCGTCGGTGGCTTTCCGATTCTGCCGCCCGCGGCCCCGCCGGTGTAAATTTCGGAGACTGCGGAGGGGAAAGCGGGCCATGGAGCGCTGGCAGGCGGACGTGATCGTGGCGGGCGGCGGCCTGGCGGGCATCTGCGCCGCGATCGAGCTGCTCGACCGCGGCCGGCGCGTGCTGCTGCTCGATCGCGACGCCGAGGAGAACCTGGGCGGCCTCGCGAAGGAGAGCTTCGGCGGGATCTGGTTCGCCGGCACGCCGCTGCAGCGCCGCTACGGCATCCGCGACGGCGCCGCGCTCGGGCTGGCCGACTGGCTCGCCTTCGGCGAGATCCCGGCCGAGGCCCGCTGGCCGCGCACCTGGGCGGAGGCCTACGTCGAGCGCTGCGTGCCCGAGGTCTACGAGTGGCTGCTCGGGCAGGGCCTCCAGTTCATGCCCATGCCGATGTGGGTCGAGCGCGGCCTGCACGTGCCAGGCAATTCCGTCCCGCGCTGGCACATCGTCTGGGGCACGGGCCACGAGCTCGCGGTGGTGCTCGCCCGGCGCCTGCTCGAGCACCCGCAGCGCGAGCGCCTGGCGCTGCGCTTCGGCTGCCGGGTCGACGAGATCCTGTCGTCGCAGGGCCGGGTCAACGGCTGCCGCGGCACGGTCGAGGCGGCCGGCGTGCCCTTCGAGGCCGCCGCCGAGGCCGTGATCATCGCCGCCGGGGGCATCAACGGCGACCTCGACCGGGTGCGCAGGCACTGGCACGCCGACTGGGGCAGGCCGCCCGAGGTGATCCTGAACGGCTCGCACAAGTTCGCCGACGGCACGCTGCACGACGCCGCGGCGCGCCACGGCGCGGCGGTCACGCACCTCGACTGGCAGTGGAACTACGCCGCCGGCGTGCGCCACTGGCGCCCGCGCAAGCCTTCGCACGGCCTGTCGCTGGTGCCGCCGAAGTCGGCGCTGTGGCTCGACTGGCGGGGCGAGCGGATCGGCCCGATGCCGCTGGTGACGGGCTTCGACACCCACGACCTGGTCGCCCAGATCTGCCGGCAGGAGCGCGCCTACTCCTGGCAGCTGCTCAACAGGCGCATCGCGCTCAAGGAGCTCGCGGTGTCCGGCGCGGAGTTCAACCCTGCGTTCCGCGACAAGAAGCGGCTCGCGGTGGCCCGTGACCTGCTGCTTGGCAACCGCTGGCTGTGGGACGAGCTCACGCGCAACTGCGAGGACTTCGTGGTCGCCGACACCCTGCCCGAGCTGGTCGAGCGCATGAACGCGCTGGTCGGAGACGGCTCGGTGGACCTCGACGCGGTCACCGGGTCGGTGACGCGCTACGACGAGCGCATCGGCCGCGGCCCCCGCTTCCACAACGACGAGCAGCTGCGCCGCATAGAATTCGCCCGCCGCTGGCCGGGCGACCGGCTGCGCACCTGCCGGTACCAGCGCATCCTCGACCCGAAGGCCGGCCCGCTGCTCGCGATCCGCGAGTTCGTCGTCAGCCGCAAGAGCATGGGCGGCATCGCGACCGACCTCGAGTCGCGGGTGCTGGACGTCGCGGGCCGCGCCATCCCGGGCCTGTTCGCGGCGGGCGAGGCGGCCGGCTTCGGCGGCGGCGGCATGAACGGCAAGCGCGGCCTCGAGGGCACGTTCCTCGGCGGCTGCATCCTCGGCGGGCGCATCGCCGGCAAGGTGGCATAGCGTGAAATTCGACGAAGCGATCAACATCGACGAGCTGCGCGCAATCGCAAGGCGGCGGCTGCCGCGCTTCGTCTTCGACTACGTGGACGGCGGCGCCGAGGACGAGCGCACGCTCACCGGCAACCGGGCGGCCTTGGAGAGGCTGCGCTGGCGGCCGCGCACGCTGGTCGACGTTTCCGCACGCAGCAGCGCGGCGACGATCCTCGGCCAGCCCGCCGCGCTTCCCGCCGTCGTCGGCCCCACGGGGCTCAACGGCCTCGACTGGCGCGACGGGGACCTCGCGATCGCCCGCGCCGCCGGCGCCGCGGGCCTGCCGTTCGCGATGTCGACGGTCTGCATGAGCTACATCGAGGACATCGCCAAGGTCGCCTCCGCCGGCCTGTGGCTGCAGGCCTATGTGTTCCGCGAGCGGGCGATCACCGACCGCCTGCTCGAGCGGGCGGCCGGCGCCGGCTGCCGGACGGTGATCATCACCAGCGACTTCCCGACTGCCGGCAAGCGCGAGCGCGACCACCGCAGCGGACTGCTGCCAAAGCAGCGGTTCACGCTGGCGACGAAGCTCGACATCCTGCGCCATCCGCGCTGGCTGCTGACGGTGGCGACGCGCAAGCCGCGCTTCGTCAACGTCGAGCGCGAGCTGGGCGGCGGCGCCAACGTCAACGAGTTCGTCGGCCATGGCATGTTCGACCCGAGCCTCGACTGGGACGACCTCGCGCGCTTTCGCGACCGCTGGCGGGGCACGCTGCTGCTGAAGGGCGTGCTGCGCGCCGACGACGCGCTGCGGGCGGCGGCGCTCGGCGTGGACGGCGTGGTGCTGTCGAACCACGGCGGCCGGCAGCTCGACTCGGCGATCAGCGGCGTGGATGCCCTGCCGGAAGTGGCCGAGGCCGTAGGCAGCCGCTGCGCGGTGCTGGTCGATGGCGGCGTGCGCCGCGGCGGCGACATCGCCAAGGCGGTTGCGCTCGGCGCGCAGGCGGTGCTGCTCGGGCGCGCGCCGCTCTACGGCCTCGCCGCGGGCGGCGAGGCGGGTGCGCGCCAAGCGCTTGCGATCCTCGCCGACGAGTTCGACCGCACGCTGGCGCTCACCGGCTGCCGCTCGGTGGCCGATCTGTCGCGCGACCTGCTGGCCTGATGCAGCCGATCCGCAGCTTCGTGCGCCGCGGCGGGCGCGTGACCGGCGCGCAGCAGCGCGCCCTGGCCGGGCTGTGGCCACGCTTCGGCGTCGAGTACGCGCCGGCGCCGCTCGACCTCGACGCCCTGTTCGGGCGAACTGCGCCGTGCATCCTCGAGGTCGGCTTTGGCAACGGCGAGACGCTGGTCGAACTCGCCACGCGGCGGCCGGAGGCCGACTTCATCGGCATCGAGGTGCACCCGCCCGGCGTGGGCCGCTGCCTGCTCGGCATCGAGTCCAGGGCGCTGACCAACGTCCGTGTCGTCGCCCACGATGCGGTCGAGGTGCTGGCGCAGATGATCCCGGACGGTTCGCTCGACGAGCTGCTGCTGTACTTCCCGGATCCCTGGCCCAAGAAGCGCCACCACAAGCGCCGGATCGTGCAGCCCGGGTTCGCCGCGCTGGTCGCGCGCAAGCTCGTCCCCGGCGGCGCGTGGCGGCTCGCCACCGACTGGGCGCCCTACGCCGCGCACATGCTCGAAGTGCTGGCCGCGGCGCCCGACTTCGTCAACGCCGCCCCGGCCGGCGGATTCGTCGCACGCCCCGCGAGCCGGCCCGAGACCAAGTTCGAGCGCCGCGGCCAGCGTCTCGGCCACGACGTCTTCGACCTCGAGTTCCGCCGCCGTTGAGGAGACGCTCGGCCGGTCGTTCATGGACATCCATACAGTCATTGACATGATGTCAATGACCCGCGCATACTCGCGCCATGTCGTACATCGCCGCCCGCCGCGAGGAGGAGAAGGAGCGCCGCCGGCTCGAGATCATCGAGGCGGCCGAACAGCTCTACGCCGAGAGCGGCTGGGATGCGGTGACCATGGACCAGGTCGCCCGCCGGGCGCGGCTGTCCCGCGCCCTGCTGTACGTCTATTTCAAGGACAAGGAAGACCTGCTGTTCGCCATCACCGAGCGCGCGCTCGACGAGCTGCGCCGGCGCTTCGAGGCCGCCGCGGCCGGCCACGAGCTCGGCATCGACCAGGTCTCGGCGATGGGCCTGGCGTACACGCTGTTCCAGCAGGAGCGGCCGTTCCAGTTCGATGCCTGCAGCCGCTATCACGCGCACCAGGCGCACCAGGGCGCGCCGAACGAGGTGGCTTGCTCGGCCGGTGGCGACGCCGTCATGGAGGTCATGGTGCGCTCGCTGCAGCGGGGCATCGAGGACCGTTCCATCCGGCCGGACGTCGGCGCTCCGCTCACGGTCTGCGTGATGCTGTGGGCCTTCACCCACGGCCTGATCCAGATCGCGACGACCAAGGGGCAGGAGATCGCGCGCCACGGCATCGAGGCGGGAAAGTTCATGGAAGAGGGTCGGGCCAGGCTGCGCGAGATGCTCGCGCCGCGCGCCTGACGCGCTTTTCTTGGCTCAAGGATTGACACGTGTCCAAGTCTTCAACACTCGCCATTCTCGCCGCGCTGGCGGCCATGACCTGCGCCGCGGCCGGCGAAACCGGTGAGCCTGCCCCGCCGCCCGCCCAACCGGTCGAGACAGTGCTGGCGGCGCTGGTCGCCGAGGCCGAATCGGCCAATCTCGAGCTCGCCGGCGCCGAGGCCGGTGTCGCAGGCCGGCTCGCCGCGCTCGACCAGGCGCGCGCGCGGTTCCTGCCCGCGGTCGACCTCGCGGTGCGCTACTCGCGCGCCGATGGCGGGCGCGAGATCGGCATCCCGGTGGGCGACCTCGTCAACCCGGCCTACGCCACGCTGAACGCGCTGCTCGAGGCGAGCGGCCAGCCAGGTCCCTTCACGCCGGTCGCCAACCAGTCGATCCCCTTCCTGCGCGAACGCGAGCAGGAGACCACCCTCACGCTGACCCAGCCGCTGTACGACGCGCGCCTCCCGGCCGCCGCCCGCATCGCCGGGGCCGACTACGAGGCGACCCGCCAGGGCCAGGCGGCGCTGCGCGCCCGCGTCCGCCGCGACGTGCAGCAGTCCTACCTGCGCTGGCTCTCCACCGCCGAGACGCGCCTGGTCCTCGACGCCGCGCTCGAGACCGCCGCGGAGAACCTCCGGGTCAACGAGAGCCTCTACCGCAACGGCAAGGTCACCCGCGACGCGGTGCTGCGCGCCGAGGCCGACCGTCTCGAGATCGAGCAGCAGCGCATCGCGGTGGACGGCGCCGAGCGCCTCGCGCTGCGCTACGTCAACCTGCTCAGGAATGCGCCCCTCGACGCATCGCTGCCGGCCGTCGCCGTCGCCGACGCCGACGTCGCGCGGCTGCGCGCGCGGATGGCCGCGGCCGCCGGGGCCGCCGCGTCCGGCCTGCAGGGGCTGCAGGACGCCGCCGTCGACCGTCGCCCGGAGTTGCGCCAGCTCGAATCGGGACTCGACGCCGCGGCCGCGGCCGAGGACCTGGCGCGCGCCGCGTTCAAGCCGCAGCTCGCCTTCGCGGTCGACGCGGGCAGCCAGGGCGAGGAGTTCCGCTTCGGCGACGAGGACCGCTTCGTGCTCGCCTCGCTGGTGCTGCGCTTCAACCTGTTCCGCGGCGGCGCCGACCGGGCCGCGCTGCGCGAGGCTCGCTCGCGCAGCGACGAGCTGCGGGCCAGCCGCGAGCTCGCGGAGCAGAGGATCCGCCTCGAGGTGCTCTCGGCGCTCGAGGATTTCCGGGTCGCGGAAGCCTCGCTCGCCACGGCCGCGAAGCAGGTCGAGGCCTCCGAGGGCGCCTACGCGATCGTCAGCCGCAAGCGCGACCTCGGCCAGGTGCCGCAGGTCGAGTTCATCGACGCCCGCCGCGACCTCACGCGGGCCCGCATCAACCGCAACATCAGCCGCTTCGACGCGCTCGCGGCGCTCGCAGCCCTCGAGTACGCCGTCGGAACCCGCCTCCTGGAGACCCGGCCATGAGCCGAAAGCACGTCGCGACGGTCGCCGCCGTCACCCTCGCCCTCGCGCTCGCCGCCTGCGGGCCGGCGCCCGAGGACACCCCGCAGAGGGCGACCCCGGTGCGCGTCGCCGAGGTCGAGCGCGCCTCGCTGGCCGCCGGCATCCGCGCGGTCGGCACGATCGCGCCGTCCGAGGAGGTGCGCCTGTCGTTCAAGGTCGGCGGCGTCGTGTCCTCCATCGCGGTCGAAGCCGGCGACCGCGTGCGCGAGGGCCAGGCTCTCGCGAGCCTCGCCCGCGACGAGGTCGAGGCCGCCGTCGCACAGGCGCAGGCCGCGCTCGAGAAGACCGAGCGGGACCTGGCGCGCGGCGAGGCCCTGCTCGCCGACGAGGTCGCGACGCGCGAGCAGGTCGAGGACCTGCGCACCGCCCGCGAGGTCGCCGCGGCCGGCCTGCGCGCCGCCCGCTTCAACGCGCGCTTCGCCACGATCACGGCGCCCCAGGACGGCCTCGTGCTGCACCGCCTCGCGGAGCCGGGCGAACTGGTCGGCGCCGGCCAGCCGGTGCTCGTCGTGGGCAACACCGCGGGCGGGTGGATCGTGCGGGCCCAGCTGCCCGATCGCGACGTCGTGCGGGTCTCGCCCGGCGATCCGGCGCGAGTCACGCTCGACGCGTTCCCCGGCCGGACCTTCGAGGCCCGCGTGACGGAGGTCTCCTCCGCCGCACATCCGGCGACCGGCACCTACGCGATCAAGCTCGCCATCGACCCCCAGGGCCTGCGCTTCGTCCAGGGCCTGGTGGCCAAGCTCGAACTGCCGAGGGAAGCCGGTGCCGCGGCGTTGCCGGTGGTGCCGCTGGAGTCGCTGCTCGAGGCGGACGGCGCGAACGCCGTCGTTTACCGCGTGGCCGATGGCGGCGACGGGGAGGTCGCGCGGCGGGTCGCGGTGCGGCTCGGCCAGTGGGTCGGGACCCGCGTCGAGATCGTCGAGGGCCTCGCCGAGGGCGACCGCGTCGTCACCGAGGGTGCCGCCTACCTGCGGGACGGCGAAGCCGTCCGCGTGCTCGGCCCGGCCTGAGGCGCCGCCATGAGCCTGTGGGCCTTTGCGGTCAGGCGCTGGCAGTTCACGCTGGTGCTCTTCGCGCTGCTGGTGGCCACCGGCCTCACGGCGCTCAACTCCATCCCGCGCCTCGAGGATCCCTCGCTCACCTTCCCGGGCTCGTTCATCGTCGTCGCCTACCCTGGCGCCGACCCGGAGGACATCGAGCAGCTGGTGGTGGATCCGATCGAGGAAGCGCTGAACGGCCTCGACGACGTCAAGAAGATCGAGAGCGAGGCGCAGGACGGCTTCGCCAGCATCCAGATCGAGTTCACCTGGGGCGTGGACCCGGACCGCAAGTACGACGAGGTGATCCGCGAGGTCAACCGGCTGCGGCCGACGCTGCCGGCCGACATCCTCGACATCGACATCCGCCAGTTCAAGCCGAGCCTGGTCAACTTCGTGCAGCTCGCGCTGGTCAGCGAGTCGGCCGACTGGCGGCAGCTGAAGGAACTGGCCGAGGACCTCGAGGAGGCGATCGAGATCGTTCCCGGGGTGCGCCGCGCCGAGAGCTGGGCCTACCCCGAGCCGGAGGTTCAGGTCGCGATCGACCTGGAGCGGCTGTCGGCCGCCGGCGTCACGCTCGGCCAGGTGATGCAGGCCATCGGCGGCGAAGCGCAAAGCATCCCGGGCGGGGCCGTCGACGCCGGGCTGCGCCGCTACAACGTCAAGACCTCCGGCAGCTACGACAGCCTGCGCGAGGTGGCCGACACCGTCGTCGGCGGCCGCACCGTGCGGGTGCGGGACGTCGCCGAGGTGTCCTGGGGCGTCGGCGAGGAGCGCTACCTGGGCCGCTTCAACGGCGACCGGGCCGTGTTCGTCACCGCCAACATGAAGGACAACCAGAACATCTTCGACGTGCGCGACGCGGTGTTCGCGCAGCTGGATGCCTTCGAGGCGGGCCTGCCGGCCGGCATCCGCCTGGAGCGCGGCTTCGACCAGTCACGCAACGTCGACCACCGGCTGTCGCGCCTGGAGTTCGACTTCACGCTCGCCATCAGCCTCGTGGCGCTCACCCTGCTGCCGCTCGGCCTGCGCGCAGCCGGCATCGTCATGGTGTCGCTGCCGCTGTCGCTCGCGATCGGCCTGGCGCTCCTGTACTTCAGCGGCTTCTCGCTGAACCAGCTGTCCATCGCCGGCTTCGTGGTGGCCCTCGGCCTGCTGGTCGACGACTCGATCGTCGTCGTCGAGAACATCGCGCGACACGTCCGCGAGGGCATGCCGCGCCGCCAGGCGGCGATCCAGGCGACCGACCAGATCTGGCTCGCGGTGCTCGGCTGCACGGCGACGCTGATCCTGGCCTTCCTGCCGCTCCTGTTCCTGCCGGAGGCTTCCGGTGAGTTCGTGCGCTCGCTGCCGGCGGCGGTGCTCTACACCATCCTCGCCTCGTTGTTCGTGGCACTCACCATCATCCCCTTCCTCGCCAGCCGGCTGCTGCGCGGCCACGGCGCGCCGCCGCCGGTGCGCCAGCCCTGGCTCGGCCGGCTGATGGCCGCGGGCGGCCGCCTGGTCGAGGCCTCCGACGCCTTTGCCGACCGCGTCCTCGCCGTGGTCATGCGCGGCATCCACGCCTTCTACGGCCCGGCGCTGAGGAAGGCGCTCGCGTGGCCACGGACCACGTTCACGCTCGCCATGGCGCTGTTCGGCGGCGCGGTGCTGCTGGCCGTCTTCGGGCTCGGGGTCAGCCTGTTCCCGACCGCCGACATTCCCCAGTTCCGCGTGCGCATCGAGGCGCCGGACGGGGCGAGCCTGGCCGAGACCGACCGGGCGCTGCGGTTCGTCGAGGCCGAGCTCGCGCGCCGCCCCGAGGTGAAGTACTGGTTCGCGAACCTCGGCCACGACAACCCGCGCATCTACTACAACATCGTGCCGAAGACCTACGCCGCGAACGTCGCCGAGGTCTTCGCGGAGGTCGAGGACTACCACCCCGAGCGCACCAACGCGCTGCTCGACGAGCTGAGGACCCTCTTCGCCGACTACCCGGCCGCCAGGATCACCGTCCGGCAGTTCGAGAACGGACCGCCGATCAACGCGCCGGTCGAGATCCGGGTCGTCGGCCCCGACCTCGACACCCTGCGCCGCGTCGCCGCCGACGTCGAGGCCATCATCGGCTCGGTGGAGGGCGCGCGCGACGTCGACAATCCGCTGCGGCTGCAGCGCACCGACCTCGACCTGCGGGTCGACACGGACAAGGCGGCGCTGTTCGGCGTCGCGCCGATCGAGGTGGATCGCACCGTGCGCATGGCCGTCGCCGGGCTGCCGGTCGGCAGCTTCCGCGAGCAGGACGGCGACGAGTACCCCATCACGCTGCGCCTGCCGATCGAGGGTCGGCCGACGGTCGACCTGCTCGACGGGATCCAGGTCTCGTCGATGACGGGCGGGCAGGTGCCGTTGCGGCAGCTCACCGACCCGCAGTTCCGCACGGCGCCGAACGTGATCCGGCGCTACGACCGCGAGCGCTCGATCAGCGTCACCGCCTGGCCGAAGACCGGCTACAACACCAACGACATCACCACCGAGGTGCTGCGCAAGCTCGCCGACTACGAGTGGCCGGCCGGCTACCGTTACATGGCCGGCGGCGAGGTGGAGGCGCGCGAAGAAGCCTTCGGGGGACTCGGCGTCGCGCTGCTCGTGGCGATGTTCGGCATCCTCGCGGTGCTGGTGCTCGAGTTCGGCAGCTTCCGCTCGACGCTGATCGTCTTCGGCGTGGTGCCGCTCGGCATGGTCGGCGCCATCCTGGCGCTGTTCCTGACCGGCTACACGCTCTCGTTCACATCGCTCATCGGGATGATTGCCCTCATCGGCATCGAGATCAAGAACTCGATCCTGCTGGTCGACTTCACCAACCAGCTGCGCGAGGCCGGCGCCGAGCTGGACGAGGCCATCGAGAAGGCCGGCGAGGTGCGCTTCTTCCCCATCCTGCTGACCTCCCTGACCGCCATCGGCGGACTCACGCCGCTCGCCGTCCAGGGCTCGGGACTCTACTCGCCGCTCGCGATCGTGATCATCGGCGGCTTGATCTCCTCGACGCTGCTCGCGCGACTCGTGACGCCGGTGATGTACAAGCTGCTGCCACCGGTGATCGAGCCGCGCAAGGCCGCCGCGCTCGGCGCGGAGCACGCCCTGCCGGCCGAGGCGTGAGCCTCGCGTCGGCCGCAGGAGCGGGTATCAGTCGGACCCGACGTCGAACCTCACTCCCTGCGCAAGCGGCAGCGCGCCGCTGTAGTTGACGGTGTTCGTCACCCGCCGCATGTAGTTCTTCCATGCGTCGGAGCCGGATTCCCGGCCGCCGCCGGTGTCCTTCTCGCCGCCGAACGCGCCGCCGATCTCGGCGCCCGAGGTGCCGATGTTCACGTTGACGATGCCGCAGTCGCTGCCGGCGGCGCTCATGAACAGCTCCGCCTCGCGCAGGTCGTTGGTGAACACCGCGCTCGACAGCCCCTGCGCCACCGCGTTGTGCAGGGCGATGGCCTGCTCGAGCGACTCGTAGCGCAGCGTGTAGAGGATCGGCGCGAAGGTCTCGCGCTGCACCACCGCGGTCTGGCCCGGCATCGTCACCAGCGCGGGCGCGGCGTACCAGGCCTCGGGATACTCCCGCTCCAGGACCCGCCCGCCGCCCTGCACCTGCCCGCCGTCGGCGCGCGCCTCGGCGAGCGCGGCCTGCATGGCGTCGAAGGCCGCGGCATCGATGAGCGGGCCGACGAGGGTGTCGGGCGCCAGCGGGTGCCCGATGCGCAGCTGCCGGCGCACGCGCTCGAGGCGCCCGACGAGCTCGTCGTGGACCGCGGCGTGCGCGATCACGCGCCGGGTCGTCGTGCAGCGCTGGCCGGCGGTGCCCCAGGCGCCGAAGGCGATGGCGCGCAGCGCGAGGTCGAGGTCGGCGCGCTCGCTGACGATCACGGCGTTGTTTCCGCCGAGCTCGAGCAGGCAGCGGCCGAAGCGCACCGCCACCCGCGGCGCGACGGCGCGGCCCATGCGCGTCGAGCCGGTGGCGCTCAGCAGCGCCACGCGGGGGTCGTCGACCAGGGCCTCGCCGGCCTCGACCGCGCCGGGCACGACGGCGGCGAGCCCGGCCGGCACGTCGATCCCGTCCGCGCGGCACGCCGCCGCCGCGCGCTCGAGCAGCGCCTGGCAGGCGAGCGCGGTGAGCGGCGTCTTCTCGCTGGGCTTCCAGACGACGGCGTCGCCGGCGACCAGCGCGAGCGCGGCATTCCAGGACCAGACCGCGACCGGGAAGTTGAAGGCGCTGATGACGCCGACGACGCCGAGCGGCAGCCACTGCTCCATCATCCGATGGCCGGGCCGCTCGCTCGCGATGGTGAGCCCGTGCAGCTGGCGCGACAGCCCCACCGCGAAATCGCAGATGTCGACCATCTCCTGCACTTCGCCGAGGCCCTCGCTGGCGATCTTGCCCGCCTCGAGCGACACCAGCGCCGCGAGATCCTGCTTGTGGGCGCGCAGCTCGTCGCCGAGCCGGCGGACCAGCTCGCCCCGGCGCGGCGCCGGCACCAGGCGCCACTGCAGGTAGGCCGCGTGGGCGCGCGCCACGGCCGCCGCGACAGCGGCAGCGTCGGCATCCGCGACCCGCGCCAGGACGGAGCCGTCCACGGGCGAGCGGACCGGCCGGCCGTGGCCGCCGAACGCGGAGGCGTCGACGCCGAGCCGGCCGAGAAGCTCACTGGCCTGGTCAGGTGTACTGCTCATGCGATGCTCTCCACTTGGCGGGACTGCTGGTAGGCGCGGCCGAAGCGATTCGCCAGGAAGTCCGGCAGGCGGACCTGCTCCTGGCGCAGGAAGCCGGACTGCGGCAGGCGGCCTTCGCGGAACAGGTCCACGGCGGCGCAGATCCCCGCCGCGGTGGTGATCTGGATCGCCGACAGCGGTTCCGCCGCGTCCCGGTCGGCGAAGATCTTCCGCGCGAACACCTCCTGCAGCAACATGCCGTTGCGCAGGCCCGAGACGGTCACGAAGACGAGCACCACGTCCTGCATGGTCGCGGGCGTGCTGCGCCGCAGGATGTCCTTGAGCGTCTGCTGGTCGGCCGACAATCCGAGGTCGTGCAGCAGGAAGCACATCAGGTCGCGGTGCCCGGGATAGCGGACGGTCTTGTAGTCGAGGTTGCGCACCCGTCCGGACAGCGTGTCGCACAGCGTGCCGAGGCCGCCGGAGGTGTTGAAGGCCTCGTACTCCGTTCCGTCGAGCGAGAAGTGCTCGAGGCCTTCGAGCGGCAGGGCCTCGATCCGCTCTCCGTCGTGGATCGCGTCGCAGGGGTGGCAGTACTCGTTGATCAGCCCGTCCACCGACCAGGTGAGGTTGTACTTCAGCGCGTTGGTCGGGAAGGCGGGCAGCGCGCCGACGCGCATCTGCACGTCGCGCAGCTCCTCGAAGCCCTGCGCGAGGTGGTGCGCGACGATGCCGACGAAGCCGGGGGCCAGGCCGCACTGCGGCATGAACGCGGTGTTCGCGCCGTCGGCGAGCGCGCGGATCTCGCGGGTCGCGGCGACGTCCTCGGTGAGGTCGAAGTAGTGGCAGCCGCGCTCGCCCGCGGCCCGCGCCGCCGTCACGGCGAGGTGGTAGGGCAGCGCGTTGACGACCGCGCCGCCGGGTACCAGCTCGCGCGCGAGCGCCGCAGGATCCTCCGTTTCGAGCGTCACGGTGCGGATGCCCTCCGCGGCCAGCTGCTCGAGCGCCCGCTCGTCCCGGTCGAGCACCTTCACGCGATAGTCGCCGGATTCGTGCAGCAGCCGGGCGATGGTGCGCCCGATGTGTCCCGCGCCAAGCAGGCAGATGTCCATGTTGGGTCGGCTCCCGACGGGCCGGGGAAAGCCGGCCGTTTCACCGACGACACGCTAGCCGGGGATGCGGACGGAATACAGCGACAGAATGTCGAAATATTGCCTCCACGTGACGTTCTGTAGCAGTATTCTGCCTATTGTGATGTCCAGGGGATGCCATGGCCGCGGCACTGGATGAACTCGACCGGCGCCTCATCGCGCTGCTGCAGGCCGACGCCCGGCTGCCGGCAGCCGAGCTCGCGCGCCGCAGCGGCGTCGCCCGTACCACCGTGATCGCCCGCCTCCGACGCCTCGAGACGGAGGGCGTCATCGTCGGCTACACGGTGCGCCTGGCGGCGACCGAGGGCCGCGAGGGAGTGCAGGCCTACGTCAGCCTGTCGGTGAGCCCGAAGTCCTCCCGCGCGGTGATCAAGCGCCTGTCGCTGCTGCCGGAGCTCAGGCAGCTCGCGGCCGTCAGCGGCGAGTTCGACTACGTCGCGATCCTGCACGCGCCGACGACCCGCCGCCTCGACGCGCTGCTCGACGAGATCGGCCAGATCGACGGCGTGCAGCGCACCAACACGTCGGTGCTGCTCGCGATGCGCATCGACCGCCAGGCCTAGGAGCGCCCTGCACGGGTGGCGCGAGGCGCGCGGATGCGCGATGCGGCCCGCCCCTACTCGTGCCGCAGCGCCTCGATCGGGTCCATCCGCGCGGCGCGGCGCGCGGGCATCAGGCCGAACAGGATCCCGACCGCCGCGCTGAAGCCGAAGGCGAGCAGCACCGACTCGGCCGTGACGGCGGTCTGCCAGCCGGCCAGGTTCGACAGCAGCGCGGCGAGCCCGGCCCCGAGCGCGATGCCCATCGCGCCGCCGAGCAGGCACAGGGTCACGGACTCGACCAGGAATTGCGCCATGATCGCGCCGCGGGTCGCGCCGAGCGCCTTGCGGATGCCGATCTCGCGGGTCCGCTCGGTGACGGTCACGAGCATGACGTTCATGATGCCGATGCCGCCGACCAGCAGGCTGATGCCGGCGATGCCGGCGAGCAGGTAGCCGAGGATGCCGGCCGCCTGGGCGCGCACGTTGAGGATGGTCTTGCGGTCGTAGATGGCGAAGTCGTTGTCGCGGCCCGGGGGAATGCCGTGGGCGCGGCGCAGCAGCCTTTCGGCGTCGACCATCGCCTGCTCGGCGGTCGAGCCGGGCGCGACCTCCACGCCGATCGACTGCAGCGCATCGCTGCCCGTCAGGCGGTGCCGCGCGGTCTGCAGCGGGATGAACACGCTGGTGTCGCCCGACATGCCCGGCGCGAACTCGCCCTTGCGCTCGAACACGCCGATCACCTCGAAGGGCACGGCGCGGATCTGCACGGTGCGCCCGATCATCGCCGCGGCGTCGCTCTCGAACTGCGAGGGCACGTCGCCCCCGAGCACCACGACGCGCCGGCGCGCCGCGTCGTCCGCGGCGGTGAACATGCGTCCTTCGGCGACCGAGTAGGCCTGCACCTCGGCGTAGTTGGCGGTGGTCCCGGTGATCCTGAGGTTGAGGTTGCGGCCGCCCAGCTTGACCTGCTCGCGAAGGCTCATCTCCGGCGCCACCCCGGCGAGGTGGCGCGACTCGCGGGCCAGCAGCTCGGCGTCGGCGATGTCGAGCGTGTCGCGCTGGCGGGATACGCCGCGCAGGAACCAGGGACCGGGGCCGATCGTCAGCACGTTGCCGCCGAAGGACTGCAGCTGCTCGTCGATGGCGCGCTGCGCGCCGGCACCGAGCGCCACCATGGTGATCACCGCCGCCACGCCGATCACCACGCCGAGCATGGTGAGCGCGGCGCGGAACAGGTTCGCCCGGATCGAGCCGAGCGCGGTGGCGAAGACCTCGACGAGCGGCACGGCGGCCTCAGCGCTGCCGCGGCGGGCCCTGCGAAGACCCCTGCTGCTGCGAGTCGCGCTGGGCGATGCCGGGCACGCCACCGATGCGGCTGGTGACGAAGTTCTGCAGCTCCTGCTGCGTCTCGACGAGGTGGGTGCTCGGCAGGAGCAGGACGGTGTCGCCCTCGGTAAGGCCGGCGACGACCTCGGCCCGGTCGAGGTCCGTGAGCCCGGTCTGCACCGGCACCGGACTGCGCTCCTCGCCCCGCTGCAGCACCACCCAGAAGCGGCTGCCGAACTGGTAGCCGTCGGCCGCCGCCGGCCCTTCGCCACGTTCCCCCGTCCGCGGGGCGCCGTGCGGAGGCCGGGAGGCGCCGTCGGCCCGCGTCGGCCCGGCCGCGGCTTCCCGGCTCGCCGGAGCGCCGTCGCCGGCGGACTCGAGCCGGCCGCGCAGGTCCTCCTCGTCGAGGCCGAGGATCTGCGCGGTGGTCGCCAGGTCGCGCCGGGTCCGCAGCGCCGCGACCGGCACGGTGAGCACCTGCTCGGCGCTCGCCACGCTGATGGTCACGTCGGCATTCATGCCGGGCTTCAGCAGCCCGAGCCGGTTGTCGATCGAGACCAGCACGCCGAACAGCGTGACGTTCTGCTCGACCACCGCCTGCGGCTCGACCTTGAGCACCTCGCCGGCGAAGGGCTGGTTCGGGTAAGCCGAGACACGCACGCGGACCGGCTGCCCGGCGCGGATCTTGCCGATGTCCGTCTCGTCCGCCAGCACCCGCACCTGCACCTTGCCGAGGTCGGCCATCTTGAGCAGCAGGGTGCCCCCGCCGACGTCCTGGGTCGGGGAGGAGATGACCTGGCCCTTCTCGACCTTCTTCTCGATGATCGTGCCGCCGATCGGCGCGCGGATCTGCGTGTCGCCGAGCGCGATCCGCGCGTTCTCGACCGCCACCTGCCCGGCGACCACCTGCGCCTGGGCCGAGGCCAGCTCGAGCGCCGCCTTCTCGTAATCGGGCTTGCTCAGCACGCCCTGGTCGCGCAGCGCCACCGCCCGCTCCTGCTGCGCCCTGGCGATGCCGAGCCGGGCGCGCGCGGACTCGAGGTCCGCCTCCGCCTGCGCGAGGCGGTTGCGGGCGGTGCGCGGGTCGATGCGCACCAGCAGCGCGCCCTCCTCGACAACGTCGCCGGTCTCGGCGGCGATCTCGAGGATCTCGCCGGAGGCCTTCGACTTGAGCTCGACGGTGGCGACCGGCTCCAGCGTCCCGGCCGCCTCGACGGTGACCGCGAGGTCACGCCGGTCGACGGTGGCGGTGTCGTAGAGGGTGGCGGTGGACGCCTGCCGGTCGCCGCAGGCGGCGACTGCGAGGAGCGCGACGAGGACCGGCAGGCGGCGGGTGTTCAAGCGGCGGCTCCGGGGCGGCGGACGTCGGACTGGATGCGGCCGTCCAGGAGGGTGATGGCGCGGGCGGCGTGCGCCGCGACGTCGGCCTCGTGGGTGACCAGGATGACGGTGTTGCCGGCGGCGTGCAGCTCGTCGAAGAGCGACAGGATCGCGGCGCCGGTGGCGGAGTCGAGGTTGCCGGTCGGCTCGTCGGCCAGCAGGATCGCCGGCTCGTTGACCAGCGCCCGGGCGATGGCGACGCGCTGGCGCTGGCCGCCGGACATCTCCGCGGGCCGGTGGTCCATGCGCTCGGCCAGGCCGACCCGCTCCAGCGCGCGGCGCGCGCGCTCCCGCCGCTCGCGCCGGCCGACGCCCGCATACACGAGCGGCGTCTCGACGTTGCCGAGCGCGGTCGCGCGCGGCAGCAGGTTGAAGGTCTGGAACACGAAGCCGATCTCGCGGTTGCGGACCCGCGCGAGCTCCGCCTCGCGCAGCCGGTCCACCGCGTGACCGTTCAGCAGGTAGCGCCCGGCATCGGGGGTATCCAGGCAGCCGAGGATGTTCATGAGCGTGGACTTGCCGGAGCCCGAGGCGCCCATGACGGCGACGTACTCGCCGCGCCCGACGGCGAGATCGACGCCGCGCAGCGCGTGCACCGTCTCGGCACCCATCCGGTAGCGTCGCTCGAGGCCCGCGGCGTCGATCACCCGATCCATTCGTCCCCGCCGCTGCCTGGAACTCGTCCCTGTTAGGCCCGCAGGATGGCACAAGTTCCGCGCGGCGCACGATCTTCTGGCGGACCGAGGGATGCTGCTAAGCTGGCCTTCGGAGAAAGGACGCTTCGGCGGGAGGGTGGAGTCGGGCGAATACCCGCCGGTGGCGCGGGCGACCCGCCGCGCCACGACATGGTGTTGGACTAACCCGCTTAAAAAGGGATTGGATTCACCCGAACGGGGCGCGGCGGGTCAGTGCAACAATGCCGCGCATCGTGGTCGAAGTTCAAGAGGAACATGACATGACGACCGGAACCTGCCTCTGCGGCGCCGTGCGCTACGAGATCGACGGGCCGTTCAGCTTCATGGGTCACTGCCACTGCTCGATGTGCCGCAAGTCGCACGGCTCGCTGTTCGCCACGTGGGCGGCCGCGCCGCTGTCGGGCTTTCGCTGGATCTCGGGCGAGGACGCGGTCGAGACCTACGCCTCGTCCGCGGAGGGCCACCGCGCCTTCTGCCGCCACTGCGGCTCGGTGACGCCGATCGTCACCGGCGACATGATCGTCGCACCTGCGGGCAACCTCGAGGGCGACCTCGGCATCTCGCCCCAGCTGCACATGTTCGTGGCCTCCAAGCCCGACTGGGACGAGATCACCGACGACCTGCCGCAGTATCCGGGGTGGCCGCCGGGCCTCGACATGCCGAGCGTCGAGCGCGAAACGCCGCCCGCGCGCGAGGGCGCGGCGCACGGCAGCTGCCTGTGCGGCGACGTGACCTGGGAGGTCGAGGGCCCGCCGGCGATGATGTTCCACTGCCACTGCTCGCGATGCCGCCGCGCACGCGGCGCGTCTTTCGCCACCAACGCGTTCTACGCGTTCGCGCAGTTCCGCTGGCTTGGCGGCGAGGACCGCCTCGCCCACTTCAAGCTGCCCGACGCGAAGGCCTTCACGCAGGACTTCTGCCGCCGCTGCGGCAGCCCGGTGCCGCGGGTGATGCCCGAGCACGACCGGGTGATGCTGCCGGTGGGCGCGATGGATTGCGCACCCGGCAGGGCGGTGGACGCACACATTTACGCCGGCTCGAAGGCGCCCTGGGACGCGATCACCGACGCGCTTCCGCAGTTCGAGGAGCGGCCAACCCGCCGCTGAGCCGGCCTCAGGCGAAGGTCCGGGCGATGTGGTCGGCCTGGCGCATCGCCAGCGCCACGATCGTGAGCGTCGGGTTCTCGGCGCTCGCGGTCGGGAACAGGCTGCCATCGCAGACGAACAGGTTCGCCACCTCGTGGCTGCGGCCGAAGGGGTCGGTGACGCCCTCCCCGGCCCTGGCGCTCATCCGGCACGTGCCCATGTTGTGGCTCGCCGAGACCGGCGTGCCGCGCATCACGTCCACCGCCCCGGCCGCGCGCATCAGAGCCTCCGACTGCCGGTAGAAGTGCTCGCGCATGGCGACGTCGTTGTCGTGCTCGTCGACGTGGACGTGGGCCACCGGCAGGCCGTGCGCGTCCTTCACCCCGGGATCGAGAGTGATGCGGTTGCCGGCGCGCGGCAGGTCCTCGCCGTTCTGCCACACCCCGGCGAGGTGGTCGTAGCGCTCGACGAAGCGGGTGAACTCGCGGCCCCAGCCGTCCGGGCGGATCACGGCCGCGAGGTAGGGCACGCCGAGCTGCACGCCCTGGATCAGGTAGCCGCCGGCGAAGCCGCGCCGCGGATCGTGCGCGGCCTCGTCGTAGACCGTGCCGCTCATGGTCACGCCGCGGTGCATCTCGACCTTCTTCTCGAACAGGCCGAACAGCGAGCCGTTCAGGTGCTTGGTGTAGAAGCGCCCGACCAGGCCCGAGGCGTTGCCGAGGCCCTGCGGGGCGCGGCCCGAGTCGGAATTGAGCAAGAGCCGCGGCGTCTCGACCGCATTGGCCGCGACGATGACGAGCGCGGCCTTCTGGAACTGCCGTCGGCCCTCGGCGTCGGCGTAGAGCACGCCGCTCGCGCGCCCGTCCGGGGCCTGCTCGATGCGAAGCGCGGTCGAGCGCGGCCGCAGGTCGAGCTTGCCGGTGGCGAGCGCGGCGGGGATCTCGGTGTAGGCCGTCGACCACTTGGCCGACATCCTGCAGCCCTGGCCGCAGAAGCCGAGCTGGCGGCAGGCGGGCCTTCCGTCCCGCGGCCGGCTGTTGATGGCGTGGCGGTCGTTCGCGATCTGCCGATAACCGAGCCGCGTCCCGCCGGCGTGCAGCACCTTGTAGCTGTTGGTGACCGGCAGGCGGGGAATGCCGTGCGTGCCGGTGACGCCCATGCGGTCCTCGGCGAGCTCCCACCAGGGCTCGAGCTCCTCGAGCGTGACCGGCCAGTCGACGAGGTCGGCGCCGTCGATGTCGCCGTAGGTCGTGCGGGCGCGCAGCTCGTGCGGCTGGATGCGAAACGCCAGCGCGCCCCAGATGACCGTGGTGCCGCCGACGACCTTGGCGGTGTAGGCGGGCATGGCCGGCGACGTCCGCGCCGGGCTCCAGTCGCCGGAGCTGGTGCGCGGATCCAGCCAGGTGAGCTGCTGGAAGGCGAAGAACTCGTCGTTGCGGTAGTCGGAGACCGGCACCTCGCCGCCCGCCTCGAGCAGCACCACCCGCTTGCCGCGTCGCGCCAGCTCGTGCGCCACCACGGCGCCGCCGGCGCCGGAGCCGATGACGACGGCGACCGATTCGTCGTCGAGCGCAAAGCGCGTCGCGGCCTCCGCGGCGCTCATGCCGGCTCCGCGGCTGGCGGGTCCGGCAGCCAGTCGATCGTGTCGACGCCCCGGTCGATCCAGCCGCCGAAGCTCCACGCGTCGCCCACGTAGCCGAACTCGGCCCAGAGCTTCGGGTCGTTGTAGAACGTGAACACCGTGGTCTGGCGTAGCAGCGCGAAGAGCGGCGTGCCGACGATTGCCTCCACCGCCTGCGTGCGCGCCCCGGCGTCGGCGGCCTGCCAGTCGCCGCCCGCCGCCGCCTCGAGCGCCTCCCGCCCGGCGCCGAGCAGCGCGCGGACGTTCGGGTCGGCCGACGCGGCGACCAGCGCGGCGGCGGCCGGCCCGTAGAGCGCCGGGTCGAGGCCCGGGTGCGGGAACATCGTCATGAGCACCGAGCGCCACAGGGCCGCGTCGCCCGGCTCTTCGGCGCCGGCAGCGCGCGCGCCGGGCGGCAGCAGCTGCGCCGCGGCGAGCGTGATGACGCCGACCAGGAACCGGCGGCGGTCGGGGTCAGCCGAGGGTCGCGACATGGTCCCGGCGGTTCCAGCCCGCATGGGCCGCCTTCATCTGCGCGAGCATGCCGTCGACGGCCTCCGTACGCTGCACCAGCTCGGTCATGAAGCCGAGCGTCGCCACGGTGTCGAGGTAGGCGCAACCGCCGCCGAAAGGAAACCCGCCGCGGAACGCGCATTCGACGCCCGCCCGCGTGTAGGCGGCCGTGGCCGCGTCGAGGTCGTCGACCGCGATGCCGACGTGGTGCAGCGCGCGCGGCGCCTCGCGATAGATGGACGGCGTCTCGTCGGTCTGCTGGATCAGCTCGACGCAGAAGTCGCCGGAGAAGGCGAAGGCCAGCGTGACCTGCGGCCCGAGCTTGCGGCCACGGTAGACCGGGTCGGTGAAGCCGAAGCCCTCGAACAGGAAGAAGGGCCCGGCGCCGAGCTGCTCCACCCAGTGCCGGATCGCCTGGCGGATGTCCGCCACGACGTAGCCGGCGTGGTACACCGGCCCCGGCGCCAGGATCGCGCTCACGCCGCCGCCTCGCCCTCGGCGCGGATCTCGCCGATCACCTCGCCCACCTTGTAGGTGGTGCCCGGCGTGCCGATGTGCTTGAGCGTTCCCGCCGCGGGGGACTCGACGTCCATGCTGCTCTTCTCGAGCTCGAGCACGTAGATCGGCTGGCCCTCGCTCACCGCCGCGCCGTCGGCCACCAGCCACTCGACCAGGATGCCCTCCTGCATGGAGACCGCGGCCTTGGGGATCTTGAGCGTGGTCGGCACGTCACTTCCCCAGCGTTTGGCGCACGCCCGCGGCGATGCGCTCGCCGGTCGGGAAGTGCAGCGCCTCGATGCCCTGCGAGAACGGGATCGGCGTGTACAGGCCGCAGACCCGGCCGACCGGCGCCTTGAGCGCGCCGTGCAGGTGGCGGTGGATCTGCGCGGCGAGCTCCGCGCCGAAGCCCGAGAAGCCCACGCCGGAGTGCACCACGAGCGCGCGGCCGGTCTTGCGGACGCTCGCGAGCACGGTCTCGAGGTCGAGCGGGACCAGCGAGCGCAGGTCCACCACCTCGATGTCGACACCCTCCTTCGCCATCGCCTCGGCCACGCCGAGCGCCTCGACCACCGGCCAGCCGTAGCTGACGATCGTGAGGTCGCTGCCCTTGCGCTTCACGTCGGCGACGCCGAGCGGAATGCGGTAGTCGCCCTCCGGCACCGGGCCGGGGTTGAAGTACACCCGCGCGGCCTCGAAGAACACGCAGGGATCCTCGTCGAAGATGCAGGTGAGCAGCAGGCCCTTGGCGTCGGCGGCCGTGCTCGGGTAGGCGATCTTGAGGCCCGGCGAGTGCGCGAGCCAGGCCTCGAGGCTCTGCGAGTGCTGCGCGCCGAAGCTGCCGACGAAGCCGGCGCTCACGGTGCGGATAGTGAGCGGCACGTTGGTGCGCCCGCCCGACATGTAGCGCAGCTTGGCGGCGTGGTTGGCGAGCTGGTCCATCGCCACCATCAGGAAGTCGTTGATCATGATCTCGGGCACGGGCCGCAAGCCCGCCATCGCCGCGCCGATGGCCGCGCCGACGATGCCGGTCTCGGCGATCGGCGTCGGCCGGACGCGGTCGCGGCCGAAGCGCGTGGACAGCCCGTAGGTGGTCTTCAGCACGCCGCCGGCCGGGTCGGCGATGTCCTCGCCCATCAGGAACACGCGCTCGTCCTGCTCCAGCGCGATCGCGAGCGCCTCGTTGACCGCCTGGCTGAAGGTGATCACGCGCTCGGTCGCCGGCAGCGGCGCGGCCTTGCCGTGGCTGCCGCGACCCGGGCCCTCGCCCGGCGGCAGCGCCGTCGGGTCGCCGAACACGTCGAGGTAGACCTCCTCGGGCGGCGGCATCGGGCAGCCCTTGGCGTAGGCCATCGCCTCGTCCACTTCCTTACGCGCGGCGGCGTCGATCGCGGCGAGCTCCGCCTCGGTGGCGAGTCCCTCGTCGAGCAGGCGCTTGCGGAAGCGCGGCACCGGCGCGTCGGCCTTGGCCTTGCGCAGCCGGTCCTTGTCCATGTGCGCCTCGTCGCTTCCGAAGGCGTGGCCCTGCAGGCGCTCGCAGTAGGCCTCGATCAGCGTCGGGCCGTCGCCGCGGCGCGCGCGGTCGATGGCCTTGGCCGCCGCCTCGCGCACCGCGAGCGGGTCGCTGCCGTCGACGCGGATGCCGGCCATCTCGTAGGCCGCGGCGCGCTTCGAGAAGTCGCGCGTGAGCGTGTACTCCTCGAGCGCCGTGTACTCCGCGTACTGGTTGTTCTGGCAGACGAACACGACCGGCAGCTTCCAGATCGAGGCCATCACCAGGCCCTCGTGGAAGGCGCCGATGCTGGTCGCGCCGTCGCCGAAGTTCACCACCACGACCTTGCCGCTGCCCTTCAGCTGCTCGCCGAGGCCGAGGCCGCTCGCGATCGGGATGCCGCCGCCGACGATGCCGGTGGTGACCATGAGCCCGGACTTCGGGTCCGACATGTGCATCGGGCCGCCCTTGCCCTTGCAGCTGCCGGCCTGGCGGCCGTACATCTCGGCCATGATCTCGTTGAGCGGCGTGCCCTTGGCAACGATGTCGTGGATCACGCGGTAGGTCGCGACCACGTAGTCGTCCGGCTTCAGCACCGAGCAGATGCCGGCCGGGATCGCCTCCTGGCCGCCCGCCGGGTAGTACTGGAACTGCAGCTCGCCGGCGGAGAGGCCGCGCTGGATCGCCTTGTCGGCGGCCGAGATCCGCGCCATCGTGATGTACAGCGACAGGCACAGCGCCTGCTTGCCGGGGTCGAGAGCCTTGGGATCAGCGGCCATGAGGAGCCTCCCGGGAGTCGGCGTTCAGTGGAGATCGATCCGCATGCTAGCCAGCCACGCGAAGGGGCGTCAACAAGTGGGTTCTTTCATGTAATCTTCTGGTTCATACTCATGAACTTGAGCCCAGGACGGGCGCAGGGAGGGGGCCATGCAGGACACTCGGCGGGAGGCGGAGCCGGAGGCCGCGGCGGCGGGCGTGGTCAAGTCCGCGGGACGCGCATTCGAGGTGCTGGAACTCTTTCGCAGCGAGCGGCGGCAGCTCACGGCGGCCGAGATCGGCCAGGCGCTGGGCTACCCGAAGTCGAGCACCAATGCGCTGCTGAAGAGCCTGGTCTCGCTCGGCTACCTCGTGCTGCAGCCGCGCACGCTGCGCTACTTCCCCTCCCTCAGCGTGACGCGCCTAGGCGACTGGGTGCCCGCGGCGGTGCTCGGCGCGGGGGACGCGTTCGCGATCATCTCCGAGGTCCACGCCGCCACCATGGAGACGGTCACGCTCAGCGTGCAGAACGACCTGTCGGTGAACTTCCTCAAGGTGCTCCCCGGCACCTTCCCGATCTCGCTCAGCATGACCGAAGGCTTCGTCGCGCCGCTGTTCACGACCGCGGTCGGCACCGCCATCCTCTCGCAGTTGTCCGACGAGGAGATCGCCGCGCTCGCGCAGCGCGCGCGCACGCGGGCGCGCCGCCGCGCCGACAGGGTGGACCTCGACGCGGTGCTCAAGGTCGTTCGCGAGACCCGCCAGCTCGGCTTCGCGGTGCTCTATGACGCGGTCTTCCCGGACACCGGCGCGATCGCCGTGCCCTTCCCCTCCCAGGTGGAGGGCTTCCCCATGGCGATCGGCGTGGGCGGGTTGCGCGACCGGATGCGCCGCAACGAGCGGGCGATCCTGAAGGCCATCAAGGGCGCGATGTCGCGCCACATGGGCGCGACGCGGGCCCGGCCGCGTGCCGGCGCCGCTGGCTGACCCGCCGCCTCACCCCGCCGCGCGGGCGGCGCCGCGGGCGCCCGCGGCCTTCCAGGTCAGGACTTCCTCGTAGGGGGCGATCGGCGTTCCCGGCTGCAGGTCGAGCAGCGGCCCGAGGTTGGTCTGCATCGCCTCGATCGCCTCCGGCTCGCCGAAGGTCGCGAGCACGCTCGCGCTGTCCTTGCACTCGTAGTGCGAGATCACGCTGGTGCCGCTGATCAGCACCTCCTTGAGCGCGAGCTCGAAGCGCCGCCAGACCACGTCGAACTGGCGGGCGGCCGCGTTCCTCGCCCAGTCGCGGTAGGGCGCCTCGGTGCCCGGCTTGATCGCGAGTTTGAGCGCCACGTGCCGGTCGGCGCGGCCGGCGGGATTTCGCCAGAGCAGGAGGCTCTCGTAGAAGGCCGGCGCGACCGCGGGGTCGAGCAGCGCGCCGAGCCGGCCGGCCATCATCTCGGCCGACTCGGGCTGGGCAAAGGCAGCCTCGACCGCGCCGGGGCGGTCGTGCTCGTAGACCGCGATGATCTGCGGCCCGGCCATCATCACCGCCTTGCTGAGCACGCCGGTGCGCGCGTAGACCGGCTCCAGCGCGCCCACGGCGCCGCGCAGCCAGTCGAGGTAGGCGGCCTCGCTGCCGGGTTTCACGGCCATGCTGAGCGCGGTGCGGATGATGGTCATGGGGCTTGCTCCTCTGCCGCCCCGCGGGCGGCGGTTGCCGGCGTCAGCCGAGGTCGTGCAGCACCTGGCTGACGTAGTGCGTGTCGAAGTAGGGCCGGATGGACACGAGCTTGCCATCGCGCGCGGTGAAGCGCACGTGGTAGCGGTTGTGGTAGGTCTCGCCCGCGCGCGTGCGGCCGGTCGCCGAGTACTCGATGGCCGCCTCGTCGCCTTCGCCGATGGCGCCGAACAGCTCGACCGAGTAGCCGGAGTCGGGGTCGAAGCCGGAGACGAGGTTCCGCATCAGCCACTCCACCGCCTCGCGCACCGGGACCTCGACCGGGTCGTGCAGCGAGCGCTGGAAACGCCAGCGCGCCTCGGGCGCGCAGAGCGCGTAGCCGCGCTCCGGATCGCCGTCCCAGAACGACTGCAGGAAGGCGAGCCCCAGGGCCTTGGCGTCCTTGGCCACGCTCGCCCGCCTGCCGGCCTCAGTCCGCCGCGTCCACGAGGTTGACCGTGAACCGGCCGGCGCCGAGGCGCTTGGGGATCGCGACCGTCTGGTAGCGCTCCGAATACCAGAAGTCCTCGGCGTTGGCGCGCTGCGGCCAGCGGGAGATGGCGAAGATCTGCTCGTTCCACTCGCCGGCGAACGCGGTGACTTCGCCCGGCTGCAGCGCGAACACCTCGTAGTAGCCGCCGCGCTCCTTGAGCATCGGCAGGATCACGTCGCGGTAGCCGTCGATGCGCGTCGGGTCGGAGACGCTGCCGCGGATCACCATCAGCGCGTTGCGCGGCGTCCTGGGCGCCGGCGGCACGCTCGCGACCGTCGGGATCTCCATCATCTCGGGCAGCCCGTTCTCCGGCAGGCCGGCGACCTGCAGCACCAGCGGCGTCGAGCCGGCCGGCAGTGCCTTGCCAAGCGCCGCGACGAGGTCCCTGCCCGCGGCCTCCATTGCCGCGCCAGGCTCCGGCCAGCGCGCGATCAGTATCGAGGCCCCCATCGTGCCCGGCTCGAGGCTCGCCACGCGCCCCGCCGGCGCGAAGGCGAGCACCTCGCCGCCGCGCCTGCGCAGGTCGGCAGCCGAGCGCGCCAGGATGCCGACCTGGTCTGCGTGCTCGCCGGGCAACTCGACGAACAGGAACGACGGGTTCGCCATGCCTCGCCTCCCGGGGCCGCCCGGCTAGAAGTTGAAGCCGAGCGTGACGCCCGCCTGCCGCGGCGGCCCGACCACGGCCTGCGGCACCACCGAGACCTGCGCCACGCCGCTCTCGAGCACGGTGACGTAGTAGTCCTCGTCGGTGACGTTGTCGCCGTAGGCGCTGGCGAAGAACTTGCCGTCCGCTGAGGTGTAGGTGATGCGCGCATTGAGCAGCCCGTAGCCGTCCTGCGCGACGACCTCGCGGTTGAACTGGGTGAAGTACTGCTTGTCGCGATACGCATAGTCGCCGCGCAGCGTCAGCGTCGCGCCGTTGGCGAGCGCCGTCGTCCAGCTCAAGCCCAGAGTCCCCTGGAACTCGGGTGCGCGCGGCAGCTGGCAGCCCTTGAGGTTCACCTCGTTCGGGGCGTTGACCAGCGTGCCGCAGCCCGGCGTGCCGACCCAGTAGGGGTCCTCGGTGATGAACTCGTCGTACTCGGTGTCGAGCAGCGACAGGCCAGCGTTCAGCTCGAATCCGCCGCCGAGCAGCGCGCGGACCTCGGCCTCGGCGCCCATGATCGTGGCGGCCGCGGCGTTGGTGACGACGGCGGAAGTGTTGACCACCTTGCCGACCTGCATGTCCTCATAGTCGTAGAGGAAGGCGCTGACGTTCGCGATCACGCGCCCGTCCATCCAGCGGGTCTTGACGCCCGCCTCGTAGGACCAGAGCTTCTCCGGGTCGTAGGGTGCCTGGCCGGCGAGCAGGTTGAAGCCGCCGCTCTTGAAGCCGCGGGTCGCGGACAGGTAGCCCATCACGTCGTCCGTGAACTTGTAGTCGAGCGCGACCTTCGGGGTCACCGCGTCCCAGTCGTCGTCGAGCACGTCGGCCCAGGCGGTGCCCGGGGGCGCGCCCAGGTAGAAGTCCGGACCGCCGACGAAGCCGAACAGGTTGTAGACGAGGTCGCCCTGCTTCTCCTCCTTGTTGTAGCGCGCGCCGACGGTCAGCTTGAGGCGGTCGTTGAACGCGTAGGTCCCCTGGCCATAGATCGCGTAGGCCTTGGTGTCGGACACGCCGTCCCAGAGGATGTAGGGCGCCGGGCCGAAGAACGGCAGCACGAAGGGGATGCCTGTGAAGGTCTTGGCGTCCTCGTCGAGGTAGAACCCGCCGACGATCCAGTCCAGCTTGCCGCCGCCGTCGCTCGCCAGCTGGAACTCCTGCGTCCACTGCTTCGACTCGTCGGTCTGGAAGTAGGTGACGAAGTAGGTGTCGAAGCCGTCGCCGTCGTTGATCCACGAGAAGTCGATCGTGCGATAGGCCGTCAGCGACGTGAAGGTCATGCCGTCGAGGTTCCAGGTCAGCTTCGCCTGGAACGCGTCCTGGTCGGCGCGACCGAAGGAGGGCACCGTGCGGTTCGTGCCCGGGATGGCCTTCTCGAAGCCCTGCGACACGGTCCTGAGGTCCGGCAGGTCGCGGTCGACCGCCGGGTTGAACCACGGCGCGCCCTGGAAGTACTTGAAGGCCGGCGGCAGGCTGTCGTCGCGCGTGACCTCGCCGATGAGCAGCAGGTTCGCGCTGTCGCCCATGTTGATTTTCAGCTGGCCGCGCAGCGCCCACAGCTCCTGGTTGTCGAGCTCGTCGACGCCCTGCGCGGAGGCGCTCGGGACGTCGGCGGTGCCAGGGAAGCCGAAGCCGGGGTCGGCGGGAATGCCGGGCAGGCCCGGGAAGATGTTGTCCGTGTAGCCGTCGCGCTCGGCGTAGAGAAACGACAGGCGTCCGGTGACGGCAGGCGAGTCGCCCAGCGCGCCGGTGACGGCGCCTTCGAAGCGCATCTTCGAGTATTCGCCGAAGTCCGCCTTGACGTAGCCGCCGAACTCCTCGCCCGGCTCGTTCGAGATGATGTTGATGACGCCGCCGGTCGCGTTGCGGCCGTACAGCGTGCCCTGCGGTCCGCGCAGCACCTCGACGCGATTGACGTCGAAGAAGTCGAAGATCGCCACCGACGAGCGGGCGACGTAGGCGCCGTCCTTGTGGATCGCCACACCCGGATCGCTGCCGACGGTGTAGTTCTCGGTGCCGACGCCGCGGATCACCACCTTGCCGATCACCTCCTTCTGGATGGTGAGGCCCGGCGTGAGGTTGGCGAGGCCGTAGCTGTCGAACACGCCAGCGTCGGCGAGGTCCGAGCCGCTGAAGGCGGCGATGGACAGCGGGGTCTCCTGGACGGTGCTCTGGCGCTTCTCGGCGGTGACCGTGATCTCCTCGAGCACCGGGCCTTCGGCGGCAAGCGCGGCCGGGGCGGCGGCGGCGAGCGTGCCGAGCACGGCAAGGCGGACCTGTCGAGCGAACAGCCGATTCATCTGGATTCCCCTCGAATGTTGGTGGGCTGGCCTGGCCGCGCACCGGCGGGCGCGCCGGCGGCCGCAAGCCTTCGAAGCGGAGAGATACACCCGGAGATTCCGGCGGTCAAGCACGTCTGTGCACCGGTAGTTCACACTCGTGAACCATTTGGGGCGGTCCCTCGCGCCAAGCCCATGATCTTCAGGGAATAAGGAATCTTCGCTTGCAGCCGCCGCGGCCTCACGCAAACATTGCGGCTCCCGATTCCAGGCGTCGACAGGTCCTCTGCGTGCACCATGGCTAACCGCGCCGCGAGTTCCGCCTACCGGCCCCTGCTGCTGTCCTCCGGGCTGCACGCCTCGGCCGCGCGCACGCCGCACAAGACCGCGCTCCTGTGCGACGGCGCCGCGCGCAGCTACGGGGAGCTCTCGCAGCGCGTCCGGCGCCTCGCGAGTGCCGCAACCGCCGCCGGGCTCGTTTCCGGCGATCGTGTCGCCGTGGTCGCGCCGAACTGCATCGAGTACCCGGAACTCGTCTGCGGCTTCTCCGACGCTGGGGGCATCGTCGCCACGCTGAGCCCGCGGCTCACCGCGCGCGAGATCGCGGAGGCCTGCGACGACTGCGGCGCGCGCTTCGTCGTCGTGCACCCGGCGGCGGCCGACGTGGTCGGCGCCGCGCGCTTCCGGACGGTCGAGCGGGTCATCGCGCTGGGTGAGGAGTACGAGGCCTGGCTCGCCGCCGCGACGCCCGCCATGCCGCTCGTCGGGCTCGACGAGACCGACGCCTTCACGCTCGTCTACAGCTCCGGCACCACCGGCAAGCCCAAGGGCATCGTCATCTCGCACCGCTCGCGGGTGCTGACCTTCCACGGCATGGCGATGGAGTACGGCTGCTACGGGCCGGACGACCTGCAGCTCGGCATCGCGCCGATGGCGCACGGGGCAGGCTTCGCGTTCATCATGGCCTCGCTGTACTTCGGCGGCACCGTGGAGGTGCTGCCGAAGTTCGATCCCGAGCTGGTACTGAAGAGGCTCGGCTCGGCGCCGTTCACCGGCGTGTTCATGGTGCCGGCGCACTTCCACGCGATCTTCGCCCAGGAAAGACCCGTGCTCGAGCGCTGGCGCGGCAGCTGCGGCGCGCTGCGCACCATCATGTCGAACGCCTCGGCCCTGCCCTACGCCACCAAGCAGCAGATCGTCTCTTACTGGGGCGAGGGGCTGCTGCACGAGACCTATGGCTCGACCGAGGCCGGCGTGGTCACGAACCTCCGCCCGGTGGACCAGCTCTCGCGACGCGCGAGCGTCGGGCGCGCCTTCGCCCTGAACGAGATCCGCCTGCTCGACGAGGACGGCCGTGAAGTCGCCCCCGGCGAGATCGGCGAGCTCTACTCGCGCTCGCCCTATCTCTTCGAAGGCTACTTCGGCCGGCCCGAAGAGACCGCCGCCTGCATGCGCGACGGCTGGGTGTCGGCCGGCGACCTCGCGCGGCAGGACGAGGACGGCTACTTCTACATCGTGGACCGCAAGAAGGACATGGTGATCACCGGCGGCTACAACGTGTACCCGCGGGAGATCGAGGAGCAGCTGCACCAGCACCCCGAGGTGCTCGAGGCCGCCGTCATCGGCGTGCCCGACGAGCGCTGGGGCGAGGCGCTCGTGGCCTTCGTCGTGCCGCGCGCGCAGGGGGCCGCGGCGGCCGGCGAACTCGAGCGCCACTGCCGCGAGCGGCTCGCCGGCTACAAGGTGCCCAAGCGCTTCCTGCACGCCGGCGCGCTGCCCCGCAACGCCGGCGGCAAGGTGCTGAAGAACGAGCTGCGCGCGCTCGCCGCGCGCGGCAGCGCGGCGTGAGCGCCGGGCCGCCACCGGGGGAAGCGCCGGCGGCGCACGACGGCTTCGGGCCCGTCGATCATTCGCCGCTTTCGCGCATCCAGCAGATCGGCGGTGCGCGCCTGCACGCCGCCTGGACGCAGATCCCCCACGTCACCCACTTCGAGGACGCCGACGTCACCGCCGCCGAGGCCGGGCGCAGGCGGCTGAACGCCGCGGGCGGGGGGCAGAAGCTCACGCTGCTCGCCTGGGTGGCGCGCGCGACGGTCCTCGCGCTCGCCGAGTTCCCCCGCTTCTGCGCCTCGCTCGACGTGGAGCAGCGCCGGCTCGTGCTGAAGCGCTACGTGAACCTCGGCATCGCCGTCGAGGCGCCCGCCGGCCTCGTGGTCGGCGTGATCGCGGGCGCCGACCGGCTCGACCTGCCCGGCCTCGCCGCGGCCATCGCCGACCTCGCCGCGCGCGGCCGCGCCGGCAAGCTCAAGCCTTCGGAGATGGAAGGCTCCTGCTTCACGATCTCGAGCCTCGGAAACCTCGGCGGCACCGGCTTCACGCCGATCATCAACCCGCCCGACGTGGCCATCCTCGGCGTATCGCCCGCGCGCGAACGCCCCGAGTGGATCGACGGGCGCGTCGAGCCGCGGCTCGTGATGCCGCTGTCGCTCTCCTACGACCACCGGGTCATCAACGGCGCGGATGCCGCGCGGTTCTGCTCGTTCGTCCGCGATCGGCTGGCCGTGGGCCTGCCCTGATCAGACCACCGCCGTCGCCTCGACCTCGATCAAGAGTCCCGGCATGGAGAGGCTCGCCGCGCCGACGAGCGTGCCGGGCGGCAGCGCCTCGCCGAAGAATCCCTCGAGCGCCTGCTTGAGGACGGGCACGTAGTCGGGGCGCATGTCGACGACGTAGATCCGGATCGAGTTCACGTCGGCGGGCTTCGCGCCCGCGGCATCGAGCGCGTGCCCAAGGTTCTCGAAGCACTGCCGCGTCTGCGCCGCGAAGTCGCCCTCGCCCACGAGCCGAAGCTCGCGATCGAGCGCGGCCTGACCGGCCACCTGGACGAGGGTGCCGCCCGTGCTCTTCATCACCTGCGAATAGGCGAGCACCCGGGCATCGAACAGCGTCGCCGGATTCAGTCGTTCATGCCTGGCCAAGATTCCTGCTCCCTGGTTCCCGATCGATCACACCCTCGTCGCGGAACAGCCGCAGCGCCTCGTGGTGGCGGCTCACGCCGGCGGTCACGGATTCGAGCGCCGCTGCCATGCCGGCATGGTAACGGCGGGCCGCGAGTTGGCCTAGACTATCGCCACCGGAGACCGGGACGCGGGGAAGGGAGCACCCGATGCTGGCGACGCTGCGCGGCGCCTTCACGCTGCTGTTGATCGTGCTCAACACGCTGCTGTGGGGCACGCCGCTGTTGCTGCTGGCGCTCGTCAAGCTGCTCCTGCCGGTGCGCCGCTGGCGCGACGGCCTGAGCCGCTCGCTGGTGGCGCTGGCCGAGGGCTGGATCGGCACCAACAACGCCATCCTCGGGCTCACCACGCCGCTCGAGCTGGAGCTGCGCGGCGGCGCGGACCTCGAACGCCGGGAGTGGTACCTGATGGTGTCGAACCACCGCTCCTGGGTCGACATCCTCGCCCTGCAGGCGGCCTTCAACCGCCGGATCCCGTTCCTAAAGTTCTTCATCAAGCAGCAGCTCAAGTGGCTGCCCGTGCTGGGGCTCGCCTGGTGGGCGCTCGACATGCCGTTCATGCGCCGCCACTCGGCGGCCTACCTCGAGAAGCACCCCGAGGCACGCGGCCAGGACCTCGCGGCCACGCGCCGCTCCTGCGAGAAGTTCCGGCGCATGCCGACCACCGTGATCAACTTCGTCGAGGGCACGCGGTTCAGCCGCGCCAAGCGCGATGCCGCGGGAGCCGCGTACCGCCACCTGCTGCCGCCCCGCGCGGGCGGCGTCGCCTTCGTGCTGCAGGCCATGGGCGACATGCTGCACGCCACGCTCGACGTCACCATCGCCTACGGCGAGCGCACGCCCTCGCTGTGGGACCTGTGCTGCGGCCGGGTGCGGCGGATCATCGTCGACGTCCAGAAGCGCGCCATCGAGCCGTGGATGATCGGCGACTATGCCGGAGACCCCGAGTTCCGCCGCCGCTTCCAGCAGTCGCTCGGCGCGCTGTGGCTCGAGAAGGACTCGGTGCTCGGCCGGCTTCAGGCCGAGCTCGCCGCGGCGCGCTGAGCATGCTGCCTTTCTCAGAGGCCTGCGAGCGCAACAAGGGCCCGATCCTCTCCGTGCTCACGCCGGCCTTCGCGCGCAGCAGGCAGGTGCTCGAGATAGGCTCGGGCACCGGCCAGCACGCGGTGCATTTCGCACGGCACCTGCCGCATCTTCGCTGGCAGCCCACCGACCGCGGCGACTGGCTCGCCGACCTCGCCCGGCGGATCCAGCGCGAGGGCAGCCCGAACCTGCTGGCCCCGCTCGAGCTCGACGTGCGCCAGCCCGCCTGGCCCGTGACGGACGTGGATGCCGTGTTCACCGCCAACACGCTTCACATCATGTCCTGGCCGGAGGTCGAGGCGTTGTTCCTGGGCGTGGGGCGCGTGCTCGCCCCGGGGGGCGTGCTGGCGGTCTATGGTCCGTTCCGCTACCGCGGCGACTATACGTCGGCCAGCAACGCCGCCTTCGACCTTCACCTGCGGGACCGCGACCCGGCGAGCGGCATCCGCGACTTCGAGCTGGTCTGCGAGATCGCCGATCGCGAGGGCATCGTCATCGACTTCGACCATGCCATGCCGGCGAACAACCAGCTGCTCGTGTTCAGGCGGGCTCGAGCTCCAGCCGCCGCCTGAGGCGACGCAACGAAAGCCAGGTGACCGAGGCGATCAGCGGGATGCTGAGCCAGCCGGCGAGGTCCGCGTCGATCGCGAGGCCGAAACGATCGGCGGCCTTGGCGAGGCCGGCGACCAGCGCGCTGCCGTAGTAGGTGATGGCCGCCACCGAGAACGCCTCGACGGCCTGCTGCAGGCGCAGCTGCAGGCCGAGGCGCTTGTTGAGCGCGGCCAGGATCTTCTTGGACTCGGCCTCCGAGGCGACGTCGACGCGCGTGCGCAGCAGGTCGACCGTACGCGACACGCGGCCCGACAGCGCCTCCTGGCGCGCGTCCGCGCTGACGCAGGTGCGCATGGCCGGCGCGAGGCGCCGGTCGAGGAAGCCGGCGATGGTCGGCAGCTCGCCGACCGACGCCTCCTCGAGACCCTCGACCCGCTGCCGGACGATCGCGTAGTAGGCGTCCGCCGCCGAGAAGCGGTACTGGCTGCCGGCCACCGAGCGCTCGACCCGCGCCGCGAGGTCCACGAGCCGCGCCAGCAGCTCGTCGTCGCGGGCGGGGCCGGAGCCGAGGCAGTCCTCGGTCAGCTGCGCGAGCTCCGACTCCGCGCCGGTGACAAAGCGGTGCACGTCGCGTGCGAGCGGCAGGGACAGCAGCGCCATCATCCGGTAGCACTCGAGCTCGAAAAGCGACTGCACGGCGCGGCCGACCTGCCGCGCGGACATGTCTTGCACCAGCAGCTGGAAGGAGGAGAAGCCGTGCCGCTCGATGCGAAAGCCGGCCCGCAGGCGCGCACCCCCGGCGAGCGCGGCTTCGGTGGCGACCGGCTCCGCGGGCAGCGCGCGTGCCTCCTCGCTGCCGGCGGCAGCGACCAGCAGGCGCGTGGCGACGAACAGCCGCCCCGGCAGCTCCGCGAGCTCGACGCCCGGCAGGTGCTCGCCGAGCGTCTCGAGGGTCGCTTCCGCGTGCAGCCCGGGACGGTAGAAGACGTAATTGGTGAACTCGGTGTGCCGCTCCCACTTGCAGAGGAAGCCGCCGCCCTCCAGGAGCGCGTGCATGGCGCCGGCGTCCGGCGGGTTCATCTCGTGCGCGGCCGCGAAACGGGCGAGCCAGTCCCGCTCCGCCGCCTCGTCGCCGGGCTCGGTCAGGAAAGTGAGGCACCAGACGGTCTGCGGCGGCGTCAGCAGCACCAGCGGCCGGGCATGAAGCTCGTCGCTCAGGACGTGCCGGGCGGGGTGCTCGGTCAGGGCGGAACGGGTCAAGGAGATCTCCAGCGCGCCGCGGCCATCCCGGGCACGGCAGCGGCGAGTCTCCCACACCGGGCCTTGCCGGCCCAAGCGCCGGCTCATCCGGCCGCACGCGGCGTGCGAACATGGGCAGGTGACCGCCCGCCACTCCAGCCGCTCGCGCAGGCCCGTCCCGACCAGCCGGCTCGGGCGGGTGTTCCGCATGGGCATGATGGCGAGCGAGCTGACCTTCGGCAGCGCGCTCGAGGGCGCGAAGCAGTGGCTGTCCGGCCGGCGGCCGACCGGCGCCGCCACCCTGCTGACGACCCGCAATGCCGAAGTCCTCGCCCGCGAGCTGTCGCGGCTGCGCGGCGCGGCCATGAAGCTCGGCCAGATGCTCTCGCTGCAGGGCGACGAGATCCTGCCGCCGGAGTTCACGCAGGCGCTCGCCATCCTCGGCTCGCAGGGCTACGCGATGCCCGCCGCGCAGCTGCACGGCGTGCTCGGCCGCGAGTACGGCACCGGCTGGCAGCGCCGCTTCGAGCACTTCGAGGAGGAGCCCCTGGCTGCGGCCTCCATCGGCCAGGTGCACCGGGCGCGCGCCGCCGACGGCCGCGAGCTGGTGCTCAAGATCCAGTACCCCGGCGTCGCCCGCAGCATCGACTCGGACGTCGACAACATGGCCACGCTGCTCGGCTGGCTCGACTTCCTGCCGCTCGACCTCGACGTCGACGGGCTCGCGGCCGAGGCCAAGCGCCAGCTCCGGCTCGAGGCCGACTACGAGTCCGAGGCCCGCCATGCCGCGCGCTTCGCCACGCTGCTGTCGGACGACGCCGATTTCCTCGTGCCGCGCGTGCATGCCGACCTGAGCACCAGGCGCATCCTGGCGCTCGACTACGTGGAGGGCATTCCGCTGGGTGAGCTGCGCGCCGCCGGCGTGTCGCAGCGCGAGCGCGACCGGCTCGGCCGCGCGCTCGAGTCCCTCATGTTCCGCGAGCTGTTCGGGATTCGCTACATGCAGACCGACCCGAACCCGGCCAACTACCTCTACGAGCCGAATAGCCGGCGGATCGCGCTGCTCGATTTCGGCTCGACGCTCGAACTCGAGCCCGGCCGCGTCGAGCGCTACCGCGACATCTGCCGCGCGCTGCTCGCCGGCGACGAGGCCGGCATTCGCCGCCACGCCACCGACCTCGGCTATCTCTCCGCGGACGAGCCGGCCGACCGGGCACAGGGCGTGATCGACATCATCCGGCTCGTCTGCGAGCCGCTCACGCACCGTGGCGCCTACGACTTCGCGGGTTCGCGCCTCGTCGGCCGCGCCCGCGACCTCGGCATCGACCTCGCGCTGCGCCACGGCCTGCCGACCCCGCCGCCCGATACGGCCTTCCTGCACCGCAAGCTGGTCGGTAACTTCCTGCTCTGCGCGCTGCTCGGCGCACGCATCGACGCGCACGCGCTCATCCAGCCCTGGCTCGCGGAGTCGCGGTGAGCCGGCCCGGCCCGCTGGGGCGCCTCGCCGCGCACCTCGCCTCGACCGTGCTCGATCCGACCATCGTGCTGTCCTTCGACAGGAGCGGCTACCTGCGCCACGCCGCCGGCTTCGACCCGCGCGACCTCGAGGTCGACCTGACCGGCCGCATCTGCCTCGTCACCGGCGCCAACTCGGGCATCGGCTATGCGACCAGCGAAGGCCTCGCCGGTCGCGGAGCGACCGTGTGGATGCTCTGTCGGAACGAGGAGCGCGCGGCCGAGGCCGCGAGCAGGCTGAGGCGCGCCACGGGCTCACGGCGCATTCACGTCGGGCTCGTCGACGTCGCGGACTTCGCCTCGATCCGGCGGTTCGCCGCCGGCTTCGCAGCCTCGAAGGTGGACGTGCTGGTGCACAACGCCGGCATGCTCGCCGACGAGCGCCAGGAGACCGCCGACGGCCACGAGCTGACCCTGGCCACCCACGTGCTGGGCCCGCTGCTGCTTTCCTGCCTTTTCAAGCCGAGGCTCGCCGCGGCCGGCGGCGCGCGGGTGGTGTTCGTGTCCTCCGGCGGCATGTACGGCGCCCGGCTGTCGGTGGCGGACGTCGAGTGGCGTGCGCGGCCCTTCGACGGCGTCTCCGCCTACGCGCAGGCCAAGCGCATGCAGGTGGTCCTCGCCGAGACGCTGGCGCGCCAGCTCGCGGCGGATCGGATCACCGTCAACGCCATGCACCCTGGCTGGGCCGAGACGCCGGCGCTCGCCAGCTCGCTGCCCCGGTTCCATGCGCTGACCCGGCGCATCCTGCGGACGCCGGCGCAGGGCGCAGACACGGCGCTGTGGCTCGCCGCGAGCGGGGCGGCGCGCAGCGAGACCGGTAGGTTCTGGTTCGACCGTGCCGCGCGCCGGACGCACCTGCTGCGCCGCACGCGCGAGACGCCGGCGGAACGGGCGGCGTTCCTCGAGCTCTGCCGTGCGGCGGTTCCGGAGTTCTCGCGGCTCGGACCCACCAGCCGGGGCGAGGACCTGCCGGCGAAATCCCCGCGCCGCGGCGGTTCGAGGTAATCTCGCCACGGGGTTCCGCGTCTGCTGCCAGCGGCATGCCCCGGACCTCGGCTGATAGGAGAGCCGTCAGGCATGCGCGACAGGATCGCGGCCTTCGCCCGCGCGGCCGGAAGCTGGGTGCCCGACGCGACGGCGGCTGCCGTCATCATGCTGGTCATCCTTGCGTCGACAGCGCTTGCCCTCGGGAACTCGCCGGTCGAGACGGTGGATGCCTGGTATCGGGGCCTGTGGATGCTGCTGCCGTTCAGCATGCAGATGGCGCTGATGCTGGTGCTGAGCGGCGTACTTAGCCAGACCGCTGCATTCCGCCGGGCCGTGCAGGCGCTGGCCGAGATGCCGCAAACCGCGGGCCAGAGCATCGCGCTTGCTGTTGCGGTCGCCTCGATCCTGTCGTACTTCCACTGGGCGATCGGAATCACCATGGGCCCGCTCATCGCGGTGCAATTCGCCGCCGCGGCCGAGCGCAAGGGCATCCAGCTGGACTTCCCGTTCCTGCTCGCCACGCTGTTCGCGGCGACCTCTGTCTGGCAGTACGGGCTGTCGTCCTCCGCGGCTCTCCTGATGGCCACCCCGGGACACTTCCTCGAGGACCGCACGGGGGTCTGGAGCCTCGGCACCACGATCGGCTCGCTGCCCGCGCTGGCGGTGGTCATCGCGTTCCCATTTGCGCTCGTGGCGATGGCACGGTGGCTGCGACCCCGGGACGCCAAGCCGCTGTCCGCGTTCCCGCACGCCGAGGCGCTCGCCCGGGATCTGACTGGAGACAGCGTCGCTGACACCCGCGCAACAGGCTTCTCTGGCTGGACGGAGCGCACGGCCCTTTTTCCATGGCTGCTCGCGGCGGCGCTCGGCGCCTGGCTGTTCCACCACTTCGTCACGCTGGGATCGAGCCTCGAACTGAACTCCGTGAACGCGGTGCTGCTGATGCTGGCGCTCATGATGCAGGGCAGCATCGGCGCCTTCTCGCGCGCCATGGGCAGGGCGGTGCTGTCCTGCGCACCGATCATCGTGCTCTACCAGCTCTACGGCGGCGTCGCGGGCGTGCTGCAGTTCACCAGCGTCGGCGAATGGTTCGCGCGCCTCTTCGCCGAGCTGGCGACGCCCCTGAGCTTCCCGCTGTTGACCGCGCTCGGCGGATCGATCATCGCCATTTTCGTGCCCTCGAGCGGCGGCCAGTGGGTCATCCAGGGATTCGTCACGGTCGCGGCGGCCGAGAATGTCGGGGCGTCCCCCCAGCTGGGAATGCTCGCGCTCGGCATCGGCGACCAGATGGGCAACCTGCTGGCGCCTTTCTGGGTGGTCGTGGTCGCGGGCATCGCGCGGATCGACTTCCGCGAGATCTTCGGCCACGTGCTGACCTACGCGCTGCTGTGGTTCGCGATCGGCGTCGGCTGCTTCACGCTCCTGCGCTGAGCTGCCACGCCATCCTCCTGAGGCCGGATCAGCCCGAAGACGCGGGCGCCACGCGTGCCTCGATGAGGAACGGGCCGCGGCGCGCCGTCGCAGCGCCGAGCGCGTCGTCGAGCGCCTCGGCCGTATCCACGGCGGTAGCCTCGACGCCAAAGCCACGGGCCAGCGAGACGAAGTCCAGCGCCGGCCGGTCGAGCGAGAGTACCGGCCAGGCGTTCGGGCCCGGCGGGCGGCCCTCGATCTGCAGGTGCTCGTAGGCGAGGATCGCGTAGCTCTGGTTGGCGCAGATCACGGTGGTGACGTCGAGGTTCTCGCGCGCCTGCGTCCACAGCGCCTGGATCGTGTAGAGCGCGCTGCCGTCGCCGGAGACGGCGAGCACCTTGCGGCCCGGTGCGCCAAGCGCGGCGCCGGTCGACAGCGGCAGCGAGCCGCCGATCGCGCCGCCCATGAGCTCGAGGCACTCGTGCGGCGCCGCCGCGACGAGCGCGTCCTGCAGGCCGAGGCTCGCGGTGATGGCCTCCTCGCACAGCACCGCGCCTTCGGGGAGCCGGCGCGCGAGGGCGAGCGCGAGGCCGCGGGCGTCGATCGGGCCGCCGGGCCGGTCCGGCAGCGCCGGCGCGGCGGGCGCGGCCAGGGCAGGCGCGCCGACTCGCTCCGCCAGCGCCTCTAGCGCGGCTTGCGCGTCCTCGCCGGCCTCCGCGACCGCGAGGTCGACGCTCTCGGGGCGAAGCGGCACGCCCCTCCTTCCAGGGTAACCGAAGAAGTTCACCGGGCTTCTTGCGCCGAAACGCAGCAGGGCATCGACCTCGGAGAGGAAGGCTTCCGCAGCTGCGCCGAAGTACGGGATCTTCGGCACGAGCGGACGTCCGCCGCCGCGCGCGGCGCGCGCATTGAAGGTCTCGCTCGCAAGCCGCGCGCCGGTCGCGACGGCGATCCGCGCCGCCGCTTGCTGCCCGCGCTGCGACAGCGCGGCGCCACCGAGCAGCAGCATCGCGCGGCTGCCGAACTTCGCGAGCACCGCGGCCGCGGCCGCGAGGCGCCCCTCGTCGGGCGCGGGCGGCGGCACCGGCGCGGGCGGCTCGAGCGCCGAGGCGCCCTCGCTCCAGGCGCTGTCGGCCGGCACGATGAGCGTGGCCGGTCCGCCGAAGGCGCGCGCGGCGGTCAAGGCGGCGGCGGCCATCGGGCCGGCGGCGGCGGGGCCGTCGACGGACTGTACCCAGACGGAGAACGGCCGCGCCACCGCCGCAACGTCCGTGGTGAGCGGGGCGTCGAGCGGCAGGTGGGCGTGGGTATGGTCGCCGACGAGATTGATGATCGGGCTGCGCGCCCGGCGCGCGTTGTGCAGGTTGGCCGCGCCGTTGGCGAGCCCGGGGCCGAGGTGCAGCAAGGTTGCGGCCGGGCGGCCGGCCATGCGCGCGTAGCCGTCCGCGGCGCCGGTCACCACGCCCTCGAACAGGCCCAGCACGGACCGCACCTGCGGCACGTCATCGAGGGCCCGGACCAGCGCCATCTCCGAGGTGCCGGGGTTGGCGAAGATCGTGTCCACGCCGCCGCGGTGGAGCGTCTCGAGGATGGCCTGCGCGCCTTTCATGATCCGCTCCATAATGCGGGGTGTCCGCCGCCAGTGTGCCAGAGCCCGACGCCGTGGATCGAACCCTCAGACTGCTGTGCCATCCCGAGACGCCGCTGCCGACGCTTCGCGCCGTGAGCGCCCGTGCCGAGCGCAAGGGGGCGGCCGGGCTGCTGCTCGAGTACGCGCTCGATGGCGACATCGCAACGCTGCGCGTCCCTGCCCTGGCCGCCCCGCGGCG
The DNA here is from genome assembly GCA_964406445.1 of uncultured Steroidobacteraceae bacterium. Classification (GTDB taxonomy): domain Bacteria; phylum Pseudomonadota; class Gammaproteobacteria; order Steroidobacterales; family Steroidobacteraceae; genus SG8-30. The sequence goes on from CAYORU010000001.1 coordinate 155,188, forward strand.
GGCGGGAGAGCTGTGGCGACACACCTGCCTCGAGGCCTTCGTCGGCACGGAACGCCTCGACGCCTACGCGGAAATCAACCTCGCACCTTCGGGCGAGTGGGCTGCCTGGAGCTTCGAGCGCTACCGCGCCGAGCGCCAGGACGTGGCGATGCCCGAGCCGCGCTTCGACGTGGTGGTCGGGGCCGCTTCCCTCGAGCTGCGCGCCGAAATGGACCTCTCGGCGCTGCCCTGGCTGGCCGGAGCCGACACCTGGCGGGTCGGTCTCGCGGCCGTCCTCGAGTCGCGCGACGGCACGCTGAGCTACTGGGCGCTCGCGCATCCGCCCGGCAAGCCGGACTTCCATGCGCCCGCGGGCTGGCGATGCATCCTCCAGGACCCGCCCGGACGATGACCGTCCGCTTCGGCATCGACCGGCTCGTTCACGAATCGGCGCTGCGTCGCCCGCTCGCCGGCCGGCGGGTCGCGCTCCTCGCCCACCCTGCTTCCGTGACGGAGTCGCTCGGGCACACGCTCGACGCGCTCGGCGCCCTGCCCGACCTGCGCCTGACCGCCGCCTTCGGGCCGCAGCACGGCCTGCGCGGCGACAAGCAGGACAACATGGTCGAGTCGCAGGACTTCATCGACCCGGCGCGCGGCATCCCGGTGTTCAGCCTGTACGGCGAGGTGCGCCGGCCGACGCCGCGCATGATGGACAGCTTCGACGTGCTGCTGGTCGACCTGCAGGACCTGGGCTGCCGGATCTACACGTTCATCACCACGCTGCGCTACGTGCTCGAAGCCGCGGCCGCCCACGGCAAGGCGGTGTGGGTGCTGGACAGGCCGAACCCGATCGGCCGGCCCATCGAGGGGTTGACGCTGCGCGCGGGCTGGGAGAGCTTTGTCGGCGCAGGCCCGCTGCCGATGCGCCACGGCCTGACGCTCGGCGAGCTGGCCGGCTGGTTTCGCGCCTCGCTCGCGCTGGACGTCGAGCTCGAGGTCATCAGGATGCAGGGCTGGGATCCCGCGAGAGCCCCCGGCCACGGCTGGCCGCTCGGCGAGCGCAGCTGGGTGAACCCGAGCCCCAACGCGCCGAACCTTTCGATGGCCCGCTGCTACCCGGGCTCGGTGATGCTCGAGGGCACCACCCTCTCCGAGGGCCGCGGCACGACCCGCCCGCTCGAGGTCCTCGGCGCGCCGGATGTCGACGCCGGCGCGCTGCTCGCCGAAATGCGTCGGCTTGCGCCCGCTTGGCTCGCCGGCTGCCGCCCGCGGCCCTGCTGGTTCGAGCCGACCTTCCACAAGCACGTCGGCCGGCTCTGCGCCGGGCTGCAGATGCACGTCGACGACCCCGGATACGACCACGCCGCGTTCCGCCCCTGGAGGCTCTTTGCGCTCGCCTTCAAGGCGCTGCGACGCCTCGCGCCGGATTACCCGCTCTGGCGGGACTTCCCCTACGAATACGAGAGCGGCCGCCTCGCCATCGACCTGATCAACGGCAGCGAGCTGCTGCGACAGTGGGTGGACGACCCGGAGGCCGCTCCGGGCGACCTCGACGCGCTCGCGCGCGCCGACGAGGCCGCCTGGGCCGAGGCGCGCGAACCGTGGCTGCTTTACCGTTGAGCGGCCGGCATCTCGCGGCGACGCTCGCGGCTGCCGCCCTGCTGCTCGCCGGCTGTGGCGCGCCCAACTCGCCCGAGGCCGAGGTGCGGACCGTCGTGGCCGAGGCCGAAGCAGCGGCCGAAGCCCGCGACGCGTCGCGGCTCTTCGACCTCATCGATCCCGGCTACCGCGATCCGCAAGGTAACGGCGCCGAGGAGCTGAAGCGCTACCTGCGCGGCTGGCTCATCGCGCACCAGAGCGTGCGGCTGATCACGCGCGTCGACTCGGTCGAGTTTCCTGCCGAGGGGCTCGCGCGGGTGCGGGCGACGGTGGGGATGCTCGGGCGCGAGGCTGGTGGCGAGGCCTGGGACCTCGCTGCGGACGTCTACGACCTCGACGTGACGCTCGCGCGCGACGGCGGCGAGTGGCGGGTCACCCGCGCCGAGTGGCGCCGCGGCGCGGGCGGCTGATCCTCAGTCCTTGTGCTCGCGGTGCGCCGCGAAGGACATGCGGTCCAGCACGCCGAGCAGCACCGCCGAGACCACGAAGGTCAGGTGCAGCACCACGTACCAGAAGATCTTGTCGTTGGCGATCTGCTGCGCGTCCATGAACACCCGCAGCAGGTGGATCGAGGAGATCGCGACGATCGAGGCCGCGACCTTGAGCTTGAGCGTGCCGGCGTCGAGCTTGCCGAGCCAGCCGAGCGCGTCGGTGCGCGCCGCGTCGATGCGCGAGACGAAGTTCTCGTAACCCGAGAACATGACCATGACGATCAGGCTGCCGACCAGCGTCAGGTCGACCATGGCGAGCACCGTCAGCACGAGGTCGGCCTCGGTCAGCGACGGCGCGTGCGACAGCACGTGGAAGGCCTCCTGGAAGAACTTGATCGCGAGCGCAATGAGGGCGAGCGACAGGCCGAGGTAGACCGGCGCCAGCAGCCAGCGGCAGGCGAACAGCAGCTTCTCGACGAAGTTCTCGACCATGGCGTCCCCGGGGCCCCTGGGCGGGCGGCGCGAGTGTGCCGCTTTTCCGGGCAAAAATCACCTTTCGAGGCGCACGGCCGCTCAGGCGCCGGGCCTCGCGGCGAGGAACAGCTCGACCTTGTCCCGGAAGCTGCGCGAGAGCTTCAGCTCGTGCCCGCCCTCCAGGACCAGGAAGTATTCCCCGTTCATGTGGCCGCGCAGGCGGACCACCCGCTCGAGGTTGACGATGGTGGAGCGATGCACGCGCTGGAAGCGGGCGGGGTCGAGGACATCCTCGAGGCTCTTCATCGTGCCGCGCAGGATGTGGGTGCGGCCGCCGGCGTGCACGCACATGTAGTCGCCCGCGGCGTCGATCCAGTCGATCTCGTCGAAGCGCAGCCGGACGATGTCGCGCCCCTCGCGGATGGCGAGCGCGCCCTCGGGCGGTGCCGGAGCGTCGGCTTCGGGCCAATCCGACGAGCCCTTGAGGTCGGCCATCAGCTGCACCAGCCGGTCGCGCTGCTCGCCGGCTCGGCGCTCGTCGAGGCGCTCGCGGATGCGCCGCAACGCGTCAGTGAAGCGCTCGGCGTCCACCGGCTTCAGCAGGTAGTCGATGGCCCGCGCTTCGAAGGCCTGCACGGCATAACGGTCGTAGGCGGTGACGAAGACGACCAGCGGCATGCTCTCGGTAGGCAGTTGCGCCACGAGGTCGAGCCCGGACATGCCGGGCATCTCGATGTCGAGGAACACGACGTCGGGCGCGAGCTCGCGGATCTTCTCGAGGGCCGTGCGGCCGCTGCCGGCCTCGGCGACCACTTCCATCCCGGGTGCGTCGGCGAGACGGATCTGCAGGCCGCGGCGCGCCAGCGGCTCGTCATCGACGATCAGCGCGCGGATCCGCGTCATGCGTCCTCCCTCTCGAGCGGCAACCCGATCTCGATCCGAAGTCCCGGCTTGGCGTCGAGCGTGGCGAAGCGGTGCCGGTCGCCGTAGAGGACCCGCAGCCGCTCGCGCGTGTTCCTGAGACCGACACCGCGCCCGTTGCCCGGCGTCGCGGGGCCGCCGAGCCCGGGCCCGTCGTCGACCACGGACAGCTCCAGCACGCGCGTGCGCACCCGCCCCTCGATCCGGATGGTGCCGCCCTCCTCCCGCGGCGCGATGGCGTGCTTGACGGCGTTCTCGACCAGCGGCTGCAGCAGCAGGCTCGGCACCAGCGCGTCGAGCGCCCGCTCCTCGATCGCGAACTCCAGGCGCAGCCGGTCTCCGAAGCGCAGGCGCTCGGTGGTCAGGTAGAGGTTGATCGCGTCCACTTCCTGGCGGAGGGTGACGCGCTTCATCGGGTCCTGGTCGAGCGTGTAGCGCAGGAATTCGGAGAGCCGCGTCACGGCCTGGTTGGCCAGCTCGTTCTGCCGGTCGAGCACCAGCGTGGAAATCGTGTTGAGCGTGTTGAACAGGAAATGCGGGTTCAGCTGGTAGCGCAGCATCTTGAGCTGGGCCTCCTGGGCGAGCGCAGCGGCCCGAAGGCCGCGCTCGCGCTCGTCGTTCATGGACTCGTAGTACCTGAAGCCGAAGTACAGGCCGGTCCAGGCGACGATGATGAAGGCGGAATTCGCGGCCGCGACGAGAAGGGTTGCCGCATCCATGCGCTCATCCATGTCGGGCATGAAGGTCGCATAGGCGGCGGCGATCACCAGGCGCCACACGAGCGCTACGCCATAGCTCGCGGCGAGACCTGCCGCGGCGATCACCCACGGCGACCGCGTCCACAGGCGCCGATACAGGTAGCGCAGCGGTGCGCTCAGCGCAAAGCCGGCGATCGCGGCGGTCGCGACGACCGGGTAATAGCCGGGCTGCTTCTCCCAGAGCAACGCGCCGGCCGTCTGCACCAGCGCGTAGGCGGCCCAGCCGGCCGTGTGCAGGCTCCAGAACAAGGCTTCTCGATGGGTGCGCAGCGGGTCGATGGCCTGCATCAGCGGGGTCCGTGCCAGGTAGGCGTAATTTCGGGAGTGTAACGCCGGGTCCCGGGTGGCTGCGCTCGGTTCGTCGTCCAGTCTGCTCGGATCGTCGACGGGGCGCCGACCCGCATCCTCGTGCGCGAAGTGCGCGCGCCGAGGCGAGGCCGGGATGCGGCGGGACGAGCCGGAAAGCGTCGCGCGACGTGGTGTGATGTGCCCGACGCAAACGTCAGCCCCGCAACCCCCCGAGGACACTCCCATGACCACCCGAAGGATCGTTTCACCCTCCCCCCGCGCGCTGCCCGCCGCATTCACGACGATGGCGCTCGCCTTCGGCGTCCCGGCGCTCGCCAACGCCGGCGAGGCCACGGGCGTTACGGTGCAGTACAGCAAGGCGGCGCTCAAGACCGAGGCCGGCGCGGCGCAGCTCTACGCCAGCATCGAGCGCGCCGCCGCACGCGCCTGCGGCGACGTCGACGCGCGCAACCTGGTCGTGTCGCGCGTCGTGGCGGAATGCCGCGACGAGGCGGTCGCGAGAGCGGTCGCCGCCGTGGGGGCGCCGATGCTCGCCTCGATCCACGCGAAGCACGGCGACGACACGCGCTACGCGAGCGCCGGCAGCCTGCGCACCAGCCGCTGAGTTCACTCCCTTCGGCCCGCGCCGCGACCCGGCGCGGGCCACTTTTTTCCCGCCGGCGGCTCAGCCCCGGGCCGCCTCGAGCAGCCCCTTCTCCTCGAGCCACGCCGGGTTGTAGAGCCGCGACTGGTACTTGTGCCCGCTGTCGCACAGCACGGTGACGACCGTGTGCCCGGGCCCCAGCTCCCTGGCCACCGCCACGGCGCCGGCGACGTTGACCCCGGCGGCGCTGCCGAGGAAGAGACCGTCCTCGCGCAACAGCCGGTGGACCCTGGCGACGGCTGCGGCGTCGGTGACGTGCACCGCGTCGTCGATCGGAGCGCCCTGCAGGTTCGCCGTGACCCGGCCGATGCCGATGCCCTCGGTGATCGAGCCCGGCCCCTCGGCCTTGAGCTCCCCTGACTTCACCCAGCGGTAGAGCGCGCTGCCCTGCGGGTCGGCGAGCACGATGCGCACGCCGGGACTGCGCTCCTTGAGGCAGGCCGACACGCCGCCGAGCGTCCCGCCCGTGCCGGTGGCGGCGACGAAGGCGTCGAGCCGGCCGCCGGTGTCGCGCCAGATCTCCATGCCGGTCGTGTGGTAGTGACCGTCGCGGTTCGCCGTGTTGTCGAACTGGTCGGCCCAGACCGCCCCGGGGATCTCCGCCGCCCGGCGCTTCGCCACCTTCTGGTAGTGGTTCGGGTCCGCGTAGGGCACTGGCTTGACGAGCTCGAGTTCGACGCCGAGCGCGCGCAGGATCTCGAACTTCTCCGGCGACTGGTTGTCCGGGCAGACGATCACGCAGCGATAGCCGCGCGCGTGGCACAGGTGCGCGAGCGCGATCCCGGTGTTGCCGGCGGTGCCCTCGACGACGGTCCCGCCCGGCTGCAGCCGGCCGTCCTTCTCCGCGGCCTCGATGATGGCGCGCGCGGCGCGGTCCTTCACCGAACCGCCCGGGTTCATGAACTCGGCCTTGCCGAGGATCTCGCAGCCGGTCTCGGCCGACGGTCCGGCAAGGCGGATCAGCGGCGTCTCGCCGACCGCGCCCGCGAACCCGCTACGGATGCTCATGCCTGACCTCCACTGCGCTAACCTCGGCCCACGGCCGTTCCAGGAGTCCGACCATGACCAACCCTGCCCAGCCGATCAAGCCCCTCGACCTGCCGGCAAACACCGGCTCCGGCTACCCGGAGCACTTCCGTCCGCGCGTGCTGCCGCGCGAGAAGCGGGCGCTGGGCGACGCCGCGGGCCTGACGCGCATCGGCGTCAACTACACAGTGCTGCACCCGGGCGCCGCGTCCGCCCTGCGCCACTGGCACACCCGCGAGGACGAGTTCATCTGGGTGCTCTCCGGCGAGCTGGTGCTGCGCACCGACGCGGGCGAACAACCGCTGCCGGCGGGCACGGGCATCGGCTTCCCGGCCGGGCGTGCCGATGGCCACCAGCTCGTGAACCGCGGGAACGGCCCCGCGGTGTACCTCGAGATCAGCAACCGCGACGGCGACGACGAGGTCTTCTACCCGGACGACGACCTGCTGTGGAATCCGTCCGCGGCGCGCGGGCGCTTCACGCGGCGCGACGGCTCGCCGTACTGACCTCCGGCGCGGCGGCTGTGATCGGCGCGCCGCCGAACCAGTGCAGCGACGCCGCGTGGCGCGCGACCTCGCCTACGATGATGAGCGCAGGCGAGCCGACGTTCTCCGCCGCGGCCAGCGCAGGCAGCGTCGCGAGATCCCCGAGCAGCACGCGCTGGCCGGCCCGCGTGCCGTGCTCGATGATGGCGGCGGGCGTCGTCGGCAGGCGGCCATGGCGCGTCAGCTCCGCGGCGAGCCGCGGCAGCGTGCCGGCGCCCATGTACACGGCGAGGGTCTCGTCGCCGTTCGCCAGTCCGCGCCAGTCCACGGCGTCGATGGACTCGCGGCAGTGCGCGGTCACGAAGCGCACGCTGCGCGCGTGCTCGCGGTGGGTGAGCGGGATGCCCGCGTAGGCGGCGCAGGCGAGCGCGGCGGTCACGCCCGGCACCACCTCGTAGGCGATGCCGCGTTCGCGCAGGTACTGCAGCTCCTCGCCGCCCCGGCCGAAGATGAACGGGTCGCCGCCCTTCAGGCGCACGACGTGCTGGCCGCGGCCGGCGTGCTCGGCCATCAGCTCGTGGATGCGCGCCTGCGCGACGCTGTGGCCTCGCGCCGACTTGCCGACCTCGACCAGCTCCGCCTCGCGACGCGCGAGCGCGAGGATCTCCGGCGACACGAGCCGGTCGTGCAGCACCACGTCGGCGGCCTGCAGCGCGCGCAGCGCGTTCAGCGTCAGCAGGCCGGGATCGCCGGGCCCCGCACCGACCAGCGTCACACGGCCGGCGGCGGGCTCGGCGCCCTCGGCCAGGCGCAGCTCGAGCAGCCGCGCGGCGCCCGCCTCGTCCCGCGCGCGCAGGCGCTGCGCCACCGGGCCGCGCAGGATCCAGTCATACAGGCCGCGGCGCTCGCGGACATCCGCCACGGCGGACTTGATCCGCGCCCGCCAGTCCGCGAGGAAGGCGGCGAGTCGCCCGATCGAGTCGTCGACGACCGTCTCGATGCGCTCGCGCAGGAAGCGCGCCAGCACCGGCGCCGTGCCGGCGGTGGAAATGGCGATCACGAGCGGCGAGCGGTCGACTATCGCGGGGAGGATCGCGTCCGACAGCGCGAGGTCGTCCACCACGTTGACCGGGATGCCGCGCGCGCGCGCCGCGGCCGCGACGGCGGCGTTCACGGCCGCGTCGTCGGTCGCGGCGACGACGAAGGCCGCGTCGTCGAGCTGCCCGGCCGTGAATTCCCCGGCCACGTGCTCCAGCTCGCCGCGGTCGCGTCGCGCCGCGAGCGTCGACGTCAGCTCCGGCGCGACCACCGTGACGCGCGGCCCGGCGGAGATGACGAGATCGACCTTGCGCGAGGCGATGACGCCGCCGCCGATGACGACGGCCCGGCGGGCGCGCAAGTCGAGGAACAGCGGCAGGTAGCGCACGCTATCCTTCCAGGCCGTGGATCCCGCACTCGCGCTTGAGGCCGAAGAAGCGCGTCGCCTCGGCCGAGCCCGCCTCGGCCAGCGAGCGCGTCGTGTGCCAGTCGCCGATGGAGACGTAGCCCTTCTCCCACAGCGGGTGGTAGGGCAATCCGTGCTCCTTCAGGTAGCGGCCGACGTCGCGGTCGGTCCAGTCGAAGATCGGGTGCAGCTTGAACCGCCCGTCGCGGATCTCGAGGGGACGGATGCGTGACCGGCTCGACGACTGGTCGCGGCGCAGCCCGGCGATCCAGGTGCCGGCGCCCATCTCGGCGAGCGCCCGCTTCATCGGCTCGACCTTGTGGATCGCGTTGTAGCGCTCGATCTCGTCGAGGCCGCGCTCCCAGAGCCTGCCATGGCGCGCCTCGATCCACGCCGGCGACACCTGCGGCAGGTAGACCCTGAGGTTGAGCCCGAGCCGCATGGTCAGGTCGTCGACGAAGCGGTACGTGTCCGGGAACAGGTAGCCGGTGTCCACCAGCACCACGGGGATGTCCGCACGCGCGCGGGTGGCGAGGTGCAGCAGCACCGCCGCCTGCGCGCCGAAGCTCGAGGAGAGCACGTGCTCGCCCGGCAGGTGCTCGAGGGCCCAGCGCAGACGCCCGGCCGCGTCGAGACGCTCGAGTTCGCCGTTCGCGCGCCCGAGGGCAAGCTCGTCGCGCGGATCCAGCAGGTTCGTGGTCATGCCCGTGCTCCTTCGCCGAGCAGGCCGGTCCGCCAGAGGAAATCGCCGAATCGCTCGCCGGCGGTGCGCTCACGCGCCCAGGCGCCGATCAGCTCGTCGAGCACCGGCAGGTAACCGGCCTCGTCGAGGTTCTCGCGGTAGAGCACGTTGAGCCGCTGGCCGCGCGCGTCGCCGCCGAGGTGCAGGTTGTAGCGGCCAGGCGCCTTGCCGACGAGCCCGACCTCGGCGAGGTAGGGCCGCGCGCAGCCGTTCGGGCAGCCGGTGACGCGCAACAGCAGCGGCTCGCCCGCCAGGCCGTGCGACTCGAGCAGGCCCTGGACCTTGCCGAGCAGGGGCGCGAGGTAGCGCTCGCCCTCGGCCATCGCGAGCGGGCAGGTCGGCATCGCGACGCAGGCCAGCGCGTCACGCTCGAGCGGCGTGGCCGTCGCGTGCAGGTCGAGCGAGTGCTCCTGAACCAGGGCGTCGATGCGCGGCCGCTCGGCCGCGTCCACCCCGGCGATCACCACGTTCTGGTTGGCGGTGATGCGGAAGTCGCCGCGGTGCGCCTCGGCGATGCGCCTGAGGCCCGTCAGCCAGGGCGCCCCCTCCCGGTCCGCGATGCGCCCCGCCGGGATGCGAAGCGTCAGGTGCCAGCGCCCGTCGAAGCCCTGGCGCCAGCCGAAACGATCGCCGTTGGTCTCGAACTCGAACGGGCGTGCCGGCTCGAGCGGCACGCCGACCCGCCGGTTCACCTCGCCGACGAACCACTCCAGGCCTCGATCGGCGATGGTGTACTTGAGCCGCGCGTGCTTTCGGTTCGTGCGGTCGCCGAAGTCGCGCTGCGTGGTCACCACCGCCTCCGCCACCGCAAGCAGCCGCTCCGGCGGCAGGAAGCCGGCGACGTCGGCGAGCCGTGGATAGGTGGCGGCATCTCCGTGCGTGGCGCCGAGACCGCCGCCCACCGTCAGGTTGAACCCGGCGAGCCGGCCGTCCTCGACGATCGCGATGAAGCCGAGGTCCTGCGCGAAGATGTCGACGTCGTTGTCCGGCGGCACGGCGATCGCCGCCTTGAACTTGCGCGGCAGGAAGGTCTGGCCGTAGATCGGCTCGGCCTCGGGCGTGCCGGCGAGCTTCTCGCCGTCGAGCCAGATCTCGTGCCAGGCCCGGGTGCGAGGCAGCAGGTGCTCGGAAAGGCGCTTGGCCCACTCCGCGACCTCGAGGTGCACGGGCGACTCGACCGGATTAACCGAGGCGATGACGTTGCGGTTCACGTCGCCGCAGGTCGCGATGGTGTCGATCAGCGCGTCGTTGAGCGCCTGCATCGTCGGCTTCAGGTCGCGCTTGACGATGCCGTGGAACTGGAAGGTCTGGCGGGTGGTCAGGCGCAGCGTCGAGCCGGCGTGGCGGCGGGCGAGCTCGTCGATCGCCAGCCACTGCGCCGGCGTGCACACGCCGCCGGGCAGGCGCAGCCGCACCATGAAGCGCCACTGCGGCTCGAGCTTGCGCAGCCGGCGGTCCTCACGGACGTCGCGGTCGTCCTGCTGGTAGCTGCCGTGCAGGCGCAGCAGCTGCTGGTCGTCCTCCCGCAGGCCGCCGGTGTGCGCATCCGCCAGGCTCTCCGCCAGCGTGCCGCGCAGCCCGCGACTCTCGCGCTTGATCCGCTCGACTGGGGTCGGCTCGCTCATGGCCGGCTCAGTAGACGTCCCGCAAGTAGCGCTTGTCGGCCGCGAGGCCCGCGACGTACTCGGCGGCGCCGTCGGCGTCCCGACCGGAGTGGCGCGACACGACCTCGAGCAGCGCGGCGTGCACGTCGGGCGCCATCCGCTCGGCGTCGCCGCAGACGTAGAGCGTCGCGCCGGCCTCCAGCCAGGCGAACAGCTCCGCGCCCTGCTCGAGCAGGCTGTGCTGCACGTAGCGCTTCGCGGCTCCGTCGCGCGAGAAGGCGACGTCGAGGCGCTGCAGGCGACCCTTCTTCAGCGCCTCCAGCCACTCAGCCTGGTAGAGGAAGTCGCGATCGAGGTGACGCGAGCCGAAGACCAGCCAGTTGCGCCCGGAGGCGCCCGCCTCGGTCCGCTCCTGCAGGAATCCCCGGTAAGGGGCGACGCCCGTGCCGGCGCCCACCATGATCACGTCGCGCGAAGCGTCGGCCGGCAGCCGGAAGCGGGGATTCGGCTCGACGAAGGCGCGGACCGCGGCGCCGTCGGTGCGGGCCAGGAAGGAAGACGCCGCGCCAGGCCGGACGCGCCCGCCGCGCTCGCCCTCGAGCAGGGCCACGGTCAGATGAGCCTCGTCGCCGACCGCGGCGCGGCTCGAGGCGATGGAATACAGCCGCGGCGCCAGCGGCCGCAGGGCTGCCACCAGCTCCGCCGGGGTCCAGTCCGCGGGATGCTCGCGCAGCAGGTCGGTGACCTGCCAGTCGCGCAGCGCGGCGCGCAGCGCCTGCTGCCCGCCTGGAGCCAGCAGCTCGGCCAGCCCGGCGGACCCGGAGCGCTTCGCGTGCGCTTCGAGGAACGGGCGGGTGAGCCGCGTCACCTCGCGCTCGCGGCCGAGCCAGCTAGCGAGCGGCAGGCTGCGGCCGCCGTGGGCCACCGTCGTGCCGGCGTCCGCGCCGATCAGCGCAACGAGTTCCTCGACGACCTCGGGCGGATTCTCCGGCCAGATGCCCAGCGCGTCGCCCGGCTCGTAGCCGAGCCCGCCGGCCGGCAGCTCGATCTCCAGGTGGCGCACCTCGCGCACGGCGTCGGCGGAGGTCACCGGCTGGTTGACCAGCACCTCGACCTCGATCGGCCGCTCGCGGGTCGGCAGCGCGGGCTCGGCCGCGGCGCCGCGCAGCGGCGTGACCAGCGCGAGCCTCGGCCCGCCCGCCTCGCGACGCGCGCTCTCGCGGGCGGTGTCGAACCAGGCCGTGGCGGCCTCCTCGAAGTCCACGTCCGCATCGACGCGCGGCAGCAGGCGCCGCGCGCCGAGCTCCGCGAAACGCTCGTCGAGCACGCGGCCGGTCTCGCAGAAGCGCGGGTAGCTGGAGTCGCCGAGCGCGAACACCGCATAGGCCAGCTGCTCGAGCCGCGGTGCGCGCTTGCCCAGCACGAAGTCGGCGAAGGCGCGCGCGTCGTCCGGCGGGTCGCCCTCGCCGTGGGTGCTGACGACGAGGTACAGGAGGCGCTCCTCGGCCAGGCGGCGGGGAGAATAGTCGGCGGTGCTGACGAGGCGCGCGGCGACGCCGGCGGCGTCGAGCTGCGACTTCAGGCGCTCCGCGAGGCGCCGGCCATTGCCGGTCTGCGAACCGTAGAGGATGGTGGCGGTGACGCCGGCAGCCGGCGGCGCCTCGGCCGGCACGGCGCCCGCGACACGCGAGCGCTCGAAGGCGAGGCCGGCGACATAGCCCGAGACCCAGGTCAGGGCGGACGGGTCCAGCCCCTCGAGCGCCTGCCCGAGCTGGCGGAGGCGGTCCGGCGACAGTGGCGCCGCCGGAACGGCGGCGGAGGTGGCATTCATCCCGGGCTCCCGAGCTGTACCCAGGAGGGGATGCTAGGGACTGGCCACCTCCCCCGAGAACGACCGGTTCGTTATGCCGTCATAACCGGATCGAGCCGGCGGTCCTTCCAGTTCCACCATTTCAGCAGTTCGGCGTCCGGTTCGGCGGTTCTTGCCGCGTAAACCGCGCATCTGAACGTGTACAGGACGCAGGGGTCCGGGGCGTGGCCGGTGATCTCGGTGAGGCGCGCATAGAGCTTCTCGGGATCGGCCTTGGCCAGCTCGCGGACGGAATGCACCCCGAGGTGGCGCAAGTCCGCGGCGATGCTGGGCCCGACGGCGGGCAGGCTGGTGAGTTCGTCGTGCATGGGCGACATCCTCCTTGCCGCTGGGTGTGGCCTGAAGGGTAACGCCGCAGGTCCCGGTGGGCCGGGTCGGCATTTCCTTATACAGCGGCCGGGGTGCCGGGCGGTATGGTCGCCGGGATGCGCCGCCGCGTGCCGGATCGCGTCGGCCCGGCTAGCCGCCCGACCCGGCAAGCTCGCCGGTGATCCTGAGTCCTGCGCCATCTGCGGCATAGTGCTTGTTGATGAAGATGAGGATCGAGGTCAGCGCCTCCGCCGCAGCGGAGTTGGCCAGTGAGCCGGCGTGCAGGCCCCGCAGACCCGCGGCGCGGGCGAGTTCCACGACTCGCTCCCGGGCATCGCGCTTTTCGCCGAACACCAGCACGTCGCAGTCGACCGGCTCGCCGGTCGCCAGCCGGTGGGCTGCGACATTGTGAAAGGCCGACACCACCGTGGCCGCTTCACCGAGCAGCGCCTGGGCCCGCAGCGCCGCGCAACCTTCCGGCGGCAGCTGTACGCGCATCACCTTGGGCGGCACCAGTGGCACGGTCGTGTCCACGACCAGCTTTCCCGCCACCGCCGGGCGGATCTCCGACAGCGTCGCCTCCTGGGAGGCGAAGGGCACAGCCACTACGACCACCTCGGCGAGCGTGGCCGCTTCGAGGTTGCTCGCCCCGACGACGGATCCACCCTGCGCGGGAGCGTGTTCCGCCGCCGCCGCCCGGGCACGATCGGGATTGCGCGAACCGATGACCACTCGGTAGCCCGCCTGGCACCAGCGCCCCGCGAGGGCCCCGCCGAGGTGTCCGCTGCCGCCGATGATGGCGATCACGGGAAGGTCGCTCGTACTCACAGTGTCATCTCCTGGCCGTCAGGCCGCGACTCTCTTGGTGGAAACCGCCTCACCGGCCGGCGGCGCCGGCTGGTAGAGCGTGGTTCGCTGCCACGGCCTGCGGCCCGCGCGCCGCGCCGCTTCCGCAAGCGCTTCGACCGGCATCTCCTGGCCATGCGCACCGCCGGCCGCGCGCGTGATGGATTCGTTCATCAGCACGCCGCCCATGTCGTCCGCGCCAGCACTCAGGCAGGCCTCGACGCCGGCCAGGCCCATCTTCACCCAGGAGGCCTGCACGTGGATGAAGAGCGGGTCGAGCACGAGGCGCGCGACGGCATGCACCAGCAGCGCCTCGCGGAAGGTGGGCCCGCTGCGCGCCAGGCCCCTGCGCCAGATCGGGGCCTCGGCGTGCACGAAGGGCAGCGGCACGAACTCGGTGAACCCTCCCGTCTCGCGCTGCAGCGCTCGCAGCCGCAGCAGGTGCCGGGCCCAGTGCTCGAGGCGGTCGACGTGGCCGAACATCATCGTCGCGGTGCTGGCGAGGCCCACGCCGTGCGCGGCGCGCATCACCTCGAGCCAGCCGGCGGTATCGAGCTTGTCGGGGCAGATCACCGCGCGTACCTCGTCGTCGAGGATCTCCGCGGCAGTCCCCGGCAAGGACGCGAGCCCCGCCCGCTTCAGCCGGCGCAGGTAGTCTTCGAGCGTCAGTCCGAGCGTCCTCGCGCCGTGACTGACCTCGAGCGGCGAGAACGCGTGGACGTGGATGTCCGGCACCGCCGTCTTGATGGCCGCGACGATGTCGAGGTAGGTGCGGCCGGTGAAGGACGGGTGAATGCCGCCCTGCAGGCAGACCTCGGTGGCTCCGCGGGCGGACGCCTCGACGGCACGGCGCGCCACCTCGTCGAGATCCAGCAGGTAGCCCGGGCCACGCAGGCTGGAGGCCGAGCGTCCCTTCGAGAATGCGCAGAAACCGCAGGAATAGGTGCAGACGTTCGTGTAGTTGATGTTGCGGTTGACCACGAAGCTCGCCGAGTCGCCGACCCGTTCGCGGCGCAGCCGGTCGGCCGCGCCGAGCACCGCGTCATGGTCGGCGGCACGTGCGGCCAGCAGCGCCACGACATCGTGCTCGGCCAGTCCTCGCCCGGCGCGCACGGCGCGCAGCGCGCGCGCCACGGCCCCGCGAGGCCGCGCGGAAGTCCTCGACGGACGCGCCGGCAGCTCATCCGCCGAGCCGGCGTGCCAGCCATCGCCGCGCGCGTATCCGGAGGCGTCGGTCTGCCTGCGGACACGCGTCCGCAGGCCCGAATCGAGCCATCGCTCAGCGTCCCGCGCGAAGGCCGGGGTGATGGCGAGGCGCTCGACGAGCTCGCGCCCGGCTGCGCCGGTCGCCCGCTGGAGCGCCTCGAACTCGGGCCAGGGCGCTTCGGGATTGACGTGGTCCGGCGTCACCGGCGAGACGCCGCCCCAGTCGTTGATCCCGCTCGCGGCCAGCCGATCCAGCGCGCCAGGGCGAAGGTTGGGTGGCGCCTGGATCGACATGAAGGGGCCGAACAGCAGCCGGGCGGCGGCTATGGTCCACAGCTGCTCCTCGAGCGAGGGCTCCGGGGCGAGCGCCATGGGCGTGCCCGGCTTGGCCCGGAAATTCTGCACGATGAGGTCCTGCAGGTGGCCAAACTCATCGTGGAGGTCGCGCAGCGCCAGCAGTGCCTCGATGCGCTCCCGGCGGGTCTCGCCGATGCCGACCAGGATGCCGGACGTGAAGGGGATCGAGAGCCGTCCGGCTGCCCGGAGCGTCGCGAGGCGAGCTGCCGGACGCTTGTCCGGGGAGCCGAAGTGCGGGCCGCCGCGCCCGCACAGCCGCTCGGAGGCCGACTCGAGCATGAGGCCCATGGAGACGGCGACCGGGCGAAGACGGCGCAGGTCGTCCTCGCCCATCACGCCGGCGTTCAGGTGCGGCAGCAGCGGCGTGTCCCGGAGCACCGCGCGAGCCGCGCTTTCGAGATACTCGACCGTACGCGTGAATCCGAGCTTCGCAAGCGCCTCGCGGGCAGCGGCGTGACGCAGCTCGGGCTTGTCGCCGAGCGTGAACAGCGCTTCCTTGCAGCGGCGCGCTGCGCCGGCGCGGGCAAGCTCGACGACCCGCTCGACCGGCAGGTAGGGATCGGCGAGCCGCTTCGGCGCCTTCGCAAAGGTGCAGTAGTGGCACACGTCGCGGCACAGCTGGGTTAGCGGGACGAAGACCTTGCGGGAATGGCTCAGCACTCGGCCATGGCCCTCAAGGGCCAGCGCGGCGGCCACCGGCCCGATCGCCTCGAGCGGCGCGTCGGCGAGAAGCGCGACCGCGTCGTTCTCGCCGGGACGCAGGCCGCGGCGGCAATCCGCCAGCAGCCGGTCGAGCCCGCGAGCCCGCGTCGCGCTCACGACGCGGAGGCCGCCATTCCGAAGCCGGTCCGCGCACCAGGATCGACCAGGACGACCGGCACGTCCTCGGCGGTATCGAGGTCCGCCCGCAGGCCACGCGCGACGACGCGGCGCACCGGCAGTCCGCGCCGGCGGGCCTCGGCCTCGTGCCACGCCCGGCTGCCCGGGCCGTAACGAAAGTCGAACGTCGCCGCCGCCGGCAGGTAGAGCCCGTTGGTCCCGAGGCCGCGCCGGTCGGGCGCGATCGCGACGCCGCCCTGCCCAGCCGTCCGCGCCAACCGGTCGAGATCCGCGGGGCGGAGGAGCGGCAGGTCGGCGGGCAACAGCAGGAGCGAAATAGCGCCGCGTCCCCGGGCCTCGCGGCGACCGGCTTCCATGGCCTCGTTGAGGCCGACGCCGCCATCTTCGATCACCGGGACATCCCGCGGAACGCGATCGCGCTCAGGGCTCACCACCAGCACCGCGTCGACGGCCGGCGTCGCCCTCGCCGCGGCGAGTACGCGCGCGAGCATGGCGCGAGCCAGCGCGACGCGGCCATCGACGCCGAGCAGGCCGGCGAGGCGCGTCTTGCAACGCGCTCGGGCGTTGACGGCGATGATCGCGATACAGGCGGGCTCCCGCACGGCTTCCCTCCCCGCTCCGCCGGCCGTACGACCGGCATTTGCTGGCGTCCAGCAAGTATAGGGGAAGGCCCGTCGCGTGGGAGCCCGGCTAGAATGCCGCCGTGTCCAGAACGGAAGACCGCAATGCCGGGTTCTCGCTGCTCGCCCTCGCGGGCATCGGCGAGATCCTGCCGGGTTGCGACCTCGCGGCGGTCCTCAGCGGGGCGCTCGAGGCCGCGGGACTTCGGCTGCAGCATCGCGACGTGCTGGTCGTAGCCCAGAAGGCGGTGTCCAAGGCCGAAGGTCGCTTCGTGCGCCTCGCCGAGGTATCGCCCTCCCCGAAGGCGCTCGAGCTGGCCGCCATCACCGGCAAGGACGCGCGACTCGTGGAGGTGATCCTCGGCGAGTCGATGGAGGTCCTGCGCGCGAAGCCCAATGTCCTGATCACCCGCCACCGGCTGGGGCTCGTCATGGCGCAGGCTGGCGTCGACCGCTCGAACGTGCCGGGGGCGGAGAGCGCGCTGCTCTTGCCGGTCGATCCGGACCGGTCGGCGGCCGGCCTGCGGGAACGGCTCGGGGCCACCTTCGGGGTGGCGGTCGGCGTGATCATCTCAGACAGCTTCGGGCGCCCATGGCGGCTCGGCACGACCAACGTCGCCATCGGCGCGGCCGGCGTGCCCGCGCTCTGGGATCGGCGGGGCGAGACGGACCGCGACGGCCGGGCCCTCGAGACCACCCAGGTCGCGTGGGCCGACGCCGTCGCGGCGGCGGCAGGCCTCGCGATGGGCGAGGCGGCCGAGGGCACGCCCGCCGTGCTGGCCCGCGGCCTGCGGTGGGTGGCGGCAACGCGACCGGCTCGAGCGCTGCTCCGGCCGATCGACGAGGACATGTTCCGGTGACCTGTCCATCGGTCATCGCCCTGAGCGGCGGCATCGGCGGCGCGAGGCTCGCCCGCGGCCTGCACCTTCAGCTGCCGCCCGGCGGCCTCGCGTGCATCGTCAACACCGGCGACGACTTCGAGCACCTCGGGCTCTACGTGTGCCCGGACATCGACACCGTGCTCTATACGCTCGCCGACTGCCACAACCCGGAGACCGGCTGGGGCCGCCGCGACGAGACCTGGACCTTCATGAACGTGCTCGGGCAGCTCGGCGGGCCGGAGTGGTTCCGCCTCGGTGACGGCGACCTCGCGCTCCACGTCGAGCGTACGCGGCGGCTGCGGGCCGGCGAGCCGCTCAGCGAGGTCTGCGCCGCGCTGCAGATCCGCTTCGGCGTGGCCAGCCCGCTGCTTCCGATGAGCGACGCGCCGGTGCGGACGCTCGTGCACACGCCCGACGGCGTTCTCGACTTCCAGGACTACTTCGTCCGGCGCCGGGCGGAGCCGGTGGTCACGGCGCTGGAATACCGTGGCGCGGCGGCAGCGCGACCCCCGGCCGCAGTGCTGGCGGCGCTGGCCTCGCCGGACCTCGGCGCGGTGGTGGTGTGCCCTTCGAACCCCTGGCTCAGCGTCGACCCGATCCTTGCCGTCGGCGGTCTGCGCGATGCCCTGCGAGCGTCGGGGGTTCCGATCGTCGGAGTCTGCCCGCTGATCGGCGGCCGGGCCGTCAAGGGCCCCACGGCGAAGATCATGGCCGAGCTCGGCATCGAGGCGACGCCCGCCGCGATCGCCGCTCATTACGGCGACGTCCTGGACGGCCTGGTGATCGACGAGGCGGACCGAGGCTGGGCGGGCCGCTGCGGCATTCCGACGCGAGTCAGCCGGACGCTGATGAGCGACGATCGGCGCAGGCTCGCGCTCGCGGCCGAGGTACTCGACTTCGCGGCCTCGCTCTGAGGACGCCGATCAACGACGGCGCATCAGGATCCGGCCATCGTCGTTCCAGGCGAACTCGGCGAGGTGCACTTCGGAAGCCGGCTTCTACCGGCTCGGGCGAGGACGCCCGGTACTCGACAGGCGCCGCCGGGGCGCAAGCACTCTCCACGTTGCCCCGAGCCTCAGCGAGAAGCCGCGGCGCGCGGCCGCGCCTCCTCGCCGTCCCCGGTCCCTGCCGCGAGGCGACGGCGTGAGGGCGAACCCGCTTCCTGCGTGCGCGCCTCCAGCCGGAGCCGAAGATCGGACTTCAGCTGGCGGAACATGAGCGCCAGAGGCATGCGCGGATTGGCGAGCCACTGGTAGGCGATGCCGGCCATGGAGGCTGCGTACTGCTCGGCGACGCGCGCCGGATCGACGTCGGCATCCACGCTCCCGGCCTTCTGGCCGGCCTTGATCCACTGCGCGACGTCGCGGCGCTGGGCGTGATGGACGTTCGCGATGTTGGACTTGTAGTCGGCACTGGGATCGATGCTCAGGAACCACAGCAGGTACATGGCGCGCACCTCGTCCGGGCGCTCGCGGAAGAACTTCTCCGCGGCGTCGGTGGCGGCACACAGCGCGTCGGCGCCGACCCTCGGCCCCACCGCCGCCTGGACGCGCTCCAGCCAGTCCTCGCTCGCGACCTGCAGCACCTTTCCGAACAGGCCGGCCTTCGAGCCGAAGCGGTGCGTGGCAAGGCCGCGGCTGTAACCCGCGCGCTCGCCGACGGCCTGGAGCGTCGTGCCCTGTATGCCGTGCTTCACGAGCAGTTCGATGGCGGCCTCGGTCAGCAGTCGATCGGACAATGCCGTCCTCTCGGCCTGCTTGCGCCCGCGCGGCGCTGTCGACTTCTTCTTGGTCATGCCCGGACTATATGATACTTGCTGGCCACCAACAAAAGTGACTCGATCGCCCTGCGCCTGGCGTGGCCGCCATCGCGCCGAAACGCCCTCGGTAGAACAACAGCGGATCGCCAGGGCGCTCCTCGACCGACAGCACCCTGCCGACGATGATCAGGTGGTCCCCGCCCTCGTGCCGCGAGAAAGTCTCGCAGTCGAAGCGAGCGTGGAAGTCAGGCAGCAGCGGCGCGCCGCTTTCTCCCACGGCGGTCTCGATGCCGGCGAAGCGGTCCATGTTCTTGGTCGAGAACACCTGCGCGAGCCCGCCCTGGCCGGAATGCAGGACGTGGATCGCGAAGCCGGACGCGGCGCGGAAGGCCTCGTAGTTCGTCGACGTGCAGGCGATGCTCCAGAGCACCAGCGGCGGGTCGAGCGAGAGCGAGGTGAAGCTGTTGGCCGTCATGCCGACGGGCTCGCCGCCGGGTCCGCGCGTCGTGATGATGGTCACGCCCGTCGCGTAGTGTCCGAAGGCGCTGCGCAGCTGCTGCGACACCCGCCGCCTCAGAGCGCCGCGCGCACGCGCGGCAGCACGTGCCTGGCGACGTACTCGATGCGCCGCTGCCCGGACTCAACTGGCTCGCCGGGGAACTGCGCCCACAGGTGCAGGTCCTTGATCTGCGGATACTTGCGCAGCAGCTCCGTGAGATTCCGCACCGCAGTGTCGGCGTCCCACAGCTCGTACAGGCCCTGCGCCAGCGCGGTCTTCGCGTCGGGGAAGCGGGGCGTCGTGTCGGGAGGCCCGAAGGCGCCCCACTCGATGTACTGGTTGCTCTGGTAGAGCGCGTGCGGGCCGACGGTCGCGGCCTCCCGCTCGGGGTCATCGGAGATGATCGCCCAGTGGCCCGCGATGATGACCCCGTCCTCCGGTGCCTTGCCGTGGCGCCCGAGACACTCGACGTAGACGTCCTGGCCGATGCCGCCCGTCGACAAGAAGCCGTCGGCGATGCGGGCCGCGCGGTCGATCGCGGGCTCGGCCATGCCGCCCAGGTAGAGCTTCGGCGCGTGCTCGGGCACCGGCGTCACGCGCAGGTCACCTACTGTGAAACGCTTGCCCTCGAAGTTGATCCGCTCGCCCGCCCAGGCCTTGCGGATGATCGCGATCGCTTCCTCGATGAGGCTCGGGCGCTGCTTGAGCTCGCGGCCGAACTCGCGGAACTCGAGCTCCCGGTAGCCGATGCCGACCCCGAGGTCGAATCGACCGCCGGTCAGCAGGGACAGGGTGGCGGCGTCCTCGGCGATCCGGACGGGGTTGTGCAGAGGCAGGATCATGAGGTTCGTGCCGAGCCGCATGCGGCGCGTGCGCGCGCCGATCGCCGCCGCCATGACGAGCGGCGACGGCGTATAGCCGTCGTCGCAGAAGTGGTGCTCGGTGATCCAGACGGAATCGAAGCCCAGCCGCTCGGCCTCGACGATCTGTTCCAACGACTGCGCATACAGCCGCTCGAAGGGCACCGTCCAGGGCGCCGGGTTGCGGAAGTCGTACCAGAGCCCGAAGTTGACGTGGCGAGGCATGGGTCCGCTCCGGGGTCAGGCCAGCTTGGCGAGAAAGTCCAGCAGCACCTTGCGGTAGCGCGGACCGTCCTCGATGAAGGGCGCATGGCCGCAGTCCGGGAACTCCACGACCGAGCCATGCTTGGCCAGCTTGCCCGCAGCCCGGCAGATGTCCGGCGGCACGACCGCGTCCTTTCCGCCGACGATGGACAGCACCGGCGCCTCGAGCGCAGCGAGCGTCGCACGCTGGTCCAGGGTGTCGAGCTGCAGCAGCGCCGCATCAGCCGAGGGCGAGGCCTGCATGAAGATCGACCACATCCACTGCAGGACCTGCGGCGACTGCTCCACGGCAAAGACCCCCTGGGTCAACGCCCAGAGGAAATTGGCGCGATCGGCCCGCAGCAGCGCGACGGTCTCGGCCGTGCTGCCCGGCGGATTCCCTGCGGGGAAGTCGGGCGCCTGGGTATAGCGCGGGGTCGCTCCCGTGGTGACGACCACGCCGGCGCAGGCCGGTCCCAAGATGCGCGCGGACTCGACGGCAACCGCCCCCCCGAGCGACCAGCCGTTCACCGCCGCGCGGCCGATGCCGAGGTGGCGGAGCAGGGCTGCGATGTCGGCGGCCGACTGCTCGATGGAAATCACGGGGAAATCCCGGTCCGAGTTGCCGCATCCGCGCTGGTCGAAGCTGACGACCGCGTGGCCTGCCTCCTGCAGGGCCACCAGCGTGGTGTCCCAGACGCGGCAGTTCATGCCCCAGCCGTGGACAAGGACCACGGGCAGAAGCCTGCCCGGATAGTGCTCGAAGTAGATCTTCCTGTCGTCGGCAACGGCGAGATAGGCCATGGGTCGCTCCGTTGGCTCAGGCCGGCGGCGGCGTCATCTGCGCGCCGGGGATCGGGTTGAAGTAATGGATGGTCACGTCGCGACGTGCGATCTTCCAGACGCCGCCGCGCCGCTGGAAGTGGTCGCGGTAGGTCGCGCTGATCATCTGCACGACGTCGTCTCGGGTCGCGCCCATGCAGTCCACGTCGCACTCGCCGCGCGCGTTGTCGGCGTCCTGGAAGGCGATCTTCAGGTTGCTGGCGAGGTGATGGGTCTCGCGCCAGACCGGCCAGAGGACCTCCTTGACGGCCTTCTCGATTCCCGCGTGGCCGGTGAACGAGCCGAACGGCGGGCCGATGTCCCAGACGCAGTCCTCCCACCAGATCGAGAGGAATCGGCCGTAGTCGCCGCGGTCGAATCCCTGGCAGTAGTCGGTCACGAGGTCCCGCATCGCCTGGCGGCTCTCCAGCCGGTCGATGCGCTGCAGCAGTTCCTTGACCAGACCGTCGTTGCTCATCGCCCCCCCACCGTATCCTCAGAGATTGCCGACCTCCAGCTCGAGAGCATGGGCCAGCTTGGTCCGCGCCTTCTCGATCGCGTTCGGATAGTAATAGTCTGGAAATTGCCCCATCGAGCCGGTTCGGCCGCGCAGCAGTTCCTTGGCCACCGTGAACTTGTGCACCTCGGTCGGTCCGTCGACGATGCCCATCTCCGGAACGTAGGACCACATGCCCATGAGAGGGGTGTCGTTCGACATGCCCAGTGATCCGTGCACGTGCAACGCGCGGTAGACGACGTCGCGCAGCACGCCCGGCATCGCGGCCTTGACCGCGGCGATCTCCCGCCGCACCTCGCGCGTGTAGGCCTGGTGCTTGTCGATCAGCCAGGCCGCGTAGAGGACGTGCAGCCGGAACTGGGTGATCTGCGTATAGGAATCGGCGATCTTCTCCTGGGTGAGCTGCTTGGCCGACAGCAGCTCGCCCTTGGTCGTCCGCGACAGCGCCCGCTCGCACATCATGTCTAGCGCCCGCTTCATCACGCCGACCGTGCGCATCGCGTGGTGTATGCGGCCCCCGCCGAGGCGCGACTGCGCGACCTCGAAGCCTTGCCCCGGCTTGCCGAGGATGTTCGTGGCCGGAATCCGGCAGTTCGTGAAGCGGAGGTGGCCGTGGACCCCCTCGCCCGGCTCGGCGTGCATGCCGACCGCTACGTTGCGAACCACCTCGAGTCCGGGCGTCTCGCGATCGACGATCAGGATCGAGGCGCCCTTGTGGATCGGGACCGTCGGGTCGGTGACCACGACGACCAGCAGGAAGCGGGAGAAGTCCGCGTGCGAGGCGAACCACTTCTCGCCGTCGATGACCCACTCGTCGCCCTGCAGGCGGGCGCGGCAGTTGAATTGGCCGGGATCGGCGCCGGCCTGCGGCTCGGTCATCGAGTAGCAGGAGGCGATCTCGCCCGCGAGCAGCGGCTCGAGGTAGCGGCGCTTCTGCGCCGGCGTGCCGAAGCGCGCGAGAATCTCGGCATTGCCCGTGTCCGGCGCCTGGCAGCCGAAGACCGTGGGCGCGAAGCGGCTGCGGCCGAGGATCTCGTTCATGAGGCCGAGCTTCACCTGTCCGTAGCCCTTGCCGCCCAGCTCAGGCCCGAGGTGGCAGGCCCACAGTTCCTGCTGCTGGACGATCTTCTTGAGCGGCGCCATGGCGGCGGCCGGACCTCGGCGCGAGGGGTCGAACGGGTCCGCTGGGCCCCGGAACACGAGGTCGAGGGGCTCGACCTCGTCGCGCACGAACGCGTCCATCCAGTCGAGCTTCTTCTGGAAGTCGGGGTCGGTCTCGAAATCCCAAGCCATGGCGTCGTGCGTCCCGGGTGTGTGCGCCGCGACGGCGGCCGCGACCGAGTATAGGGACACACTTGCTAGACGACAACAAGCCGACTATCTTGACGCTCGAGGCAGGCAGTGGAGCATTGCCCGGCAACTTCAGCTTCCCCCGGGAATGGGCCGGTGATCACCCCGCAGGCCAGTGCGCCCGTCGGGCTGGCGATGGCGCTTGCGCCAGGCGGTGCCAGCTACGACTTGGCCGACCCGTGCACCTGCAGGGTGTCTGGACTGCAGCGCACCCGTGGTCATCGGCCGTGGCATCAACTGTCGGTCCGGGCGCTTGGCCCGGCGCGCGAGGGAACCGGCGCAGCTGCCTCTTCATCGGCCGCCCGCTCCGGCGGTCGAAACGCGTTTTCATCCGACCCGGAAAGACCAACACATGAGCAGACGCTGGATCGTCACCGGAGGCTCGCGCGGCGTCGGTCTCGCAACCGCCAAGGCTGCGGCGGCGCGCGGCGATCGCGTAGCCGTCCTCGCGCGACGGATCGATGCGGCGGCCATCGCCACCGCCCTCGGCCCGCAGGCCATGGCCATTGCCGCGGACGTGAGCGAGCCAGCCTCTGTCGAAGCCGCCATTGAACAGGTGGCGGCCGCCTGGAGCGGCGTGGACGTGCTCGTCAACAATGCCGGCCTGCACCGTGGCGGCAAGATTCACCGGCTGGAGCTCGCGGACTGGGACGCGGTGCTGGCAACCAACCTCAGTGGGCCGCTCCACTGCATACGGGCGGTGCTGCCCCACATGGGCGAAGGCGGTTCCATCGTCAACGTCGGCGCCGTCGTGGGATTTCGGGGCTTTCCCGGCGACGCGCCCTACGGCGCCTCGAAGGCGGGCCTCGCCGGCCTGACCCAGGTGCTCGCGGTCGAGCTGGCCGCGCGCCAGCTCCGGGTGAACCTCGTGATACCGGGCCTCGTCATCACCGAGATGACCTCCGCGCTCGATGACAAGGCCCGCGAGCGCCTCGTGGCGCGCATCCCGCTGCGGCGCACCGGCACCGAGGAGGAAATCGCCGAGGTCATCTGGTGGGTCGCAGGCTCCACCTACATGACCGGCGCAGTGATCCCCACCGACGGCGGCATGCTCTGCCAGCTGTGATGACCTCCGACGCGCGCCTCGCCCGCTGGCTCGCGGAACACCTCGGCCTCGAGGATGCCGAGGCCGTCCGGCGGCTCGGCGGCGGCAACTCGAACGTCACCCAGCTGATCAGGCACCGCGGCGGTCAAGTCGTCCTCCGCCGCCCGCCGGATAGCGCGATCTCCGCGAGCGCGGCGAACGGCGTGCGCCGCGAGCACCGCATGCTGCAGGCGCTCGCGGGGCGGGCCCGCGTCCCTCGGCCGCTCGGCTTCTGTGACGACACCTCCGTCGTCGGCCAGCCGTTCGCGGTCGTCGAGTTCGTCGACGGCGTGGCGATCACCACCGAGTTGCCGGCCGCCTACTCCCGCGACGCAGCCACTCTCAACCGCGTCGGCGAAGAGCTGGTGGACAGCATCGCAGCAGTCCATGCCCTCGACTGGCGCGCGCTCGGCCTGGAAGGCCCGTCGGACCCGGCCGCATACGTCAGGAAACAGGTCGAGCGCTGGCTCAAGGTCCGTGCGGAAGACCCGGTGCGCGAGTTGCCGCTCGTCGAGGAGGTAGGACGCTGGCTGCTCGCACGGCTGCCGGCCGCGCCCCGGGCGACCGTCATGCACGGCGACTTCCACCTGGACAACACGCTCTTCCGGCGCGACGCACCGGCGCTCGCGGCGATCATCGACTGGGAGCTCTCCACAATAGGCGACCCGCTCACCGATCTCGCCCTGATGCTGGCCTTCTGGGGGCCGCGCGAGGTGGATCCGCCCGGCTTCGCGTTCGTCCAGCAGGTGACGCGCGACGTGCCGGGGCTGGTGACCCGCGAGGCGCTGGCGGAGCGCTGGTCGAAGGCCACGGGAATCGACGCCGCGGAGCTCGACTACTACATGGTGTTCGCGCTCTGGCGCCTCGGATCCATCGTCGAGGGCGCCTACGCTCTCTTCCGGAGGGGACAGGTCGCCGACGCCTACTCGCGCAATCTCGAGCACGACGTGCCGGCGTTGCTCACCGAGGCGGCGCTGCGCGCCGGCCTGCGATGACGGCGCCTGGCTGGGAGGACGGCCCATGAGGGCGACGATGATGGACCTGCCGCTGTCCACGCAGATGATCCTGCGGCACGGCAGCCGGCTGCACGGATCGAGCGTCGTGCGCAGCTTCGACGGGGAGCGCTTCGAGACCGTCCATTTCGAGCTGGTCGCCCGGCGGGCTGAAGCGCTCGCGGCCGCGCTCGCGGCCCTCGGCGTCGGGCCGGGCGACCGCGTCGCGACCTACAGCTGGAACCACCGCCAGCATCTCGAGGCCTACCTCGCGGTCCCCGCCATGGGCGCGGTGCTGCACACGCTCAACATCCGCCTGTTCGCCGAGCAGGTGGCCGGCATCATGGCGCACGCCGCCGACACAGTGCTCATCGCCGACGCCTCGCTGCTTGGGCAGCTCGCGCCGGTGCTCGACCGCGTGCCGACGCTGCGGCATGTGGTCGTCGTCGGCGAGTCCCCGGCCCACGTCGCGGGCGCCGCGCGCGTATCGGGCTACGAAGAGCTGATCGCGGGGTGCGGCGGGCACTTCGACTGGCCGGTGCTGGACGAGCGGCAGGCGGCCATCGCCTGCTATACCTCCGGCACGACCGGCCAGCCAAAGGGCATCGTCTACAGCCACCGCAGCATCTTCCTGCACACGCTCGCGACGCTCGGCCGCGATACCTTCGGCATCGGCCAGGACGACCGCATCCTGCTGCTGCCATCCATGTTCCACGCCAATGCCTGGGGCCTGCCGTTCTCGGCCTGGTTCGCCGGCGCCGACCTGCTGCTGCCCGGCCCGCATCTCAAGGCGGCGAACATCCGCCAGATGATCCGCGAGGCGCGACCGACATTCACCGCGCTCGTGCCCACGCTCGCCAACGACTTGCTGCAGGCCGACCTCGAGGATCCGGTCGACATGTCGAGCTTCCGCGTCATCGTCTCGGGCGGCTCGGCCGTCTCGACCGCGCTCATCGACCGTGTCCGCGACCGCTGGGGCATTCCCATGTTGCAGGGCTGGGGAATGACGGAGACGAGCCCCATGTGCTGCCTTTCCCACCCGCCCCGCGACGCGCAGCCCGAGGACGAGGCGGCTTGGCGCGCCAAGAGCGGCCGGCCCGTGCCGGGCATGGAGGTCCGGCTGGTCGACGACGCGAACAGGGCCTTGCCGGAAGACGGCCAAACCGTCGGCGAGCTGCAGTTGCGCGGCCCGTGGGTCACCGGTAGCTACCACGAGGGCGCCTCACCGGACTCGTTCACCGCCGATGGCTGGCTGCGCACCGGCGACGTGGGAACGATCGATCCGCGCGGCTACGTGCAGATCACGGACCGATCCAAGGACGTGATCAAGTCGGGTGGTGAGTGGGTTTCCTCGGTGGACCTCGAGAACCAGATCTCGATGCACCCGGCCGTATTCGAGGTGGCGGTGATCGGGATACCCGACCCGCGCTGGGAGGAGCGGCCGCTGGTGCTCGTGGTGCCGCGCCCCGGCCAGTCGGTCGCCGCCGCGGAGATCCGCGAGTTCCTCAGCGGCCGCGTCGCGCGCTTCTGGCTTCCAGAGTATTTCGCCTTTCCCGGCGAGTTGCCCAAGACCAGCGTCGGCAAACTCGACAAGAGGGAACTCCGCCGACTGCACGCCGAGGGTCGGATCCAGGTCGAGAAACTGCAGCGAGCTGCCGACGGCGATCGCTGAGTCCGGGCGACCGGGCCGGCACCGCGCTCACGACTGTTGGTGCGCTGCAACACCACGGCGGAGGACGCGGCTACCGCACCGCGTCAAGGAAGCATCGTCCTGCCCCCTCGATGACTGCGACTGCGAAAAAACTTGACCGGGACGTGCCATTGATTACAGTTGCTATACGCCAACAAGATAGTTGGCTTTGGCCTTTGCCCTGTGCCCGGCGGATAAAGTCCACCGCGTTTCCAGGGTGACGTTCTGCGAGTCATTGGTCCGACCACATGGTGTCCTTGTGCGGCGTAGAGAACTGGTCAGTGCCGGAAGTGCGTTCGCGAGCGTTCACGCGAGGTCTCCGGAGAACGCACGCGACCCGTCGCCGCATCCGAGGGGCGCTGCCCGTTCGCTGCCAGCGTCCGGCGCGCCATTGCTTCCTTGAAGGCCGCATCCTGCAGCTCGTCCGGATCCAGTAGATCGGATATTTCGCAACTTCGGTATCAGCTTTTCCCGTTACATCATCAAGGGGGATGTTTCATGCGAAGGAAGATCTTGTGCACGGCAGTTTCGATTGCCGCTGGCACCGTCGGCGCGACGGCTTCTCCGATCACCAATGCGGCAACCGTCGGCCTGGAGGAAATCACCGTCACCGCGCGTAAGCGCGAGGAAAACCTGCAGGATGTGGGCCTGTCCGTCAGCGCCTTGAGCCAGACGGAAGTAGATCGCTCCTTCGCCAGGGACATCAAGGATCTGGCATTCGTCTCCCCCAACCTGATCATCGACGACACCTCGCAGGGCCCGGGCGGCAACGCGGCGCTCTACATCCGCGGCATCGGCGTGGCCGACGTGGAGAAGAACTTCGAGCCGGCGGTAGGCGTCACCATCGACGGCTTGTTCATAGGCGCGAACAGCGGCGCCATCCTGCGCAGCATCGACCTGGCCTCGGTGGAAGTGCTGCGCGGTCCGCAGGGCACGCTGTTCGGTCGCAACACGATCGGCGGGATGATCAACGTCGAGAGATCGAAGCCTACCGGCGAGTTCGGCGGCAAGGTCCGGGTCGGATACGGCGACTACGATACGTATTCGGCCGACGGCATTCTCAACTTCGGTCTGTCGGATAGCTTTGCGGTCAAGCTGAGCGCAGCAAAGCACAACCAGCGGGAAGGCTATTTCACCAACATCAATACCGGTGACGATGAAGGATTCAACGATTACGAATCCTTCGGCGTCAATCTGCTGTGGAGCGCGACCGAGACCCTGGAGTTCGAATATACCTACCAGAACGAGAAGACCGAGCAGGACACGCCCCCGCTCGTCAACATGGCC
Organism: uncultured Steroidobacteraceae bacterium; assembly: GCA_964406445.1. Taxonomy (GTDB): domain Bacteria; phylum Pseudomonadota; class Gammaproteobacteria; order Steroidobacterales; family Steroidobacteraceae; genus SG8-30. The sequence continues at coordinate 183,695 of CAYORU010000001.1, forward strand.
CAGCCGGACACCCTGTTCTGCAGCGCCTTTGGCCTGTGTGCGCAATCCCTGACCATCCCGAGCTCCGGAGGGAGATACCGGGTAGGTCGCCTGATCTTCGAGCCCACCACGTGGTCCCTGTCGCCGCCGCCCACCGGGGTCGTGACCTCGCCGGTTGATGACCTGGCACGCAATTTCGATCCGGCCACCTTCGACGCCGAGACCCACATTTTCGAGGCCCGGTGGGACATCAACGACGCGTTGCGTCTGGACTATATCTTCGGCACCTACGAGACGGAGGAGACCATCGTCTCCAACTGGACCGCAGAGCCCGTGATGCTGTTCGGCACGGACCGCCCGGCGGAGTACGAGCAGGCGAGCCATGAACTCCGCCTGAGCTACAACGCCGGCGGCGCGCTCAATTTCGTGGTCGGCGCCTACCTGTGGGAATCGGAGTACGACATCCGCCTGCGCAGCTGGATCACCTTCATCGTGCCCGATACGGTGCTCGATATCCCGCAGACGACCCATCAGGAAACCGATTCGACGGCGTTCTTCTTCGAGGGCGACTACGCGTTCAACGACAAGTGGACCCTCAACCTGGGTGGCCGCTATACGAAGGACGAGAAGCTGTCGCGGCAGCGCGGCAACCTGTCGACCGCACCGGACGATCCCACGGCGGACTGGAACGAGTTCACGCCGAAGGTCTCGCTGCGCTACCAGGTCAATGAAGACGCCATGCTGTATGCCACCTATGCGAAAGGCTATCGCAGCGGCGGCTTCAACGGGCGGGTCGACGAGCAGGCCTCTGCGCGGATCCCCTACGACCCGGAGTTCGTCGACAACTACGAGGTCGGCTTCAAGAGCGAGTGGGCGAATCGCAGGCTGCGGTTGAACGGCGCCGTCTTCTTCATGGACTACAAGGACAAGCAGGAGGAGATCGGCTTGCCCTCGAGCGGCCCGACCGGACAGCGGATCTCGGTGTTCAACGCCGCCACCGCGACCATGAAGGGCGTCGAGCTGGAGCTGCAGGCACAGGCCACCGAGAACCTCAGCCTGCGTGCCAACCTGGGCTATCTCGACTCCGAGTACGATGATTTCACGTACTTCGATGGCTTCCAGACCATCGACAACAGCGGCCTGGAGTTCCGCCGCGCGCCGGAATTCACCGGCAGCGTGGATGCCACCTACGAGTGGAAGCTGGGTCAGGGTGATGCCTGGATCAGGGGCGCTTACCGCTGGATTGACGATCACTTCATCGAGCAGACCAACCGGCCGGAGCTGAAGAATGACGCCTATGGCATGCTCGACCTGTCGGTCAACTATGCGGTCAATGGCCTCACCTTCAGCCTGTTCGGTCGCAACCTGACCGACGAAGACGCCTGGGCCCACGGCCTGAATGTCTCCGGCCTGTGGGCCTATGCGTCGCCGATTGCCCCACGCACCTGGGGCGCGGAGATGTCCTACAGTTTCGGCGCCAACCGATAGCAGGGACTAGCTGGCCGTCCTGAAAGACGTACGCATGCCCCGCCCGCGGGCGGGGCATGCGCCGTCCATGTCGTGGAGATCCAGATGAGCGAACCAGAGTTCCTGGAGTTGCTCGCCAAGCAGCAGATCACCGAGGTGATCCACCGCTACGCGCGGGCCATCGACCGGATGGACGAGGCCATGCTGCGCAGCGTCTTTCATCCCGGATCCCGTCACCGGCACTTCTACGAGGGGCCGTCGTCGGATCCGTCGCTGCCCTCGCGGCCCGGCGAGCCGGGCGACTTCGTCGCCTTCGCCATGGACGTGCTGCGCACCCACTCGGCGACTCACCACCAGCTCGGCAATGTCCTGATCGAGCTCAACGCTGCGGATTCCGCGACGGCGGAGACCTACTTCACGGCCCATCACCGGATGCGGCCATTGGGTGATCCGCTGGCGGCGCCCAACGCCTTCGACACGCCGATGGACTTCTTCGTCGGCGGGCGCTACCTGGATCGCTTCGAGCGGCGCGACGGTGCCTGGCGGATCATCGAACGGATCGGCATGACCGACTGGGTGCGTATCGACGCCCCCGCGTCGGCAGTAGGCGGGGCGATCCCGTCGGATACCATCGGTCGGCGGGCGCCGGACGACATGGTGTACCGCTTCATCACAATCTGACAGGTCGCGGCGGCGGTACGCACCGCGGTACACACGAGAGGGAGACGGGCCGTGAGTGGAAGAGTCAAGGACAAGGTGGCGGTGATCACCGGCGGCGCCAGCGGCATCGGCGCCGCGACGGCAGCCAAGCTGGTGGCAGAAGGGGCCTATGTCATCCTCGGCGACATTCAGCAGGAAGCCGGTGACGCGATGGCCGCCAGCCTCGGGCCAGCAGCCCGTTTCCAGGTCTGCGACGTCACCCGCGAGTCCGACGTCGAAGCTCTGGTGCAGGCGGCCGTCAGTCACCACGGCAAGCTGGACATCATGTTCAACAACGCCGGGATCGTCGGCGCGATCGGGCCTATGGAGAGCACCCCGGCGAAGGAATGGAAGCTCACCCTCGACATCCTCCTCAATGGCGTCTTCTACGGCATGAAGCACGCCTCGAGGGTGATGAAGAAGGCCGGCTCGGGCTCCATCATCAGCATGTCCAGCGTCGCCGGGGTGACCGGTGGTCTCGCGCCCCACGCTTACTGTGCCGCGAAGCACGCGGTGGTGGGTCTTACCCGCAACCTCGCCGCAGAACTGGGCCCCTATGGGATCAGGGTGAATTGCGTGGCCCCGTACAGCGTAGCGACCCCGATGGTCGCTCATGCCTACCTGGGTGATCACACCGACATCGACACCACGTTGAAGATGCTCACCGAACAATCGCCGTTGAGGGGGCGTCCCGGCCTGGCGGATGACGTCGCCAATGCCGTGCTCTGGCTGGCCAGCGACGAGTCGGGATATACCAGCGGCCTCACCCTGACGGTGGATGCCGGCATCACCACGGGCTCGGTCGCCGGTGCGCCGCGGTTCGCCGAGCACAAGCCGATGCAGCGGGAGGCCGGCAAGGAGGGCCTGGACGCATGAGCGGCGTGCCGACCGGCGACGCCGCTGCCGAGCAGAGACCGGAAAAGCGCATCCTCGCGCTGATGGCGGAGTATTGCGACAGCATCGACCGTGGCGATCTCGATGCCTGCGCCGCGCTGTTCCGGGACGGCCGCTGGGGCATCGCCGGTGACCTCGCGGCGGGCGAGGCTGCGGTTCGCGCCCTGCTCGCCAACGTCACCCTCTACGATGGCCTGCCCCTCACCCGGCACCTGATGAGCAACGTCCTGATCGAGGTCGCCGCCGACGGCGACCTAGCCACCGCCCGATCCTGCATCATGGTGATGCAGGCCGTGCCACCCGACTTTCCCCTGCAGCCCATCTTCATCGGCAGCTACCGCGACGTCTTCGTCCGCGAGGCGGGGCAGTGGCGATTCCGCGAGCGGGTCATCGTCCCCGACCTCATCGGCGACCTCTCCCGTCATCGCAGCGACATGGTCTGAGCGTTACCGCTGCTCGAGCACCTGCACGGGCTCGTCAGCGACGCATGTCCGCGCCGAATACCGCGGTCATGGCCCGGGGTTCGCGGCACTGTCCGGTTCGGCCAGGATGGACTTGACGCACGATGCCTGCGTGGCCGCCCGGGTTAGGCATCGTCATCGGTACAGTCGCAGGACGTCGAGGCGGCGCACCACCGCCTCGCCGAGCCCTCCGGAACCGCCGATGACCGCAATGCCACCCGCCACAGTCGCCGCCTCGCTCAGGCCGCCTTGTCACGCCGCGGCGAAACCGGCCCAATGCGTGCGAATTCGACCTCGGGGAATCCGGATTCCGCCGACTCGCGCATCTTGTCGTAGTAAACGTTGGCGCCGCCAAAGTAAATGAGCACCCGCGGCTTCCGCTTCTCCAGGTTCGCACCCATCATCCACGAGTGCACCTTGTCGCCCTGCGCCATGAGGGTCTGGCGATGGATGTCCGCCGTGTGGGCGACCCAGGCGTCTTCTGCATCCTGCCTGGGCAGGCACAGGTCGTGGCCCTCCTCTTCCATCTTCCGGATGCAGTCGCGAATGTATATGACGTTCTGCTCGATGGACGTGGGCAGGTTGGCGAACGGCGCCTGCGGTCCGGTGACCATGAACAGGTTCGGAAACTCCGCGACGAACACACCCATGATCGAGCTCGATACGTCCTCCCACTTGTCGCGCAGCAGCAGGCCGTTGCGGCCCCGTATGGGCAGCGCTTCCTGGGCGCCGGTGTAAGCCTGGAAACCCGTCGCGAGGACGATGATGTCGAAATCGTAGTCCCGCTTCGTCGTGCGGATCCCGGTCTCGGTGAACTCCACGAGCGGCTCCGCATGGCCGATATCGACCAGGCTGACGTTGTCGCGGTTGAACGCCTCGAAGAAGCCGTGATCGAGCGGCGGACGCTTGGCGAAGAACGGATAACCTTTCGGCGTCAACATCTCGCGCGTCGCCGGATCCCTGACCTTCTCGAGCATCTTGCGGACGACAAACTCGCCGACGATCCGGTTCGACTCCGGGTTCGACAACAGGTCGTCGAAAGTCTCGAACACGAACCGGAAGCTGCCCCTCGACCAGTGCTCCTCGAGTATCTTCTCGACTTCCTCCGGCGGCGTGTCGGCCAGGTTGCGGCCTACCGGGCTGTCGAACGCCATCCCGAAGACGTGGTTGCGGCACTTGCTGACGATTGCGTCGTAGTTCGCCTTGATCTCCCGTTCCCACTCGGGCGTCATCGGCTTCTGCACGGCCGGCATGATGAAGTTTGCGGTGCGCTGGAAGACCGTGACGTGGGCCGCGGTCTGCGCCACCACCGGCAGCATCTGCACCGTGGTTGCACCGCTGCCGATGATGCCGATGCGCTTTCCGGCGTAGTCGATCCCCTGCGCAGGCCAGCGAGCAGAGTGGAACAGGGGGCCCTTGAACCGGTCCATGCCCTTGAACGCGGGAATGACCGGTTCCGAGATCATGCCCATGGCGCTCACGAAATACCGGCAGGTGAACTGGTCGCCCGCCTCGGTGCGGATGCGCCAGAGGCCGGAGGCCTCCTCGAAATCGGCGCTGATGACCTTGGTATTGAGCTGTATGTGCGGCCACATGTCGCAGCGGTCGGCGACGAAGTGCATGTAGCGGAGGTTCTCGTCCCAGCCCGGGTAGCGAACCGACCACGACCAGTCCTGCAGCAGCTCCTTGGAGAATGTCAGGCAGTAGTAATAGCACTCGCTGTCGCTGGCCGCGCCGGGATAACGGTTCCATGTCCAGGTGCCGCCGATATCGGACGCCTTGTCGAAGACCTTTATCGAGAGCCCCGCTTCCCGGAGGAAGTGGATCAATGCCAGTCCGGCGAAGCCAGCTCCGATCGCGATTACGTCATAGTCCGCTTTGTGCCCGGATCCCATTATCCCTCTCCTCGATAAAGTGAACCCGCCACTCCTGCCAGTGGCCTCATAGAGTAACAAGACTCTCTGCCGCGGCTCGGCCGCTCAGCCCGGCAGCGCGCCCGAGCGCCGCAGGCGCTCGATCTCGCCGGTGTCGTAGCCGAGTTCCGCCAGCAGTTCGGCGGCGTCTTCGCCGGGCCGGCGCGGCGGCCGCGGCGTCGCGGGCGCGCTGCGGCTGAACCGCGGGGCCGGGGCGTTCTGCATCACGCCCTCGACCTCGACGTAGGCGCCGCGGGCGACGTTGTGCGGGTGGCGCGCGGCCTCGTCGAGGTCCAGCACCGGCGTGACGCATGCGTCTACGCCCTCGAAGAGCCGCTCGAGTTCGTCGCGCGTATGCCGGCGGATCGCCTCGGCGAGGCGCGCCTTGAGCGTCGGCCAGACCTCGTCGACGAGCTCGTCGTAGGGCGCGCCGGCAAAGCCCTCCCCTCCCCGGAACTCCGCAGGGTCGAGGCCGAGCCTCTCGAGCATCGGGCGGTGGAACTGCGGCTCGATCGCGCCGACGGCCACCCACTTGCCGTCCCGCGTCTCGTAGGTGTCGTAGTAGTGCGCCGCCCCGGTGAGGAAATTGGCGCCGGGCGCATCGCGCCAGAGGCCCATGCCCCTGAGGCCGATCGTGGCCGCGAGGAAGGACACGGCGCCGTCCACCATGGCGGCGTCCACCACCTGCCCGCGGCCCGAGCGACCGCGCTCGAGCAGCGCGCAGACGACGCCGAAGGCGAGCAGCAGGCCGCCGCCGCCGTAGTCGCCGACCACGTTGAGCGGCGGCACCGGCTTGCCGCCGCGCGGGCCCACCTGGTGCAACAGGCCCGACAGGGCGATGTAGTTGATGTCGTGCCCGGCCCGAGGCGAAAGCGGCCCTGTCTGCCCCCAGCCGGTGATCCGCCCGAAGACCAGCCGCGGGTTTCGGCGCAGGCACACGTCCGGCCCGAGGCCGAGTCGCTCCGCGACGCCAGGTCGGTATCCTTCTATCAGCACGTCGCAGCGCTCGACGAGGCGCAACAACACATCGACGGCCGCGGGATTCTTGAGGTCGAGGGCGAGCGAGCGGCGATTGCGCAGAGTCGGGTCCTGCTGCGCAGCCGGCACGGAACCGGGGCGCTCGACGCGGATGACCTCCGCGCCGAGGTCGCCGAGCATCATGCTGGCGTAGGGCCCGGGACCGATCCCGGCCAGTTCGACGACCCGCACGCCGGCGAGGGGCCCGCTCGCTGCTGCGGGCACGCTCTGCTCGGCGGGTCCGGCCGCCGTGCCCCGAGCGAGCGCGGCCGCGGTATCAGGCCGCGGCATGCAGCTTGCTCCCCGAGCGAGCCAGCGCCACCAGCGACGGCGGCGGCAGGAAGCGCGGCCCATGGCTGTCGGAGAGCCGCTTGCACTCGTCGACGAAACGCCCCGCGCCGACCGTGTCGATGTAGGACAGCGCGCCGCCGGTCCAGGCCGGGAATCCCCAGCCGAGGATCGACCCGAGGTCGCCATCCGCCGGATGCGTGAGCACGCCTTCCTCCAGGCAGCGCGCCGCCTCGAGAGCCTGGATGTAGAGCAGCCGCCGCTTGACGTCCTCCAGCGAGGGCTGGCGCGTGGCGGGCGGGAATTCCTTCGCGAGTCCCGGCCAGAGGTACTTGCGGCCCTCCGGCGGGTACTCGTAGAACCCGCCGCCCGTCTTGCGGCCCATCCGCTCGAGGTCCTCGACGAAGCGGCGCAGCACCGGCCAGCTGACCGGGTACTGGAAGGCCTCGCCGAGGTCGGCGCGGGTCTGCTGGACCACCTTGTACTGCAGCTCGAGCGACACCTCGTCCATCACCGCGAGCGGGCCGACGGGCATGCCCGCAAAGCGCCCGGCGTTCTCGATGAGCGCAGGCGAAACGCCCTCCGAGAGCAGCACCTGGCCCTCGTAGCAATAGGTGGCAAACACGCGGCTCGTGTAGAAGCCACGGCTGTCGTTGACGACGATGGGCGTCTTGCCGAGCTTCTTGGCGAGATCGAGCGCGCGAGCGAGCGCGACGTCGTCGGTCTGCCGGCCGCGGATGATCTCGACGAGCGGCATGCGCTCGACCGGCGAGAAGAAGTGCATGCCGATGAAGTTGCCCGGCCGGGACGATGCCTCGGCCAGGCCGGAGATCGGCAGCGTCGAGGTGTTGCTCGCGAAGACCGACTCGGCTTCGATCACGGCCTCGGCGCGCGCGGTGACGTCGGCCTTGACTGCCCGGTCCTCGAACACGGCCTCGATGACGAACTCGCAGCCGGACAGCGCGGCGAAGTCGGTCGTCGCGTGGATGCGCGCGACGAGCTTCTGCGCCTTCTGCTCGTCCATGCGGCCGGACTTCTGCTCGCGGGCGAGCACGCGGGCGGCATAGTCGTGGCTGCGGGCCGCAAGCCCTGCGGTGGTGTCGAGCACGGCGACCTCGATGCCGGCGCGCGCGCCGGCATAGGCGAGCCCGGCGCCCATCATGCCCGCGCCGAGCACGCCGAGCTTCGTGACCTCGCGCGGCGCGACGCCGGCCGGGCGCCGCGCCAGCTTGTCGGCCTTGCCCTTGTTGACGAACATCGTCCGGATGAGGTTCAGGGCGACAGGTCCCGCGGCGAGGCCGGCAAAGTACTGCCGCTCCACCGCGAGGCCACGGTCGATCGGCAGCTGCAGCCCCTCGTAGGTCGCGGCAAGGATTGCCGCCGGCGCAGGGTAGTTGCCGAGCGTCGCCCGTGTGACGCCTGCGACCGTGGCGGTGAACAGCCCCACGGTGCGCGCGTCGAGCAGCGAAGCGCCGCCTGGCACCGAGAAGCCCTTGCGGTCCCAGGGCTGCACCGGCTCAGGGCCCGCCGCGAGCCAGGCGCGGGCGCGGGCCAGCAACTCCGCCGGCAACGCGAGCTCGTGGACGATGCCGAGCTCGAGCGCCTGCGCGGGAGCCACGGACTTGCCCTCGAGCATCAGCGGCAGCGCCCTCTCCACCCCGATCAGCCGGGGCAGGCGCTGCGTGCCGCCCGCGCCGGGCAGCAGGCCGACCTTCACTTCCGGCAGCCCGACGACGGCGGACGGGTCGTCGGCGAGCACGCGGTAGTGGCAGGCGAGCGCGAGCTCGAGCCCGCCGCCGAGCGCGAGACCGGTGATCGCGGCCGCCGAGGGCTTGCCGCAGGTCTCGAGCCGGCGCAGGAATCGCGACAAACCAGGGGTGCGCGAATACAGGTCCGCCGCGTCACGCGTCGAGGCCATCTGCTCGACCAGCTCCTTGAGGTTCCAGCCGGCCGCGAAAGCGGGCTTCGCCGAGGTGATCACGAGGCCTCGCACGCCGTCGCGCGCCAGTACTGCGTCGAGCGCCTGGTCGAGCTCGGCGACGATCGAGTCGGAGAGCGGATTCAGCGGTGCGCCACGCACGTCGAGAGAGACGACGGCGATGCCGTCCGCGCCGAACTCGAGCCGGATGTCCCGGAACGCCTCCATGCTCAGCCCTCCACCCGCTCGATGATGGTCGCGGTGCCCATGCCGGCGCCGACGCACAGCGTCACCAGCGCCGTGCCGAGCCCGCGTCGCTCGAGTTCGTCGAGCGCGGTCCCGAGGATCACGGCGCCGGTCGCGCCGAGAGGATGGCCGAGGGCGATGGCGCCGCCGTTGACGTTGACCCGCTCGTGGTCGACGCCGAAGTGGCGCATGAAGCGCATCACCACGGCCGCGAAGGCCTCGTTCACCTCGAACAGGTCGATGTCGCCGATGTCCATGCCGGCACGACGCAACAGCTTCTCCGTCACGAGCGCAGGCCCCGTGAGCATGATCGTGGGTTCGGAGCCGATCGAGGCGAAGGCGCGGATCCGGGCCCGAGGCTTGAGGCCCGAGGCCGCAGCGAAGTCCCGATTGCCGATCAGCACCGCCGCGGCGCCGTCGACGATGCCGCTCGAGTTGCCGGCCGTGTGCACGTGCTGGATCGTCTCGACCTCCGGGTAGCGCAGCTGCGCGACGGTGTCGAAGCCGAGCTTCTCGCCCGGGCCGGCGAAGGCGGGCTTGAGCCTGGCGAGGGACTCGAGCGTGGTATCCGCGCGCAGGTGCTCGTCGCGATCCAGCGCGACGCCGCCGAGCCGGTCGCGCACCGCGATGACCGAGCGGGAGAAGCGCCCCTCCGCCCAGGCCGTGGCCGCGCGCTTCTGGCTCGCCACCGCGAAAGCATCGACGTCCTCGCGGGAATAGCCGTCGAGGGTGGCGATGAGATCGGCGCCTATGCCCTGCGGCACGTAGCGAAGCTGGTAAGACACGGCAGGATCGGCGTACCAGGCGCCGCCGTCGGCGCCCATCGGCACCCGCGACATGGACTCGACGCCGCCAGCGACCGTGCACAGCGACTGGCCGGACATCACCTGCGCAGCGCCGGCGTTCACCGCCTCGAGGCCCGAGGCGCAGAAGCGGTTGATCTGCTGGCCCGCGACGGTCTCGGCATAGCCCGCCACCAGTGCCGCGACGCGTGCGATGTCCGCGCCCTGCTCCCCCACCGGCGACACGCAACCCAGCAGCACGTCGTCCACGAGCGTCGTGTCGAGCCCGTTGCGATCCCTGAGCGCGGCCAGCGCCTGCGCCGCGAGCTGCGCCGGAGTCACGGCGTGCAGGCCGCCGTCCGGCTTGCCGCGCCCGCGCGGCGTGCGGACGTGGTCGAAGATCAAGGCTTCAGGCATCTTTGCATTCCCCCGACCCGCCCGCGACCGCCGAGGCGCCGCCCCACCGCCGCCGGGCCCGACGCTACCGGTAATTACTTGTTGTCGGCAAGATAGTATCCTTGCGCGGCGCAGGCAAGTCGAAAGCCGCTGACGGAGAAAGCGCTTGACAGGCACGCAGCAAGGCACGTCGGACGGCGCCGAGGGTCTCGCCATCGACGCCGGCCGCCTGGAGCGCCACCTGCGCGCCGCGATGCCGGGCTTCGAGGGTCCGGCCCGGATCCAGAAGTTCACAGGCGGCCAATCGAACCCGACCTATCGCCTCGACACGCCAGCCCGGAGTTATGTCCTCAGGCGCAAACCGCCCGGGCAGCTCCTCGCCTCCGCCCATGCGGTGGACCGGGAGTTCCGGGTCCAGCAGGCGCTTGGTCGCGTCACTGGCTTTCCCGTCGCGCCCGTGCACGTGTACTGCGACGACCCGGAGGTCATCGGCACGCCGTTCTACGTCATGGATCTGGTCGAGGGCCGCGTCTTCTGGGACGCGACGCTGCCGGAGGTGCCCCGTGCGGAGCGCCGCCGCTACTACGAATCCATGGTCGGCGCCATCGCCGCGCTGCACACGATCGACTACGCCGCGCTCGGCCTCGCGGACTTCGGCAAGCCGGGCGACTATTTCTCGCGGCAGGTCAGCCGGTGGTCGCGGCAGTACCTCGAGGACCGCGACGCGGGCCGCGTCGAGGCAATGGACCTGCTGATCGAGTGGCTGCCGCTGCACATCCCGGCCGAGCAGGATGCCTCCATCGTCCATGGCGATTTCCGCTGCGACAACATCATCTTCCACCCCAGCGAGCCGCGCGTGGTCGCCGTGCTGGACTGGGAGCTGTCGACCATCGGCCACCCTCTGGCGGACTTCGGCTACCACCTCCTCGCCTGGCGGATGCCGCCGCTCGGAGTGACGGGCATGCTCGGCCAGGACCTCGAGGCGCTCGGCATTCCGGACGAGGCGGAGTACGTGGCCATGTACTGCGAGCGCACCGGCCGCGCCGGGATCCCGGGCCTCGACTTCTACGCGGCCTTCAACATGTTCCGGCTGGCCGCGATCTTCCACGGAATCCGGGGCCGCATGCTCCGGGGCACCGCGGTGAGCGCGCGGGCGCGCGAGTACGCCGCGGCCGTCGAGAAGGTGGCCGAGCTCGGCTGGGCCCAGACGGCGGGCCTGCGCTGAGCAGGCGGCTCCCGCCACGCCTCAGTCGGTCAGCTCGAAGACATACAGGGCGTTGCCGCCGCTCGGCTGGTAGATGTCCGGCATCTGCTGGGCGGTCATCAGCTTGAAGACTCCCATGCCGGTAGGCACCGCGATGAACTGTCGACCGCCGGCGGCATAGGTCACGGGATAGCCGTGCAGCGGCGCACCCAGCCGCGTCTGCCACAGCAGCTCGCCCGTCTCGACGTCGAAGGCCTTGAACCACCGGTCGAGGTCGCCGACGAAGGCGAGACCGCCGGCGGTCGTCAGCACGCCGGTCATGAACATCGCCCGCTGGACGTGGCTCCAGCGCGGCTTCAGCGTGCCGACGTCCCAGGCGCTCAGCCGGCCGAAGTTGCCGTCCGTGCCCGGCATCGGCTTCATCGTGGACTCGCCGCCATACCCGCCACCGCCTTCGACCATCTCGACCTCGCGGCCGGTGAAGTCCATGCACAGCTGGTGCAGCGGGATGATCAGCGAGCGCGCCTCGGGGCTGTAGGCCATCGCCTGCCAGTTGTGGCCACCGTAGATGCTGGGACAGACCGAGACGGTGTCGCCGACCATCGCGTCGATGATGTCCTGCCGGTAGTGGACGCGACCGTTCTCGTGGTCGAGCTTCGCGTAGAGGTCCTGGTGCACGGTCTCGGCGAAACCGAGGAAGCGCCCGTCGCGGCGGTCGAGCTTCCACAGCAGGCCGTCCTTGCCGGCGGTGAGCAGCAGCTTTTCGCCGTCGAGGTCGACCAGCACGCGCTCGAAGCCGGTCTCCATGTCGAGCGTCTCGCCGGGGACGTGCTGGTAGTGCCAGCGGATCCGGCCGCTGCGCGGGTCGAGCGCGAGCGTCGAGTTGGTGTAGAGCGCCGCGTCGAGCGGCGACATGCGTCGGCTGGCCGCGTGCCAGGGCTTGGCCTGCGAGGTGCCGAGGAAGTAGAGGCCGAGCCTGGGGTCGTAGCTGCCCGCGATCCAGTTGTCGGCGCCGCCGCGCAACTCGGGCGGAACGCCTCCCCAGCTGGCGTCGTTCGGATCCCCGGGCAGCGCGATCGTGGAGGTTCGCCAGAGCTCGCGGCCCGTTGCCGGATCGTGGCCGGTGATGAAGCAGCCCTCGCGCTTGAAGCGCTCGCAGCCGTTGATGCCGCTCACCACCACGCCGCCGGCCATGACCGGACCTGAAGTATGGGTGTAGCCCTTGGTCCAGTCCGCTTTCACGCTCCGCCACAGTTGCCGGCCGGTGCGCGCGTCGATGGCGACGATCGCGGCGTCGTAGGTGGCCATGAACAGGCGGTCGCCGTGGATGGCGATGTTTCGGGTCGGACCGCCCAGCGTGCGGGACTCGGCTGGGTACTGGTAGGCGTACTCCCAGATCAGGTCGCCGGTCGCCGCGTCGATCGCCTGGATGAGGTTGGCCGCGTGGGTGAGGAACATCACGCCGTCGTGCACGATCGGCGTCACCTGGTTGCTGCCTTCGCGCATGGTCATCGCCCAGGCGAGCCTCAGCCGGCCCACGTTGCCGCGGTTGACCTGGTCGAGCGGGCTGTAGCCCTGGCCGTCCAGCGTCCGCCGCCAGGACAGCCACGATGCGGCCGGCGGATTCGCGAGCAGTTCGTCCGTCACCGGCGTCAGCGGGCCCGTGTCGCGGTTGGCCCATTGCCCCGCGCGCATCGCCGCCTCGATGATGCCCCCGGCGCCCTGCCACTCGCGCCGCTCGTCCACCTCCTCGGCAGCCGCACCGCCCGGTGCAGGCCCCGGGGCCGCGGCGATGAGCAGAGCCGAGCCCGAGGCGAGCGGGCTGTCTCCCGAGGCCGTGCCGTTGGCGCGCAGGATGTGGGCGACGATGCCGAGGTAGAGATCCTCGCCGGCCCTGGGCGGCACGGTCGTGGACATCTCCCTTCGAACGTAGTCGAGCAATTCGCCGGCGGTCCGGCCACCCCACCGGTCGAGGAACGCCTTGCCTGCGAGCGGCGCGCCGTGCGCGCCGCCGCGGAGGCTGGCGTGGTGGCACTCGGCGCAATAGCGACCGAAGGCTTCGCGCCCGGCGTCGGCCTGCGCCGGGAGGTAGGTCGCTCCCCCGGCGGGCGAGGCCAGGGCGAGCATCAGGCAACAGGTGATCGCCGTTGTCGGAAAGCGCATTCGACCCCCGGGGATGCGCCCGCGAGAATGCTTTGTTTGTCGCCAACAAGTCAAGGGCACGGGCCGGTGCGGCGCCCGGCCTACCGCCTCAGCCGCCGGCGCCCCCGCGAACGATGTCGAGCACGCCGTTGATGACGAACTGCACCCCGATGCAGATCAGCAGGAAGCCCATCACCCGCGACATGGCGTTGATGCCGTTCGCGCCGAGCAGCTGGTTCAGCCGTCCCGAGGCGCGCAGCACGAGCCAGGAGATCAGCGCAGTCAGCGCGATCCCGATCGCAACCGCGACGTAATCGACGACCATCTCGAAGCCGCGCCCGGTCCTGAGCGTCGAGGAGAGGCCGACCACCACCGCGATGGAGCCCGGACCGCTCAGCGAAGGCATGGCGAGGGGCGTGAAGGACAGGTCCTGCTTGGTCATCGCCTCGGCGCGCGCGGCGTTCGAGAGCTGCGGCGGGTCGGGGAAGAGCATGCGAAAGCCGAGGTAACTGACGACCAGCCCGCCGGTGATCCGCAGGCCCGGAATCGAGATCCCGAAGAAGTTCATGATCACGCCGCCGGCGACCAGGAAGGTCACCAGGATCGCGAACATGTAGATGCAGGCCCGGCGCAGCTGCTCGTTGCGCTCCTCGTCGGTCAGGTGCGCGGTGATCCCCACCACCAGTCCGACGGCGGAAAACGGATTCACGATTGGCAGCAGCGCGGCGACGGTCGCGGCCACGTAGGTCGCGAATTCCTTGAGCAGTTCCATGGGGCCGGCAGCATACTGAAAGCCGACCGTCCTGTTCGAGCGCGCATGCTCGCGATCGTCGACGCCTACCGCCAGGGCCTGCTCGGCCGGCGCCACTGGCTGCCGAACGTCGTCTCCGGCGTCACCGTCGGGGTCGTCGCGCTGCCGCTCGCCATGGCCTTCGCGATCGCCTCGGGCGCGAAGCCGGAGCAGGGCCTCTACACCGCGATCGTCGCCGGGCTCGTGGTCTCGACCTGTGGCGGCACCCGCCTGCAGATCGCGGGGCCGACCGGCGCCTTCATCGTCATCCTCGCGGGCGTCACCGCGACCCACGGCATCGAGGGCCTGCAGATCGCGACGCTCATGGCCGGCGTCATGGTGATGCTGCTCGGCCTCGCCCGCCTCGGTGGCATCATCCGGTTCATCCCCGCGCCGGTCATCGCCGGCTTCACCGCGGGGATCGGCGTGGTCATCTTCGTGGGCCAGTGCAAGGACTTCTTCGGCCTGCCCGCGCCGGCGGGCGCCCACTTCCACGAGCAGCTGCCGGCGCTCGTCGCGGCGCTGCCCGGGCTGCACGCGGCGACCACCCTGATCGCCTGCGCGTCGCTCGCCGTGCTGCTGACCTGGGGACGGATCCCGGTCCTGAGCCGCGTGCCGGGCCCGCTCGCCGCGCTCGTCCTCGCGACCGCGGCGCAGGGCGCCCTGCAGCTCGAGGGCGTGGCGACCGTCGGCAGCGCCTTCGGCGGGATGCCCGCCGGCCTGCCGTCGTTCACGGTGCCGGAGATCACGGCGGCCAGGGTCATCGAGCTCATGGGCCCGGCGTTCACGATCGCGATGCTCTGCGCGATCGAGTCGCTGCTCTCGGCGGTGGTCGCCGACGGCATGGCCGGCACGCGGCACGACTCCAACCAGGAACTCGTCGGCCAGGGGCTCGCGAACATCGCCGCGCCCTTCTTCGGGGGTTTCGCCGCGACGGGCGCGATCGCGCGGACCGCGACCAACGCCCGCAGCGGCGGCACGGGCCCGCTCGCCGGGATCGTGCACGCCGCCACGCTCGTGCTCGCGATCCTGCTGCTGGCGCCGCTCGCCGTCGACGTGCCGCTCGGCGCGCTCGCCGCCGTCCTGTGGGTCACGGCCTGGAACATGAGCGACCTTCCGCACGTCGTCGGCATGGCGCGCCGCGCGCCGCCCGCGGACGTCGCGATCCTCGGCGTGACCTTCGGCCTCACCGTGTTCGTCGACCTCGTGGTGGCGGTCAACATCGGCGTGATCCTCGCCACGCTGCACTTCCTCAGGCGCATGGCGTCGAGCGTCGAAGTGGAGCCGGCCGACGCCCGCGAGATCCACGAGGAGCTCGCGGCACGCGGCTGCGGACCGCTGCCCGCGGATGTGCTGGTCTACAAAGTCGAGGGTCCGTTCTTCTTCGGGGCGGTCGAGACCTTCGAGCGCGCGCTCGCCTACACGCACACCGACCCGCGGGTGCTGATCCTGCGGCTGCGCTGGGTGCCGTTCATGGACATCACCGGAGTGCAGGCGCTCGAGGAGGCGATCCGCGACCTGCAGCGGCGCGGCGTCAGGGTGATGATCACCGGCGCGAATGCACGCGTGACCGCGAAGCTCGAGCGCGCAGGCGTGAGCGGCCTGATCGGCCGCGAGAACCTGTGCGCCGACCTCGGCGAGGCGCTGGCGGCCTGCCAGGCTACTTCATCAGGGTGACGTGCCCGGTACGCGTGACGATCTTGCGCTGGCTGCCGGAGCCGACCGGCTCGCAGGAGGTGACGACCAGGTCGCGCAGCTCGTAGCGCTGCCCGCCCGCCGTCAGGATGGCCTGCGCAATGTGCTTGCCGCTGGCGCAGGCGTCGAGCAGGGCCCGCGCGTTCGGGTTGTCGTGCGCGTTGACGACGAAGCTCGGTCCCTCGTTCTGCGCAGGGGACGGCGCCGCGACCGGCGCATGCTGGCGCTTGCCGGTCGGCAGGCCGGACGCGGCGTCGCGCGGCGTCACAGTCTTCGCGACCGACAGGTCCTGCATGCTGGCCTTGCCGGCCCCGCCACCCGAGCCGACGGCCTTGGCCTGGCTGGCGCCCCAGGAGAAGGACTCGACCTGGATTCCGCCGGTGGCGGCGCGGGCGGCGGACTCGCCGTCGATGCCGCGGATCTCCAGGATGTAGTCGGAGGCCGCGATCGCGGCCGGTGTGGCGAGCAGGCTTGCCAGGGCCAGGACGGCCGGCTTCGCGACGGACTTGCGCATGGCGGTCGACTCCTCGGTTCGTGGTGCACCAATCTGGCACGGCGCGCACCCGGGCAGCGTGACGCGCCGCGCGGATTCACGACCCGGGGCGCCGGCCGCCCCCGCCGGATGCTTGCCCCCCGCGGCCGGCGCACGCGTAGAATCGCCGAGCCTTCCCGGGGGACCCATGGACCTGCGCGTCAAGCCGCTCGAGCTGATCCTCGCCACGGCCGAGAAGAAGAACCTCAGGCGGCAGCTGGGCCCCTGGCAGCTGACCCTGCTCGGGATCGGCGCCATCATCGGCACCGGCATCTTCGTGCTGACCTCGGTCGCGGCCAACTCGGCGGGCCCGGCGATGATGGTCGCCTTCGTGATCGCCGCCGTGGTCTGCGGCCTCGCCGCCCTCGCCTACGCCGAGCTCGCCTCGATGGTGCCGGTCGCGGGCAGCGCCTACACCTACTCCTACGCCGTGATGGGCGAGCTGGTCGCCTGGATCGTCGGCTGGGCGCTGGTGCTCGAGTACGCGGTCGCGGCCGGCGCGGTCTCCGTGGGCTGGTCGGGGTACATTCACGGCATCCTGCGCGAGATGGGCTCGCCGATGCCGGCGGCCCTGATGGCCGGCCCGTTCGACACCATCACCCTTGCGGACGGAACCCGCGCGGCGGGCACCTTCAACGTGCTGGCCGCCGGCCTCGCGCTGATCGTGACGGTGCTGCTGGTGCTCGGCACCTCGAAGAGCGCCAAGTTCAATGCCGTGCTGGTGGCGATCAAGCTCGCCGCGCTCGCCGTCTTCATCGCGCTCGCGCTGCCGGTGATCGACTGGGCCAACTTCCAGCCCTTCATGCCGAACGGCTTCTTCGCCAACGAGCGCGAGATCGGCGGCACGATGCTCACGGTCGGCGTGACCGCGGCCGCCGCGACCATCTTCTTCGCCTACGTCGGCTTCGACGCGGTGTCGACCGCGGCGGAGGAGACCATCAACCCGAACCGCAACATGCCGATCGGCATCATCGGCTCGCTGGCCATCTGCACGATCATCTACCTGCTGGTCGCGGCCGGCGCCACCGGCGCGGTCGGCGCGCAGCCTGCGGGCGAACTGGCGAATTCCCGCGAGCCGCTCGCTTTCGTGCTGCGCGAGATCGGCCATCCGTGGATCGGCACGGCCGTGGCGCTGGCCGCGGGCCTCGCCCTGCCCTCCGTCGTGCTGATGATGATCTACGGCCAGACCCGCATCTTCTTCTGCATGAGCCGCGACGGCCTGCTCCCTGAGCGGCTGTCGGTCGTGCACCCGACCTTCCACACGCCGCACGTGATCACCATCATCACCGGCATCGCGGTGTCGCTGTTCGCCGGGATGTTCCCGGTGCGCATGCTGGCCGACATCTCCAACTCCGGGACGCTGTTCGCCTTCGCCGCGGTCGCCGCCGCCGTCCTGATCCTGCGCCGGACCGATCCCGGCCGCGTGCGGCACTTCCGGCTGCCGGCGGCATGGTTCGTCTGCCCGCTCGCGATCGGCGGCTGCATCTTCCTGTTCATGAACCTGTCCGGCCACACCGAGCTGCTGTTCCTCGGCTGGACCGTGATCGGGCTTGCGGTGTACTTCCTGTACGGCTATCGCAAGAGTCACCTCGCACCGGGCTCGCCCTACCGGCCGCTGCCAGGGGACGGCGCGCGCGAGAGCGCCTGAGGCGTGGCCGGCGCGCCCGCTCAGAGCTCCGTGTACTTGCGCGCGGAGCCGCGGGCCTTGTCCGCCGGATACTTCTTCGCGTTGAGCGCGAGCTTTTCCCTAGCCGCCCGTTCGAGGTCGACGCCCGTCCGGTCCGCGAGGCGCACCAGGTAGAGCAGCACGTCAGCGAGCTCCAGCGCGACGGCCTGTCGCTGTTCCCCGGTGAGGGCCAGGCTCTGCTCGGGCGTGAGCCACTGGAAATGCTCCAGCACCTCGCCGGCCTCGACCGCCAGCGCCGCGGCGAGGTTCTTGGGCGTGTGGAACTGCTCCCAGTCGCGCTCCGCTGCGAAAGCGCGCAAGGCGGCGGCGAGGTCGTCGAGGGGCGATCCGAGGGTGGCCATGGCGGCGGGCTCTTCGTGATTGCAGCGGGAAGCTAGCAGAAAAGCGACCCGCCCCGTTGTCCGCCTGGCGGTCGGCCACGTGCGCCAGCGTTGCCACGACCGTGTTCCGAGGCGTATCCAGCGCGGACAGGGACGTCCTGGTGGGGGGGGAATTCGACATGAACGGCAAGACGCTCGTCGCGGTGGCGGCCGTCGCGGTCATCGCCGGCCTGGCCTATGCACGCTGGAGCCAGGATCCGCCCCCACCGGCCTACGCCGAGCCCCCCGTCGGCGCGACGCTGCTGGAGGGTCTGGGGAAACACCATTTCCCGGTGACGGCTGGCGTCCCCGAGGCCCAGCGCTGGTTCGACCAGGGGCTGATGCTCGCCTACGGCTTCAACCACGATGCCGCGGAACGCTCCTTCCTCAAGGCGGCCGAGCTCGATCCCGGTTGCGCGATGTGCTGGTGGGGCGCGGCCTTCGTGGTCGGGCCGCACGTCAATGCCGCAATGGATCCGGGCAAGAACGCGGCGGCCTGGGCCCGGCTGCAGCGCGCCATCGAGCTGGCGCCCGGGGCCAGCGAACGCGAGCGGGCCTTCATCGAGGCGCTCGCCGCGCGCTATGCCGAGAACCCGCCCGCGGACCGTCGCCCGCTCGACGAGGCCTTCGCCGCGGCCACCGGCCGGCTGGTCGCGGCACGGCCCGACGACCTCGAGGCAGCGGTCCTGCACGCCGAGGCGATGATGGACCTGCAGCCCTGGGACTACTACGACGAGCAGCTGCAGCCCAAGGGCCGGACCGCCGAGATCGTCGCCCTCCTCGAATCGGTCATCGAGCGCAATCCCGAGCACGCCGGCGCGCTGCACCTCTACGTGCACGCGGTCGAGGCCTCGGCCGCGCCCGAGCGCGGCGTCGCCGCCGCCGACCGGCTGCGCGACCTGATTCCCGGCTCCGGCCACCTCGTGCACATGCCCGCGCACATCTACGCGCGGGTCGGTCGCTGGCACGACGCGGTGATCGCCAACCAGCGCGCCATCGAGGCCGACGACGCCTACCTCGCCCTCTGCGGCGGCAACGCGCAGGGCGTCTATCCGCTGGGCTACGTGCCGCACAACCACCACTTCCTCTGGTTCGCGGCGAGCATGGTCGGCGAGGGCGCCGTCGCGCGCGCCGCGGCCGAGCACACGGCCGAGCGGGTGAACCTGCCGGAGCTCATGCGCGAGCCCGGCTTCGGCGCTCTGCAGCATTTCTGGATGACCCCCTGGTTCGACCACGTGCGCTTCGGCCGCTGGGACGTGATCGCGGGGCAGCCCAATCCGGCGCCCGACCTGCCCTACGTCACCCACGTCTGGCACTACGCGCAGGGCATGGCGGCCGTCCGCCAGCGCCGGCTCGAGGACGCCGACGGCCACCTCGCCGCGATGCGCGGCCTGCTCGCGCAGCCGACCTTCGAGTCGATGCTGGTGTGGGACCGTTACCCGCTGAGCCTCGCCGCCGCCGTCGCCGAGCGGACCGTCACGGCCGAGATCGCGCTCGCGCGCGGCGACCAGGCCACGGCTCTCGGCGCACTGCAGGAGGCGGTCGCCATCGAGGACCGCATCCCCTACGACGAGCCGCCCGGCTGGCACGCGCCCGTGCGCCAGACGCTCGGCGCGGTGCTGCTCGAAAGCGGCAAGCCGGCCGAGGCCGAGGCGGTCTATCGTGAAGAGCTGCGGCGGAATCCGGAGAACGGCTGGTCGCTCAAGGGCCTGGCGCTGAGCCTCGTTGCACAGCGGCGCGCGCCCGAGGCGCGCGAGATAGAGGAGCGCCTCGCGGCAGCCTGGCGGAACGCCGACGTCGAGATCGCGAGCTCGCGCCTCTGAGCCACGGCCGCCCTGGCGCCAGGGAGCCCGCCGCCCCCTGGACGCTGTGAGCGCGGTCACAGCGCCGCGCGGTCGGTCAACGCTCGCGCGGCCGGCACGTTGTACCCTGCACAGGAGGGCGCGTTTCCGCGCCGCAGGGAGTGCCTCCATGACCCACGCCGCCCGTGCCGCGGTGGCCGCCGTGCTGGCCGTCCTCGCCTTGCCCGCCGGCGCGGCGGACGAGCCGACACTGGCCGTGGGCCTGCAGGCCCAGGTCGATGGCGAGGACGGCTACGCGTTCGCCGGCGACCTGACCTGGTTCGCAGGCGCCCGCACGCAGCTGTTCCTCGGCGCGAACTACTCGGACACCTCAGCCGACTTCTCGGGCCTCTCGACGCGGGGCTTCGACGTCGGCATGGGCCACGACTTCGGCCCCGTCGCCGTGGACGCCTGGTACAACCAGTGGCAGGACAGCGACGTCGTCACCTCGCGCTCGGTGAACGCCGCGCTGCGGATTCCGGCCGGCCGCTTCAGAATCTCGCTCCTTGCGCAGGCGCGCGAAAGCGACTTCGACCCGTTCCCTGCGAGCGCGACGATCACGCTGCGCGGCGGAGAGCAGGTGACGCTCAATGCCGTCGCCGATTGCGATCTCGACAACACCGGCCTCGGGTTGCGCCTCGCCTGGCGCGGCGAGCGCCTCGACGCCTACGTCAGCGGCATGGCCTACGACTACGACGACGTCGCCTGCGGTTTCGATTCGCCCGCGCTCGAGCGGCTGCGCCGGAATCGCCCGGCGATCTTCGCGCAGTTCGCCCCGCGCCTGGTCGAGGCGCTCTCGGTCAACGCCAGCTCGCGGATCGGCGTCGAGAACTCGCTGCTCGACTCGAGCCTGGCCGCCGGCGTCGGCTGGGACGCCGGGCCCCGCCGCTACGCGCTCGACGTCTACCGCCAGAAGGACTACCTCACTGCTCTCGAGGCGGACACGGTGTCGGGCTCGATCACCTTCCGCGCGAGCCTGACGCTCGACCTCACGCTCGACGGCGGGGTGACCGACAGCGACTACTCCGGCAGCACCTGGTTCGCCGGCGTGGGGATGCGCAAGCTGTTCTGAGGCGCATCCTCCGGCTGCATGAAACGGCGAAGCGCGGTGAGATAGCCTGGCGCGAAGCTCGCGGTGTTGTGGGCTGCGCCGTCGAGCACGACGGTCTCGACCTGGCCGGGCGCGAAAGCGGCGACCAGCGCGTCGGCGCTGGCACGCGGGATGATCTCGTCCTCGCCGGCGATCAGGGCCAGCACCGGCGCCCGCACCCGCCCGGCGCGGCTCGCCGCATCGTAGCGGTCGCGCAGCAGCCAGCGGACCGGGAACAGCGGGAAATGCGCCTCGCCGATGCTGGTGAAGCTGTCGAAGGGCGTGATCAGCGCCACGCGGTCCACGTCGCGCTCGCTGGCGACGTGCACCGCCACCGCGCTGCCGAGGCTGCGGCCCATGACGGCCACCTGCGCGTGCCGCTCGCGCACGTGGTCGGCGAGCGCCAGGGCGTCATCGAGGATCGCCTGCTCGGTGGGCATGCCGCCGCTGCCGCCGTAGCCGCGATAGTTCATCAGGTAGAGCGACCAGCCCGGGCTCGTCAGCTCGATCTCCGGAAGGCTCCCCGCCACGTCCTCGGCGTTGCCGCCGAAGTACAGGAGCGCGCGCGGGCCCGGCCGCTCCCGGACCCAGACCTTGACGCGCAGGTCGCCGCGCTCGAGCCACAGCGCGTCCGCGCCGGGCGCCACGGAGGGCGGCGTGCGGAAGTAGATCTGCGAGCGCTGGGTGAGGAACAGCCACGCGCACATTGCCGCATAGGCCAGGCCGGCGGCGGCGAGCAACGTCATGAGAGTGCGCAGCATCCGTTGATGATAGCCGCGCCCGGCCCGCGATATCCTCAAGGGCCCGCGGGCGACGGCCCGCATCCAGGAGCCACCGGGTGACCGACGCAGAACGGCTCGACACGCTCGAGTTCAAGGTGGCGCACCTGGAGCGCGCCCAGCAGGAGCTCTCCGACGCGCTGGTCCACCAGCAGCGCGAACTCGCGCGGCTGCGCGAAGACTGTGCGCGGCTCGGCGAGATGGTCGCCGCCCTGCAGCAGCCGGCGCCCGCGGGCGGCGTCGAGATCCCGCCGCACTACTAGGGCTCAGATCGCGAGCAGCACGGCCCAGGCCGCCCAGAGCGCGCCGAACCCGAGGATGCCCGTCTCGAGCAGCTGCCCGAACCGTTCCAGCGTGAGGGTCTTCATGTCCTGGCTCCGCCATGCCTGCGTCCCGCGAGGCTAGGCCGGGTGGTGGCTCAGGGGATGACCCCGCTGGTGCCTCGCGGGCGCGGTCCGCGCTGGCCGGCGGTGTTCAGGCCGTCCGGCCGCCGTTCAGCCGCAGCAGATCCAGGAACTCGCGCCGGGTTCTCGGCCCGTAGGTCTTGAAGGACGGCGTGGGCCGCTCGAGGTACGCCGCCTTCTCGTCCGCGACCGCATCCGCGCCCGTCCGCCGGCGCAGTTCCGCGACGGACAGCGCGTAGGGCCGCGCGGCATTGAGGCCGAAGACCTTGCGGCGCAGCGCCGGAGTGATTTCAGGATAGCCGTGCTGCTCGCGCAGTTCCGGCGCGATCTGGAAGGCGCGAAACGCCTGGATCTGGTCCTGCGGCGAGCCGTACCAGATGGAGTCGGTGCCCCACAGCACGTTGTCCTCGCCCACGTAGCGCAGCAGCTTGCCGAGCGCGTGCGCGGCCGAGTCCGGCTCGCGCAGGCCCAGGAAGCGCCAGGTGGAGCCGAGCTCCGCGTAGACGTTCGAGCCGGGCCCGAGGCCGGCCTCGAGCAGCGAGGTCACGAGGGCGTCGACCCCGTCCGGCCGCGCCGGATCGTAGGGCCCTTCCGCCGCGCCGGGCACCCAGCCCGAGTGATAGATGAGGAAGTTCACGTCCGGAAAGCGCCTGGCGATCGGCCCGATGTCGCGGCAGGTGGAGTGCTCGTAGCTCTCGCGGCCGAAGGGAATGCCCTTGTGGATGCAGATGTTGCGCACGCCCAGGCGTCGCGCCTCCTCGACGAAGGCGATGCCCGCGTCGTCCGTCATCCAGAAGCCGCGGCCGTCGGGCCCCCACTGCGTGTAGGTCTTCCAGGCCGAGACGCCGAAGCCCGCGAGCCGCTCCATGTCCTCGACGTCGCCGGGCTGGTTGGGATTGACGCGCGCGTGCAGGAAGAGCCGGTGCGAGCCCTCGAGCCGCTCGACGATGGCGCGCGTCGCCGCCGCCTCCTCGATGGTGAGCGGCTCCTCGTCGCGCTTCGAGGGCACGAAGGAGAGCACCATCAGGTCGGTGTCCGAGTCCATGAAGACGTCCTTCACGAACCGCTCGGACCCCAGGCAGGCAAGGCCGCCCGGCTCGCCATTCGCCAGGGTGCAGCCGGCATTCGGAAGGCCCGAGAGGGCGCGCTCGAGTCCCGGCGCACGCTCGCGCCAGGCGCCCTCTGGGTTCACGAAGTGGCCCTGGACGTCGAAGATGAACTCGCGCTTGCCGAGCTCTTCGGCGGCCAGCTCCGGCTCGGTGGCCGCAGCCGCGCTGAGCTCGAAGAATCCGCCAGGCCGGCGCTCGGCGGAGTGCGCGGCGTTGATCGCGAGCAGCGTCGCCGCCGCGCCGCAGGTCGAGGCCAGGAACTCCCGCCGCGTGCGGCCCAGGCGCTTCGCGAGCGCCTGCGTGGCCTCGCGCGCGAGCGCGTTCGCGCGCCGCGACACCGGATCGAGCGGCCGCGGCTCGAACTCGCCGTTGCTGGTCGAGTCGAGCTTGATGGGCAACCGGTCGTGAGTCATTGCCGTCCCTCCGGCATCCTTCCCATTGCGCACCATAGCCAAACACGCCGACTACCGCGACGTGCCCGACGCCGGTGCCAGCATGGACCCTCGAAGGGTGGCGTGGCCGGGACGTTTGGCCGATACTCGAGTCGGTCAGCGCGTCGTCAGGGGGGATGAAAATGACTCGTAGCGCTTCCGCGCGCGGCAGCTGCCTCGCGCTCGCAGTCGTTCTCGCGCTGTCCGCGCTCTCCGCGGCCTGCGGCAAGAAGAAGGGAACGTTCGTCGACGACGCGCTTCTTGCCGACGAGTCGCTGGTCTCGGCCTGGCCCGCCTACGGGGGCACGCACTACGAGCGCCGCTTCAGCCCACTCGCCGACGTGAACGCCGGGAACGTGAGCGGACTGAAGCCCGCCTGGTACCTCGACCTGCCGCGTGACGTAGGCCTCGTGTCCACGCCGCTCATGGTCGACGGCGTGCTCTACTACGTCGGCTCGCTGAACATGGTGCGCGCGGTCGACGCGGCAACCGGCGAGCTCAAGTGGGAGTTCGATCCGAAGCTCGGCGAGGCGCTCGCGGGCAAGCGTCAGGTCGGCATGTCGCACAACCGCGGCATCACGTTCTACGGAAACAAGGTCTTCGCCGCCACGTACGACGGCCGGCTGATCGCGATCGACGCGAAGACCGGAAAGCAGGCCTGGTCCGTGCGAACTTTCCCGGAGGATGCGGCGCTCTACATCACCGGCGCACCGAAGGCCTTCAAGGGCAAGGTGCTGATCGGCAACGGCGGCACCGAGATCGGGCCGAGCCGGGGCTTCGTCACCGCCTACGACGCGGACACCGGCGATGAGGCCTGGAAGTTCTGGATCGTGCCGGGCAACCCGGCGGACGGCTTCGAGAACGAAGCCATGGCGATGGCGGCGAAGACCTGGACCGGGGAATGGTGGAGACACGGCGGCGGCGGCAATGCCTGGCACGGCTTCACCTACGACCCCGACCTCGACACGGTCTACATCGGCACCGGCAACGGCTCGCCCTGGAACCGCAACATCCGAAGCCCCGATGGCGGCGACAACCTGTTCCTCTGCTCGATCGTCGCGCTCGACCCGGACACGGGCGCGTACAAGTGGCACTACCAGACGGTCCCAGGCGAGACCTGGGACTACAACTCCAACATGGACATCGTGCTGGCGGACCTCGCGATCGACGGCAAGGACGTCAAGGCGCTGCTGCACGCGCCGAAGAACGGGTTCTTCTACGTGATCGACCGCCGGACCGGCGAGCTCATTTCCGCCGAGCCGTTCGCCGACGTCAACTGGGCGACCCACGTGGACCTCGAGACGGGCCGTCCGGTGGAAGTCGAGGGCGCACGCTATGAAGAAGACCGCTTCAACGTGATGCCAGGTCCCTGGGGCGCGCACAGCTGGCACGCGATGTCCTTCAACCCGGACACGGGGCTCGTCTATATCCCGACGCTGCACATGAAGCTAGGCTTCGACGACGCGGGCATCGACAGGGAGAGTTTCCAGTCGGTACCGTTCCGCGGCGGCGTCGGGGCCAACATCACCTGGCCCGCGGACCAGCCGCGCCCCTACCCGGCATCGCTGCAGGCCTGGGATCCGGTCGCGAACCAGCGGGTGTGGGAGATTCCGCAGGATCACTTCTGGAGCGGCGGCACGCTGACGACGGCGGGCAACCTCGTGTTCCAGGGCCGCGTGGACGGCAAGCTGCTGGCCTACGATGCGCGGAGCGGCGACGTTCTCTGGACCTACGACGCGGGCCTCGGCATCTCCGCGCCGCCGATCACCTACAAGCTCGGCGGCCGGCAATACGTCGCGCTGCTGGTCGGCTTCGGCGGCGGCTTCAGCACGCTCGGCGGGCCGGACGCCGCCAATCTGGGCTGGTCCTACAAACAACATACGCGTCGCCTGATCGCTTTCGCGCTCGACGGAGCGGCCGCCGTGCCCGCGCAGCCGCCGCCGCGCGTGCCGCAGCCGGTCGCGGCGCCTGACTTCACCGTGGATCCAGAACTCGCCGCCGTCGGCGGACGCCTGTTCGAGCGCAGCGAAATGGAGGGCCTGTGCTGGTATTGCCACGGCATGGGTGCGGTTTCAGGCGGCGCGGCGCCGGACCTGCGGGCATCGGCGACGGTGCTCGACGCGAAGGCCTTCGAACGCATCGTGCGCGGCGGCGCGCTGACCGCGAACGGCATGCCGGCCTACGCTGATTTCACCGACCGTGAACTCGAGGGCATCCGCCACTACATCCGGCAGCAAGCCCGGGCAGCGCTGGCCCGGGAGGCGGGAGCGACCGCGGACTAGCCCGCGACGTAGTCGAGCACCGCGCGCGCGAAGGCCTCCGGCGCCTCGTTGGCGGCGAACACGCCCGCATCGAGCGTCGCCTCGCTCGCCGGGCGGAACGCGCGGCGCAACGGCTCGGCGCGCGCCGGCGTGGCGAACGGATCGCGCGCGCCGTAGAGCAGGAGCGCCGGGCAGCGCACGAGCGGCAGGCGGTCCTCCATGCGGTACTCGGCGACTGCGAAGTGACCCTGCTCGGAGACCTCGCCGGCGCGGAACAGGTCGACCACGAAGCGCTGCACGAGGTCGGCGCGCGGCAGCCACGAGTACATCTTGTTCCACTTGTCGAGCAGGTGGCTGCCGTCGGCAGCGACGCGCCACTGCCTGAAGAACTGCGCGAGCTCCGCGCGGCCGGCGGCGTCCATGTAGACCGGGCCCGACAGGACGACGCGCTCGACGCGCTCCGGCGCGGCGGCCGCCAGCTCGACCGCGATCACCGCACCGGTGTGGTGGCCGACGACGACGGCCCGCCCGATGCGAAGCGCATCGAGGACCTCCAGCATCACGCCGGCGTAGTCGGCGATCGTCGGCTGGCCGGGCACCGGATCCGAGCAGCCATAGCCGGGCATGTCCACCGCGACAACCCGCCGGCGGCGCGACAGGATCGGGATCACCTCGGCGAACTCGTCGATCGAGCGCGGCGTCTGGTGAAGCAGCAGCAGCGGCGTGTCCTCGCCTTCGCCGGCGGTCAGCACGTGCGCCTGGCCCATGCGCGTGTCGCAGAGGCTTCTCTTCATCCGGCCCTCCTCCAGGCGGCGCGGCATGGGCCGGCCTCGACAGATTCACTACACTGCTGCGCGATGCAGCGCACGCTCGTCATGCTCGGGCTCGTCATCCTCGTGGCCGGGTTGCTCTGGCCCTGGCTCGGCAAGCTGCCTCTCGGGCGGCTGCCGGGCGACGTGATCATCGACCGGCCCGGCCTCAGGCTGTTCCTGCCGTTCACGACGATGATCGTCGTGAGCCTGGCGCTCAGCCTGATCCTCTGGCTGCTCCGCCGCTGACCGGCCGGATGCACGCCGGCTGCATCAGCGGGACACCCAGCCTCCGCAGACCGGAAGCACCTGTCCGACGAAGCAGTCCGCCGCCGCGCTGCACAGGTAGGCGGCGAAGGCCGCGTCCTCGCGCGGCGACACCAGCCGGCCGAGCGGAACCTCTCGCCTCAGGCGCTCCTGGAAACGCGGGTTCGCCTGCACCTCAGGCGGAAAATACGTCGGGTTGTCCACGAAGTTCTGGGCGATCGCGTTGACCTGGATGCCGGCGGGAGCGAGCTCGACGCCGACGGCCTGGACCCAGGCGAGCTGCGCGCCGCGCGCCGCGCTGTAGGTCGACGCGCGCTTCATGCCGCGCAGCGCCGACGCGCTGCCCATCACGAGGATCTTGCCGCGGCCGCGCTCCTGCATCTGCGGCAGCACGGCGCGCAGCAGCCGCGGCAGCGGGTGCACCAGGTGGTCGAAGACGTGGCGCCACTCGTCGTCGCTCACCTCGCCGGCGGGCGTCGAGGGCGCCGGCAGCGCCAGGTTGGCCACCAGCGCATCGATCCTGCCCGCGCCGCGGACGAGCATCTCCGGCGCAGCCGGGTCTGCGAGCGGCCGCTCGTCGGCGACGACGTCGGCGCCGCATTCGGCGAGCATCTCGCAGAGGGCGGGACCCATGAAGGCCGCGGCCTGGGTCACCAGGACGCGCCGGCCGTGGAGATCTGCGGCTGCCATCGCTTCCCTCTGTTCTCCGGGATCCTGCCAACTCTAGCAGTGTCGGCCGGCCGGATCCGGCAGGCGCGCGGCCGGACGGAGGTCCGGCCGAAGCGGCAGGTGTTAACACGACTGCACTTTCCGGATCGCGAGGCGTAGTCTCGGACCTCGCCCCCGCGAGACCACGATGGCCGTCGAGAACCTGACCTTCACCCCGGCGCCTCGGGGCTCCAGCGAATTTTTCTGCAGCAACCTCCGCTGCCCCTTCCACGTCCGCTCGGGCGACGCGGGTGTCAGCGGCTTCGGCGACTGGGCGCGGCTCGCGGACGGCACGACGGCGAGCCACCACTGGGTGGACGGCGAACTCCTCTGCGACCTCTGCGCGCGCACGCGCCGCTAGCAGGGCGTCGCCGCTACGCGACGACGAATCCCTCCCAGCTGCGCATGTACTCGATGAACGCCGGGCCAAGCCCCTGGTCGCGCAGGTAGTCCGCAGTCACGGGCAGCGGCACCGGCTCGAAGCCCGGATCCGTGCGGACGCGCTCCGGGAAATCGTGGTGCAGCACCGCCGCGCGACCGATGATCACGAAATCGATTCCCGCCTCGAGCGCGGCCGCCGCGGCGCGCCCGCTGCCGATGCGTCCCGCCGCGCCAAGCCGCACTTCACCGCGGTCGAGCGCGCTGAAGTGCGACAGCAGGCTCTGCCCGCGCAGGGCGGGTTCCTCGGGCTCCTTGGCGATGTCCCACAGCGACAGATCCAGGTAGTCCACCACGCCCTCGCGCAACAGCCGGGCGGCGAGGTCGATCATCTCGCGGGTGTCGAGGCCGAAGCGCTCCGGCGACAGGCGGGCGCCGAGCAGGAAGTCCGGCCGGCAGCGCGAGCGCACGCCGGCGACGATGTCCATGAGCAGGCGCGCGCGGTTCTCCGGCGTGCCGCCATAGCGGTCCTCGCGCCGGTTGAGCGCCGGGCTCAGGAACTGGCACAGCAGGTAGCCGTGCGCCCCGTGGATCTCGACGCCGTGGAAGCCCGCCTGCTCGGCGCGCAGCGCCGCGAGGACGAAGCTCTCAGCGACATCCTCGACTTCCACGATCGAAAGGGCCCGCGCGCCGGTCTCGGGATCGGCCGACGGCGCGACCGGCGCGCCGTCCACCAGGTCCCGCGGCGAACGGCGCCCGGCGTGGTGCAGCTGCACGATGCCGACGCTGCCCGCGGCTGAGATCATGTCCGCGAGTCGCGCGAGGCCGTCGAGATGGCGGTCGTCGAAGACGCCGAGCTGGCCGCGAAAGCCCTGGCCGCGGGCCTCGACGTGGGCCGCGCAGGTCGAGGTCAGCCCGAAACCGCCCTGTGCGCGAAGGCTGAGCCAACGGAGCTCGTCGCTGGACAGGCTGCCGTCGTCATGGCTCTGCAGATTGGTCAGGGGCGCGAGGGCAAAGCGGTTGCGCAGCGCCGGACCGCGCTGGAACGAGAGTGCATCGAACAGTCCTGCCATGCGCCGCCGGCCCCCCCGCCGCCTCCAGCCTGGACTGCGCGCCATTCTGCCAGCGCTGGACCGGCGGGGCGCCGCTGGCCGATTCGCGGCCGTCGTCGCATACTGTCGGCACGTCCGCCGGGGCTGCTCGCACGGCGCCCGGCGATCCCCGATGCGTCAAGAGGGGGTGCCACCATGAAAGCTTCCGCCTTCCTTCCCTGCCTGCTGATCGTGCTGTGCGCCGCTGGCTGCGCCCGGCAGGAGCCGCCCGCCCCTGTCGCCGCGGAACCGCCCGCCGACCCGATCGCCGCGGCGGTCGCCGACGAGTCGCGGCCCGGGACGGCCCGCGTGCAGGACTCTTTCCGCCGGCCGGCGGAGATCCTCGCCTTCGCGGGCGTGGATCCCGGCGACACGGTGGTCGAGATCGCGCCCGGGCAGGGCTACTACACCGCGCTGCTGTCGCGCGTGGTCGGCGACTCCGGGCGCGTGGTCGCGATCGACGCCGAGCGGTTGTTCGAGTTCATGCCGAGGGCGCGGGAGAACTTCGCGGCCTACTCGGCCATGGATCCGCGGGACAACGTCAGCTACCAGTCGCAGCGCCTCGACGCGCCCGAGCTGCCCGGGTCCGTCGACCAGATCTGGATGGTGCTCTTCTATCACGACACGATGTGGCTCGACGTCGACCGCGCGGCGATGAACCGGGCCTTCTTCGAGGCCCTGAAGCCGGGCGGCGTCTACCTCGTCGTCGATCACCGTGGCGCCGACGGCGCGGGCCTGGAGATCGCTCGGGACCTGCACCGCGCGCCGGCGCCGATCGTCCGCGCCGAGATCGAGGCCGCGGGATTCGTGCTCGAAGCGGAGAGCGACCTGCTCGCCAACCCGGACGATCCGCGCACGGACTCGGCCTTCGCCGACGCGCGCCGCGGCAAGACCGACCAGTTCGTCTGGAAGTTCGTCAAGCCACAATAGCCCGCGGGGACCCTGCATGAAGATCGAACGGCTCAGGCTGCACCACTACCCGGCGACCCGCAGCGCCCGCGCGAAGTGGATCCTCCACGAGGTGGTGGGCGACGCCTTCGAGGTCGTCCGCGTCGACCTCTACCGCGGCGCACAGTACGGAGCCGATTTCCTGCGCCTCAACCCCAACCACGGCGTGCCGGTGCTGGAGATCGGATGGTCGGACGGCCGCGAGCAGGTGATGATCGAAAGCGCCGCGATGGTCGCCTTCCTGGCCGACGCCTACCCGGCGAAAGGGCTGGCGCCCGCGGCGGACGCCTCGCCCGAGCGCGCCGACTACCTTCAGGTGCTGCACTTCGCCGGCAGCTGGGTGGACATGATGCTCTGGCAGGTGCGCATCCACGAGCACGTGCTGCCGCCGGCGGAGCGCGATCCTCGCACCGTCCAGCGCTACCGGCAGAAGTTCACGACCGAGGTCGAGCCGCAGCTCGCGGCCCGCCTCGAGCGTGGCCCGTTCGCCTGTGGCGACGCCTTCACCGCCGCGGACTGCGTCGTCGGCCACTGCGTCACCTGGGCGCGCGGCTACGGCCTGTGCCGCGACGGGCTTTTCCGGGATTATGTTTCGCGGTTGTCGAAACGTCCGGCATTCGCCTCGGCCTTCGCCGACGCGCGCGAGTTCCGGCCGGAACCGCCGCAGGAGGCGCTCGAACGGTCGCGTTTCACCGGCTGATCCGCCGCGCGCCGGGCCGCCGTCGCAGGTTCCGCACGCATCAGGCTTGCCATCCGGGCGGGCCGGCTTAGAGTGCAACCAATGATCCGCTTCGACACCTCCCGACTGCGCCTCGGCCTCGCCGCACGCCTCGCCATCGGCTTCATCGCGATCGCCGCGGTGCTGCTGCTCGGCCACCAGGCCGCGCAGCGCGACATGCAGGCGGCCATCAGCACGCTCAAGCGCACGCAGACCGCGCAGGTTCCGCTCGCCCGCGCCGCAGAGGCGCTGACCTACCAGGTGCTCGCCTTCGACCGCGCCGTGCTGATCGAGGTGCGCAGGCCCAGCGGGGCGAGCCGGGCGAACCTTGCCAATGCCGAAGCCGAGATGTTCGCGAGCCTCGACGCATACGCCGAGCTGCAGCCCAGCGCCTATCGGGAGGTGGCGCGCCTGCGCGAGGAAGCACAGGCGCATGCGACGCTCGCCTGGTCTCTGCTCGACGTCGGCGAAGAGCGGCAGGCCGCGATCGGCGGCATTCGCGCGGCGCTGGACGCGATGACGGCAAGGGTGTCGAGCGCGCTCGTCGCCGACGCCGCGGTGCCGGACCCCGCGCTGGCACGCCGCGCCTACGCGGACCTCGAGCTCGCGCTCGGCCGGCTGCGCTCCGCCTTCAACAGCTACCTCGTCGCCGGCCCCGGCGCCCCGGCCGCCGGGCTGCGCAGCGCGACGCGGCGCCTGCGCGCGACCGTGGACAGCTTCCGCGCCGAGCTGGCCGAGGCCCCGGGCCGCGCGTGGCTCGAGCTCGTCGACGAGGACATCGCCGAGATCGAGTCGCTGCAGCGGGACGCCGTGAGCCTCGACGCCGCCATCGAGTCGCTGCGAACGAGATTCTCCGAGTCGGGACAGCTGCTGCCCGAGCGTCTCGACGCCATGCTCGCGGCGCCTGCGAGTCGCGCCGTCGCGGACGCGGCCGGCAGCGCCGAGGAGGCCGCCCGCTCGGCGGAGAGCGCGATCAGCCGGCTGACCTTCCTCGTGCTCGGCGTCACGCTGCTGGTGTCGGTGCTCACGGTGCTGGCGGTTTCCGGGCCGGTGCGCCGGCTCACCCGCGCGACGCGGGCCATCGCCCGCGGCGGCCGCGACCTGCGCGTGCCGCGCGGCGGGCCACGCGAACTCGACCAGCTCGGCGCGGCCTTCAACAACATGGCCGACCGGCTGGCGGAGGCCGACCAGGAGGTCGCGCGGCAACAGCAGCAGCTCGAGAACCGCGTGCGGGCCCGGACGCGCAAGCTCACTTTCCTGGCGCACCACGACCCGCTGACCGGCCTGCCGAACCGGCGCTTCGCATTCAGCCAGCTGCGCCGCTCGGCGCGCGCGGCGATGCGCGGCGGCGGCGGGCTCGCACTGATCGCGCTCGACGTCGACAACTTCAAGGTGATCAACGACAGCTTCGGCCACGGCGTCGGCGACGAACTGCTGCGCGGCATGGCGGAGCGGCTGCGGCTGATCGTCGGCGAGGGGCGCTTCATCGGCCGCCTCGGCGGCGACGAGTTCCTGGTGGCGATGGAGGATGTGGACGGCGTCGACTCCGCGCGGGCGCTGGCCATGGCCGAGCGCATCGTCAACGGCTTCCGTGCGCCGATCGCCCTCGGCGGCCGCGAGATCCTCGTCAGCGTGAGCGTGGGACTCGCGCTGCTGCCAGGGCACGCGGAGGACGCGACGGGCCTCGTCCGCGCCGCCGACGCCGCGCTGTTCCGGGCCAAGGCGCTCGGCCGGAACCGCATCGCCACCTTCGCGCGCTCGATGCTCGAGGGTTCCCGGGAGCGCTTCGGGCTCGAGCAGGCGTTGCGCCGCGCCGCCGCGGCGGGAGAGCTGTCGCTCGAGTTCCAGCCCCAGGTCGCCCTCGCCGGCGGCAGCGCCGGCGTGGTCGAGGCATTGCTGCGCTGGCGCCGCGACGGCGGGCCGCCAGTGCACGCAAGCGAGTTCATCGCCATTGCCGAGCAGTCGGGACTCATCATCGAGATCGGCGAGTGGGTCCTCGAGACGGCGGCCGCGGCCGTGGCGGACTGGCGGGCACGCGGCTTCGTCGGCGCCCGCGTCGCGGTCAACGTGTCGGTCCACCAGCTGCTCGACAACCGCTTCGTGGACCGCGTCACGGAGGTGCTCGAGCGCCACCGGCTGCCGCCGGAGGCCATCGAGCTCGAACTCACCGAAACCGCCTTCCAGACCGCGACCGCGACGCTCGAGTCGCTGCGGCGCCTGCGCGAAGGCGGGATCGGCCTGGCGCTCGACGACTTCGGCACCGGCTATTCGTCGCTCACCTCGCTGGCGAGGCTGCCGCTGCGACGCGTCAAGCTCGATCGCAGCTTCCTCGCCGACGCGCCGGGCAGCCTCCGCGCCGAGTCCATCGCGCGATCGATCATCGACGTCTGCCACACGCTCGGGCTCGAGGTCACGGTGGAAGGCGTCGAACGCCGCGAGCAGCTCGCCTGGCTCGCCGGCTGCGGCCCGCTGCACGCGCAGGGGTTCCTCATCGCGCGCCCGATGCCCGCCGCGGAGATTCCCGCCTTCGCTGGCCGCTGCCCGGCGCTCCTGCGGGAGCTGATGGGGCGCGCGGCCGAGGGCGCGCCGCCGCGTCGCGGCGAGGAGACCGTGGTTCCGTTCAGGCCGGCGCCCGGTCCGTCGCGTCGCTGA
The DNA here is from genome assembly GCA_964406445.1 of uncultured Steroidobacteraceae bacterium. Classification (GTDB taxonomy): domain Bacteria; phylum Pseudomonadota; class Gammaproteobacteria; order Steroidobacterales; family Steroidobacteraceae; genus SG8-30. The sequence goes on from CAYORU010000001.1 coordinate 217,650, forward strand.
GACATGCCCTTCAGCTTCGACAACAGCTACCGGCGCCTGCCCGACCGGTTCCACGCGCGAGTGGCGCCGACGCCGGTCGCGGAGCCCAGGCTGGTGGCGCTGAACCGCGCGCTGGCCGAGGAGCTTTCGCTCGACCTCGAGGCGCTCGCGGCGCAGGGCGCGACGATCCTCGGCGGCAACCGCGTGCCGGAGGGCGCCGAGCCCATCGCGATGGCCTACGCGGGCCACCAGTTCGGGCAGTTCGTGCCGCAGCTCGGCGACGGGCGCGCGCTGCTGCTCGGCGAAGTCATCGACCGCGACGGGCGCCGGCGCGACATCCACCTCAAGGGATCCGGGCAGACGCCCTATTCGCGCCGCGGCGACGGCCGCGCCGCGCTCGGGCCCGCGCTGCGGGAGTACGTGATCAGCGAGGCGATGCACGCGCTCGGGATTCCGACCACGCGCGCCCTCGCCGTCGTCGCGACCGGCGAGGCCGTCTACCGGGAGCGACCGCTGCCGGGGGCCGTGCTCACCCGGGTCGCGGACAGCCACGTCCGCGTCGGCACCTTCGAGTACTTCGCCGCGCGCGAGGATGGCGAGGCCTTGCGCGAGCTGACGAGCCACGTGATCGCGAGACTCTACCCGGACGCCGCGGCCGCCGAGATCCCTGCGCTCGCCCTGCTGGAGCGGGTGGTCGCGCGCCAGGCCCGGCTCGTGGCGCAGTGGCTGCACATAGGCTTCATCCACGGCGTGATGAACACCGACAACATGGCGATCTCCGGCGAGACGATCGACTACGGTCCCTGCGCGTTCATGGACGAGTACGACCCGGCCACCGTGTTCAGCTCGATCGACCAGCGCGGCCGCTACTCCTACGGCAACCAGCCGGCGATCGCGCAGTGGAACCTCGCCCGCTTCGCCGAGGCGCTGCTGCCGCAGATCGACGCCGAGCAGGCCCGGGCGGTCGAGCTCGCCACCGCTGAAATCACGCGGTTTGGCGCGCTGTTCGACCGGCACTGGCTCGACGGGATGCGCCGCAAGCTCGGGCTCTCGACCTCCGATCCCGGGGACCTCGCGCTGGTCCGTGACCTGCTCGACGCGATGCGGGATTCCTCCGTCGACTTCACGCTGGCCTTCCGCGGCCTGTGCGCCGCAGCCGGCGACCCGGCAGCCGACGCGGCGATGCGCCGGCTGTTCGCCTCGCCCGAGGCCTATGACGCCTGGGCCACGCGCTGGCGCGAGCGGCTGGCCACGGAGCCGCTGCCGCCGGCCGAGCGCGCCGCGCGGATGCGCGCCGTGAATCCGGCCTTCATCCCGCGCAACCACCGCGTCGAGCAGGCGCTGTCGGCGGCGGTGGACCGGGGCGACTTCGCGCCCTTCGAGGAGCTCGTCGCCGTGGTCCGCCGGCCCTTCGAGGACCAGTCCGGCCGCGAGGCCTACGCGACTCCGCCCCGGCCCGAGGAGCGCGTGCTGCAGACCTTCTGCGGAACCTGAGCGCCACCTCCCGCGGTTTCCAGGACGGCGGCGGGAGGCGAGGATTCACGCGCCTGTCCGATGTCCGTCATGTTTGCCCGCTACCGTGGCGCCGGGAAGTCGCGAGGGAGCGAGTCACTTGAACCTGTCCCGCCGTCGAGCGCTGGCGCTCGGAACCGCAGCGGTCCTCTCGGCCGGCATCGGCCTCGATGCGTGGAAGCGCGCCTTCGCCGGGCAGGCGCCGGGTGCAGGGCCCTACGGCCCGCTCGGCGATGCGGACGGCAACGGCCTGCGCCTCCCGCCTGGATTCCGGGCGCGGCTGCTCGCGACCACCGGCGCTGTCGTCGCCGGCACGAGCTACGTGTGGCACGGCGAGCCCGACGGCGGCGCCACGTTCGAGGCGCCCGGCGGCGGCTGGATCTATGTGTCCAATTCGGAGCTGAACGGCACGCGCGGGGGCGTCGGCGCGCTCAGGTTCGACGCCTCCGGCGCGATCGTCGATGCGTATCCGATGCTGACCGGCACGAAGTGGAACTGCGCGGGCGGCGCAACGCCCTGGGGCACGTGGCTGTCCTGCGAGGAGTTCCGCGGGGGCTTCGTCTGGGAGTGCGACCCGCAGCGCAGCGGCCAGGGCGTCGCCCGGCGCGCGCTCGGCAAGTTCCCGCACGAGGCGGCTGCCGTGGACCCGTCGACGGGCTACGTCTACCTCACCGAGGACGATTACGACAGCCGGCTGTACCGCTTTCGCCCGGCCCGCTGGGGCGACCTTCGCGAGGGCGTCCTCGAGGCCGCCTCCGTGGATGACTCGGGCACGGTGCGATGGCTCGCGGTGCCGAACGACCGGCCGGACCGTTCGCGCGACACGACCGCCTTCCAGCGCGGCGAGGGCGCCTGGTTCTCCGGCGGCTGCCTGTACTTCACGACGACCGCCGACAGCCGCGTCTGGGCGCTGCACGCCTCCGGCAACCGCCTGGAAGTGATCTACGACGCCGCGACCTGCGGGCCGGACGCGCCGCTGCGCGATCCGGACAACATCACGGTTCACGAGGCCTCGGGCGACATCTACGTCGCCGAGGACGCCGACGACCTCCAGCTCGTGCTGCTCGCCGACCGCTTCGGCCGACGGATCGCCGAGCCCTTCCTGCAGCTGGTCGGGCACGACGGATCCGAGATCGCCGGGCCGGCGTTCAGCCCGGACGGCAGCCGGCTCTACGTGAGCTCCCAGCGCGGCAGGGGCGGCAGGCGCGGGATGACGTTCGAGATCAGCGGGCCGTTCCGCCTCCGTCGCGCGGCCTGAGCCGGCGGCTCAGGTCGAACCTGCGGACGGCTGCGCCGGCTCGACCAGCTGCACGCCGCAGGCGCGGCAGGTTCCGCCGTCGATCGCCTTGCGCAGCGCCTCGCCCACGAGCGGCGCGCGACACTCGGGACAGCGCAGGCCGTGGCGACGCACGCTCCAGGCCTCGTAGAGCCGCGTGACGGCGAACAGCCAGCCGAGCGGCACGAAGAACAGGATCAGCACCGCCAGGAACTTTGCGTCGGGCAGGAAGCCCTTCAGGTGCGGCGTGTGCACGAGGAAGTAGACCGACAGCAGCGGCAGGGCGCCGATGGCGCCGGCGAGCCAGCGCCAGCGCTCGTGGTCGGCCTTGCGTCGGCGCAACTCGTCGGGTGTCATGGCCCGGTAGCGTACCCGAAGGAGGGTCCATGCTCAGGTCGCGCGGCGACATCGAGGCGGACGCCGATTGCGTCTGGCGGCTGCTGGTGGACGTCGCCCGCTGGCCCGAGTGGGGCCCGAGCGTGCAGGCGGTCGAGTGCCCCTCGCGGGTCATCGGCCCCGGCGTGACGGGTCGCGTGCAGACCGCGCCCGGGCTCTGGCTCGACTTCGAGATCACGCACTGGGAGGAAGGACGCTATTGGCGCTGGCGGGTCGGCGGCGTGGCGGCGACCGGGCATCGCGTCGTCGTGCGGGGGCCCGGCCGCTGCGAGCTCGTCTTCGAAGTGCCGGCCTGGGCGCCGTTCTACCTGCCGGTGTGCGCGCTCGCGCTGCGTCGCATCGCCCGGATCGCATCGAGCCGAAGGCCCGCCTGACTGGATCCTGCCGGCGCTCAGGCGGAGAATCAGGCGCAGGCCGGTCGGGTCCGACGCGGCAAGGGGACAGCGATGAAGACCTGGAAGAAGATCCTGCTCGGCAGCGGCGTCGTGTTCCTCGCCGCCGTCGCGGCGCTCGCGGTGGCGATCAGCCGCGACGAGGCCTGCGCGCCGGCCGCCGACCCGCCCACCGGCGTCGAGACCATGCGCGCGCTCCAGCGCCGCTGCTACGGGGACCTCGAGGTCCTCGAGCTGGCGACCGTCGCGAAACCGGTGCCCGGCGATGACCAGGTCCTGGTGCGGGTGCACGCCGCCGCCGTCAACCCGCTCGACCTGCACTACCTCACCGGCAAGCCCTACCTGATGCGGCTGTCCTCCGGTCTCGGCGCGCCGAAGGAGCCGAGGCTCGGCGTCGACTACGCCGGGACCGTGGAAGAGGTCGGCAGGAATGTCACGAGATTCAAGCCGGGCGACCAGGTCTTCGGCGGCCGCACCGGCGCCCTTGCCGACTACGTCGTGGTCGGCGAGAACCGCGCGATCGCGATCAAGCCCGTGGGCACCCGCTTCGAGCAGGCCGCCAGCGTCGGCATCGCGGGGATCACCGCGCTGCAGGCGCTGCGCGACTCGGCCGGCGTGGAGGCCGGCGACAAGGTGCTGGTGAACGGCGCCTCCGGCGGCGTCGGCACCTTCACGGTGCAGATCGGCAAGGCGCTCGGCGCCGAGGTCACCGGCGTTCAGAGCACGCGCAATCTCGAGCTCGTGCGCTCGCTCGGCGCCGACCACGTGATCGACTACACGCGCGAGAACTTCACCGAGGGCGATGCGCGCTACGACGTCATCGTCGACAACGTCGGCAACCACCCGCTGCTCGCGCTGCGCCGCGTGCTCGCCCCGGACGGCATTGTGGTCGCCGTCAGCGGCCCGAAGGACAACCCGTGGATCGGGCCGTTCTGGCGGATCCTGCGGGCCTCCGCGCTATCCGCCTTCGTGAGCCAGGACTACAACACGCTGCTGTCGGAGTTCCGGCAGGCGGACCTCGAGACCCTCGCCGGCATGATGGCGGCCGGGCAGGTCACGCCGGTGATCGACCGGGAGTACCCGCTCGAGCAGGCCGTCGATGCGCTCGCCTACCTGGAGACGGGCCGCGCTCGCGGCAAGGTGATCGTCGTGGTCAGCCCGCCGGAGGGCGACCTGCCCGCCGAGCCCGTCGGGACCGAGGAGAGCCCAGCGTCCTGAACGCGCCCCGGCTCACGACGTCAGCCCGCCATGCAGGTCGCGCTCGACCTGCCGCGCGGGCGATTCTACGGAGGGCAGCGGCGCCGAGGCGGACAGAGGCTCGGCACCGGTCGGGCGCGCGACCAGCCGGCGCACCGTGCCGTGCTCGCCGACGACGAGCGGCGCGAGCCGCGCCCTGACCTTCTGGTCGGACTGCGTGGGCCGGGTGCGCCAGCGCAGGTAGTCGAGCCAGGTCGGGCATTCGAAGCGCTCGATCCACTTCTCCGGCGCGTCCACGTCCTGGCACACGGACCAGGCGCGGGCGCCGTCGCGGCGGCGTCGGCGACCGATCTCGTTGATCACCGCCACGAACTCGGCCGCGTTCTCCGCCCGCACGCGGTACTCGATCGCGACGATGACCGGCCCCGAGGCAGGGTGGATGGACACGCTGGGCGGGTTGAGCGCCACGGCCGCGCGCGGATCGAGCGCGCCGAGGCGCGCGACCGACACCGGCAGCCAGGGCGCGGCCACGAGCGAGCCGAGCGCCGCGAGGCCCGCGACCGTCAGCGCCTCGCGCAGGCCCTGGGCGTCGGCCAGCTCGCCCCACCACCAGCTGCCGAGCGCGATGCCGGCGAAGGCGACGGTCTGGTAGGTGGCCAGCATCCGCCCGGTGACCCAGCGCGGCGAGGAGAGCTGCACCGAGATGTTGAAGTTGGCGAGCGCGAGGGTCCAGGCGGTGCCGGCCAGCAGGTGCGCGAAGACCGTGAGCGCCATCGATCGGCTCTGGCCGATCGTCACCATCACCAGGCAGGCGAGCGCGGCCAGCACCCGCAGCAGCGTGTCGGCGCTCATCCGGCTCCTGAGCGCCGAGCTCGACAGCGCGCCCGACATTGCGCCCACGCCGAAGGCGCCGAACAGCAGGCCGAAGGTGGTCGCGCCGCCGCCGAGCAGGTCGCGCGCGACGACCGGCATCAGCGCCGGGATCGCCGAGATCGGTATCGTGTACAGCGCGCTGCGGGTGAGGATGGCGAGCAGGTGCGGCGAGAGGCTCACGTAGCGGATGCCGGCGGCGATGGCCGCGCCGAGCGGCTCGGGCGGCAGCTCGTTCCTCGCGCGCGGCGGCCGCCACCAGAGGAGCGTGGCGATCATGCCGAGGTAGGACACGGCGTTCGCGACGAAGGCGGTCGCCGCGCCGACCGCCGCCACGATCACGCCGCCGATGGCCGGGCCCATGCTGCGCGCGACGTTGAAGCCCATGGCGTTGGCCATCACGGCCGGCGGGATCTGCTCGCGCGGCACCATGTCGCCGATCGAGGACTGCCAGGCCGGCGCGAACAGCGCCGCGCCGCAGCCGATCAGGAAGGTGAGCCACAGCAGCAGCCACGGCGTCACCGCGTCGAGGAGGGCGACCGCCGCGAGCGCCACCGAGGCCGCCAACGCGAGCCACTGCGACACCAGCATCAGCACCCGCCGGTCGCGAGTGTCGGCGAGCGCTCCGGCGATCAGCGACAGGAAGAAGAATGGCAGCGCCGCCGCGGTCTGGACCAGCGCCACCCAGTCGGCCGAGGGCGCGATCGTCGTCATCAGCCACGACGCGCCGACCGTCTGGATCATGCTGCCGAAGGCGGAGGCGAGCGACGCCCACCAGAACAGCGCGAACGCGCGGTGCTCGAACGGGACGAGCGTGTCGCGGCGCCAGCGCTGGAAGAGGGTGGGATTGTCCGCGGCGGCGGCAGGCATGGCGGATCGGGCTCGCTGCCGGAGCCGGAAGAGGGCCGGCTTGCTGGGCCTCTATTGTAGCCGGGACCCGGGCGGGTGAATCGCTGCGCCCGGTCGAAATGGTCCCCTCCGCCGGTCAGGCGCAGCGCACGTCGAACCAGCGCGCCAGGGCCCGCTCCTCGGCCGTCGGGGCCGGCGCCGCTTCCGGGGCCTTCTTCGGGCGCGTGCCGTAGAGCGGGCGCACGTCCGTGATGCCGCGGCTGTGCATGAAGCTGCGGGCGGCGGCGAGCTTGCCGTCGTAGGGAAACGCGGCGTTCGTCACCAGCTGCGCGGGCAGCGTGAGGTCCTGAACGTCGTCGGCGCGCATGGCGTGCTGTTCCTCCAGCTTGCCGCGGCGGCGCACCGGGGCCCGGTGCATTGGCCTCCGCCCGCGGCGGTCTCACTAGGCACTCTTCGTGAGGCCGGCCCGGCAGGGTTCAAGGTCCGGCCAGCCACGCTTCGAGCGTCGCCGCCATCCTCGGATTCTTCGCCTGAATCAGCGCTGAAGCGCTTATGTCCAGTGCAGGCGCACGCTAGCGCGCGCCGGCCGGTGTCGTCGCGGTCGGTCCGAACCCGGCTTCCTGGTAGACGACCTCGCCATCGCGCGCCCAGAGGTAGTGCGGCTGCCCGGCCGGCGCGACGTACACCCCGCCCGCCGGCACGGCCACCATCGCGGCGGGATCTTCGACCGTCCCGAAGCCGACGTGGAGCGTGCCGACCAGCACGGTGGAGTAGCGCGCATCAGGATGCGTGTGCGGGGGGATCTTCGCGCCGGGGCGGAGCCGCACGCGCAGCGCGTAGAGCGACGCATCACCTTCGGCGCCGACCACCCAGGCCGCCTCGAGCGCCGGGTTGCCCGGCGGGCTGAACCAATCGAGAGTTCCGGGCAGGATGGGCTCCAGTCGATGATGCCCGGCGGCTGCGGCCGTGCCGATGGCAAGCGCGCACAGCGCCGCAGCGGCGAGATTCCTGCCCATCGAAGTGCTCCTGAGGTGACCGGCGCCGGATTGCCTACGGCGAACGTCCCGGATCATGGCCTCTCGGGAGCGGATGCGGAAGCAGCGCCCCGATATCAGTCTCGCGTGCGTACAGGCCAGCCCGTTGTCGGCAGGACGTCCGGCGACGCCCTGCCGTCGAGCACCTGCCGGCGGATGCGCAGCGCGATCTGCGCCTGCCAGGGTCCCGAGGGAAACGCGACCGGGTACCTGGCAGCTTCCGCGGCCGGGCGCGGCGCGGCGCCCGCCTGCGGCATTGCAGGATGCTTCGCTGTCTTCGGCTCGCGCATTGCTTGCCTCCCCCGCCCCGTCGTGGCCGCCGTCGATCTGAGGATCCGGCGCGGCTCGGGGTGCGGTTGCGGCCACCATGCGCGCGGCACGGCGGCCGTGGCCGCGACGGGGATCACAGAATTGGCGTCAGCGGGGCGTCACCTGGCCGGCGAGGGTCCCGTCGTCGCCGACTTCGACCTCGACGTCGGCGCCGTCGAGCTCCACCGTGTGGCTGCGCTTGGCGACGGTCACGTTCATCGACAGGCGGTTCGGCATGCCGCCATCCACGCCGACTTTTGCGCCGTCGGCAGGGGCTGCCGGTCCCGACGGACCCGCCTCGCGGGCGCGGACGTTGCCGATCGAGTTCTTGGCCGTGTCGTGTTTGGTCTTGGGCACCTTCGCGCCGGAGGCCACCGCGGAGCCGGCGCTGTGCAGGCCGGCGTTGACCTTTTCTCCGAACGTGGCGCCCTGGGTCTGCTTCGGGACCGCGCCAGACTTGAGCGCCAGCCGGTAGCGGCCGGGAGCCAGTCCGCGCATCGCGAAGCTGCCGTCTCCGGCGAGCGGCGCCGCGACGCCGGAGCCGCCGGCCGCCGGCACCAGCGCGACGTGCGCGGAGGACAGCACCGCCCCGCCGGGAACCGCGGCACCCGCGACACCGAGCCCGACCGGCGGCGCGGCCCGGGCGGCGTCCTCCGCGGACGCGGCGGAAGCGAGGACGAGGGCAAGGCCTGCAAACACGCTGAGTGGGCTTTTCATGCGCCTGTACTACGCCTGCGCGAATCGGCGGTCAAGCGCGACGGCGGCGCGCCGATGGGTGGCCCCTGCCGGTTGCGGTAGAGTCGGAACACCCCACGCGCACGGAGGGCCTCCCACATGGCGATCCCCTGGGTCACGGTGTTGAAGCTGGTGCCCTGGACCGACGTGATCCGCAACGCGCCTGCGGTCCTCGAAGGAGCTCGCAAGCTCTGGGACACCGCGGCGCGAAAGCCGCCGCCACCCGCGCCGGCCGCCTTGTCCGGCCCGCCTCCGCCGGAGGCGAGGGTCGCGGCGCTCGAAGCCGGGATCGCAGAGCTGCGCGAGCAGGTCGCGGCCTCCTCCACCCTCATCAAGGAGCTGGCGGAACAGAACGCGAACCTGATCCGGCGCGCCGAGCAGAACCGCGTGCTCGTCGTGCGCCTTGCGATCTCCGTGGCGGCGCTCGGCATCGTCGCGTTCGTCGCGCTGGCGATCGCGCTGCCCGACTGAGCCCGGCGTCCCGTGGCACGCGTCCTCGCCGCGGCGCTGCGCTGGCTGGCCAGCAAGCTCGGCCTGCTGCTCCTGATCCTCGCCGCGCTGCTGCTCGGCGCGTGGCTGCGCGAAGAGTGGCAGACGCTCGCCGCCTTGCGGAACGCGATCGCGGCCCAGGAGTCGCTGCTCGCGGGCCTGCGCACGGACCTTGCGGCCATCGAGGACGAGATCGCCGAAGATGCCGCGCGCTGGAGCGAGCGCATGGCGCAGGCCGCGGCGCCGTTGCGCGCCGAGCTCGAGGAAACCCGCGCCCGGATCTCGGCTGCAACGCCGCGCTGGCAGGAAGCGCTGCGCCGCTTCGCCGACCTGGAGCGGCAGGCGCGCGACGCGCGCCGCGCCGCCGACCGCGCGCGCGCCGAGGTCGAGGCGCAGGAGGCGGCGCTGCGCTTCTGGGACCGCTGGCTCAATCCCGGGAAGGTCGCCGCGCTGGAGCTCGCCCGGGCCCGGATGCGGGCGGCGGACGCCAACGCCGCGGCCTGGGAATCCGCCCGCGAACGCGTCGCCCCGCGGATGCTGGACTCGCCGCTGCGCCCGCTGCAGGAGCGGCAGGCCGCGCTGGCCAGCGACATTGCCGCGCTCACCGGCTCCGCGTCGCCGCGCCACGGCGCGCTGCTCGCCGCCCGGGACGCGCAGCGCTCGCGGATCGCCGAACTGGAGGGGCTGGTCGCGGCAGACCGCGAGCGGGCGGAAGAGAACCCCCGCGCGCGCCTGCTGCAGCGCTGCGTGCGCAGCTGCCGCTCGCGCTCGCCATCCTCGCCGCGGTGATGCTGCTGCCAGTCGCGATCAAGGCGCTGCTGTACTTCGTCGTCGCGCCGCTCGCCGAGCGGCGCCCGCCGGTGCGGATCGAGCCGCAGGCGGCCGCAGCCCCGCTGCCCGCCCCGGAGCCCTCCGCGGTCTCCCTCGCCCTCGAGCTGGCGCCCCACGAGGAGCTGCTGGTGCAGCCGCAGTTCCTGCAGAGCAGCGCCCGCTCGGCCGGCAAGCGCACGCAGTGGCTGCTCGACGCGTCGCTGCCGTTCGCGAGCCTCGCCTCGGGCATGTTCGCGCTGACGCGCATCCGGCCCGCCGGCGACTCATCGACCCGCGTCGTCGTCTCCGCGCAGCGGGATCCGCTGGGCGAGGTCGGCGTCATCGACCTGCCGGCCGGCGCGGCGATGGTGCTGAAGCCGCGCGCGCTGGCGGGCATCGTGAAGCCCGCCGGCGGCCGCCTGCGCATCACGCGCCACTGGCGGATCGCGAGCCTGCACGCGTGGCTCACGCTGCAGCTGCGCTTCCTGGTCTTCCACGGCCCCTGCCGGCTGGTGCTGACCGGCTGCCGCGGCGTGCGCAGCGAGGAGCCGGCGGCGGCCGAGGCGCGGCTCGTCAACCAGGCCGCGACGCTCGGCTTCAGCGCGAACCTCGAGTTCAGGACGGCGCGCTGCGAGACCTTCGTGTCCTACCTGCGCGGGCAGGAGGACCTGTTCAACGACCTGTTCGCCGGCGGCCCCGGCCGGTTCGTCTACGAGGAGCTGCCCGGCGGCGGCGGCCGCGGCGGCATCACGGGACGCGGCCTCGAGGGCCTGGTCGACGCGCTGCTCAAGGCTTTCGGGATCTGAGCCCGCTAGCGGCCGGTGTCCATTCCCAGCTGCCAGCGCAGGAACATCTGCTCGTCCGCGGCGTCGCGGATGCGCAGCTTGAGCGGCTTGCCCTGGCCGTGGCCCGCCTCGCGGTCCACCCACAGCAGCACCGGGTTCGCGCCCTCGACTGCCGCCGCTGCGGCCTGCAGCCGCGCCGCCATCTTGCGCGCGTGCATGGCGTGCACGCGCATGTCGTTCTCGCCGGCGGTGAGGAAGATCGCCGGGTAGCGCACCCCGGACTTCACCTGATGGTAGGGCGAGTAGCCGAGCAAGGTCGCGAACTGCGCCGGATCCTCGGCCGAGCCATACTCGGGCACCCAGTAGCGCGCCATCAGGAAGTCCTGGTAGCGGAGCATGTCGAGCAGCGGCACCTCGACCACGGCGACCCTGGCCAGGTCCGGCCGCTGCATGGCCACCGCGCCGGTCAGCAGCCCGCCGTTCGAGCCGCCCGAGATCGCGAGCCGGTCGGTGCGCGTGTAGCCGTTCGCCTTCAGCCATTCCGCCGCGGCGATGAAGTCGTCGAAGACGTTCTGCTTGCGGTCGAGCATGCCGGCCTGGTGCCAGGCGTCGCCGTACTCGCCGCCGCCGCGCAGGTTCGGCACGGCGAGCACGCCGCCGTCCTCGAACCACGGAAACAGCGTCGCGGTGAACGAGGGCGTCATGCTGATGCCGAAGCCGCCGTAGCCGTAGAGGATCGTCGGCCGGTTCCCGTCGAGCTCGAGGCCTTTCCTGTGCACGACGAACATGCTGACGCGCGTGCCGTCCTTCGAGGGGTACCACACCTGCCGGACCTCGACCGTGTCCGGGTCGACCGGCACCTCGGGACGCTCCCAGACCTCGGGCTCCGCCTGCGGCTGGGTCAGATCGACCCGGAAGATCGTGGTCGGGTAGTTGAAGCTGGTGAACGTCAGGAAACCCTCGGTCGAGTCGACCTCGGTCGCCACACCGCCGGTGCCGAGGCCGGGCAGCGCAAGACGCCCGAGCGACGTGCCGTCGAAGGCGTAGAGGTCGAAGACGCTCGCGGCCTTCTCCAGGGAATCGACGATCAGCACGCCGTTGGCGAGCGACACGGCCTGGACGACGCCTTCCGCCCGCTCGGGAACGATCACCCGGCGCTCGAAGGAAGCCAGGTCCACCACGTCGACGCGTCCGTTCGGCGCGCCCTGCTTCGTGAGCAGGAAGAGCCGCCCCGCATGCGCTTGCCCGAAGACGTTGCCGTCCTGGCCGATCGAGATCGCGCGCTTCACCAGCTCGCCGGTCTCGAGGTAGCGCTCGAAATCCGCCACCCAGAGGTCGTTGCTGCGAGTGTCCGTCCAGTAGCTGAGGACCAGCCACTTGCCGTCCCGCGAAAGGCTGCCGTAAGGACCCCAAGTCGTGGCGAGCTTCTCGTTCTCGGCGCGGGTGAACTGCCGGAAGAGCACGGCATCGCCGGCAGGATCGCTGCCGAGCCGGTGGAACATCACCTGGCCGCTGTAGGGATCGGCCGGGTCCCTGAGGTTGCGATAGACGAAGCCCGAGCCGTCGGGCAGCCAGTCCGCCGAGTCGACGCGGTTCGGGATTTCGAGCGGGAGCGTGCGACCGGCGTCCACGTCGAGCAGGTGCAGCACGGTGAGCTCGTCGCCCGCCGTATAGGTGCCGTAGGCGACGGTGCGGCCGTCGGGGCTCGGCGAGACCCAGTCGATGGTGGTCAGGCCGCTCGGGTCGAGCACCGCAGGATCGAGAAGCACGATGCTCCTGCCGTGCGCCCCGTCGCGCCAGTACCAGACCGGCTGGTTCTGGCTGCCTTCGCGGCGCGAGTAGAAGTACCGGCCGGCGCGGACCATCGGCGCCGTGACGCTGCCGATCTCCATCAGCGGCCGCAACCGGTCCTCGAGCGCCGCGCGACCCGGCAGGTTGTCCAGCACCGCGCGGGTGTAGACGTTCTGCTCGTCGGTCCAGGACACGACCTCCGGGGTCACCCGGCCCATGCCGTCAGGGTCCGAGTTGTCGCCCTCGAGCCAGCGATAGGGGTCGACTACCTCGACGCCGTGCAGGACGTCGGCGACCGGCTCGATGCGTGTCGTAGGCACGGGCGGCATGGAAAGACGCTCCTCGTCGACGTCCACGGGCATGACGGCGCAGCCCGAGACGGAAATCGCGAGGACGGCGGCCATGCCAGTCAGGATCTGGCGAGTCATGGCGTTCCTCGAAGCTTTGCGCGGCCGGCGTGCCGCGCGATGCGGTAATTTTACGGGATGAAGCGAGCGGACCACTACAAGGGCAACAAGCTGGCGCTGCCGAGCAAGCCCTGCGCGGCCTGCGGCCGCGAGATGACCTGGCGCAAGCGCTGGGCCCGGAACTGGACGCAGGTGAAGTACTGCTCGGAGGCCTGCCGGCGCCGCGGCGCCTCAGGAGGCTGAACCGGCGGCGCGCTTCGCGGCCTGCACCGCGTTCTCGAGTTCCTGCAGGAACCGGGAGCGGTCGCGCGGCCCGAAGGGCGGCGGGCCGCCGCCCACGCCGTAGGCGCGCAGGTCGGCCGACAGCTCGCGCATGGCCAGCGCGTTGCCGATGTTGTCTCCCGTGAACGGCTTGCCGGAGGGTCCCAGCACGCGCGCCCCCGCCTTCAGGCAGCGCGCCGCCAGCGGGATGTCGGCGGTAATCACCACGTCACCTGCCTTCGCCCGCTCCGCGATCCAGTCGTCGGCGGCGTCGAAGCCACCGGGCACCACTTCGAGACGCACCCGCCGCCCGCGCGGCAGCTGCATGCCCATGTTCGCCACGAAGACCACGGGCCAGCCGTGGCGCTCTGCGACCTTCACGCACTCCGGCTTGACCGGACAGGCGTCGGCGTCGACGTACAGGACGTGGCGATCGGTCATCGCCGAAGTCTGGGGGAGCGGCGGCCCCGCTGCAATTCCACTCGGCATGTCGCAAGGCTGCCGCCGTCGCACCGTGGCAGACTGTGGCGCATGACCGCCTACCGCCTCCAGTCGCGCGCAGAGGAGATCGCCAACAGCGCGACGCACGGGCTCGCGCTCGCGCTGGTGCTCGCCGGCGCACCGCTCCTGGTCGTCACCGCCATCCGCGAGGGCACTCTCGCCGACGTCATTGCCGTCAGCGTGTTCGCAGCCTCGATGGCGCTGATGTACCTCTCCTCGACGGTCTACCACGCGCTGCAGCCGGGGCGCGCCAAGCACGTGTTCCACGTGCTCGACCACGCCGCCATCTACCTGCTGATCGCGGGCACCTACACGCCCTTCACCCTCGGCGTGCTCAAGGGCGCCTGGGGCTGGTCGCTGTTCGGCGTGATCTGGGGGCTTGCGATCCTCGGCATCGCGCTCAAGCTCGTCGCTCCGTTCCGCTGGCGCCGGATCTCGATCGGCGTATACGTCGCCATGGGCTGGCTCGCGGTCGTCGCGGTGCGTCCGCTGTTGGAGGCCCTGCCCCACGCCGGCTTCGCCTGGCTGGTGGCGGGCGGGCTGGCGTACACGGGTGGCGTCGCGTTCTACGTCAACAAGCGGCTGCGCTACAACCACGCGATCTGGCACGTGTTCGTGCTGGCCGGCACCGCCTGCCACTACGTCGCCGTGTTGCGCTACGCGCTGCCCTGAGCGGCCCCGGGAGCGAGCGCCTCGCCGAGGCGCAGCACCTCGCGCACCAGCAGCTCGAAGTCCTCGTCGCGGCTGCGGTGGTTGGCGATCGCCACCCGCAGGCAGCTGCGCCCGCCGAGCGTCGTCGCGGAGGGGGCGGCGATGCCCTGTTCGTGCAGCTCGATCAGGATCTCCTGGTTGAGCCGGTCGAGCGCCGCGGGCGGGAACCCGCCCGGGTCGAAGCGGAAGCAGACGATGTCGAGGCCGATCGGGGCCATGAGCGACAGCCGTGGCTCAGCCTCGATCAGCCGGCCCAGGTAGCGGGCCTGCTCGACGTTGCGCGCGATCATCCGGCCGAAGCGGTCGAGGCCGTGCTCCTTGACCGACATCCACACCTTCAGCGCGCGGAACTGGCGCGACAGCTGCAGGCCGTAGTCGCTCGGCCAGAACGCGCCGGCGGCGAGGCCGCGCCCGTCTGCCTCGTGCGCGAGGTATTCGGGCGTCAGCGTGAACGCGGCGCGATGGGCGGCCTCGTCGCGCACCAGCGCGCAGCCCGCCTCGAACGGCACGTGCATCCACTTGTGCAGGTCGAGCGCCACCGAGTCGGCGCGCTCGATGCCGGCGAGCTGCGGGCGCACCGAGTCCGCCAGGATCGCCACCGCGCCGATCGCCCCGTCCACGTGGAACCACAGCCGCTCGCGGGCGCAGAGGTCGGCGAGCGCAGGCAGGTCGTCGATCGCGCCCGTGTTGATGGTGCCCGCATTGCCAATGACGCAGAACGGCACTGCTCCGGCAGCGCGATCCTCAGCGACTTGACGCTCGAGCACCGCGAGGTCGATCCGGTAGTCCGGACCGACCGGAACGGCGCGCAGCCCGTCGCGGCCGAGTCCGAGCGTCTCGACGGCCTTGTGGTTCGAGCTGTGCACCTCGGCGGAGGCATAGGCCACCAGCGGCCCGGGCGCCGCCCGCACGCCGTCGCCGCGGACGTCGTAGCCGGCGCGGGCGTTGCGCGCCACGGTCAGGCCGATCAGGTTCGCCGCCGACGCGCCGCTCGTGAGCAGGCCGCTCGTGCCCTTCGGCAGGCCGACCACCTCGCGCATCCAGTCGATGACCTGCGCCTCGACGAGCGGCGCCACGTGGTTGCCGCCGCCCACGTTCGAGTTCATCACGGCGGCGAGAAAGTCGCCGAGCGCCCCGGTGAGCGTGCCGTTGCCCATGTACCAGGCCCAGAACCGCGGGTGGATGTTGCCCATGCGGTAGGGGAGGATATCGCGCAGGTATTCGGCGTAGATCGCCTCCACGGATCCGGGCGCACGCGGGGCCGGCGCGCGGAACCGCTCCCTGACCTCCGGCGGGACTGGCCGCCAGACCGGACCCTCGCCGGCGTTCTTCAGGAGATCGATCGCGTCGTCCACCATCCGGTGCGCGAGCCCGCGCATGGCGTCCCAGTCGGCGGGATCGAGAGTCTCGAAATCGTCGGTCATGTTCCGGGCTCCGGCTGCCGCGAGGGTGGCAGGCTGCAAGAGATCGGCTCGCGCTGGCGGATGACGATCGGCAGGGTGCTGCCATCCGGCTCGAAGAACTTGCCGTTGTCTTCGAGCGTCAGCACGTCGATGATCTTGATCGACATCGCGGCGGAATCATCGGGCGTGAGCGGAGCCGGCCCCATGGCCGCGGTTCGCGCCGGTGACGAGGGCGGTGGGCATGGGGCGGCTGCTCCGCGGCAGGGGAGCGTCGAATCGTAGGCCCCGCAGGAGAGTCCCCGCAAGGCGGGCGGGAGGGCGCCGGCGATGCGCGTAATCGACCAGCGTGGCCGGGTCCCCGGCGGGACCCCGGCCACGCCGAGCCATCACAGCCTGAAAGCGAGGCTCACCCCATAGGTTCGCGGCGGTCCCCAGGTCTCGCCGAAGCCCACGCTCGAGAAGAGCACCTGCGTGCGATAGCGCTCGTCGGCGAGGTTGCGACCCCACACAGAGACGTTCCAGCGGTCATCCTGCGCGCCGATGCCGAGTCGGGCGTCCGTCAGCCAATAGCCCTTTTCGCGCGCCTCCGGCGGATCGCGAACCACGTCGAACGTGAGGTCGCCCTGGTAGTTCGCGGCGATCAGGGCCTCCAGCTTCAGGTTGCCGGCGATCGGCCACTGGTAGCGGAACTGGCCGTTGAAGGTCATGTCCGGCGCATTGGGCAGCTCGCTGCCGGTGGCGACGCCGTCGACGACGGAGCGCGTGATCTCCGTGTCGAGCAGGCCGAGGCCGAGCCTGATGTCCATGCGCTCGCTCGCCCGCCACCACAGCTCGGCCTCCAGTCCCATCACCTCGGCGTCGCCGACGTTGGTGATGCCGAACAGCACCCCGACCGGCGAATCGAACAGGCCGCCATAGAACTGCAGGTCCGAATAGTCGTAGAAGAACACCGCCGCGTTGAGCTGCAGGGTGTTGCCGGCGAGGCGCGACTTGATCCCGGCCTCGTAGGCGATCAGCGTCTCGTCCTCGAAGGGCACCAGGGCGCCCGGGTCGAAGGACAGCTGGCCCTGGAAGCCGCCGGACTTGAAGCCGCGGCTGATGCTCGCGTAGAGCAGCGTTTCCTCGAAGCCGCTGTAGTCGATGCCGAGCTTGCCCGACACGTCCTGCACGTCGTAGTCGTCCACGACCGGCGGGTAGAGCGGCAGGTCGGTCCCCCCGGCGGGAATCAGGAAGGTGAACGCATTGCCGAAGTCCTTCTGGTCGTCCGTGTAGCGCAGGCCCGTCGTGAGCTTCCAGTCCGGAGCGAACGACCACTCGCTGTGCAGGAACAGCGCCGCGGAGGTGGTCTCCTGCGTGTACTCGTTGCCGATGGAGTCGATTCCGGCCAGGCCCAGCAGCGACAGCAGGTCCGGCGCGTCGAAGCGGTCGCGGGTATCCACCGTGTCCTCGCCGTAGAACGCGCCACCGATGAGCACCAGGTCGTCGCGCTGGTAGGTGAGGCGCAGTTCCTGGGAGAACTGCTCGATGTCGTTGTCGAAGAACCCGTCGAGCTGCTCGAGGCTCGTCGCGTCGCGATCCTCCACGTGGAAGCGGGTGAAGTCCTCGTAGCCGGTGACCGAGGTCAGGGTCAGCGAATCCGAGAGACTCCAGTCGACGGCGAGCGTCACTCCCTTGGACCGGAGCTCCATCCGGGTCGGGACCGAGGCGCCGGACCGGTAGACGTTCGTGTCCCCGTCGTCCTCGGCGGAGAACGGATTGTCGATCTTGACCAGCCAGACGTCCGAGTCATCCTGGCCGCCGTGCAGGTTGAGCAGCACGCTCACCGCGTCCGACGGCTTCCACAGCAGCTGCCCCCTCGCCGAGGTCCTGTCGACCTCGCCCACCGCCTCGCCGTTCAGGCGGTTCGTCTGCCAGCCATCGCCCTGCTGCACCGTCTGCACGGCGATGCGGCCCGAGAGCGTGTCGCCGAGCGGCCCGCCGATCGCCCCCTCGACGACGGCCCGCTCGTAGCGCCCGTAGTCGACGTTCAGGAAGCCGTCGACGGCGTCCCCCGGCTTGCGGCTCACGAAGTTCACAGTGCCGGCGGTCGTGTTTCGGCCATAGAGCGTGCCCTGCGGGCCCTTAAGCACCTCGATGCGCTCGAGGTCCAGCAGGCCGAAGGTCAGCATCGCAGGCGAGACCAGGTAGACGTCGTCGACGTAGATGCCCGCCGCCGGGTTGTTGTTGGCGGCATAGTCGTTGAGTCCCACTCCACGGATCGTGACGTTGGCCACGCTGTTGGCGACCACGTCCTTGATCTGGACGTTGGGCGTCTGCGACGCGACGTCCTTCAGCTGGGAGAAACCCAGCTTCGCGGCGTCCTCGCCGGAGAGCACGCTCACCGCGATGCCCACGTCCTGGAAGCTCTGCTCGCGCTTCTGCGCGGTGACGACGATCTCCTCCAGCTGTGCGCCCCCGCCGGACTGGGCCAGGGCGAGGCCAGGCAGGCCGAGCGCGGCAGTGATGGCGCTGGCCAGTGTGTTGCGGCGTGAGAGCATGGTCTGGTCCTCTATTGGATTTCGAACTCGGGAAACGCGTAGCCGGAAAGGCCTTTCCTGCCCGGCACGGGATAGGTCCGCTTGCTCTGGGACAGCCCCGTCTTGACGAGCGTGTCGCAGACGTGGACCGCGAGCGGGATGGGATCGATGACGGGGACGTCACAACCGGCATCGACGAGCGTCCTGCGCATGGCCGCGGCGCAGCCGAGGAACCCGGTGCAGCCGAGGACGATCGCGTCCGCGCCATCGTCGTTCACGGCCGCGATGGCCTCGCGCGCGAGGGCGGCCTGAAGCGCGCCCAGGTCGTGCCCGATGCTCAGGACGGGGATGTCCACGGCACGGAATGACGCGTAGGTCGAATCGAGGCCGTAGCTGGCCACCAGCTTTCCGACCAGCGCCCGCAGCCGGTCGAGGACGGTGATGAAGCTGAAGCGGTGGCCGAGCATGGCTGCGAAGTGCATCGCGGTCTGGCTCGGGCCGACCACGGGAATCGTCACGACCTCGCGGCAGGCGGCGAGGCCCGGATCCCCCATGCAATCGATGATGATGGCGTTCGCGCCCTTGCGCTCGGCGTCGATCGCCTTGCGGATGGTGTCCGGCACCGACAGCGCCTCATCGAACTCCGACTCGATCGAGGCGGGCCCCTGATGGATGAGCGTATGCGTGATAGACAGGTCGGCCCGCGTGAAGGGCTCGACCTCGTCGAGGTTGCGTATGCCTTCCGTGATGATCGGCGTGATCAGCTCGATGCGGGTGTGCATGGCGCGAGAAGCTCCAGTGGGACGAACGGATCCGGCAGGCCGAAGGCCTGCGGCCCGAAGACGGCGAGCGCCTCCGGGCTGCGCATGATCGGCGCGGCGCTGATGCCGACGACGGCGACGCGCTGGCCGTACCGCAGCCCCTCGGTCGTGATGGGTTCGGCCGTCGCGGCGTCGAGCACCGCGATCAGGTCGGGCACGATGCAGAGCACCTGCCCGCCCTCGCGGGCGACCAGGTGCTCGTTCTGGAACTGCAGCGACACTCGCCGGCCGGCGCAGTCGCCGGTCCCCTCGAGGAGCACCTTGCCCATCGCGAATCCGCCGAGGGTCTCGCGCAGGAGGTCGACGATCTTGCCGGTGAACAGCAGCCGGCAGTGCTTGTAGTACTGCGTTCCCCGCAGGTACTCGAGCATCCTGTCGAAGGGATCGGCGCTCGCTCCCCGAGCCTCGCGAACCTGCCGGCCGAGCTCGAGGGCGAGGGAAACCGTGCCGCGGACGAGCGATCTCTTCGCGTCCCGGCCGCGCATCGGGTACAGGCAGATGCTGGTCGATCCACCCATGGCAACCACCATGCTCCGGCCCAGCCGCTCGATCTCCGAGGCCTGCGCAGAAGCCACGAGCACCGTGTTCGAGTACTCGTCGGCCATGACCATCGGACCGGCCGGCACGCCGTGGATGTGGTAGGTCGTCATCTGCAGCTGGGGGAAGGCGCGCCCCATGCCGTCGCCGTCCACCACCGGAAGCCCGCATCGAGCGGCGAGCACCAGCGGAATCAGGGCGTTGATGCCGCCGACCTCGGCGCACATCAGCGCCCGTGCCTGCTCGCCGCGGAATCGCTCGAGCGTGCGAAGCGCCGCGACCATCTCCTCGCCGTTGGGGATCTTCTCGACGAGGACGGTCGGCGCTCCCATCATGCCGAAGGGCGCCACGAAGTCGTCGTCGCCGAGCGTCTCGACGTCGACCAGCTCGACCGGGCCGTGGTCTTCGATGGCCTGGCGCAGCATCAGCGCCCCGAGGTAAGGGTCGCCGCCGCCGCCGGTGCCGAGGATCGCGGCTCCGCGTGCGAGGTCCTGCACGTGCTCGAGTTCGATCCTCACGCCGCGTCTCCGAGCGCGAGGTCGCCGACCGCCTTGACCCGCACCCTGACGGCCTGGCCCGGCAGGTACTGCAGCGGCAGCTCTTCGACCTCCGTGACGGCGACCGAGCCGGCCAGGGCGCCGGCGGCAACGGCCTGGTCGATGGCTTCCTCGCGCGCCCGCGACAGCGCTGCGTCCCGTCCGAGCGTCTCGTACGAGAAAACGCGATCGACCGTGCCGCTCACCTGCGCGATGGCCGCACCCATGGCGTTCGCCACGCCGGCATGGTCCGGCACCGTGATCGACGACACGCCGCGCAGCTCGCGATGGATCAGCACGCTGCCTCCGCCGACGAGGATCAGGGGCACCCTCGCCGCGCTGGTCTTGATTCGATCGACGGCCTCCTCGGCGAGGCGGTGGATCTCGTCGACGGCCGCCGCGACCAACTTGCGGTCGAGGCCGGCAACCCTGCCGGGATCGCCTACTTCGGCGTAGCCGGCGGCGACGGCGATGTCGGTCGCGGTGAGCTGCCTGCCGCCGAAGACCATCGCTTCCTCGGTGATCCTGTAGCCGACGGAGCGCGGCCCGACCCGCACGTGGCCGTTATCGGCGGTCACGAGGCTGCCGCCGCCGAGACCGATGGAGAGCAGGTCGGGCATGCGGAAGTTGGTTCGCACGGAGCCGATGTCCACCGCAATGGACGACTCGCGCGGGAAGCCCTGCACGAGCACGCCGACGTCCGTCGTCGTGCCGCCGATGTCCACGACCAGCGCATCGGCCAGGCCCGTGAGGAAAGCGGCGCCTCGCATGCTGTTGGTCGGGCCCGAGGCGAAGGTCAGCACGGGGTAGCGCGCCACGACCTCCGGATCGAGCAGGGTTCCGTCGTTCTGGCTGACGTAGAAGGGCGCGCGCAGGCCGAGGTCGGCGAGCGCCCGGCGGAACGAATCGACGACGCGCTCCGCCATCGGCAGCAGGGCCGCGTTCATGATCGCGGCATTCTCCCTCTCGATGAGGCCGATGCGGCCGATCTGGCTCGACAGCGCGAGGCGCGCCCCCGGGAGGACTTCCTGCACGATCTGCGCGACTTCCTGCTCCTGCGCCGTGTTGACCGGGGCGAACACCGACGAGATCGCCACCGCCTCGAGCCCGCGGGCCGCGAACTGGCTGGCCGCACGCCGCAGCTCGTCGCGGTCGAGGGGCGTGATCGGCCGGCCGTCGTAGTTGAATCCGCCGCTGACGATCTCCGTGTGGCCGTGGACCGCTTCGCGAAGCGCGGCCGGCCAGTCGACCATCGGACGGATCGCGAGCGTCGCGGGCGCACCGAGGCGGATGACGCCGACCCGGCACAGATGCCTCGCCTCGACCAACGCGTTCGTGAAGTGCGTGGTGCCGATCATCACGGCGCCGACCGACCGCGCGGGCGCCGCCGCGGCCTCGAGAACGTCGGCGATCGCGGCGACGATGCCGCTGCCGACGTCCGGTGTCGTCGGAGCCTTGTGGGTGGCGAGGACCTCGTTGCCGCGCAACAGGACGGCGTCCGTGTTGGTGCCGCCGACGTCGACTCCGATCCTGAGGATCTGCGCCATTCCACCTCCAGGGATATCGCCTGGAAGCGTCTGCGGCGCTCGCCGACCGGTCAACCGCACAGGCGTGTAGGAGGCGGCCCGGGGACCCTACCCGAACGGGTGGGTGTCGCGTCAGGACAACAGGCCGCGCGCCCGCGCCGCGAGCAGGGCCTCGGACCGGTGATGGACCCCGAGCTTGTGGAAGACGTTCTTCAGGTGGAACTTCACCGTGTTTTCGGTCATCTGCAGGTTGCGCGCGATCACCTTGTTCTGCGCACCACTCGCCAGCTCGACGAGAACCTCGAGCTCCCGCGCGCTGAGCACGCCGGAGACCTCGAAGGTCTCGCTCGACCTCGCAAGCGTCGTGACCGCCTGCGCGAGGACGTGCCGCAGCCGCGAGCTCGCGCCTTGCCTTCGCGACCAGGCCCAGGCGCGCCGCAGCATCGGCAGCAGCGGCGGCCCGAGATCCACGAGGAACTGGGTGTCGTCCTCGCGGACCGACTGTTCGAGGGCGGTCACGAAGTCCTCGATCGTCCGCTCGTCGTCGCGGCAGGCAAGATCCGCGGCTGCGCGCAGCGCGCCAAGCGTCCGCAGGTCGCGGCGTCTCTCGCCGGCGCGCGCCGCGGCCTCCAGGTCCTCGACCACCGCCAGCGCCCGCGACGGCTCGCGGGCGAGAAGCGCGGCAAAGATCTCGGCGATTCCGAGCGCGTGATGCTCGCGCCAGCAGGAAGGCTCCTCGCGCCAGCGGCCGGGCCGCCAGTCCGTGGGAGCGCCTCTTGGCCCCGGCCCCGCCGCGAACGCCAGCCGGCGCCGCAAAGCCTCCGCGAGCCGCTCCAGGCGCGCGAGGCCGCGTGCCTGCGCAGTGCGCGACATTCGTTCGACCAGTCCGGCGGCGGCCGCGCGGTCGGCGCGCGCCAGCGCGTTGGCCGTGGCGACCTCGTAGCCCTCGGCATAGAGGTCGAGCCAGCCGTCGGCCGCCTCGACCTGGCCGAGGGAACGCGCCAGCCTCCCGGCAGCGCCGGCGACGTCGCCACGTGCGTGAAGCGCGAGCGCGAGGTACACGTCCGCCACCGCCTTGAGCCCGCTGTCTGCGCCGAAGTTCTCCTCGGCCAGCGCCAATGCCTCGGTCAGGGTCGCCTCGGCCTCGCGACGCTCGCCGAGGTGCAGCTGCGCGAGACCCACGTGCAGCAGGCAATAGTTCAGGCCGAGGACCGACCCGATCCGCCGCATCTCGCGCGCGGCCTTCTGGCTCGCCGCGAGGGTGGCCCGCATGTCGCCGGTGCCGAGCGCCGTCAGGCAGGCGGTGTTGAGCAGTGCGGCCCGGGCCGCGTCGTCCGCCGGGGGCAGCGCGTCGATCTCCTCCTGCAGCAGCTCCAGGTCGCGTGGTCCCACCGGCCGGTCGGCGTAGCGGCCGAGGAGCTGGCCGACGACCAGCCGATCACGGACGAGCAGAGGGTCGTCGCAAGACTGCGTCGAAGCCGCGATCGCCTCGTAGAGCCGCAGGCCGCGCGCGAGATCGCCGTCCTTCGCCGCGAGGAAGGCCTGCGAGAGCTGCACGCGGGGGAACTCCCTGAGACGTTCCGGCGGCAGGAGGCTCAGCAGCTCGCGCATGCGCACCGCGCCGCCGAACAGGACCATCTCCCAGCCGCCGGTGCGCTCGAGCAGCGCTGCGGCCCGCGGGACGTCGTTCGAGAGCACGGCGTGACGCACCGCCTGCGGGAGCTCGCCATGCCGCTCGAACCACGTGGCCGCACGCGCGTGCAGCGGCCCGAGGTTGCCGCCGCGCTCGCTGTTGCGCGCGCGCAGGTAGTCACGCAGGAGGTGGTGGAGCCGGAACCAGTAGCGCTCCGAGTCGAGCGGCACCAGGAAATGCTCCAGCCTGCCCTCCTCCAGCAGACGCCGCCACGCGTCCTCGCTGCCGGTCACCGCGGCGGCGAGCTCGGGATTCAAGGCATCGAGGATCGCGACCTCGCCGAGGACCCGCTGCAGATCCGGCGCCAGGTCGGTCAGGACCTGTTCCGTGAGGTACTCGGCCACCTCGCTGGTCCGCCCCGAAAACGCGTCCAGGAGCGCCGCCCGGCCGGGACGGGCGTCGAGCCACAGGCGCGCGAGCTGCAGCGCCACCGGCCAGCCTTCCGTCCGCAGCAGCAGGCGCTCGAGCTCCTGCGGCGCCAGCGCCGGCAGCAGTTCGCGCGCCTCCTCGGGCCCGAAGCGCAGGTCTTCTGCGCCGAGCTCGAAGAGCTCGCCGCGCGCGCGCAGCTCCGCCCGCGGCAGGGCGCCCGTATCGCGGCCGCTCAGCGCGAAACGGACGTTCCGCGGCGCCTCCGCGACCAGCCTCGCAAGCACTTGTTGCACGACCTCGCGCGACAGGCGATGGAGATCGTCGACGAACACCACGAGCGGCGCGCTCGTGCCGGACAGCTGCGCCGCCAGCGCCGTGGCGGCCGCGGTGGCGGGGACGTCCGCGAACTCCTGCGCCGCCAGTCCCTCGAGGCGCCCGACGTCGATGCCGGCCCGCGACAGCGCCGCCACCGCGAGGGCAAGGAACTGGGCGGCGTCGGCCCGCTCCACGCCAAGCCAGGCGACCCGCGTGCCGGACGCGCGCAACTCCGTGTACCAGCGACTCAGGAGCCAGGTCTTGCCGTATCCGGCCGGCGCATCGATGAGCACGACCCGCCGGTCGCCGGCCGCGCGCAGGGCCTCGCGCAGCCGCGCGCGCTCGGCCAGCGCGACCCGGAAGGTCGGTGGCGCGGTGTAGTGGTGGAAGGCCGCGCGGAGTTCGTCCATGGGAGGACTTCAAGATAGCACCGCGCGGGCGGACGCACCCCGCGAACAGGCGGGGCCCGCGCCTCCCGGCGCGGGCCCCTGAACCCGCGTCGCCGCGGGGGCTCGCCTCAGTCGAGCATCGCGATCGCGCTCCTCGCGACCAGCTCGTTCGCGCCGACCTCGTAGCGGCCCGTGGCGCCGAAGCCGACGATCCGGGTGCTGCCGTCGAGCCGTCGGGCGAGTTCCTCCGTGAACCGCGCGAAGTCCGCGAAGGCCTGGCTCGCGCCCTGTTGCCGGATCACGTAGGCCGTTGGCCCCGCGACGGGCGGCACGATGCGCGGCGAGGCCTGCAGGTCGAGCAGGTCCACGACCCGGGCGCCGACCTTGAGGTGGTGCCGCCGGCCGAGCGTCGGGTTGTCGAGGTCCACGACGATCCCGGCCGGGCCGATCTCGAGGAACGGCGCCGTGGTGCCCTCTCCGCCCCAGCCGACCGCGAGCTGCGCGCGCAGGCCCGCGAAGTCGACGATCGTCCGGCCGCGGAAGTCGGGCGGCGCCATGCCGAAGGGCTCGACGAAGCCGTACACGCGCACCCATTCGCCCGGGCGCAGCAGGGCCACGCCGAGCGCGCCGGTCGCCACGTCGTAGGCCGCAGGGTCCGCATCCTGGGCGGCGGTGACGCCGGTGCCGGCGAAGTCGAAGGCCGATACCCGCCGCCCGTCGATCGCGGCGAGGTCGAGCACCACCATGCCCGGATCGGCCGTCACGACGCGCCCGCCGAGGTGCGTGAGCTTCATGCGCACCCGCCCGTCGGCCGCATCGAGCGCGATCTCGCCGGCCGACTCGCGCAGCTGCCCGAAGGCCGCGATGCGCTGGCCCACCGAGATCGCGCCGGCGTCGAGCGGGTTCGCGGAGCGCTGGCCGTCGCGCAGCACGCGGGTGCCGGGACCCACGGCCACCTCGATGGTGCCGCGGGCGAAGCGCACTCCCCCGTCGCGCCGCACGATCACGCCGCCGCGCACCGTGAGGATGTCGCCGCTTCGCGCCAGCACGCTGCCGAGCACCGCGTCGACGCCTGCGCCCGGCACGCTGCTGCCGGCGTAGACGCGATCCGCGGTGAAGCGCCGCTCGCCGGTCTCGAGCAGGCCGTGGGCGATCGTCGGCGTGCCGGGCCCCGCCGCGCGCAGCGCTTCGAGGCCCGCGGTGCCGGAGTACTGCGTGCCGTCGATCTCGAAGACGGTCTCCGCCGTCGTTCCTACCGTCACCTCGCCGAAGTCGCCGCTTTGCAGGTGGAAGGGCCGAAGGTCGACGCGATAGCTCCCCGCCGGCACGTCGACCGAGACGAGCGGTCCGCGCAGGCGCAGCTCCTTCTGCTCGACCGGCTCGAGCGAGGCGACCAGCACCGGCCGCGCCGTGACCTTCGCGGGCGTCGCCGAGAGGTCCACGTCGTGGGTGGCCGCGAGGTCGAAGTCGAGCGTCAGCAGCGCAGGCCGCCCAGGCGCGACGCGCAGCAGATTGCGGTTGTCCAGCACCACGCGCACGTCGACGAGCCCCAGCGGCGCGCCGTCGGCGCCCACCGCCGTCGCCGCCACCGGCTCGCCGGCCGACTCGACGCTGATCTCAGCGTTGCGGTAGTCGAGCCTCAGCGTGCCCTCGACGTAGTTGCCCGACGGCACCGTCGCCGCCGTGAGGAACTCGGTGAGATCGACGTACTGCGCGAAGTCCACGCGCGGCTTGACGGGCAGGGTTTCGACCACGGTGCCGTCGGCGCGACGCAGCGTGAACGACTCGACGTCGACCGCGTAGCTGAGGAAGTCGCCGTCTGCGTCGGTGAGCCCGATGTAGACCGTGCCGCAGTCGGCGCAGGCCGCCGGTGGCGGCGGGACAGCCGCGGGGCTCGCCCCTCCTCCTCCACCGCCGCAGCCGGCGAGCCCCAGGATCGCGGCCGCGAGGCCGCCGAGAAAGAACCGCTTCGAGGTGGTCATGTGCCCTCCCGGTCAAAGTCGACCATGACCTGCACAACGCAGGGCGGCGACGCTGGTTGACCGGGCCGGGCGGAATGCCGGGCGGCGGGACCGACCGGGGGCTGTCACCTTGGCGGCGACAGCCCCGAGGCTCAGTTCTTCATTCCGCAGGTGTTGATGCCGAGGAGCGAATAGGCAGGGCAGTAGCCGAGCGAGCCCGTGATCACCGGGATGATGCCGAGGTAGGCCCAGGGCGTCTGCGGGCCGACGAAAGCGAGGGACAGGATCGCGAGCCCGCCGACGACGCGGATGGCGCGGTCAATGTTGCCTTCATTGCGGGTCATGGGATGCCTCCATGTTCAACCATCGTTCCAGCAGGATACGCTCACGCGCGCGGACCCGCTCCACCGCGGCCTGCTTGACGTGGCCGAAGCCGCGGATGTCCTCGGAAAGCGAGGCGAGCTCGACGGCGAGCGCGTGGTTGGCCGCAGTCAAGCCGGCCAGCAGGCGCTCGACCCGCGCGAAGTAGTCTTCGATCAGCTGGCGCTCCATGCGCCGCTCGGCGGTGCGGCCGAAGGGATCGAGCCGGGTCCCCCGCAGGCGCTTGAGCGGCGCCAGCACGCGGAAGACGATGCCCATCCAGGCGCCGAACTCGCGCTTCCTGGGAACGCCGGTGACCGGATCGACGCGCGCCAGCACGGGCGGCGCGAGGTGGTAGCGCAGCCTGACCGGGCCCTCGAAGGCGGATGCGATGCGCTGGCGGAACGCCGGGTCGGCGTGCAGCCGCGCGACTTCGTACTCGTCCTTGTAGGACATCAGGCGGAACGCGCCGTGCAGCACTGCGCGAGCGAGGCGGCTCTCGCCGGGCAGCTGCGCCGCCTCGGCCGCGCGAACCCGCTCGATCAGGCCGCGGTAGCGCGCCGCCCAGGCAGCGTCCTGGTAAGCGGTGAGGAAACCGACCCGGCGCTCGAGCGCTGCGTCGAGGCCGGGCTCGGGCGGATCGTCGACGCCGAGCCCCGCCAGCGCGCCGGGATCCACCGCCAGGCGCCTGCCCCAGTCGAATGCGGCGAGATTTCGCTCCATCGCACCGCCGTTGACCCGGATCGCCTCGAGCAGCGCGTCGGGTGGCAGCGGCACGAGCCCGCGCTGGAACGCGTGGCCGAGGAGCAGCAGGCCCGCCGCGAGCGGCTCGCCGGCCGCGGCCGTGGCGGCGCGCACGGCCGGCAGCGCCGTGACCTCGCCGCAGCGGTCCCGCAGCGCGGCGAGCAGCGCGGCGGAATCCACGCGCGCCGCGCGGTCGCGCGTGAACCGCCCGGTCTCGGCGGTATCGGTGCTGGCGACCACCCGCGTGCCGGCGTGCGCCCGCTGCGCCGCCTCCGGCATGTTGGCGACGACGAGATCCGTGGCGATCAGCAGGTCGAGCTCACCGGGCGGGATCCGGTCCGTGGCTGGCTTCGCGCCGCGCCCGAGCTGGACGTGCCCGAGCACCGGCCCGCCCTTCTGGGCCATGCCGGTCACGTCGCTCACGCGCACCTCGAGCCCGGCGATCCTTGCGGCCACGCCGAGGATCGCGCCCACCGTGACGATGCCCGTGCCGCCGACGCCGGCCAGCAGGATGCGGCGCGTCTCGCCCTCGGCGAGCGCGGCCACGGGCGCCGGCGGCAGCTCTTCCGCCGCGCGCGGCGCCGCGCGGCGCGGCCGTGCGCCCTCGACCGTCACGAAGCTCGGGCAGAAGCCCTCGAGGCAGGAGTAGTCGAGGTTGCAGGACGCCTGGTCGACCTGGCGCTTCTCGCCGAACTCGGTCTCGACCGGCACGAGGGACAGGCAGTTCGACCGCAGGCCGCAGTCGCCGCAGCCCTCGCAGACGAGCTCGTTGATCACGACGCGCCGCGTCGGCGTGGGCATCGTCCCGGCCTTGCGGCGACGGCGCTTCTCCGCCGCGCAGGTCTGGTCGTAGACCAGCGCGGTGACGCCGGCGACGCCGGCGAGCCGGCGCTGCACCGCGTCGAGCTCGCCGCGGTGATGGATCGTCACGCCCGCGGCGAAGCCGGCGCCCGCGCCGTACTTGTCCGGCTGGTCGCTCACCACCGCGATCTCCCTCACGCCCTCGGCCGCGAGCAGGCGCGTCACCTGCGCAACGCTCGGCTGGCCCTCGACGGGCTGGCCGCCGGTCATCGCCACGGCGTCGTTGTAGAGGATCTTGAAGGTGACGCTCGCGCCGGCGGCGACCGCCGCGCGCACGCCCATCGAGCCGGAATGCTGCCAGGTGCCGTCGCCCATGTTCTGGAACACGTGGCCCATGCCGGTGAACGGCGCGATGCCGATCCAGGTAGCTCCCTCTCCGCCCATGTGCGAGAAGGTCCGCA
Organism: uncultured Steroidobacteraceae bacterium; assembly: GCA_964406445.1. Lineage (GTDB taxonomy): Bacteria > Pseudomonadota > Gammaproteobacteria > Steroidobacterales > Steroidobacteraceae > SG8-30. The sequence goes on from CAYORU010000001.1 coordinate 246,386, forward strand.
TGCCGCGGTCCATGAACATGGCGAGCGTATGGCAGCCGATCCCGCCGATGGCGAGGGCGCCCTCGGGCACCCGGGTCGAGGTGTTGTGCGGGCAGCCGGAACAGAAGTAGGGCGTGCGGACCTCGGGCGGCGGTCCGGCCGGCTCGTTGGCCCGTGCGCGCAGCGTCGAAAGGCGCGCCCCTTCCAGGCCGAGCCGCTCGCCGACCACCACGGCGAGCGGCAACGGCTCGATCTCGCCCGCCTCGGACAGGAGCGGCCGGCCGGACTCGTCGCGCTTGCCGACGATGCGCGGCCCGCCGAGCCCGCGGTCGTGCAGCAGCACCTTGAGCTGGTCCTCGAGCAGCGGCCGCTTGTCCTCGACGACGACGACCGTCTCGAGGCCGCGCAGGAATTCCAGCGCTCGCGAAGGCTCGAGCGGCCAGGGCACGGCCGGCTTGTAGAGCCTGACCCCGAGTCGGGCCAGCTCCGGCCCGTCGAGGCCGAGCTCGCGCAGCGCCTCCTGCAGGACGCCCCAGCTGCGCCCGTACGCCGCCACGCCGAGCCTCGCCGGGCCGGTGGCCCCGAGCACGCGGTCGACGCCCGCCGACCGCGTGAAGGCGATGGCGGCCTCTCGCCGCGGTCCCTTGGCGCGGCGCTCCATCGCGAGCGCGTCGTCCGGCCAGCGCAGGTGCACTCCGTCGGCCGGCGGCCGGAAGTCCGCAGGCGCCGGCCAGGCGCGAGCCACGTCGGGCAGCGTCACCACGGCGGAGGACTCGCAGAGGCTGCCGGCGAGCTTGAAGCCGACCCACGACCCCGAGAAGCGCGACAGGACGAAGCCAAAGAGCCCCAGCTCGAGCAGCTCGCCGAGGTCCGCAGGCTCGACCACGGGCATCAGCGCGTCGACGAAGGCGTACTCGGACTGGTGGCCGAAGGCCGAGGACTTCGCGAGGTGGTCGTCCCCCACGACGGCCAGTACGCCGCCGAGCGGCGACGTGCCGGCATGGGTGGCGTGCTTGATCGCGTCCATCGAGCGATCGAGGCCCGGCGCCTTGCCGTACCAGATCGAGAACACGCCCTCCACCCGCGGGTCCGGGAACAGGCCGACCTGTTGCGTGCCCCAGCACGCGGTGGCGGCGAGATCCTCGTTGAGGCCGGGCTGGAAGCGGACGCCGGCCGCCTCGAGCAGCCCGCGGGCGCGCGCGAGCTCGCGGTCGTAGCCGCCGACCGGCGAGCCGCGATAGCCGCTGACGAATCCGGCGGTGCGCCGGCCGTGGCGGCGGTCGTGGGCGGCCTGCAGCAGCGGCAGGCGCACAAGCGCCTGCATGGCGCTCAGGTAGACCTCGCCCTCGGCGAGCAGGTACTTGTCGTCGAGGCTGAAGGCCGGCGCAGGCACCGCGGGCCCGGTGTTCAGCCGGCGCGCGCCGCGGCCGCGGCGCGGCGGAAGTGCGGCAGGCCCCACCAGAAGAGCGCGATCGCCGGCAGCGTGGCGATCGCCGAGGTGATCGCGAGCGAGCGGCCGACGGCCGCGTCGCTTTCGAACACGAAGTCGGTGAACAGCGCCACGAGCGTGGGCCCGGCCCCCAGTCCGACGAGGTTCAGGACGCAAAGGTACAGCGACGAGGCGGTGGCGCGCATCCGCGCCGGCGTCACGAACTGGATGGCGGCCGCGGCGGCGCCGAAGGGCATCGAGGTGAAGAAGACGAGACCGCAGAACAGCGCCAGTCCGAGCGCCAGCGAGGGCACCACGGTCGCGGTCGCCGCGAAGGGCAGCGTGCAGACGGCCGACAGCAGGCCGACGCGCATCGCCGCGTCGAGGTGGCCGCGCGCGCCGAGCCGGTCGGTGAGCCAGCCGCCGGCGAGCACGCCGACCGTGCCGAAGACCAGCAGCGCCGCCCCGACCGCGAAGCCGGCCTGCGCCGGCGCCTGACCGAACACGCGGATCAGGTAGCTCGGCATCCACGCGATGGTCGCGTTGAACACGAGGCCGACGAGCGCGAAGCCCGCCAGGTGCGAGGCGTAGGTCTGCCAGTGGCGGCGCATGTGCCCGAAGCAGTCGCGCAAGGCGGCGCGAATGCTGCCGTGGCCGCCGAGCGGGGCAGGCTGGCGGCGCAGCGGCTCGCGCACCGTGAGCATCCAGAGCGCGACCAGCACGCCCGGCCAGCCGACGATGAAGAACACGACCTGCCAGGCGCGCACCTCGCCGAAGAGCGGCAGCACGACCGAGGGCGCGCCGGCCACCGCCCCGACCACGACGCCGCCGATCAGGTAGGCGAGGCCCGCGCCGGCGAAGGCGCCGAGCGTGTAGACGGCGAGCGCGCGGCCGAGGCGCTCGGGCGGGAACAGGTCCGCGATCATCGAATAGGCGGCCGGCGACAGCGCGGCCTCCCCCACGCCCACGCCAACGCGCGCGGCGAACAGCTGCCAGAACGAGCGCGCCAGGCCGCACAGCGCGGTGGCCACGCTCCACACCGCGATGCCGATCGCGATGATGTTGCGCCGGTTGAGGCGGTCGGCGAGCAGCGCGACCGGGATGCCGAGGGTGGTGTAGAAGATCGCGAAGGCGAAGCCGTGCAGCAGCGACAGCTGCGTGTCCGAGATGCCGAGGTCGGCCCGGATCGGGCCGACCAGCAGCGTCAGGATCGAGCGGTCGATGAACGAGAGGATGTAGGCGACGGTCAGGACGAAGACCGCGTACCAGCCGATGGCAGGTCGGGGCCAGTCGGCGGCTTGCGGCGCAGCGCTCATCCGCCGCGCCCCCTGCACCTGCATCCGCCCGCGTTCATGCGGTCATCCCTTGCCGCGCCGCGACGGGCGCGGCAGCTTCCTGAAGACCTCGAAGGCGTTGTCGCGCATCATCGCGCGGTGCGACTCCGGGCGCATGCCGAGCGCGGCGATCTCCGCGACCGCGCGCTCCGGGTCGATCACCGGCCAGTCGGTGCCGAACATGACCTTGTGGCTGCCGTAGGTGTTGGCGTAGTGCACGAAGGGCTTCGGCCAGTGCTTCGGCGCGTAGGCGTCTCCGCAGAGGTAGATGTTCGAGTGCTTCCAGGCCATCGAGATCGCCTCGTCGGTCCACGGCACGCCGATGTGGATGCCGATCAGCGCGAGCTCGGGGAAGTCGATCGCCACCTGGTCGAGGGTGATCGGCCTGCCGACGCTCGGCAGCCGGCGCTTCTGCGAATAAACCAGGTTGTGCCCGATCTGCATCATGATCGGCACCTCGAGCTCGGCGCACTTGGCGTAGTACGGGTAGTACTTGGCGTGGTCGGGCGCGAGCCCGAACCAGTGCGGGTAGAGGTGCGCGCCCACGAAGCCGAGCTCGTTGACGGCGTGGGTCAATTCGCGCAGCCCCTGCAGGCCCCGGAAGGGGTCGACGCCGGCGAGGCCCGAGAACCGGTCCGGATACTTGTTGCAGACCTTGTGGACACGGTCGTAGGGCAGCTCGAAGGAGCCGGCCACGTTGAGGTCGCCGGCGCGCACGGCGATCAGCAGGGAGCGCTCGATGCCCGCGCGGTCCATCTTGCGCAGGTAGTCGCTCACGGGAATGCCGCCCCACAGCCGCCGGTCCATGCGGACCTGCTTCTTGAAGTGGTTGTCGATCCCGGTCTGCCCCTTCTTCACGGCGACCGGGTCGTAGAGATTGCAGACGATGTCGATGTAGCCGCTCATGCTCCGCTCCAGACTCGACCCGCGCGGCCTTGCGCCGCACGAGTGCACCCTAGTAACTTGAAAGCCGGCCTGCGCAGGATCGTCGGGACATGGACGCCGCAACGCCCTCCGCCAACGTCATCAAGAGCGCCGGCCGCGTCCTCGAGGTCTTCGAGCACCTGCGCACGGTCGGCGAGCCGCAGACGGCGACCCGCATCGGCCGCGCGCTCGGCTGGCCCAAGTCCAGCACCAACGCGCTGCTCAAGAGCCTCGTCGCGCTCGGTTACCTGTCCTTCGACAGGACGCGCGCGACCTACTTCCCGACGCTTCGCGTCACCCGCCTCGGCGAATGGCTGCCGCCACGCCTGCTCGGCGGCGGCGCCACCGCCCGCCTGCTCGACGAGCTGAGCGCCGCGACCGGCGAGACCATCACCCTTTCGATGCAGAACGACCAGTCGATGCAGCTGCTGCGCGTCCTGCCCGGCACGTTCCCGATCTCGCTGCAGGTGCGGGAGGGCTACCTCGTCCCGCTCTTCGAGACCGGCATCGGCGCGGCCTTCCTCTCGACGCTCGACGACGAGGCGATCCGGCGCCTCGCCGAGCGGCCGTCGCCGCGCGCCACGCGCCGCAGCGCGCGGATCGACATCGAGCGCGTGCTCAGCGAAGTGCGCACGGTGCGCCGCCAGGGCTGGGTGGCCGCCTACGACCGCCTGACCGCGGACACCGGCGCGGTCGCGATGCCGCTGCCTGCGCCGATCGACGGTCGCGCGCTCGTCGTGGCGATCGCCGGGCTGAGCGACCGGATCCGGCGCAACGAGACCCAGCTGCTCAGGACGCTGCGAAAGACCGTCGCCCGGCACCACCCCGGCGAACGCGCTCGCTGAGCGCGGCCGCCCGGCGCGGCGGGTCACTCCTTCCACTCCTTGAGCACCTTGGCCCAGGGCAGGACCCAGGAGAACGTCCCGTACCACGCCCCGGTCACGCGCCCCGGCCCGAGCCGGTCCAGGCCCGACGAGAACGGGTGGTGGAAACGCACGTGGCCCCGTCCCGTCCAGCAGGAGTGCATGCGGAATTCCTCGAGGCTGATCCACAGCAGCTGCTTCGTATCGGGCCAGTCGGGGTCCGGCGACGGCAGGTGCCGCACGAAGGTGAACTCCGGACCGAATGGCAGCGACTCGAACGCGCCCGGGCGCTCGATCGACATCGACAGCTCCGCCATCAGGACGCCGTTGCGGCTGAGGCGGCCGGCCACGTCGTTGCCGTGCTTCCGGATCTGGTCGTCGTCGCAGATCATCTTGGGCATGCCGTAGAGCTCGCGCCCGGCGAGCAGCGCCGTGTCGGTCGAGGTCCAGATGTAGGGCACGGTGACCCCGGCGCGGCCCTGGTACTGCACCGGCTGGATCACCGCCACCTCGTGGTAGCTCAGCGAGTGCGAAAGCTGCGAGCAGCGGCCGACGAAGACGCTCAAGCGGTCGTGGGCCGCCGGCTCGAGCGGCGCCGGCGTGATGCGCTCGATCTCGGCCCGGTCCGCCTCGAACTCGACCAGCAGCAGCTCCGCCGACAGCATCGGGAACGGCGGCGCGCCGAAGGGCGGGCTCCATACCGGCATGAGTTTTCCGCGGCCCATGCGTCCCTCCCTCAGCGCCAGCCGGCGGCGAGCTGGTCGGTCGTCAGCAGGTGGGCGAACAGGATGCCCATCGTCTTGAGCGCCGCGGCATGGCGGTCGTCCTCCCACTCCGCGGTCGCATCCGCGAGCACGAAGGTCCGGAAGTCGCGCTGCGCGGCATCGCGCACCGTGGTCTCGACGCAGCAGTTGGTCGTGATGCCGCAGACCACCACGTCCTCGACGCCGAGCCCGTCGAGGTAGCTGTCGAGGGGGGTGCCGAGGAACGCGCTCGGGCGGTTCTTGTCGACGACGAAGTCGCCGGGCCGCGCCGCGAGCTCGTCGACGATGGCCTGGTCCCAGCTGCCTGCGACCAGCGCCTTGGCGTCGGCGAGCATCGGGAACTTCTCCCGAAGCATGAACCCGCCGTCCTTGAAGTCGGCGCGATAGGTGTATCGGGTGAAGACGACCGGCACGTTCGCGCGGCGGGCGACCTCGATCGCCTTGCGGCAAGGCTCGATCGAGGGCTTCATCGCGGCCACCGGGAATCCCGCCGCCGCGCAGGAGCCGCGCTCGTGGATGAAGCCGTTCTGCATGTCCACCACGATCAGGGCGCTCTGCGCCGCGGCCGGCATCGGTGTCGCTTCGGTCATGGCAGCCTCCTCAAGGGCCGAAGAGCCGTGACAGGTGCAGCGTGTCCGTATACGCGCGCTGCTCGACGATCCGGCCGGCCCGGAACGTGAACGCCATGACGTAGTCGTTCTCGTAGGCGCGGCCGTTGGCGAGACGTCCCGCGGCCGAGTACTCGACCGTCACCTGGTCCCCCTCGCCGATCGCGTGCCGGACGGTGACCTCGAACCCGCCGGGCGGGTCGAAACCCGCGAACAGCCCATCGACGATGCTCGCGAGCGCCTCCGGCAGCGGGCTCTCGCGGCTCTCGCGCAGCGAGCGGGCGAACACGAACGTCGCGCCGGGCGCCGCGAGCGACGCCGCTGCGGCCACGTCGCCCCGCCAGAAGGCCCGCAGGAAGCGAACCGCGACCTCGGCGTTCGACTCCCCGGTCACCCGGGCCTCCCGGCGGGCCGGCCGGCGTTCAGAACTTCGCCTTGAAGCCGACCATCCACTCCCGGGGCATGCCCGGATAGACCTGGACGAAGTTGATGCCGGCGAAGTCGAAGGACTGGGTCAGGTAGTCGTTGTCGAGGCAGTTCTTGCACGAGGCCGAGATCGCGTAACGGCCGTCGTCGAACTCGAACGCCGCGAGCGCGTTCCAGATGTGGACCTCGCCGGAGCGCCCGATCGGGGTGTTCTGCAGGTTCGTGAAGTAGTCCTCGTTGTAGTTCCAGTCGACCGTGAAGCGGAACGCGTCGTTATCTCCGACGGGCTTCACCCATGTGGTGCCGACCTTCGCGGTCCACTGCGGCATGCGCTGGGGCTCGTCGCCGATGGTCGAGTCGGCCGGCACGCCCCGGTACTTGCCCTCCTGCCATCCCAGCGAGGCGAACAGGTCCAGCTGCTCGGTCATGCGCGCCGTCGCCTCGAACTCGACGCCGTAGAACTCGGCGTCCTGGTTCACGACGATGAAGTTGCCGCCGGTGCCGGTCGCGGTGGCGAAGAAATCCGTGTAGTCGTAGAAAAAGACGGTGTAGTTGAGCCGCGCGCGGCCGTCGGCGACGGTGGTCTTGAGGCCGATCTCGTAGGAGTCCAGGTACTCCGGGTCGAACACCACGAACTCTGCGGCGTTGTTGGTGCGCGCCGACCAGCCGCCGCTCTTGTAGCCCTGCGAGAAAGTGAAGTAGCCCTGCACGTCCGGCGTGAACGCGTACTGCAGGCCCGCCTTGATCGAGAAATCATCGTCGTCGAGGTCCATCGGGATCCCGGCCGCCTCCAGCGAGGCGGTGTTGTAGCCGGGGAAGGCCGGCGTCGGGTCGCCCGCCGCCGGACCGGGCGGCAGGAACTCGAACGGGCCGTTCGGGTCGACCCACTGCTCGATGCGCAGCGACTTCTCGTCCTTGGTGTAACGGCCGCCGACGATCAGCGTCAGCTTCTCGGTGAGGTCGAAGTTGATCTCGGCGAAGGCCGCGTAGCTCTTCACGTCGACGTCGTAGTATCGGCGGAAGAACGGCAGCGGCAGCCGCACGTCGTCGGACGGGTCGGCGAAGTCGGCGCCCGGGCTCAGCAGCAGGTTGATCTGGTCGCCGATGAAGGAATAGCTCTCCTCGTCGAAGTAGAACGCGCCGACCACGTAGTCGAAGCGGTCCGTCTTGCCGGCGAGGCGGAACTCCTGCGAGATCGTGTCCGTGTCGTTGACCGTGTAGAGCTTGAAAATCGGCACCGGCTGGTCGGTGAAGTCCAGCTCCCACTTCTGGTAGATGTTGCGGACGCCCGTCACCGACACGAAGTCGAGGTTGTCGGTGACGGCCCAGTCGACGGTGAGGTGGCCGCCGCTGGTCTCGCCGATGCTGTAGGTCTCGTCGCCGCTCGTCGAGACGAAGAAGTTGTCGGCCGCCGGGCGCGCGAGGCCGGCGATGTCGTAGCCGTACACGCCGTTGGTCTCGGCCTCGTAGTAGTCGTAGGCGAGGTTGACCTCCACGGCATCCGAGGCGTTCCAGCGCAGCGCGGCGCGGGCGCCCTTGTTGTCTCGGTCGTTCACGTCCTTGTCGAGGACGCGATTGTAGACATAGCCGTCGCCGCCCTCGGCGTAGGCGTTGAAGCGGGCGGCGAAGTTCTCGCCGAGCGGGAGGTTGAGCGAGCCCTTGAGCGTCCAGTTGTCGTACTCGCCGAAGGAGCCCTCGGCCACGCCCTCGAACTGGTCGGTGGGGCGCTTGGTGATCACGCGCACCGCGCCGCCGGAGCTGTTCCGGCCGTACAGGGTTCCCTGCGGACCGCGCAGCACCTCGATGCGCTCGACGTCGAACATGCTCAGGTTGTTGACGCCCTGGCGCGCGAAGTAGACGTCGTCGAGGTAGAAGGCGACGCCGGTGTCGAGCGTGACGATCGACTCGGTGCTGCCGATGCCGCGCAGGTAGATGGTGGTCGAGGTCGCCTGGCCGGGATTGTTCGTGACCGCCAGGTTCGGGACGTTGGTCATGACGTCGAGCACGTTGAACGCCTGGCGCCGCTCGAGCTCCGTCGGATCGAAGGCGGACACCGCGACCGGCACGTCCTGGACGTTCGATTCGCGTCGCTCGGCTGTGACGATGATCTCCTGCAGCGCGAGCGCCGGCGGCTGCTCGGCGGGCTCGGCATGGGCGCTCGCCTGCACGAGGACGGCGCTGACCGCCGCGGCGACGGCCGCGAGACGAGTGGCTGAGGTCATTGGGCGGGCTCCCTGGTCTGGCTGTTTCTGGTGGCGGACACCGGCAATCACCCGGTACGTACCGAGTCGAAGATAGGGTCAGCGCGAGCGCGCTGTCAACGATTTGCCCCCATGGATGGACGAGTTGTCCACATATATGAACTGCATCGTGGGCCGGCCGAGTGCCGCGCCTCAGTCCAGCCGGCCGGCACGGAAGGCCGCCAGCCTGCCGTCGTCGTCCACCACGCAGCTCATCTCGATCGGCTGGCAGCAGACCTGGCAGTCCTCGACGTAGGTGCTCGACCCGGCGGAGAGATCCGCGAGCGTCTCGAAGGGCTCGCCGCAGTAGGGACAGTGCACCGTCACCCACTCGGTGGCCTCGCCCGCAGCCGCGGGGGGTCCCGGCTCGAGGGCGGGCTCGAGTCCGTACAGTGCGTCGATGGTCGCGGCGTCGAGGTCGGTCACGGCGCGCAGCAGGTCGTCCGCGGTGGGCCGGGGATTGCGCTTCATGCCGCTAAGCTATCATCCCGCCGGAGGCGCAGTGCAGGCCGCGAACCCGTCGCGGCCGTCAACATCCGAGGTCCGCATGGCGGTCAGGGAAGTCCTCAAGATGGGTGATGCCCGGCTCCTCGAGCGCGCGGCGCCCGTCGAGTCGTTCGGCACGCGTTCGCTCGACGCCCTCGTCGCCGACATGTTCGACACCATGCGCGCGCTCGACGGCGCGGGACTCGCGGCGCCGCAGATCGGCGTGGGCCTGCGCGTCGTGATCTTCGGGTTCGCGCGCAACGCGCGATACCCTGAAGCCGCGGCCGTCCCCGAGACGGTGCTGGTCAACCCTGAGCTGACCCCGCTGTCGGACGAGCTGGAGGACGGCTGGGAGGGCTGCCTGTCGGTGCCCGGGATGCGCGGCGTCGTGCCGCGCTACACCCGCCTGCGCTACCGCGGCTTCGATGCGGCGGGGCAGCCCATCGACCGCTCCGTGGAGGGTTTCCACGCCAGGGTCGTGCAGCACGAGGTGGACCACCTCGACGGCATCCTGTATCCGATGCGCGTGCGGGACCTGCGCCGCTTCGGCTTCACGGACACGCTCTTCCCCGGCGAGGCGCCCGCGGACGACTGATCCGGCGCCCGCGGCTCAGCGCAGCGCGCGCGACACGCCGAAGTTGAACACCACGTCGGGCGAGGCGTTCACGTCGACGTCCTCGCTCACCGACAGGTCGAGGCGCCAGCCGCCGGCGGTGCGCCAGGTGCCGCCGAACACCAGCACGAGTGCATCGCCCGCCAGCGCCCCGCCGGCGTCGAAGACGCGCGAATTGCCGGCGAGCTGCACGGTCAGGTCGAGCGTCCGCCACGCGTTCCAGCTCGCGCCCGCCATGGCGGACCAGGCGACGCGCTCCTGCAGCGCCGGCAGCAGGTCGCCCTTGCCGAGCCACACCGCGTCCGCCTGGCCGAAGACCCTGAGGCGGGCGCCCAGCACGCGCGCACCGGCGAGCGAGAGCGCGACGTCGGCCGCGCCGCTGCCGGTCAGCTCGTCCGCATCCCCGGTCGGCGCCTTGGCGCCGAGCCAGGCCGACAGCGCCGATCGATCCGACGCCAGCAGCTGGTAGCCGAGGCCCACGACCAGGTCGCCCGGCCCGGAGCCGGGCGTGTCGAAGCGATAGCGGGACACGTCGCCGACGGAGTACTCGATCAGCAGCTGGTCTCGCGGCAGGCCTTCGCGCGCATCGCCCGGCAGTCCGGTGATGTCGTGCCAGCCGTCGATGATCCCGTCGAGCGCACCCGCCCAGGTGCGTCGCCAGGGCAGCTCGGCGTAGAGCGCGAACCGCGCCCCCAGCGGACGCTCGTAGCGCAGGCGCAGCTCGAGCGTCTCGGCGTCGACGACGAACTCCGCGTCGCCGCGCGTTTCCGCGTAGGCGGCATTGCCCCAGTGCAGGTTGGCCGCGAGCAGGCCCGTGGCCGGCAGGCGCGCCGGCAATGGGTTCGGCAGCCCGAAGGGCGCCAGCAGCGGGTTTTGGTTGCGGACCACGAAGGGTTCCGCCGCCGCCGCCGGCGACAGGCACGCCGCCGCCAGGCTGGCGGCCAGCAGGCCGCCCGGCCGTCGGCGCGGCGGGCGCGCCGTCGCGATTCTGGTCACGTCGGCCCGCCTGCCGGGTCCTGCAGCGAGCGCCCGACCTCGTCCACCCGCCGCTCGGCCTCCGCGCTCGGGTAACGGCCCGCCTCGTGGCGGATCACGCGGAACAGGCGCTGCAGGTAGTCGGCCCGCCGCTGCTGCCGTTCCGCCTCGGCCCGCGGGTCCGGCCGGAAGGCCTCCAGCTCGGCACGCGTCAGGCTGCCCTTCTGGTCCAGCAGCCGCTCGATCGAGTCCACCCGGTCCCGCAGCACCGACAACTCCTGCGCCAGCGCCAGCACCACGGACATCAGCTGGTCCGTCGCCGGATCCTCGAAGAACTGCGGCCGCGCGTTGCGCGCGTGTCGCGGCAGCGGCTGCTCGCCCGGCGGGGCGCTCACTTCCACGCCCAGAAGCTGTACCAGGAGATTCCCTGGTCGAAACGGCCGGTATTGCCGTCGACGGCGCCCTCCTCGGCCAGTGCGCGCCCGAACGCCTCCTCGCCGAACCAGTCGAGGCTCGGGACCACGTGCTGCTCCACGCGGTCGCGCCGGAATCCGGCGGCGACGCACAGCTCGACCGGGTCCTCGTCCCGAAACGTCTTGTAAAAGGGCTCGTTGTTGTACCAGCTGTCCCAGTCGAGGTAGAAGCCCTCGTAGGCCGGCAATGCATGGTTCGGCGGCAACTCCATGTGCAGCATCAGTCCGCCCGGCCGCAGCACGCGATGCGCCTCGGCCAGGACGCGGCCGATGCCGGCGAGCGGCACCTCGTGAAGGAACATGGACGAGAACACCACGTCGAAGCTGTTCTCCGGGTAGGCGAGCCGCGTGGCGTCCATCTGGCGGAAGTGCACGGCCTTGCCGAGGGCACGGGCCCGCGCGTGGGCATAGCGCAGGCATGGCGCTGCGACGTCGATGGCGTGGATCTCCGCGGCGGGGTACGCCTCGGCCCAGGGCAGCGTGTTGTGACCGACGGTGCAACCGAGGTCGAGGATGCGGCGCACCTCGAGGTCCGGATGCTTGCCGCGCAGGAAGCGCGCCAGCGTGCGCCCGATGTCGCCCTGGTCGGCGCCCATCAGGCCCATGTAGAAGACCGTCGCGCCATGATCGAAGAACGCGCCCTGGGTGGCATCGTCCGCGCCGGCCTCGCGGTCATAGTTCCCCGGCATCAGGTGCACGTCGATGCCGCTGACGTTGCGGGGCACGGCCAGCGCCGGATCGAGCGTCAGCGAGCCGGGTCCGCCGGGCGCGGCAACCCGCCGGTTGAGCTCGAGGCGCGCCCGGCCCACGGGGTCGCGCACCGAGTCCCAGGTCAGCTCCTGGGCATTGACCCGGATCGAGCTGTAGAAACGGAAGGAGTCGTGGTCGCGCATCCCCGCGTGCACCTCGGCGCTGGTCGCGGGATCACGGCCCAGCGACCTCGCGAGGCGCGGCCTGACGTCGTGCTCGTACGCGGCGCGCATGTCCGCGGCAAGGTCGTGCAGGACGAAACCCCGCAGGGCAGCCACGAAGTCCTGCCGCGCGCCCTCGTCCAGCGTCCGTGGCAGGCGAAGGTCGTGTTGCGGTTCGAATGCCATGGATCGCGCTCCCCTGAGGCTGCGCGCAGGATAGCATCGGCGGCGAGGAGCGATCCCGGGCCGGGACGAGGAGCGGAAGCGTGGGCGAGCATCACCTCTACCTGCCGGCGTGGGCTACACCGCCGCCGCCCGGCGCGATCGAGGCCTTCGTCGCCGCCGCCGCGCGGGCCCGCGCCGACGTCGACGCGGACGCCGGCTGCCAGGTGCGCCGCATCGGGCGCGACGCGGCCACGGCGCTTCGGATCTTCGACCTCATCAGGATCGGCGACAAGCGCGGAACCTTCACGCTGCCGTGGATCGTCGAACGGGCGGGCCTGCCCGGGCCCGCGGTGGGCCGGCTGCTCGCGCTGCTCGACGCGGCGGGCCGGCCGACGCTGCTCTTGCGGATCACCCGCGTCGGGAGCGCCATCTTCGGAAAGGTCACGGCGGAGGAGACCGCGGTGGACGGCTCGCCCGTGCGCGACCCCGCGGTGTGGGTGCCGCTCCACACGGACTACTGGAACGACCTGCTCGCGCCCTACGGCCTCGCGGTCACGGCCGACATGCCGTTCTGGATCGAGGAATTCGAGCTGGTCTACGACGCCGACGCGCCGTGACGAACGCCGCCGGGCCGCGGGTCGCGGCCCGGCGACGGATCTCGCTCACTTCATCTCGAAAGGCGAGGTCAGCGCGAACGGGATGACGGTCCCGGCGGTCACCTCGAGGTCGCCGCCGGTGCGCTTGGCGACGGCCGCGCCGGCGCCGGCGCCGAGCAGGCCACCGATCACCTTGCCCTTCTTGTCGTCGACCTGGTGGCCGAGCACCGCGCCGAGCACCGCGCCGCCGGCGATCTTGGCCGCGTCCTTGCCGCTCTCACGCGCGCCCTCCTGCACGATGCCGGCCGCGATCTGCGCCGTGGTGCCGTTCTCGAGCCTGAGCTCGCTCAGCGCCAGCCCGAGCTTCGGCGTACCGCCGATCTCCTGGCTGCCCGAGTAGACGTCGGTCACGCGGCCCTTCACCTCGGCGCCGGCCGAGGCGACCGTACGGCCGTCCACGACCAGCGGCTGCGACAGGCGCGCCGAGAAGACGTCGCCGATCTTGGCGGTCCTGGTGGTGACCGCCTGGGTCAGTTCCACGGACAAGGACGTGCCGGCCGGGACGACGACCGGCTTCGGGGCCGCGGCGACCGGCTTCGGCGCAGGGCTCGGTGCGGCCGATGCGGAGGTCGCCGGACGCGGCGCGGCAGCCGGCTTGCTGGCCGCCTTCTCGCGCGCGGCGATTTCCGCCTCGCGCCTGGCGAGTTCAGACTCCTTCTCCTTCATCGCCAGCTCCGCCTCGCGCTGGGCGAGCGCTTCCTCGCGGGCCGCGAGCTCGTCGACGGGCGCCTCCGCGGCGGCGTCGGCCGCGGGTGCGGCGGCCTCCTCGGGCGCCTTCGAGCCACCGCAGGCGGCCAGGGCGAACGCGAGGACGGCAGGCGCGGCCAGCAGCGCGGCGCGCGGATACATCGAGGTCATGTGGGTTCCTCCCAGGTCAGGGTCGGCGTGACCCTAGCGTTTACTGAGAGCGCGCGGAAGCCCCCTCAGTTCCCGATTGGCGACAACCTCACCAGCCCGCGGCGTGGTTCAGGCCGCGTTCACGTTCGCTCGGACCGGGTGGCCCGCGGCTAGACTTGGGCCTCGGTCGGCTCCGGAGGTCGAGTGCTCATCCAGTCCCTGCTGGTCGCCCACGTCGCCGTGCTCGGCTACTGGCTGGGCGCCGAGCTCGTCATCAATTCCACCTACCGCTACGTCTCCTGGTCGGCGGACATGCCCTTCGCGGAGCGCAGCCGCCTGATGGATCTCGTCATGGACGTGGACCAGCACGTGCGCTACGCGCTGGTGCTGCAGGCCGGGCTCGGCACCGTCCTCGCGGCGCTGCTCGGTTACCTGCCCGGTGGCCCGTCGCTCGCGGTGGCGGGGGCCGCCGGCGCCGCGGCCTGGCTGGCACTCGTGGAGCTGGCCCATCGCATGCGCCGCGAAACCTCCGGGCAGCTCCTCGCCAGGCTCGATCGCGGCCTCCGCTACATCGCGATCGCGGCGCTGGCGGCCCTCGCTGCCGCCGCGATCGCTGGCCGGCTGCCGCTGCCCGGGTGGCTCGCCTGGAAGCTCGCGGCGTTCGCCGGCGTCATCGCCTGCGGCCTCGGCATCCGTCTCGCCCTCGTGGAGTTCTTCCGGCACTGGGACGAGGTCGCAAGGCTCGGATCGAGCGCCCTGCGCGAGCGGGCGATCCGCCGCGGCTACGCCAGGGCCACGGCCGTCCTGGCGATGCTGTGGGCGCTGATCGCGGCGATCGTGTTCCTGTCGGTGGCGCGACCCTCGGGCCTGTAGCGCTACGGCGACCCGGCCGGGACGATGTCGAAGACGCCGGCGCGCGTCGGCACCCGGCACACGACGCGCATCCCGCCCACGGCCCGGCGCTCGATCTGGAGTCGGCCCGCGACCAGCCGCGCCCGGTAGCGCATCAGGCGGAGGCCCTGGCCCTCCGGCTCGGTCGCCGGATCGAAGCCCATCCCGTCGTCCTCGATGCGCAGCTCGATCCAGCGCTCGTCGTAGCGCAGGTGGACGTCCACGCCCCGCGCGCGGCCGTGCCGCGCGACGTTGGTGACGGCCTCCTGGACGATGCGGTACAGCTGCGTCGAGTCGCCCGCGCCGAACAGCGTGAAGGGCACGGGGTCGCCGTGCAGCCGGCACCGCAGGCCGCTGGCCGCCTCGACCTGCTCCAGCATGCGCCGCAGGGCCTCGTGCAGGCCGGCGTGCTCGAGATCCACCGGCGCAAGGCCGCGCGCGATGCCCTTCAGCTCCTGCATCGCCGTGCGCAGCGTTTCCTGGATCTGCGCCAGCTCCTGCGCCTCGCCACCCCCGGCGTCGAGCCGGCGGCCCAGCGCCGAGAGCATCATGTCGATGCCCGCGAGCGTTCCGCCGGCGCCGTCGTGCAGCTCGCTGCCGAGCCGCCAGCGCTCGTTCTCGGCGGCCTCGAGCGCCGCGCGCTCCAGCTCGCGCTGCTCGGTGATGTCGCGAACGGTGCAGACCAGTCCGCTCACCTCGCCGGTCGCCCGGTCCCGCAGCAGCGTCTTCCATCGCTGCCACCAGACGTAGTGGCCGTCCGGCATGCGGCCGAGGCGCTCGGTCCCGCGAATCTCGAGCCCCGCGGCCATCAGCCAGTCGTCCTCGGAGGGATAGCGTGGATCCGGCGAGGGCGCCGCCTGGACGAAGCTGTCGGGCCGCCGGCCGATCATCTGCCCGCGGCTGAGCCCGAGGCCCCGGCTCATGGCCTCGTTCACGACGCGGAAGTGATTGCCGCGATCGACGATCCAGACCCAGTCCGGCTGGGCGTCGAGCACGGCCTGCAGCAACCCGTCCGTGAGATCGACGAGGGCTTCCGCTGTCAGCATGCCGGAAGCCTACACCGCCTTCGCCCGGCGCGACGAGACCCGGGCTTGCCGCGGCTGCGGCGCGGGTATCTGCGTACCCCACTGCGGCAACCGGGACGGGCGGCGCAGGTCCCCGGCGTGCTTCGATATCGGTCTGTTCGAGGAGCACTCGAGAGTGACGCCGCTGGGGCTCGGGCCCGACGATTGTCGCGCAGCGCTGCACGGCTACCGCAGGCGCGTGGGAGGCCTGCGGGCCTTGCTCGAGCGATGGCGGCGCGGCGAGCGCGTGCCCGAGCTGCCGGTCGCGGCGGCCGAGCTCGCCAACGATCTCGAAGTCGACGTCCGCGTGCGGGCGAGCGGCCCGGCGCGCGAGGCGATGACGCGGGTCGAGGCCGCCGTGCTCGCCCCGGCGCTGCAGCGGATGTGGGAATTCAGCGGCCGTCTCGCGCCGTCCTTCCCCGCCGCCAAGTGGCTCGCGCCGCTCGATGGCATCGAGCTCGAGCTTGCCGCCGCCGAGCAGGCGCTGCTCGCCTGGGAGCGGCGCCATGCGCCTCCGTCCGCCGGCTGAGGCGGCTACGGCGTCGCCAGCAGCGCGCGGATCTCGCGCAGCTTCGACTTGACCTGCCGCGCGTTGGCGGGCCCCATCCGGATCAGGATCTTCTGGCCGGCCGGGCGCGCCTCGAGGTCCGGGTCCGCGAACTCGTACAGCACGTTCGGGCGCTTGAGCGGCACCGGCCCGTCGAGCTCCGGCGCCGCGAGCAGGTCGTCGATGACCTCGACCAGGCGGTCGTTGAAGTAGCGCCCCGGGTAACCGAGTTCCTCGTAGGCCTGCTGCGCCAGCGGATACAGCCGCTGGTAGGCCGCGACCGCGGCGCGCGCGTCCACGAGCGCCGCGAGCCGCGCGTAGGGCTGGTAGCGCGCGTAGTTCGCCTCGTCGAGGACCGGCGCGTCCTCGGTGCCCGAGGCGAGGAAGGCGCCGGTGGCGCCGCGCAGCGGCCGCTGGGTGGCCGGCAGGTTGCGCCGCGGCAGGTTGTCGACCGTCGCCACGACGCGCCGGAGCAGCCCTTCTCCCGCGAACAGTTCGTCGAAGGCCGGCTTGCCGACCAGCGCCGTCGCCTCGCGCGCGGCCCGCGCGTCGCTCGCATCGAGCGCCGGCAGCGGCTCGACCAGCGCCTCCGCGGGCGAAGCCTCCACCGGATGGCGGACGGCGGGCGGCGACTCCGCCGTCACCGCGGGCGCGACGGCAGGTTCCTCGACCGGCGCCGGCGGCGCGGCGCGGAAAAACGCCCACCATGCGCCCGCCGCGACGCCGGCGAGCAGGACGGCGCCGGCAACGACGCGACGGCCCACGGTCTCGTCGCCGGGCGTGGCGCGGGGCATGCCGGGGCGCCGCGCGTTGGGATCGGTCTGGATCATGGCTGGGCCTGCAGGGATGGGCGCCGCGACGGCGCCCCGTCCCCGTGCGACCCGGCGCGCGCGGACAAGTTCAGGCGAAAACCCGCGCCCAGAAGTCCTTCATCGCCTGCCAGGACTGCCTGTCCACCGACTCGTCGTAGGCGAGCGGCAGGCCGAACTTCTCGCCCTTGGCGGTCGCCTCAGGGTTGGTGAAGCCGTGCTTCGCGCCGGGATAGGCGATGAACTGGTACTTCGCGCCGGCGGCCTTCATGTCGGCGTGGAAGGTCTTCTGGTCCTCCTCGGGCACCAGCACGTCGTCGGCGCCGTGGCAGACCAGGATCTCGGCCTTGACGTCGCCGGGCTTCGGCTGGTGGGTCCGGCTGAGCGCGCCGTGGAAGCTGACCACGCCCTTGAGGTCGAGACCGATGCGCGCGGCGTGCAGCGACAGCGCGCCGCCGAGGCAGTAGCCCATGGCGCCGACCCGCGCGGCGTCCACCTGCGGCCGGGCGCGCAGCTGGGCGAGGTGCGCCTTCAGGCGCTCGCCCGTCGAGCCCATGTCGGCGAACAGGCCGTTCATCAGCTCGCCCGCCTGGGTCGAGTCGGCCGCGACGCGCCCGCCGCCGTACATGTCGGCTGCGAGTGCAACGTACCCGAGCTCCGCGACCTGGCGCGCGCGGCGCTTGAGGTAGTCGTTCATGCCCCACCACTCGCCGAGCAGGATCACCGCGGGGCGCTTGCCCTGCGCGGCGGCGTCCCAGGCGAGGCAGCTCTCGAGGTCGGCGCCGCCCGCGGCGTACTTGAGGGTCTGGGTCTTGATGTCCATCGCTCGCTCCTGTCGCGTGGGTTGACCGGCGTGGGCCCGCAGTCAACCGTCGCGCGGCGACGCTGTCAACATGCGGAGGAACCCCGGCGCTTTCTCGTAGAATGCCGCGTCCCCCGCTGCCGGAGCCGCCGATGCCACGCCCGACCCACGCGCGGATCGCGTTCCTCGCGCTCGCCGCCGCATTGCTCGCCGCCTGCCAGCCGGCCACGCAGCGCGAACCCGCGCCGTCTGCAGTGGCGCCCGGGCAGGCGCCCCCGGTCGCGGGCGTCGCCGCCGCGCATCCGCTCGCGGTGGAGGCCGGCCTCGAGGTGCTCGCGAAGGGCGGCAGCGCCGCCGACGCGGCGGTCGCCGTCCAGGCGATGCTCGGCCTGGTCGAGCCGCAGAGCTCCGGCATCGGCGGCGGCGCCTTCCTGCTCCACTACGAGGCGGCCACCGGCAAGATCCTCGCCTTCGACGGCCGCGAGGCCGCGCCCGCGGGAGCGACGCCCGGCATGTTCCTCGACGCCGCCGGCGAGCCGCTGCCCTGGCGCGAAGGCATCCTCACCGGGCGCGCGACGGGCGTGCCCGGCGTCATGCCGATGCTCGGCGCCGCACAGGCGCGCTTCGGACGGCTGCCGTGGTCCGCGCTCTTCGACGGCGTGATACGCACCGCCGAGCAAGGCTTCGCGGTGCCCTCGCGCCTCGCCCGGTTCGCGAGCGGCCCGTGGCCGCAGGCGGCCGGGCCGGACGCTCGTGCGCTGTTCGGCCGGCCCGACGGCAGCACCGTCGAGCCGGGCGAGCCATTCACGAACCCCGCCTACGCCGCGACGCTGCGCGGGATGGCCGCGCGGGGGCCGCGCGCGCTGCTCGAGCCGCCGATCTCGACGGCGATCATCGAGCGGACCCGCGCGGAGCCGTTGCCCGGAACGCTCGCGCAGGCCGACTTCGACGCCTACCAGCCGCGGGTCGCGGCGCCGGTCTGCGGGCCGTTCCTCGCGTACGTCGTGTGCGTGCCGCCGCCGCCCTCGAGCGGCGTGTCGCTGCTGCAGATGCTCGCCATCCTCGACCGCACCGACATCGCAAGCCGCGGCCCAGACGACCCGCAGGCCTGGTTCCTGTTCGCCGAGGCGAGCCGGCTCATGTACGCCGACCGCAATCAGTACGTCGCGGATCCCGCGTTCGTGGCTGTGCCCGTGGCGGGCCTGCTGGATCCTGCCTACGTGGCCGCCCGCTCGACGCTGATCGCCGATCGCGCGGGGCCGCCGCCGGCGGCCGGCACGCCGCCGGGTGTCGCGCGCGGCGCCGACGCCACGGCCGAGCAGTCGGGCACGAGCCACTTCGTGGTGGTCGACGCCGCCGGCAACGTCGCCTCCGTGACCACCTCGGTCGAGTCGCTGTTCGGTTCGGGACGCGCCGTCGGCGGCTTCTTCCTCAACAACCAGCTGACCGACTTCTCGTTCCGGCCGACCGAGGACGGCCTGCCGGTCGCCAACGCCGTGGCCCCCGGCAAGCGGCCGCGCTCCTCCATGTCGCCGGTGCTCGTGCTCGACCGCGACGGCCGGCTGGTCGCTGCGCTCGGCTCGCCTGGCGGCTCGGCGATCCTCGCCTACAACGCGAAGGCGCTGGTCGGCCTGCTCGCGTGGAAGCTGCCGCTGCAGGCGGCGATCGACCTGCCGAACCTGATCGCCTCGGGGAACAGCTTCTTCGGCGAGGCGGCGAAGTTTCCGCCGTCGGTGCTCGCGGGCCTCGCGGCGCGCGGCATCGAGGTGAAGCCCGGCCGCGGCGAGGAGTCGGGACTGCACGGCGTGGTGTTCACGCCGGACGGGGGCGCCGAGGGCGCCGCCGATCCGCGGCGCGAAGGAACCTGGCGGACGGTCGAGGCCGTCGCCCCCGGTCAGCCGCCGCCGTAGGCGACCGCCGCGTCGGGCACGTCGCCCGCGTCGAGCATGGCGCCGAACTCGTCGGCGAGAGTGTAGGCGCGCGCGTATTCGGCTGCGCCGAGCACGGACTGCAGCCGATCCTCGACCGTGCTCGCGGCGCGGCAGGCGGCGTCTCCCGCCGCGCAGGACCACGCCCGGTCGAGGTCGTCGGGCGTCGCGCAGCGATAGCCGCGCCGGCAGGCGACCAGCATCCACGCCGCGCCGCGCAGCGGATTGCGCCCCAACGACTCCTGCGCGATGGCGAGCCCTGCGTGGTACACGGCCTCTGGGTCGCCGGACCGGATCGCGAGCCCTGCCCGGACCTGCGAGCCCGCGAGCGTCACGCCCCGGGCACCGGGCGCCGGATCGCAGCCGCTGCCCGGCACGCAGTAGAGCGCCGAGTAGGCGTAGGCGCGCGGGTCGCCCGCCTGCAGGGCCGACGCCAGCCGGGCCGCGGCCGCGGCGTCGCCACGCGCCGCCGCGAGCGCCGCATCGCGTTCGATGCCGGGCGACGCTTCGGCGCCGGCGGACGACGGCTCGGCTGCGGCGCGCGCGGGCACGGAGCTGGACTGCGAGGCTTCGGACGGCGCGGCGCCGGCCCAGGGCGAGCTGCGCGGCGCCGCTGCACCGTCCGTCACCGCCGGATCGGCGGCGGGCTCGGGCGCCAGCAGCGCGCGGCCCGCGACGAAGGCCGCGGTGAGCGCCACGACGCCCGCCACGACCCAGGGCCACGGCCCGTGGCCTGCGCCGCGTCCGGTCATCCGGGACGACGGCGCCTGCGCGAGCGACGCAGCGCGACCAGCACGACGGCAACGACCGCGACCATGAGCAGCGCGAACAGCGGCACGAGCTGCGGATCCCCGATGCCGCGCTCCTCGATCAGTTCGCGCGCGAACGAGCCGAACATGATCATCAGGATCACGACCGGGAAGATCCGGTTGAACGTCGACTCGCGCTTCGGCGGGCGGGACGCCGGGCCCAGGTCGTTCCCGGCGCGCTCCGTGGGGCGGTCCGCGGCGGGCGGCATGCCGGGGCCGCCGGCGGCCCCGGCCTCCTGGGCGGCGCGCGCCTGCTCGATCTCGGCGACGAGGCGCTCGTAGAGCGTCGGCTCGTGCGGCGGCGCGCTGCGGGCCGTCTCGGAGAACTTCCACGGGTTCGCGTCGCGCGCCGGCGGCGCCGGCGGCGGCGGCAGCTTCCCGGGCCCGGTGGGTGGAGGCACGGCCATGGGCACAGTCTAGCGCCTAGCCGCGGCGACGGGCGCGCGCCTCGGCCTCCTTGCGCGCGCGAAACCAGCGCATGAAGCGCTGGAAGCGCCGCGGCGCGAGGCGCTTGAAGCGCCACAGCCAGCGATACTCGCGCGGCAGGACGACGTAATCCTCGCCGGACGCGGCCCGGGCGAGGATCTCGAGGGCGACCGCGTCGGCTTCGAGGTTCGAGGCCTGCATGATCTTGCGCGCCATGCCGAGCGCGCGCGCCGGCGCGCGAGCTTCCTCGAGCAGGCGGGTGCGGAAGAAGCCGGGCATCGCCACGGTCACCTGGACGCCCTCGCCCGCGTGCTCCTGGGCGAGCGTCTCCGACAGCGAGATCACCGCGGCCTTGCTCGCGTTGTACGCGCTCATGTCGGCGCCGCTGACGAAGCCCGCCGCGCTCGCCACGTTCACGATCAGCCCGCCGCCGGCGGCGATCATGTGCGGCAGTTCCGCCCGGCAGCTCGCGGCGACGCCGAGCAGGTTGATGGCGACCACCCAGTCCCAGTCCGCGGGCGGCGTCTCGAGGAAGCGGCCCGCGACGGCGACGCCCGCCGAGTTGAACGCCAGGTCCAGCCCGCCGGCCTCGGCGGCGAAAGCGTCCACGGCCGCCCGGACGGCGCCGTCGTCGCGCGTGTCCACGGCGCGGGTCCAGGCCAGCGCCGCGCCGGCCCCGGCGAGCCGGGCCGCCGCGGCCTCGAGCCGCGCCGCGTCCAGGTCGAGCAGGCCGATCCGCCAGCTCCGGGCCGCGAGGGCCTCGGCCACCGCGAGGCCGAGGCCGCTGGCGCCGCCGGTCACCAGCGCGCGCCGGCCGGGGAATCGCGCCTCGAGTCTCGCGAGCGACCGCATTTGAGCCATCCGCGGATTCTACGGCAAGCCGGGCTTGATTCACGAGGCCTTTCGAGCAGATCATTGCGATAGACAGCCACGATCGGAAGAAACGTGAACCTCCGCGACCTCCGCTACCTCGTCGCGCTCGCCGACACGCACCACTTCGGCAAGGCAGCCGAGGCCTGTCACGTCAGCCAGCCGACGCTCTCCGCGCAGATCAAGAAGCTCGAGGAGTACCTCGGCGCGCCGCTGCTCGAGAGGCGGCCGCGGCAGGTCACGCTCACCGACGCCGGCGTGCGCGTGGTCGAGCGCGCGCGCCGCCTGCTCAAGGAAGCCGACGACATCCGCGAGGTCGCGCGGGTGGACAGCGACCCGCTCGGCGGCAGGCTGCGGGTCGGCCTGATCCCGACCATCGCGCCCTACCTGCTGCCGAGGGTCGCGCCGAAGCTGCGGCGCAGCCTGCCGCGGCTCAGCCTGATGCTCTACGAGTTCCGCACCGGGCCGCTGCTCGAGCGGGTGCGCGAAGGCGAGCTCGACCTCGGCATCCTCGCGCTGCCCGCGGAGACCGAGGGCCTCGAGACCCGCACGCTGTTCGCCGAGTCCTTCGTCGTCGCCATGCCGGCGCGTCACGCGCTCGCCGAGCGCAAGCGCCTGAAGGTGGCCGACCTGGAGGGCGAGCACCTGCTGCTGCTCGAGGAGGGCCACTGCCTGCGCGACCAGGCGCTCGAGGTGTGCAGCTCGATCAGCACCGACGAGGACGCGGACTTCCGCGCCACGAGCCTCGAGACGCTGCGCCAGATGGTCGCCGCCGGGCTCGGCGTCACGCTGCTGCCGCGGCTCGCCGCCGAGGGGGCCTACGCCACCGCGCGCGGACTCGCCACGCGACCCTTCGCCCCGCCGGCGCCGCAACGCACGGTAGGCGCGGCCTGGCGGCCCTCCAGCACCCGCGTCGCCGCCATCGACGCCGTCTGCGACGTGCTCGCAGCGACGCTGGAGTGAGGGGTGGTTCCGCGCCTCTTCGGCGCCACGCGCCGTCCAGCTCGGCGACAATGACAGGCGCGGCGAGCGCCGCCTGAAGGAGTCGCGATGCGCCCGGCCCTGCCTGCAACCCTTCTTGCGCTGCTCCTCGCGATCGCCACGGCCGCGCCGGCCGCAGCCGGCGGCGAACCGGCCTCCACGCTGCGGCGCGCGACGCTGATCGTCGCTGACGCCGAGGCGTCCTTGCGCTTCTATCGCGACGTGCTCGGCATGACGGTGTACCTCGACACCCTGGGCAGGGTGACCGCGGAAAGCCTGCCGAGCCGCGCGCCAGCCGGCAGCCCATCACGATTCGTGATCATGCAGGGCAGGCATCCGTGGCTCGGCATGATCGGCCTGCTGCAGTACGGACCGCCCGGGCCGGCCCGCACGGCGAACGCGCCGCTCGCGCCGGGCGACACCGTGCTGATGATCGAGACCGACGAACTCGAGGCGATCCACCGGCGCATGCGCGCCGCCGGCACGCCGATCCACCGCGAGCCACGCTCGGCCGAGGTAGGTGCCGGAAGCAACCGCTGGATGGCGACCTTCCTGTTCGCGCGCGACCCCGACGGCCACATGCTCGAGATCAACCAGCGCGGCGCGACTGTCCAGGCTGCGCCCGGCGCGGGCATCCGCCGCGAGTTCCGCGACAGCCGCCTCGGCCAGGTGCACCTGCGCCGCGCCGCGCCGGCGGCGATCGCCTCGAACGTCGGGAGCCCGGTGGTGCTGCTGCACCAGACGCCGCTGTCCGGGCGCATGTTCGCGGCCTTGCTGCCCGAGCTCGCGCGCGACCGGGTCGTCTACGCGCTCGACACGCCGGGCTACGGCGAGTCCGGCGCGCCAGCCGCGCAGCCCTCCTTCGAGGAGTACGCCGCGGCCATCGGCGACGTGCTGCTGTCGATCGGCGAGCCGGTGGACCTGGTCGGCTACCACACCGGCGCGGGTCTCGCCGTGCAGGTCGCGAGCCTCTACCCCGAGCGGGTGCGGCGTGTGGTGCTCTTCTCCATGCCGCTGCTCGACGAAACGCAGCGCGCGCGCTTCGCCGCGCTCGAAGGCTCGGCGCTGCCGGAGGACGGCAGCCACTTGCTCGAGATGTGGCAGTCGAGCATGCGCGTGCGGCCACAGGGACAGAGCCTCGAGCAGGTCGCGAGCATCGTCGCCGAGAAGCAGCGCGCCGGCCGCCACGGCGAATGGGCGATCAAAGCGCTCGCGGCCGCCGACCTCGCCGCGCAGCTCGAGGCACTCGAGGTGCCCGGCGCCTTCCTGCGACCGAGGGACGGGCTGTGGGAGGCGACGGGACGCGCCGCGGCGATGCGCCCCGATTGGCCGCGGGTCGACCGCGAGGACTGGAGCTACGGCATGTTCGACGCGGACCCGGCCGGGGTCGCCGCCGAGCTGCGCCGGCTGCTGGATCGCTGAAGGATGCCCGAGACGCGCCCGTTCCTCGCCTTGATCGCCGCTCTCGCACTCGCCGGCTGTGATGTCGGCGGAGAGCCTCTGCCCGCGCTCGAGATCCAGCCGGCGAGCCTGACCGTGTCCGGCGTTTCCGCAGGCGGCTACATGGCCACGCAGTATCACCTTGCCTTCGGCGACGAGGTCAGCGGCGCGGCCGTCCTCGCGGCGGGACCCTGGTTCTGCGCGAGGCGATCGATGTCCCGGGCGCTGGGAGAGTGCATGGAAGCGCGCGAAGGCGCGCCGCAGGCCGGCGAGCTGCTGAAGAGGGCGCGCGAAGCGGCCTCCGAAGGGTTGATCGCTCCGCTCGAGGCGGTGGCCGGCGACCGGGTCTGGCTCTTCCACGGCGAGCGCGACGAGAGGATCGCGCGTCGGGTGGGCGACGCGCTGGCGGAGTTCTACGAGGCGCTCGTAGACCCGCGACTCGTCCGCTACGAGAGATCCGTGCCCGCGGCGCACGGCTTCCCGACCCTCGACGAAGGTCTTCCCTGCGGCGAGGCGGACGATCCCTACGTGCTCGACTGCGACTTCGATGCGGCCGGCGCGCTGCTCGCGCACCTCTATGGCGGGCTCGCGCCGCGCGGGCGGGCGCAGCCGGCCAGCCTTGCCGTATTCGATCAGCGTCGCTACGCGGCGGAGAATGCCTCGCTCGAGCCGTTCGGCTACGTCTACGTGCCGGAACGGTGCCGACGAGGTGAATCCTGCCGCCTGCACATCGCGTTCCACGGCTGCCGGCAGTCTGCTTCGTTCGCTGGCCAGGCCTTCACCATGAATGCCGGATACAACGCCTGGGCCGAGACCAACGGGATCGTCGTGCTCTACCCGCAGGTGAAGCGCAGCCTGGTGATGCCTCTGAACCCGCAGGGCTGCTGGGACTGGTGGGGTTACACCGGCGCGGACTACGCCTGGCGCGGCGGCGCCCAGCTTTCCAGCGTTCGACGGATGGCGCAGGCGCTCGGGGCACGCTGAGCCGTCCCCGCGGTCGCCCGGTCGGTCCGCTAGACTGCGCGCCGTGAAGATCTTCTCCCCGCTCTACGACAAGGCCCTCCTGTGGAGCCGGCACCGCCACGCCGGACGCTACCTCGCCGGCGTCAGCTTCGCCGAGTCCTCGTTCTTCCCGATCCCGCCGGACGTGCTGCTGGCGCCCATGACCCTCGCCCAGCCGCCGCGCTGGGCGGGGCTGGCGATGCTCACCACCGTCGCTTCGGTGCTCGGCGGCCTGCTCGGCTACCTGATCGGGATGCTCGCCCTCGAGGCGGTGACGCCGCTGCTGCACCAAGTGGGCTACTGGGAGCACTTCGAGACCGCGCGGCGCTGGTTCGACCAGTACGGTTTCTGGGCGATCTTCATCGCCGGCTTCACGCCCATCCCCTACAAGGTGTTCACGATCGCGGCCGGCGCGGCGCAGATGGCGCTGCTGCCCTTCGTGCTCGGCTCGGCCATCGGCCGCGGGATGCGGTTCTTCCTGGTCGCGGCGCTGGTTCGCTTCGGCGGGGCGCCGATCGAGCGGCACATCCGGCGCTACATCGACGCCCTCGGCTGGGCGACGCTCGCGCTGCTCGTCGTCGCCTACGTCGCGTGGAAGCTCTGACAGGCGACTCCTGGACGGGTCCGACCGGACCGGAGAATCGGTCCCGTACCGAGGGGGCGGCGATTGGATCGACCCACGCCGGCCGTCGACGAAGCACGAGAGCCCAGGTGCATTCGCGAGGGCGCCTTCGCTCACGCAACTCCGGGCGGCCGCGAAACTTTCTGCCCGTCCGCGAAGCCGCGTCCCTCCCACGCTGACGTCCGCGGCAGACTCCCGCATCAATGGACGACATCCAAAGACCCCAGCTCCGGGCGTTGCCGCGCGATCAACTGACCCGCCGCCGCTTCGGGCTGCTCGGCCTCGCCGCCGCGCTGTCGCCAGGCATCGCCGGGGCGGATCCCGCGGACCCGACCGATCCGTCCGCAGTCGTGGATCCGGGGTCCGTGCTGCCGCGCGACCCGGCCACCTCCGTTTGCGACTTCCTGCGACTGTGGTGCTCGACGAGCGGCGCGCAGCTGCGGCGCCTGCGCCGCGAAGGCAAGCTCTGACCAAGGGAGAAGTTCATATGCAGCACGCGAAGCCCCGGCCGCGTTCCGGCCGCCCTCCCAACCTCCGCTCCCGGGTGTACGCGGTCGTGGCCAGCCTGGTGCTCGCGGCTACGGCGCTGCCGATGGCGCAAGCTGCAGATGCGCCGGCTGGCGATCCGGGGCTCGCCTACATGAAGAAGCACGAGGGCACCTGGCGCGGCACCTTCAGCCGCTTCGACGGCGAGGGCCAGCTGCTCGAGTCGTTCCCGTCGGAGATCTCGATCCGTCTCGTCCAGGACGGCGACGCCCACCGCTTCGTGCAGACCAATGTGTACGCCAAGCCGGACGGCACCGAGGAACGGATCGAGTCGAGCGGCGAGATCCGCGAAGGTCGCGCATGGTTCTCGAGCCCGCGGGTGGACGGCTGGACGATGCCGGTCGCGGCGGACCCGACCGGCCGGATGGGCGTGCTGTGGATGGCCTCGAAGGATGGCGCCCTGCAGATGCACGAGGTCATCAGCCTGAGCGAGGACGGCAGCCGGCGCTACCGCGTCGCGCAGTACCTGCGCGATGGCCGGCTGTGGCGCCGGACCCTCATCGAGGAAGCGCTCGCCGCACCCGGGAGGGCCCCGGCGGAGCCGACAGCAGCCCCCTGAGCCACGCCCCGGGCAACGCCGGATCGGCCACTCACGAAACGGGGGCCTCGAAGGCCTTCGTGAACGCGCCTTCGCGAAAGGCGCCTGGCGGGAGCGACGAAAAACCCGGCCCAGGTCACGAAGCTGCCGGCCGGCCGCGGCGCGCTCTTCGGCATCCTCCCGCCCGGCGCCTGGCACGGACACGATCCGGCCGCGCCGCCCGCGCACCGGATCGTCCGATGCGACGCCCAATGCCGAGCTTCAAGGGGAGAGCCAACGAATGACATCCGCCGCCCAGACCCGCCGCCTGCGCACCTCCGTCGGCCTCGCGCTCGCCGCCGCCGCACTGCCCGTCGCGGCCGCCCCGGCCGCTCCGAGCGCGACGCTCGAGGAAATCACGGTGACTTCGCAGCGGCGCGCCGAGACCATCCAGTCGGTGCCGATCGCGGTCTCGGCCTACGGTCTCGCGGAGCTCGAGCAGCGAAACGTGTCGGACGCGCTCGACGTGATGCAGTACATCCCGAACGTCGTGGCCCACAACAACACCGGCCTCGGCTCGGCGAACAGCTATTACATCCGCGGCCTCGGCAACACGGAGTCGCTCGCGACCGTGGACGCGCCGGTCGGCACCTACCTCGACGAGATCTACGTCGCCCGCCAGGCGGTGAACAACCTGTCGCTCTTCGACGTCGAGCGCGTCGAGGTGATGCGCGGGCCGCAGGGCACCCTGTTCGGCCGCAACACCACCGGCGGCGCGGTCAACGTGGTGATGGCCGCGCCGGCGGCGGAGTTCGGCGGCTACGCCGAAGTCGGCGTGGGCAACTACGGCGGCCGGTCGGCGCGCGCCAGCGTCGACCTGCCGATCTCGAGCGACGTGCGGACCAAGCTCTCCGCGTTCTGGAACGAGGACGACGGCTGGGTGAAGAACGTCACGACCGGCGAGGACCTGAACGCCACCGAGAGCTACGGCATCCGCGCTGCAATGCAGGTCGACTTCTCGGACACCCTGACCTGGGATCTCTCGGGCATCACCGCCCAGGCCACGTCCTCCAACATCCTCAACTTCGAGTGCAACCCCGCGGCGCCGACCCAGTGCAGCGACCGCTACGCGACCACGGGCCTTCGCGTCAACAACGGCGGGGCTGACCAGCTCGCCGCGCCGAACTTCGTCGTCGCCAACCGCAAGGGCACCCAGCCGCTCGGCGCCGAATCGAAGTTCGCCATGGCGGCGTCCAACCTGCGCTTCGACTTCGGCGGCGTCGAGCTCGCGTCGATCACCGGCTACGTGCGCAGCGAGCTCGACTTCCTCATCGACTTCGCCGACGGCCGGCAGCTGCCCTCGGTGCTGTTCGGCACCGACCCGCAGAGCGGCCTGCCGACCCGCTACAACGTCAGCGGCAACGTGGTGCTCGACCGGCCGGTCGGCGGCTGGGCCCGCGGGGGCTTCGTCATCGCCCAGCTCGCGAGCTCCGACCAGTTCACGCAGGAATTCAAGATCAACGGCTCGGCGCTCGACGGCCGGCTCGACTACGTCGCCGGCGTCTACTACTTCAACGAGCGCAACAAGAGCGACTTCGCCGACTTCTTCTCGCTGTCGGCCACCTCGGCGCTGCTGCTCGCGGACCGCATCGTGCGCAACCGCACCGAGGCGAGCGCGGGCTACGCGCAGTTCGACTACGCGCTGACCGGGCGCTGGTCGGCGACCGCCGGCATCCGATACACCGACGAGAAGAAGGAATTCGATTTCTCGGACAACCGGGCGCAGTGCCAGGTGGAGCCGCTGCCGGCCTCCTGCCTGGACACCCGCAACTTCGCCGCCGCGGACCTCGACGGCAACCCGGCGACGCCGCCGGTCGCGATCCCGCTGGACCAGCGCGAGAAGCTCTGGACGCCGCGCTTCGTGCTGAACTACGAGGCGAGCGACGACCTGCGCTTCTACGCGAGCGCGACCCGCGGCTTCAAGTCGGGCTCGCAGGCCGCACGCGCCACCCAGGTGCGCCTGCTGCTGCCGGTCGGCCCCGAGAAGCTCTGGTCCTACGAGCTCGGCGCGCGCAGCGACTGGCTGGACAGGCGGCTTCGGGTGAACGCCACCGCCTTCCTGCAGGAGAACGAGGACTTCCAGGCCGGTACGGCCTTCGTGGACGCGAACGGCGTGCTGAACTTCGTCACCCGCAACCTCGCGAACCTCGACAACCAGGGCGTCGAGATCGAGCTGACCGCGCGGCCACTCGACCCGCTCACCCTGACGCTCGGCCTCGGCTACCAGGACATGAAGTTCAAGGCCGACCGCAGCAAGCCGGACGTGGACGCCTTCGGCTTCCTGTCCGTGACGGCGCAGCAGGCCGAGTGCCAGGCGGCGCTGGCCGGCCAGCCGTCGCCGGGCGGCTTCCCGGGCAACTTCCAGGCGCGCGCGCGGGGCTACTGCACCGGCGTCGTCAGCGATACCGGGGCCCTGGCCGAGCCGGTGCGCGCGCCGGAGTGGACGGTGTCCCTCGGCGCGGCGTGGACCTTCCAGATCCCGGCGCTCGGGGCGACGCTCACGCCCTCGGTCTTCGCGCTGTACACCGCCGACCAGGAAGTCGGCACGAACAACCTGAGCGCCTACCGCAACGCCGCCGGCGTGGCCAACTTCGCCGGCGACGGTCGCTTCGTCCTCGGCTCCTTCTCCGAGGCGCACACCGTGGTCAACGCCAACCTCGGCTTCGCCACCGACGACGGGCGCTGGTCGGCTTCGCTCTACTGCGACAACTGCACCGACGAGACCTACGGGCAGTCGACGCTGTCGAACTACACCTACCTCAACGCGCCACGCACCTACGGGCTGAAGGTCAGGGTCGGGTTCTGATGCTGACGCGCCGCGCCTGGCTCGCCGGGGCGGCGGCCGCGGCCGCCGCCGGCTCGATCCCGGCCGGGGCCTCGGCGGCGGCTCCGGCCCCGACGATCCCGGACCTCGGGTTCCTGCGCGACACGCCGCTCGTGAACGACGAGCGGCTGCGCTTCTTCATGCGCGAGGCGGGCCTCGACGCGCTGGTCGTGGCCAAGCCGGCCAACGTCTTCTACCTGACCAACCACTGGCCGCAGCTCGACCGGATGGGGTTCGAGGGCTCGGCCATCGCGATCTATCCGGCCGACCCCGCGCGGCCGGTCGCGATGGTCATGCACGCCTTCCTCTACTACTACACGCACTCGCCCGAATCCCTGGTGACCGACCGGCTGGTGTTCCCCTACACCCAGCCGGCGGACCCGGCGGCCGCGCTGCCGACGGACGGCTCCGAGCCGGCGGCGGCACCGGCGCGGACCATGCGCGTGCAGGACCCCGAATTACTGACGGACCGCGACCGCCATCGCGTCCGCATGCTGTCGCTCGCGCAGGCGACCAGCGCCGACGCATCGTGGGCGCTGGCCAAGGCGCTCGGTGCGCTGCGCCTCGCTTCCGCCCGCATCGGCGTCGACGAGCCGGCGCTCGAGGCCGCGCTGAGGCTTCGCGGCGTCGCGGCGCCGGTCGCTCCGGCCGAGAACGTGCTGCGCCGCGCACGGCTGTCCAAGTCGCCGGGCGAGATCCGGCTGATGCGCCTTGCGGCGCAGGCCAACGTCGAGGCGGCGATGGCGGCCGCTGGCCGCGCCCGCGAGCTCGGCGGCTCGCGCCGGTTGCGGGCGGAGTTCTTCGCCGAGGCCGCGCGCCGCGGCAACATCGGGCACTTCATGGTGATCAGCGGCACGTCGGCGGAAGTGCTCGACGAGCCGCTCGTCGACGGCACCTCCGTCTCGATCGACTGCGTCAGCACCTGCCGGCACTACCACGGCGATTTCGGCCGCACCGTCTTCGTCGGCGAGCCGCGCGAGGGGGTCAAGCGGGCCGCGAAGGCGGTCGCCAACGCCTGGGACGAGCTACGCGCGCAGCTGCGCGCCGGCATGCGCTTCGCGGACGTGCCGCGCATCGGCCGCGAGGCGCTGCGCAAGCAGGGGGCCGACCTGACGGTCAGCTTCACGCCGCACAGCGTCGGCCTGTTCCACACCGACCAGCCCCAACCCTCGCTGCTCGGCCCGCGCACGCCCGACGCGCTGGTGCTCGAGGAGAACATGATCCTGAGCGTCGACTGCCCGGTCTTCGAGGCCGGCCTCGGCGGCACGATCCACCTCGAGGACCTGATGCTGATCCGGAAGGACGGTGCCGAGCCCATCCACGAGGTTCCGCCGCCCGTCATCGTCGTCTGAGAGGAGCCATCGATGAAGTTCGCCTTGGCCATTTTGCCCGCCGCAATCATGCTCGCCCCGATCTCCTCGCCCGCGGCGGACGCCGGCCCGGAGGCTGACGTCGCGGCAGTGCGGGCGGTCGGCGAACAGTGGCGAACCCTCTACGACTCGAACGACTTCGCCGCCATCCCGGAGCTGTACACCGAGGACATGCTGGTCATGCCGCGCGGCCGGCCGGCGATCTCGGGACGCGAGGCGATGCGCAAGGCGGTCGGCGGCCTCGCCGCCGGCCGCAAGGTCGACATCGACGTGGACCTTCGTGAGGTCGTGGTCGAGGGCGACCTCGCCTGGTCGGTCGCGGACTTCACGGTGACCTACACCCCGCCGGACGCCCGCACGCCGCCCAAGACCGAGCTCGGGCGCGGGCTCGTCATCTACAAGCGCGGCGAGGACGGCGCGTGGCGCATCCACCGGGACATGGACTCGCCGCGACCCGCCGGCGCCGCTCCGGCCGCCGCCGCGGCAGCTGCCCAAGTGCCGACCAATGCGCCCAGGGCCTGGGATCCGGCCGATCGCACCGAGCCGACCGAGTGCGACCGCCTCGCCTCGAGCCGCTACGACCGCACGCGGCTCGCGCCGCCCAAGGCTCGTGACCAGATCGACGTGGCGGCCGCGATCGCGCAGTGCGAGGCGGACCTCGAGAAGCACCCTGGCGATCCGCGCATCCATTTCCATCTCGGCCGGCTGTACGGCTACGCGGGCGACCCGGAGAAGACCCTGATGCACCGGGAGGCCGCGGCCGCGGCGGGCAATCACAACGCGATCTTCCTGCTGGGCTACCTCGGGTGGATCGCCGCCCAGGACGACGCGGCGCGCTGCGCGGCGGCCAGCCGGATGCGGCTCGCCGCCGACCGCGGCAACTACTCGGCCCAGCTGACCTACGGCGCGTACTTCGTCGAAGGCAGGCTCGCGGCCTGCGCGGACACGCCGCCCGGCGAACAGGTGCAGGGCTACCTGCGCGCCGCCCGCCCCGCGGTCGACGGTTTCTTCGAAACGCTGCTCGCAGAGCACCTGCTGCGGGAACTGGACTGACGCCGGACGGCCGCGCGAGCCTACGGGCCGCCTTAGGGCGCGGCCCGTAGGGGCCGGACCGGCCTTGCGGCGCCGAGGCCGCCTTCAGGTATTCTCTGGACGCTGTCCGTCCAGAGGCCGGTTTCTTGCTGCCAGAAGAATCCACGCGACCGCCCGCAGGCGGCCGGCGGCCCTCCCGCGTCGTCGTCGCCCTGCTGTTCTTCGGGCTGGTGCCGGTGCTGATCGGGCTGCTGCTCGGCGCGACCCGGGCCGGCGTGGCCATGTACTTCCCGTGGCTCACGGGGATCGTCTTCTACCTCGGCTCGAGCCTGGCGGTGTGGGCCTGCCTGTTCGCGGGTTCGACCCTGGCCGGCATCCTGCTGCGCCCCTGGCGGCCGCCGCTGTGGCTGATCCTGCTCTCGGGCGCGCTGCTCGGCAGCACCGTCGCCCGCTATTGCGTGTTCGGCGTCGTGGTGCTCCTGCAGGACCACATGCTGGCGGGCCGCACGCCGCAGCCGCTGCCGCCGTTCGAGCTGTCGGCGGAGTTCGCGCTGCGCTACCTGCAGGGCTGGACCGGCGTCTTCGCCACCTGGCTCGCCGTCGGCCTGATGTTCGACCGCTGGTTCGGATTTCCCCGCTATTCCCGCGAGCAGCCGTCGGCCCCGGCAGCTCCCGTCGTTGGCGAGGCCGATGCCGGTACTGCGCCGGCGCCGACGACGCGGACCACCGCAGCCGCCTCGACTCCGGCCTTGCTCGAGCGGCTGCCGGAACGGCTCGGCCGCAACGTGCTGGCGCTGCAGGCCGAGGATCACTACGTGCGCGTCTACACCGACGTCGGCAGCACGCTGGTGCTGGCGCGCCTGTCTGATGCCGCCGAGGAGCTCGCCTCGCTCGACGGCGTGCGCGTCCATCGCTCATGGTGGGTGCGGCGCGAGGCAGTGGAGCACGTGGCCGTGAACGGCAAGGGACTGCTGCTGACGCTGGCCACCGGGCTGCAGGTGCCGGTGAGCCAGGCCTACAAGGAAGTCGCGCGGCAGGCGGGACTCGCGCCGGGCGGCCACGCCCGCCGCCGCATCGAACCCGCCTAGGCCCGAGGCCGGCGCGCAGCGGCGCTCAGCTGGCCGGTCGGTCGCGGATGCTGCCCGCCGCGGTTCCTCTCGCGATCGTGCCGTTCACCGGGTTCGACAGGCGCAGCGAGAAGCCTTTGTCCGGCTCCTTCGACAGGTCCTGGCAGGTCCCGACGGAAACCTGCTGGGGCCGCGGGTCGGTGTTGGCCGGGAAGCGCAGCGCGCCGCTCCTGGCAGGGTAATCGCCATTCGTACAGGCGCCCTCGCGCGCCGTGCCGGGCGCGGTGGCGTAGCTGACGCTGACGTCGCGCGGAAAGCGCCGGTCGACCGTCACGCTGAACACGACGTGGCTGCCCTCGAGTGCGCTGCCGCCGCTCACCGCGAGCGCCGGGCAGGCGCTGCGAGTGGCGAGAACCGCCTGCTCAACGGTCCGCAGGTTGTTGCTGCCATTCAGTTCCAGGATCTCGTCTGCCGGGTCCACGACCGCCGTCACGAAGATCTGCAGCTGCGTCGGGTCGGCCGGCAGGACGTAGGGGTCGAAGAAGACCGTGGCCGACGCGCCGGCCGAAAGCCCGCCGCCGTATTGCCGGTCGATGGAGGCTGGCGTCGCCTCGGTCGCCGGGATCGAGGTCGTCAGCCGGACCGCGACCGGCGCGGTGACTGCGCTGTTGCCAACATTGGCAATGGTCACGCCGACCCGGTTGCAGGGACCGACGAAGACCCCGCCCTCGAACTGGATCTGCGATACGACGAGGTCCGGCAGGATCTGCGGGCTGGGCAGCGCCGGCGGCAGCCGCGGCTGGACAGTCTGCGCGCCGGCGTCGGCGCCGCACCAGGCCAGCAGCACGGTGGCCGCCGACAGGAGGTTCCTTGGAAATGACGTCATCGGGCGCTCCTCTGGTCAGGCCGGGCCGACGAGGCAAGGACCGCGCCGGCTCCCCAATGAACGAGCGGCGCCACCGGACTGGCTCGGACGCTTGCGCCGCAGGTCAGCCATCCGGCTAGACTGGCGGCGCGGCCCAACTTCCGGCACGACAACGGGACTCGGCCGCGGGGGACATCCAGACCATGGACGTGAGCCGCCGCTTCCAGGTCGGCGAGTGGCGTGTCGACCCGGCGCTCGACGAGATCCGCGCGCACGAGCGCAGCGTCAAGCTCGAACCGCGGATGATGCGGCTCTTGTGCTGCCTCGCCGAACGGCCGGGCGAGGTCGTCCCGACCCAGGCCCTGCTCGACCGCGTCTGGCCGGGCGTGATCGTCGGCCCCTCCTCGGTGTATCAGGCGGTCGCCCAGCTGCGCCGCGAGCTCGGCGATCGCGAGACCCCGCCGCAGTACATCGCGACGGTCGCCCGCAAGGGGTACCGGCTGGTCGCGCCGGTCTCGGCGGGACCGGACGCAGGGACCGGGCCGCTGGTGGACGGCGCTGCCGGGCGCCTGGCCGCGCCGGAGTATTCATCCGCGGCTGCCGGTGCCGAGGCCGGACGCGCGGCGCCCGCGAGAGGGCGCGCGCGATGGATCGTCTCGCTCGCCGCGCTCGCCGGGCTGGCGGCAACCGCGGCGGGCTACCTGCTCTGGCCCCGCCCGCCGGCGCCGCCGCGCCCGGCGCCTGCAATCGCCGTCCTGCCGTTTGCCGACCTGAGCATCGACGGCGACGACGAAGCGTTCTGCGCCGGCGTGACCGACGAGATCCTGAATACCCTGGCGCGGGTGCCGGGCCTGCGGGTGATCGGCCGGACCTCGAGTTCCCGCTTCGCCGGCGCCGCGAGCGACGCACGCGAGATCGGCCGGGAGCTCGGCGTGACCCACGTCGTGGAGGGATCGGTCCGCCGCGCCGGATCGCGCCTGCGCGTCAACGTGCAGCTGGTGGCGACCGCCGACGGCTTCGAGGTGTGGGCGAACTCCTTCGACCGGCCGCCGGCCGACGCGATGGCGATCCAGTCCGACATCGCGCGCGCAGTGGTGGCCGCGCTCGCCATCCAGCTGTCTCCGGACGCCGAGCAGCGCCTCGGGCGGGTGGCGACCGCGGACGTGAGCGCCTACGAGCTCTACCTGCTGGGCCGCCACCAGCAGCTGAAGCGCACGCCGGCGGCGCTCGCCCGCGCGGTCGAGTACCACCGGGCAGCGATCGAGGCCGACCCGGGCTTTGCGCTCGCCCACGCAGGGCTGGCAGACGCCTACATGGCGCAGCACTACTACGACAACCGGCCGCTCGACGAGGTCGCGCCCCGGGTCCAGGCGGAGGTCGACGCGGCACTGCGCCTCGATCCCGAGCTGGCCGAGGGCTACGCCGCCTGGGCAGTGCTGCTGACGGAGCAGTGGCGGATGCCGGAAGCGATCCGCGCGCTCGAGCGCGCGCTGTCGATCAACGCCAACTACAGCGAGGCCTGGCTGAGGCTCGGCGCCGCCCGCGAATACGCGGGCGAGCCACGCCTGGCGCTCGAGGCCTACGACCAGGTGGCCTCGATCGATCCGCTGCATACCGTGATGCACGTGCGCCGCTGCCTCGCGCTGCAGAACCTGGGGCAGTACGCCGCGGCGGATGACGCCTGCCAGCGCGCCTTCGAGCTGCAGCCGGAGATCCCCAACGCGCTCTGGGCCCGCGGCCTGAACGCCCTTGCGCAGGGCGACCTCGCGACCGCGGTCGCCCGCTACCGGGAGGCGCTGGAACGCGGCCCGAAGCGCCACGACATCCGCGCGGAGCTCGCCGTGCTCTACCTGGACCTCGGCATGATCGAGGCGGCCGCGGCCGAACTCGAGCGGCTGGATGACGCGGCCGGCGACTTCGAGGGCGCGCTGCGGCGCGCGCGCCTGAAGCTCGCCGCCGGCGGCAAGGACGCGGCCTTGCGCGAGCTGCGCGCGATTCCGGCGGACCGGGCGGATGCGGATGCGCGCGTCGAGGCGGCCGCGCTCGCGCTCGCCGCAGGCGATGCGCCGGTCGCCGAGCGCTTCGCCGGTGCGGTGCGTCCGGCCGCCGGCGCCGGCGAACTGCTGCAGCCGGGCCTCTACCGCACCCGCTGGGGTGGCTGCGAGTTCTGCACGATGGCATTGCTCGAGGACCGGCGCGGCAACCCTGCCGAGGCCCGCCGCCTGCGCGCGGCGCTGGCGGAATTCCTCGACCGGATGGAACGCCAGGGCCACGCCTGGCACGCCATCCACTACCTGCGC
Organism: uncultured Steroidobacteraceae bacterium; assembly: GCA_964406445.1. Classification (GTDB taxonomy): domain Bacteria; phylum Pseudomonadota; class Gammaproteobacteria; order Steroidobacterales; family Steroidobacteraceae; genus SG8-30. The sequence goes on from CAYORU010000001.1 coordinate 282,841, forward strand.
GGCACGCTCGCCGCGCAGGAAGGTGACTTCGAGGCGGCGCTCGCCGCGCTCGAGCGCGCGGTCGCCACCGGCTGGCGACGCGGCTGGTGGATGCGGCTCGACCCTTCGCTCGCTCCCCTGCGCACCGACCCGCGCTTCACGCAGCTGCTCGCGACGCTCGACGCGTCGGCGGAACAGGCACGGCAGCGTCTGCAGACGGCTCGTTGACGCGCCGCGCGGCGCAGGCGCCGACCCGGTAGAGCACCTCGTAGTGCGCGATGAACTGCACCCGGTCCGCGCCAAGCGGAAAGGTGGCCAGCCATTCCGGCAGGCTGTCGGTCGTGACCCGGCTGCCGGCGATCACCGGGCGGGAGACGGTCAGCGTGCCGGCGAGAGCGCCCAGCGGCCCGGTGAAAACCGCGTCGGTCGCGGTGGCCCGGACCCACAGCGCGTACAGCCCGTCGCAGGACGGCGCGGCGGCCAGCGCCGAGGTCGCCAGTGCCGGGGTGGTGGTGGCCCGGACCCGCGCGAGCTGCGCCGCCGGGCGTGGCCGGCCGTCGCCGCCGGTGACGACCTGGCCGCCGCCCGGCAGCGGGAAGGTCTCGATCTCGTGCACCACCTGCGGGACGTTCGCGATCTCCAGCACCACCTCGTGCAGGCCTCTGGAGGTGGCGAAGCGAACCGTCACTTCCGGTCCGCGCCCCAGATCGGGAATGGTCACGGTCACCCGCCGCCGGCCAGCGGCGCCCTCGGCGCCGTCGATCACCGCCGCGCAGCGGTAGAGGAAGGCGGGGCCGTATCGGCAGGTGACGCTGGCGGCCGGATCGGCCGGGTCGAACCGCTCGACGTCGAAGGCCCAGCGGTTGAACGGCCCGGCGGGCCCGACCGACAGGGCGAGCGGCTCCGCCGACAGCGCGCTGCGGCCGACCACCAGCGGCGGTCCGTCCGGGTCGGCAGTCAGGGAGGCCGCCGGCGTCGCCGCGACGCACAGCAAGGCCAGCATGGCGGGCTTCATCCCGGATGAACGACCGGGGCCCGCCGGATGGTTCAGCCGGCGGCCGCGGCGGTCAGCGTCCGGCGCATCCGCGCCAGGGCGTACTTCTTGCGGCTGAGCACGGTGTCGGCCGGCGCGCGGCAGGCCACCGCCATGTCCCGGATGCTCGTGCCGGCCATCCACAGCGAAATCACCCGGCGCTGCTCCTCCGGCAGGGCGCGCAGCGCCGCGGCGAGATGCTGGCTCGACTCGGTCCGCTCCGCCTCCTGCTCGGGCGCGGGCGCGACCGCATTCCGCGCCGCCAGGGCTTCGAGCAGGTCGGGCTCCGTCGGGCGCACCCGCAGCGCCTCGTGCTTGCGCGTGTACTCGTCGAGGAAGGCGTTGCGCGCGACCGTGAACAGGTAGGCCCGCAGCTCGGTCTCCTCGGTCATCCTGCACATGCCGCGCGCGCGCGCCTGCAGCAGCTTCAGCCACGCGACCTGCGCGAGATCCTCGGCCCGCTCCGGGCAGCGGGTCATGCGGGCCAGGAACCGCACCAGCACCAGGTGGTACGCCCGGTACAGCCGCTCGAACAGCTCGCGCTCCGCCCGGGCCTCGATGTTCGTCATGTTCGTCTCCCCACGGCCACCACGGCCGCGGGGACACCATCGGGCGCAGCGCGCGCCGAGTCCTGAGGGTTGCCTGAACCTTCCCGGAAGCTTTCCTGAACCCATTCCGGCCAGACACTTAGCCCAATCCTCGGCAGGCGTTCGTTCTACCCGCAGCCCCGTTCATCGACTGGAGCGCACGCATGGGTCGCCCGAATCCGCTCGCCGCCGCCGTGGCCGCCACCTTGTTCGCCGCACCGCCGGCGCACGCCGCCAACGCCGACTACCAGGCCTTCTTCTTCACGGTCTGCGGCACCGCGACCGGCGCCCTCGCCGCGCGCTGCGCCGAGACCCCGGCGGGTCTCGGCAACCTCTCCGGCAACAGCGAGTCGTCCCTGAACCCGAGCCAGAACCTCGCCCACAACCTGGCGCCCCTCGGCACGGCGCAAGCTCGCAGCAAGGCGGCGCGCGAACGCGGCGAACGGCTGCGCGAGGACGAACCCGCTCCGGCGGCCGAGGCCGCGCGCATCGATGCCGGGCCTTTCAGCCTGCTGATCAACCTGCAGGGCACCTGGTTCGAGCGCGACGCGCGCGGCGATGCGGTGCGCGGGCTCGACGGCGATTCCACGGCGGCGGAGATCGGCCTCGACTGGCGCCTCTCGGACCGCGTCGTGCTCGGCGCGCTCGCCGGCCTCGAGCGGGTCGACTACGACTTCGACGCCGAGGCGCCCGGCGTCAACTTCACGCCGGCGAGCCGTGCCGGCGAGGCCGACGCCGACAATGCCTACCTCACGCTGTTCGCGAACTTCGCCGTCGGCGACCACGGCTTCATCGAGCTGTCCGGCGGCTACGAACGAAGCGACGGCGACTACGTCCGCAACCCCGTGTTCCAGGAGTCGACGCGCGCCGTGCCGCAGCGCGACGCGCGGCTCGAGGGCAGCGCGGACGGCACCACCACGTGGGTCGGCATCAACGGCGGCTGGGACTTCCAGCGCGGGGCGACCAGCATCGGCCCGTTCGCGGGCGTGACCTGGACGCGGGCCGAGCTCGATCCCTACACCGAGCGCGACCCGCTCGGCTCGGGCCTCGCGATGAGCTTCTCCGGCACCGACCGCGACTCGCTGCTGGCGCATGCGGGGCTGCGCATCAGCCGGGCCTTCAGCACGGGTTCTGGCGTGCTGCTGCCGCAGCTGCGGCTCGAGTACCAGCGCGAACTCGAGAACGACCGGCCGGCGGCGTCGAGCCGCCTCGTCCTCGATGGCGCCGGAACGCGCTACGAGCTCGCCGGCGGCAAGGGCGACGACGACGCCTTGAACGGCGGGCTCAGCCTGGTGGCCGTCCTGCCGAACGGCTGGACGCTGTTCGCCGACTGGTCGATCCTGATCGACAGCTCGAGCTTCGACCGCCAGCGCGCGACGCTCGGCCTGCGCAAGGAGCTCTGAGGGCGGGCCTTCAGCTGCGCGGCACGAGGAAGAACTCGCCGGCCTCGTGGCCGGCGAAGCGGATCGGCGCGTATTCCGGCACCTGGTCGAACTGCATGCCGGCCGCCGCGTAGGCGACGCGCGCGGCGACCTCGCGGTGCAGCCGCGCGCCATCGATGACGGAATCGCCGGCCGCCAGCACCTCGAGCAGCGCCCTCGCGAACACCGAGTGACGGCCGCCGCCGGCGTCCATCACCGGGGCGATCCCGCCCGAGGTGAGCACCGTGCGCGCGCGCCGCTCGGCCATGGTGCGCAGCCAGTGCACGCGCTCCTCCTCGGTCATGCCCGTGCGCAGCCGGCCGATCGCCGAGCGCGTCAGCGTCCCGGCGTAGCAGGAGTCGACGACGAGCATCACCTGGCGCGCCTGCATGATGTTCAGGATGTCGGTCACGGCCGTGTTCGGGATCCAGTTGGCCGTGCTGTCGCGTTCGGCGTCGACCGGCAGCCAGTGGCCGCGCTGGTTCACCTCGTCGAGCTCGCCGTGTCCCGCGAAGTACACGAGCAGGTTGTCCCGCGAAGTGAGCGTCTCGCGCAGCCGGTTCAGCGCCGACAGGATCTGGTAGCGGTCGGCGTTCAGCAGCACGGTCGTGCGGAAGCCGTAGCGACGCTCGAGAAGCGTCGCGAGCTCGGTCGCGTCGTTGACCGGCGAGCCGAGGTCCGGCAGGTGGCGATAGTCGTTGTTGCCGATGATCAGCGCGTGGTAGTTCCCGAAGTCCACGCCGGCCGGCGCCGGTCGCGGCACTGCCGGCGCCGGCGCAGGCTCCGCCGTCACGGGCACGATGTCGCGCGTCGGGCCAGTCTGCGCGGCGAGCCGGGCTTCCCCCAGCTCGCGCGCCAGCCGATCCGTCTCGGCGAGGCGCGCGGCGAGCTCGGCCTCGCGCTGCGCCAGCGTCGCGCTGACCGCCGCGAGGCGGGCGCGCTCGCCGGCGGCAGCCTCGCGGGCTGCCGCGGCATCACGCGCGGCGCCCTCGGCGGCACGGCGCCGCTCGTCGTTGGCGAGTCGCGCCGCTGCGAGCTCACGCGCCAGCGCTTCCGCCTCCTGCGAGCGCCGCTCGACCTCGCGCGCGAGGCGCTCGACCTCCGCGCTCTGGTCCGCCGGCACCGGGCGGGCCGCGAGGCGTGCGGCTTCCGCCTCCGCAGCGGCCGAGCTGCGGCGCGCCGCCTCCGCCTG
>CAYORU010000002.1:0-254282 GCA_964406445.1 uncultured Steroidobacteraceae bacterium
GCGCTGGATGGCGCTGGGCCGCCGCCGGCGCCGCGGCGGCCGCGGCCGCCGTGGCTGCGTGGCTCGCGTTGCCGCCGGCCGCGCCCGATCACGAGGCCGACTACCGGCTCGCGCTCGCCGTCGCGGCCGGATTCAGCGGCGGCACCCCGACCGACCGCTGGCTGGAGTCGATCCCTTCCGCACCGCTCTCCGGCCTGCCGTCGCTGCCGGCCGTCGAGCATCCGATGATTCCCGAGGAGACCCTGCTGTGAACGCGCTCTCGAAGATGCTGTCCGCCTGCGCCTTGATCCTGCTGGCCGGCGTGGCCCATGCCGAAGGCAAGGACGACTGGCTGCGCGGCAAGCTGTTCCCGCCGGACGTGATCATGAAGCACCAGTCCGCCCTCGCGCTGACCGACGCCCAGCGCAAGACCATCCGGGCCGAGCTCACCGCGCTGCAGGGCAAGGTGGCCACCGTGGACTGGGACATCATGGAGGCCGGCCTCGAGGTGCAGGAGCAGATCTCGAGGCTGCCCGTCGACCGCGCCGCGGTGCTGGCGAGGGCCGAGCGGGTGTTCGAGGCCGAGAACCGCAAGAAGCGCGCCTGGCTCGAGATGCTCATCAACATCAAGAACCAGCTGACGCCGGAACAGGTGGCCTATCTCGCGAAGGTCGCCGCCGAGGAGCCGCCCAAATGACGCACAGGATCGCGGTTCTCGCCCTGGCCGCGACGCTCGCCGCCTGCGGCGGTGGCGGGGGCGGTGGTAGCGGGGGCGGTTCGGGTGGCGGCGCGACGCCGCCCCCGCCGCCGGCGATCACGCGGCAGGACGCGGCGCGCTTCCTGCGCCAGGCCAGCTTCGGGCCGACCGCGGCCGCGATCGACCGCGTGGTCCAGCTCGGCTACGAGGGTTGGATCGATGCCGAACTCGCCCGGCCCGCCTCGCTGCACACGCCCCACCTCAAGTCGCAGGGCGGCACGCCGACGCAGGCGGGGCGCCTCGAGGCCTGGGCGCGCTTCGCGGTCACCGGCGAGGACCAGCTGCGCCAGCGCGTCGCCTTCGCGCTGTCGCAGATCCTGGTGGTCAGCGAGCGCAGCGCGCTCGGCCAGTTTCCGCTGGCGCTGTCCACCTACTACGACCTGCTGGTCACGAACGCCTTCGGCAACTACCGCGAGCTCATGGAGCAGGTCACCCTGAACCCCGCGATGGGGGTCTACCTCAGCATGCTCGGCAACCAGAAGCCGGACGCGGCCCGCAACATCCGGCCCGACGAGAACTACGCGCGCGAGCTGATGCAGCTCTTCACCATCGGCCTCGTCGAACTGGGGCCCGACGGCAGCGTGCGCCGCGACGGGCAGGGCCAGCCGGTCCCGACCTACGACCAGGCGACCATCGAAGGCTTCGCGCACGTCTTCACCGGCTGGAACTTCGCCGGGACGCTGCAGGCCGGCCGGCCGACCTTCGACTTCGAGCGGCCGATGGAGCCGATCGAGATCCTGCACGACCGCGGCATGAAGCGGCTGCTTCGCGGCGCGGTGCTGCCGGCGGGCCAGGACGCGCGCACCGACCTCGAGGCGGCGCTCGACAACATCTTCGCCCATCCCAACGTCGGACCGTTCGTCGCCCGGCAGCTGATCCAGCGGCTGGTGGCGAGCAATCCCTCGCCGGACTACGTCCGCCGCGTCGCCGCGCGCTTCGACGACAATGGCCGCGGCGTGCGCGGCGACCTCGGCGCCGTGGTGCGCGCGGTGCTGCTCGACGCCGAGGCGCGCAACCCGCCGGCGGGCTCGGCCGGGCGCCTCGAGGAGCCGCTGATCCGCGTCATGGCGCTGTGGCGCGCCTTCGGCGCGCGCTCGGCGAGCGGCCGCTATCCGCTCGGGTTCATCGACTTCCTGATCGAGCAGGGCCCGCTGCGGGCGCCCTCGGTCTTCAACTTCTACCGCCCGGACTATGCGCCGCCCGGCGAGATGCGCGAGCTCGGCCTGGTCGCGCCGGAGATGCAGATCACGCACGAGGCGACGACCGCGGGCCTCGCCAACGTGCTCGCGATCTGGACCTTCGTCTACAACTCCGGCAACGCCGACCTGCGGCCCGAGGACGTGTACATCGACCTCGCCGCGGAGTCGGCGCTGGCGGGCGATCCGGGGCGCCTCGTCGACGCGGTCGCCGCGAAGCTGACCGGCGGCGCGATCTCGGCGGGGCTTCGCGCGGAGCTCGTCGCCATGGTCGAGCGCTTCCCCTCGAACCTCGGCACCGCGCGCGCGGCCGAGGCCGTCCACGGCATCGTGACCGCGCCCGAGTACGCGGTCCTGAGGTGAGCCATGAGCACCCGTGATCCCCGGCCGTTCGCCATCGACCGCCGCCGCTTCATCGCCGCCGCCGGCGCCGGCCTCGCCGGCGCCTCGCTCGGTTTCGCCCGCCCGGCCGGCGCCGCCTTCGAAGACTTCCGCGCGCTGGTCTGCGTGTTCCTGTTCGGCGGCAACGACGCCTTCAACATGGTGGTGCCGCGGAGCGCGGCCGAGCACGACGTGTATGCCCGATCGAGGCAGAACCTCGCGATCGGCCGCGACGTGCTGCTGCCGATCGAGCCGCTCACGAGCGACGGCGCCCAGTACGGCCTGCACCCGCGGATGGGCGCGCTGAGGCCGTCCTTCGACGCCGGGCGGCTCGCGGTCGTCGCCAACGTCGGGCCGCTGGTGCAGCCGGTCACGCGCGACCAGTTCCTGGCGCGGGCCGTGCCGGTGCCGCCGCAGCTCTTCTCTCACAACGACCAGCAGGACCAGTGGCAGACGGCCAAGGGCCTGCGCGAGCTGCAGACCGGCTGGGCCGGCCGGGCCGCCGACCTGATCGCCGCAGAGCTCCCCGGGCAGGCGCTGCCGGTCAACGTCTCGCTGGCCGGCACCAGCGTGTTCCAGATCGGCGTGGATGCCTCGCCCTACGCGATCGGCAGCGACGGCGCGCCCACCTTCATCGCCCTCACCAACCCGCAGGCGGGCTTCTATGCGGAGCGCCGCGCGATGTTCGAGCGCCTGCTCGCGGTCCGCCAGCCGAGCCCGGTGGGTCGCGCCCTGACCGCAGTGCAGGCCCGCTCGCTCGAGCTGGCGGGCGTGGTCAACGGCGCGCTCGGCGCGGCGCCGCCGATCGCCACGCCCTTCCCGGGCAGCCCGCTCGCGGCCCAGCTGGCCGCCGTGGCGCGGCTCATCGCGGTGCGCGACCGGCTCGGCATGCGCCGGCAGGTGTTCCTCGTGGCGGCCGGCGGCTTCGACACCCACGACGACCAGAACCAGCTGCAGCCGAACCTGCTCGGCGACGTCGCCGACAGCCTCGCCGCCTTCGACGCCGCGCTGCTCGAGCTCGGCGTCGCGCAGGACGTGGTCGCCTTCACGCAGTCGGATTTCGGCCGCACGCTGACGAGCAACGGCGACGGCACGGACCACGGCTGGGGCGCGCACCAGCTGGTGCTCGGCGGCGCCGTCGCGGGGCGGGAGATCTACGGGAGGATGCCGCGGCTCGAGATCGGCGGCCCCGACGACGTCGGCGGCGGGCGGATCGTGCCGACGCTCTCGGTCGACCAGTATGCGGCGACGCTGCTCAGGTGGTTCGGCCTCGGCGAGGCGCAGCTCGACGCGGTGCTGCCGAACCTGGGCAATTTCCCGGCGCGGGACGTGGGCTTCGTCGCCTAACGCTGCGTCGCGGCGTTCAGGGGAAGGTCCACTTCACCCCGACCAGCGCGTAGCGGGGAATCCAGGTCTCGACCTCGCCCACGAGCGCGGCCGCTCCGCCGAGGTCCTCCACGGCGTAGGCGGTGCAGCAGAGGTTCTCCTGGCCGAACAGGTTGCTGACCTCCGCGAATACGTTGAGAGCGCCGATCGGGAGTGGGCGTGTCCAGCTCGCCCTCAGGTCCAGCGCCCGCGCGTCGGGCCAGGACTGCGCATTCCGCGGCGAGAGCCCCGACTGCAGGTCCAGGGTGTTGCGGCGCCAGCCGCTGTTCCAGCGGCCGTTGGCCGACAGCTGCCACGGCATCCGTGTCCAGGCCACGCCGAGCACGATCGCGTGCTTCTGGTTCCAGCTGCGCGCCGACTCGAAGCCGGGAAACTCGTCGGTGGCCTCGGACCAGGCATAGGCGAGCCAGGCCGACCAGGTGCGTCCAGGCTCCCACCGTCCCGACAGCTCGGTTCCGTAGACGCGCGATGACTCGGGCGCGATCCGCAGCCGGTCGGGTTCGATCTCGGTGAGGATCGAGCGAGGGTCGAGCACGTTCTCCCACGCGGGCAGCACGCGCCCGATGCGCTTGTCGAAGGCCTCGAGCCTGAGCACCGCGTCGCGCGAGACGCGGCGCTCCAGCGCGAGCACCGCCTGGGTCGCGCGGGCCGGGACGTGGAACCCGGCCTCGCCGTCGGCAACCTGCAGTTCGTCCGGACGCTGCGCCTGCGCGAGCCGTCCCCAGGAGAGTCGCAGCACGGTGTCCTCGTCCAGCGCGTACTGCGCGGCGACGCGCGGCGAGAGCTGGTCCTCGGCGAAGCCGCCGGAGTAGCGCTGCGCATCCCAGCGCAGCCCGAAGTCCAGCGTGAGTCGTTCCGAAGCCGTGACCTGCAGGCTGGCTGCAGCCGCGTAGGCGTTGCCTCCGGCGCGAAGCCGGGCCGCGTCTTCGATCGACGCCGGCCGGCCGAGCGCCTGCGCGAGCAGAGGCTCGAAGGCTGCGCTGCGCGCGAAGTCGAAGCGCGCCTCGTGCTCCTGCCACTCCCCGTGGAGCCGCAGCCGCCAGCGTTCGCCCGGCACCGAGAGGCCGACGACCGCGCTCACCGTCTCCGCATCGCGGCGGTCCTCGAGCGATCCGTCGACGCTGCCGGGTCGGGCGAGTTCTCCCTGGCGGCGGCTGTCGCGCGCACTGTGGGCGAGCGTGCCCTCGAGCACCGCGCCCCCGGGCAGGGGCCAGACCCCGCGCAGCCAGGCGCTCCGGTCGCGATAGCGCGCGCGGGCGCGCTCCGTACCGTCGGCGAGGTCGAGACGGAGGCTGTCGTCGAGCGAGAGCAGGCCGCCGACGAGCTCGCCGCCGTCCGCCAGCTCGACGCGCAGCCGCGCCAGCGCGTCGGCGAACTGCGGCTGGCCGGAGCGCTTGTCGGCGAGTTCGAGCAGGTCGTTGACGACGCTCCTGCGGTAGGCCCCGAGCCATTCGACGGGGCGGTCCTCGAGGCGTCCCTGGGACAGCGCGTGGGCGTAGAGCAGCGACAGGCCGAGTTCGTGGCGATCGCGGCCCGACCACTCGCGCGGCGTCATGTCGAGGACGCCCGAGAGACGGTTGCCGTAGCGCGGCGGCGGGACGCCGCTGTAGAAGTCCACGCGTCCGATCGCGCCGGGGTCCAGCATGCCGAGCGGCGCGTAGAAGTCCTTGAAGTGGTAGGGCTCGAACAGCGGCGCGCCGTCGAAGTAGACGGCGACCTCGTTCTCGTAGCCTCCCCGCACGTGCGCGCGCGCAGTCAGGCCGTTGCTCGCGATGCCCGGCAGGTAGCGCACGACCCGCATCGCGTCCTGGTCGATGCCCGGCAGCGCCTCGAGGTCCTCGCCGCGCAGCTCGGCGAGCACCAGGCCGCGCTCGGTATCCAGCCGGTAGCGGCTGGCGTAGACCCTGACTTCGGCGAGCTCCGTTCCGGGCACCGCGGCGGGGGGTTGCGCCGGCGCCGGCCGGCCGCGGGCGATGACCGCGAACACGCCGGGCTGCACCTGCTCGAGGGCGAGCCCGTGCGGCGCCAGCATTCGAGACGCGCGCTCCTCGAGGGTGCCCGGGCCGGGATCCTCGACCACCCGCAGCGCCGGATCGACCACGGCGTCGCTGAAGACGACCCGGAATCCTTCGCGGACGAGTTGCTCGAGCGCCTCGGTGAGTGGCTGGCCCGGCTCGGCGGCGACGGCGGTGAAGGCGAGGCAGGACAGGGCGGCCGCCCACAGGCCGGCCCCCTGCGCGGCGGCGAGAGGCATGGCCGGAGGCTAGCACGCCGCCCCCTGTCAGCGGACCTCGTGCATGCCGAGCTCGATCCGGCCGGGCGACCGGCGGACGCCGAGGTTGGTCGAGGCGGCGACGACCTCGAGCGCCGCCTCCGGCGCAAGACCCTCCACCGATCCGCTCAACACGATCGACGGCGCGCGCCGGCTCAGTTCGGCGGATTCGAACTCGACCTGACGGCCGGTCTCGCGCGCATACCACGCGAGGAACTCGGCGAGCGGGCGGCCGTCGATGGTCACGGGCGTCGGGAGCGCCGCGATCCAGCCGAAGCGGCGGGACGCGTCGGCCACCGTGCCGCGCTCGACCGGTTCGCCTGGACGGAGCCGGAGCAGTTCACCGGCGCCCGCCGCGAGCGCACCCTCGCGCGCAGAGACCTGCACGCGACCTTCGCGGACGGCGACCTCCACGACTGTGGCGCCGTGTACGACTTCGTACTGGGTCCCGAGGTGGCGGACCTCGCCGAGGGCGGTTGCGACCACGAGAGGCTGGTCGGCGCCGGGCAAGGAGTCCACGAAGAGGCGCCCGCCGCCCAACTCGACCCGGGCAGCATCCACCACGACGGCACTCGTCCCCGCGGCGAGCCTGAGGTTCAGGCCGGGGCCGAGCCGAAGCAGGGCGCCCGCCGAGCCTGTCGCCACGATGGAATCGCCCGCGGCGACGCTGCCGCCGGGCGCGAGCGCCGCGCCGTCGACGGCCAGCGCGCCCCGCTCGAGCGAGGCCACCTCCGGTCGGTCCGCGGGTCGCTGGGTGGCGAGCCAGCCGAAAGTTGCGGCGACGCCGGCAACCAGCAGGCTCGCCGCCACGGCGAGGCGCCGCGCCGGCGGCCGCCGGATCGCGGCGAGCCAGGCGGTTTTACGGCGAGTGGCGACGGCCGCCCGCCACTCGGCCTCAACGGCGGCGCGGGCGCGCTCGCGGGCGTCGGCGCCCGGCTCGCGCGGCAGCGCCTGGCGCACCAGCGCCGCGACTTCGGCCTCGGCTTGCGGGCTTCCCCATTCCTCGGTCATGGCAACAACCCGCTCATGTCGAGTCCACGGGCGGCGAGCGCCGCGCGGAACGCAGCACGCGCCCGCGCGAGAATCGATTGCGCCGCCTCGAAGCTGGTTCCGAGCTCGTGCGCAATGCGCTCGACCGGCCAGTCCTCGAGGTACTTCCACTCGAGCGCCTCGCCGTAGCGCCCGGGCAGCTCGTCGAGCACCTCGCGGATGAGCAGCGACGCGTCGCGGGCCTGCACGGAATCGACCGGCGAGGCGGCGGGGTCCGCCACGGCCTCGGCCCGGGCGCGGGAGCGCTCGTGGGCGTCCATCGGCTCGGTCCGCGCCGCTTCGCGTCCCGCTGCCTCGAACATGTCCGCGAGCTCGTTGCGGCAGATCCTGGCCAGCCAGGTGAACAGCGCGGCATCGCCGCGCCAGCGGTCGAGCGCGCGCATCGCCCGGCACAGCGCACGCTGCGCGGCCTCCTCGGCAAGGCTGGCGTTCCCTGCGGTCCGGGAGAGGGCGAATCGATATAGGCGGCCGAAGTACTCATCGAAGAACGCCTGGAAGGCCCTTTCGTCGCCGTCGAGCAGCCGCCCGACAAGTTGCCGATCGTCATCGAGTCCCATCGGCACGAGGTTAGACGGCGCGTCCGAGGCGAATCAATCCCGGCGATCGGCGAATGATCCTCCGGCGCCGCGCCGTCCAACGGGCATGAAGCACAGGGTGGCCTGCCTCCTCCTGACGGGGGCGCTGTCGGGGATCGCGCTGGAGAGCGCTGCGGACGTGGCGCCTGTGCCGTCCGGGGGCACAGACCCGGACCGGGCCGGCGAGGCCGCCCGCGTCGGCCACATCATCATCCGGCTCGACGACATATTCGACGCGGACGACGAGCGCGAGAACGGGCCGCTCTACCGGGCCGCCAATCGCCTGCACATCGACACCCGCGAATCGGCGGTGCGCGCGCAGCTGCTCTTCGCCGAGGGCGACGCATACTCGCGCCGCCTGCTCGAGGAAACCGAGCGCAACCTCCGCAGGCTGCGCTTCATCACCGAGCCGACGGTCCGGCCGGTCTCGTATCACGGCGGCGTCGTCGACGTGGAGGTGCACGCGCGTGACGTGTGGACCTTCAACCCGGGCGTCTCGGTCGGACGCGCCGGCGGCGAGAACAGCGGCGGATTCGGCGTCGAGGACCTGAACCTGCTCGGCACCGGCAAGCAGCTGTCGTTCGGGCTGTCGACCGACGTCGACCGCAGCAGCGTGCTGGTCGGCTGGCACGACCCCAACGTCTTCGGCAGCCGCTGGACCGACACCGTCGAACTTGTCGACAGCGACGACGGCTACCGGCGGGCGCTGGCGGTCGAGCGGCCGTTCTTCTCGCTGTCGACGCGGTGGAGCGCTGGCCTTTCAATGGAGTCCGACAAGCACGAGCAGGACCGCTACGCCTTGGGCAAGGTACAGGACACCTACGGCGTGGAGCAGCGGATCGCCGATGTCCATTACGGCTGGTCGCCGGGGTCGCGCGAGGGCTGGACGCGGCGCGTCTCCGCAGGTTTCCGCTACGACGAGTCGACCTTCTCGGCGCTCGCGGACACGGGTCCGACGGGCGTGCCGGCAGACCGCAAGCTGGCCTATCCCTACGCCCGGCTCGAACTGATCGAGGACGGCTACACGGTCACCCGCAACCAGGACCAGATCGGGCGCACCGAGGACGTCAATTTCGGACGCCACCTCGAGCTGCAGGTCGGCCTCGCGGCCTCCGCCTTCGGCGCCGACCGGACCGCGGGAATCCTCGGCGCCTCGGCGAGCCGGGGCTGGCGGCTGTCGGAGGACAAGTCGGCGTTCGCCGACCTCGGCCTCGGCACGAGGCTGGAATCGGGCGGCCTCGCGGACTCAACGCTGTCGGGAAGCGCGCGCTACTACTGGCGCACGAGCCCGGCCTCGATGCTCTACGTCGGCCTGTCGGGCGACGTCGGGCACGCGCTCGACGGCGATCACGACCTGCTGCTCGGCGGCGACAACGGCTTGCGGGGCTATCCGCTGCGCTACCAGGCCGGCAGCGCGCGTGCGCTCTTGACGGTGGAGGAGCGCGTGTTCACGGACTGGTATCCCTTCCGCCTCGTCCACGTCGGCGGCGCCGTCTTCGCGGACGTCGGCCGCACCTGGGGGCGCGACTCACTGGGCACGCCGAACCTCGGCCTGCTCAAGGACGTCGGCTTCGGGCTGCGCTTCGGCAATGCCCGCTCCGCCCTAGGCAACGTCCTGCACCTCGACTTCGCGTTCCCGCTGGACGGCGGTTCCTCGATCAGCGACGTGCAGGTCGTCCTCAAGACCCACAAGAGCTTCTGAGCCATGCGTCACGATCCGATCTCCCGGCTGCGACCGCTGGCCGTCCTCGGGGCCGGCTACCTGGTCCTCGGACTCGCGCTGCGCGTGCTGCTCTGGGCGTCCTTCGGACGGCCGGCCGGCCTCGCCGCGGGTCAGCTCGGCTGGATCCTGCCCGCGGGCCTTGCCGCCGACGCGGTCGAGGCGCTGTACCTGCTCGCCCCGCTCGCGCTGGTCATGATGCTCGCGCCGGCGCGCTGGCTCGAGAGCGCCGGCCTCCGCCGCCTGGTGCTCGCCTCCGCCTTCGGCTTCCTGTTCGCGGTCGGCTTCCTCGCCGTGGCAGAGTATTTCTTCTTCGAGGAGTTCACGGCGCGGTTCAACCTGGTCTCGGTGGACTACCTCCTCTATCCGACGGAGGTCATCGGCGACATCCGCTCGGAGTACCCGGTGGTGCCCGCAGTCGCGGCGATCGCGATGCTCGCGCTCGGCCTCGCCTGGAGGCTGCGGGGCGCGCTTCTCGCCGCCGCCGGCGCGTCCCGCCTGCCGCGCTGGCGCATCGCCGTTGGCTACGCGCTGGCTCTCGTCGCGGCGGTGGCCGCCTTCGAGACGAACGCGCTGGCCCAGTCGCGCGACCGGGTCGCGAACGAGCTGGCTGCGAACGGCCTGTCGAGCTTCTTCCGGGCGCTGCGGACCAGCGAGATCGACTACCACGCCTACTATGCGTCGCAGGACCCGGCCACGAACCTCGCCCTGCTGGCCCGGCAGCTCGGCTCCGGCGGCGCCACGGTCGACCGGGCGGTGGCCGCCGATCCGCGCGGGCTCGGCAAGCTCAACGTGGTGGTGCTGGTCTGCGAGTCCTTCGGCGCGAACTTCAGCCGGCTGCATGGCGCCGACCGCGACTGGACGCCCGAGGTCGACCGGCTGGCGCTGCAGGGGCTTCGGTTCACCAAGATGTACGCATCGGGCACGCGGACCGTGCGTGGCCTCGAGGCCATCGCCACGTCCCTGCCGCCCATCCCGACGGTATCGATCCTGCACCGGCCGGGCAGCGACCACGTCGCGAACTGGGGCGAGGTGATGCGCCGCAACGGCTACCACGCGAGCTTCCTGTACGGGGGCTACGGCGACTTCGACGACATGAACCGGTTCTTCTCCGGCAACGGCTTCCAGGTCCTCGACCGCACCGACATCGAGGGCCCGACGCGCTTCGAGAACATCTGGGGCGTGTCCGACGAGGACCTGTACGACCTCGCCCTCGCGCACCTCGATGCCGTAGCGCAAGACGGCAAGCCGTTCTTCACGATCGTGATGAACACCTCCAACCACAAGCCCTACACCTTCCGCGAGGGCGTCCCGGGCGTGCGGGCCGAGGGCGGCGGTCGCGAATCGGGCGTGCGTTACGAGGACTTCGCCATCGGCTACTTCGTGCGAGAGGCCTCCCGGCACGCGTGGTTCGACGACACGCTGTTCGTGATCGTGGCCGACCACGGCGCGCGGGTGTACGGGCGGGCGGAGATCCCCGTCGAGAGCTACCGGATCCCGATGGTCCTGTACTCGCCGAAGCACATCGCACCGGGAGTCGAGGAAGGCCTCGCGACGCAGGTCGACGTCGCGCCGACCGTGCTAGGCCTGCTCGGCCTGCCGTACGAGGCGCCCTTCTTCGGCCAGGACGCGCTGCACACGCCACCCGAACGGCGCGTGGCGTTCTTCAGCCACAACCATGACGTCGCGCTGCTGCGCGACGGCAGGCTCGCCATCCTGGGGTTGCACAAGTCGGTCGAGGCCGCGGCCTTCGACCCTGTGTCGGCCGGCTACGGTCCGGCTCCACGCGAGCCCGAGCTCGAGTCGCTCGCCATCGCGTACTACCAGACGGCCTACGAGCTGTTCCGCGCGGGGCGATACGTTCTGCCCGGCAAGGGCGCGACGAGGGTCGCCGCTAGCCGGTGAAGCGCCGCAGGAAGTCGGGCGCGCGGAAGGGATTCCATCGCCCCTCGGGCTGCGCCAGCCGGTCGGCGACGATCCACAGCGCCACCGGATTGACGGCGAGCCCGGTGTGGCTGCCGGGCACGCAGAGGTTCTCGTGGTTCGCGGGATCGCCGTCGAGCGTCGCCTGGTGCGGCGGCACGACGCCGTCGCTCTCGGAGTAGATGCAGGTCGAGGGCACCGGCGGCGGCGTGCGCATCTGCCGCGAGCGGCTGTGCGCCTGGTGGAGCAGAGGGCCGCGCGGCAGGGCGAGCGCGCGGTACAGCGCGCGCACCGCGGGCGGCGGCGGCCGGTCGGGGTCGAGCCTGAGCGGGCTGCCGAGGGTGACGGCGACCCGCACGCACTCGGGCGCGACGTGCGCGGCGTAGATCGCGAACACGCCGCCGAGGCTGAAGCCCACGACGCTGACCCTGCGGCCGGTCCGGTGGTGCAGGTAGCGAAGCTTCTGCCCGATGACCTGCGTGTAGCGCCGCTGGAAGCCGACGTTGGTCCCGAGGCCCCAGGTCTCGGCCTGGTAGCCGCGGTCCTGCAGGAAGCCGCGCAGCGGCTCGAGCGACAGGTCGCCGGCGCCGAAGCCAGGCAGCAGCAGCACCGGGTGGCCGTCGCCCCTCGGCGCGCGGCGCAGCCACGGCAGGCTCATGACCATCAGCCCCAGCTCGAAGGGCGCGCGCAGCTCGAGCAGGGCGCGCGCCCGGCGCGACCAGCCGCTCGAACGGCGTGCGGGCGCCGCGGCGGACGAGCGCGCGATCATTTCGCCCCGCGCGGACGTCGGCGCGCGCGGGCCGCGGGGCGGCGCAAGGCCGCGAACTCCCGCAGCAGGCCGTCGGCGATCGCATCCAGGTCGGGCACGGCGTCCGGGCAGGCCACGAGGCCGAAGTACAGCCTTCCCGCGTAGCTGTAGGCGCTGACGTTGAGGGCGTTGCGGTGGAACGGGATGGACAGCGGGTAGTAGGTGAGCACCCGGCTGCCGGCGACGAAGAAGGCCTCCGGCGGGCCGGGCACGTTCGAGACGATGAGGTTGAACGGCAACGGGATGCGGTCCGCCACCTGCGGCAGCCGCAACAGCTGCGCGAGGCCGCCGACGAGCCAGGGCATGCCGATGGAGGGCGAATCCTCCGGGACCAGCATCCGGAAGGTCGCGACTCCCGCCTTCGCCTCCCCGGCCGAGCGATGGATCGCGGCGAGCCGGCGCGCAGGGTCCGCGACGTCCGTGTGCAGGTTGACGGCGATGAACGCCACCTGGATCGCGTGCTCGGTCGCGCCGGGCGCGCGCACCGACACCGGGACGCCCGCGTGCAGCGGCGCGTCGGGCAGTTGCTCGCGGGCCACGAGCCAGCCTCGCAGCGAGCCCGCCACGGCCGCCAGCACCGCGTCGTTGACGGTCGCGCCGGCGGCCTTCGCCGCGGCCTTGACCTCGTCGAGCCCGATGTCGACGCAGGCGAAGCTCCGCCGGCCGGAGATCACCACGTTGAGCGGCGTCGAGGGCACGGGCGGCGCGCGGCGCGCCGGCGTCCCGCCGGGCCGCGCCAAGGCGCTGCGCGCAATGCCGGCAAGGTGCGCCGGCAGTCGCGCGAGTTCTGCCAGCTGGTGCGCTGCCCCGGCGGCGAGCAGGCGCGATGCGTCGGCGGGTGTCCCGGCCGGCGCGCTCACCGTGCGGCGCCGGCCGGGCCTGCGCGTCCGGTCCACGAACGACTGCAGGAAGAGCTGCGCCGAGTGGCCGTCGAGGCCGGCGTGGTGCACCTTGACGTAGACGGCGTCGCCGCCGTCCTCGAGGCCCTCGATCACGTGCAGCTCCCACAGCGGCCGCGCCGGGTCCAGCGGCCGCTCGTGCAGCCGCGCCACGCAGTCCTCGAGCTCGCGGCGTCCGCCGGGCTCGGGGAGGCGGTGGCGTCGGACGTGGTGGTCGAGGTCGACGCGCGCCGCGGTCACCCAGAACGGGTTGGCGAGGCCGAGCGGCAGCCTGGCCGCGCGTCGCGTGAACACCTCGCTCGCGCCGAGCCGGGCCGCGACGACCCGCCGCAAGCGCGCGTGGAAGTTGCCACGCGCGGGCGGCGGCGCCAGCACGAAAAGCGCGCCGACGTGCATGGGCGTGGCGCGGGTCTCGAGGTGCAGGAACGCCGCGTCGAGCAGCTTGACCGGCCGCATGCGGCTCATCCGTCCGTGGCCGCGCTGGCCCAGGCCTTGCGCAGCTCGGTCTTGAGCACCTTGCCCTGCGGGCTGAGCGGCAGGCGCGCCACGAACTCCACCTGCCGCGGCACCTTGTACTTCGCCAGCCGTCCGGCGCAGTGCGCGAGCACGGCCTCGGCCGACAGGCTGCGCCCCGGCTTCAGCAGCACGAGGGCGAGCCCGGCCTCGCCCCAGCGCGGATCGGCGATGCCGATGACCGCGCACTGGCTGACCTCGTCGAGGCTGTCGATGACGTTCTCGACCTCGGCCGGATACACGTTCTCGCCGCCGGAGATGATCATGTCCTTCAGGCGATCCACCACGTAGATCGTGCCGTCGGCGGTCATGCGGGCGGCGTCGCCGGTGCGCAGGAAGCCGTCGGCGGTGAAGGCCTCGGCGGTCGCGACCGGGTCGTTCCAGTAGCCGGGCGTCACGCCCGGACCGCGGACCTGGATCTCCCCGACCGTCTCGCGCGGCAGCTCGCGGCCGTCCGCGTCGCCGATGCGCACCTCCACGTGCATCAGCGCGTGCCCGGCGGAGCCGATCTTCTCGTGCGCCTTCTCCGGCGGGCAGTAGGAGACGCTGAAGGCCTCCGTTAGCCCGAAGGACTGGGACAGTTCGCAGCCCTTGCGCTCCCACACCTCGAGCAGGTCGAGCGGCACCGGGGCGCCGCCGACGGCGGCCACCTCGAGGGACGGGAATCGCGCCTGCTCGAACTCGGGCAGCTCGGAGAGCAGCTGGTAGTGGGTGGGCACACCCACCACGTGGGTGATGGCGAGCTCGGGGTCGAGAAGGTGCCGGAAGCACTCGCGCGTGTCCCACTGCCGCATGACGACCACCGCGCCGCCGTAGTGGAACTGCGGCGTCGACACGGCGTAGAGCCCGGCCGCGTGGAACAGCGGCAGGTAGGTGAGCGTGCGGGCGTGCGCGCGCACGCGGGCGTGCAGCGCCGCGTGCAGGACGATGTTCTGTGTCATCCGGTGCGTGTAGATGACGCCCTTGGGGCGGCCGGTCGTCCCGGAGGTGAACAGCAGCATGTTGGGCATGTCGGAGTCGACACCGGCCATGCGCACCGCGGGCGGATGGTTCGCGATGAGCCGCTCGTAGGCCGAGCCCGCCTCGCCCGGCTTGCGCAGGACCCGCGCCGTCGCGTCGCCCTCGAGGTGGGGCTCGAGCTCCGCGTCGCAGAGGACCACCCGCGGCTCGGCGAGCCTCAGCACCTCGACGGTCTCGTAGGGCGACAGCCGCCAGTTGAGCGGCACGAACATCGCGCCGAGCTTCCAGCAGGCGAACATGGCCTCGAAGTGGTCCGTGCTGTTGTGGGCCACGAAGGCGACCCGGTCGAACGGCCGCACGCCGAAATCCTCGCGCAGCGCCGTGGCGAGGCGCGTGGCGCGGTCGTCGAGGGCCCCGTAGCTCAGCCACCGGCCGGTGGCGAGGTCGACCGCGGCGACGCGCGCAGGGTCGAAGTCGGCATAGTAGGCGAGCCAGTCGTAGACCGGATCCTTCGGCATCGCAGTCACGGCGTCATCCGGCGCAGGATTCGGCCACCAGTTGACCGCCGGCGGCGGGCCGCCGTATCGGTACTTGTCCTGATGGGCCTGGTGCGTCCCGCGTCGCGGCTGGCCCGGGCCCCGGGCCTCGCGTATCTTGGCCCGCAGGCACCGCATTTCCACCGATTCATGACCGCCCACGACGCCGCAGCGATCGCGCTTCGCGCGATTCCGCTCCTCGATCTCACCAGCCTCGGCGAGGACGATACGCCGGCGTCGATCGAGCGTCTGTGCGCTGCCGCGGCGGGGCAGGGTGGCGCGCCGGCCGCCGTCTGCGTCTATCCCGAGCACATCGTCACGGCGCGGCGCGCGCTCGATGCCTGCGGCCTCGCCGCGGTGCGGGTCGCGACGGTGGTCAACTTCCCGGATGGCGGCTCGGACGCCGGGCGGGTGCGCCGCGAGACGCGCCGCGCGGTGGCAGCCGGCGCCGACGAGGTGGACGTCGTGCTGCCCTGGCGCGCGTGGCTCGCGGGCGAGCGGAGGGCGGCGCTCGCGGTCCTCGCGGCCTGCCGCGAGTCGGCGGCCGGGCGCCTGCTGAAGGCGATCCTCGAGACCGGCGAGCTGGGCGACCCGCAGCGCGTCCGCGAGGCCTCGCTCGCCGCGCTCGAGGCCGGCGCCGATTTCGTCAAGACCTCGACCGGCAAGGTGGCGGTCAACGCGACGCCCGAGGCGGCGCGCGCCATGCTCGAGGCGATCCGCGATTCCGGCCGCGGCGGCTTCAAGGCCGCCGGCGGCGTGCGCAGCGTCGCCGACGCGGCGGTCTACCTCGCGCTCGCGGACGAGATCCTCGGGCCCGGCTGGGCGGATCCGGCGCACTTCCGCATCGGCGCGAGCGGGCTGCTCGGCGCGCTGCGCGAGGCCCTGCGCGGGTGAGGCCGCCGACGGAGGAACTGCTGCGCCGCAAGCGCGACGGCGGCCGGCTGTCGCGCGCCGAGCTCGAGTCGATCGTCGCCGGCCTCGCCGACGGCAGCCTGTCGGACGCCCAGGCGGCCGCCTTCGCCATGGCCGTGTGGTTCAGCGGCATGACGCCCGGGGAGCGCGCCGACTTCACGCTCGCGATGCGCGACAGCGGCACCGTGCTCGACTGGCGCGCGGAGTCGCTGCCCGGCCCGGTGCTCGACAAGCACTCGACGGGCGGCGTCGGCGACCTCGTGTCGCTGCCGCTCGGGCCGATGCTCGCGGCCTGCGGCGTCTTCGTGCCGATGATCTCGGGCCGCAGCCTCGGGCACACGGGCGGCACGCTCGACAAGCTCGAGGCGATCCCGGGATACGACGCACAGCCTGACGAGCCGCGCCTGCGGCGCGTGGTGCGCGAGGCGGGCGTGGCCATCGTCGGCGCCGGCCCGCGGCTCGCGCCGGCCGACCGCCGTCTCTACGCGATCCGCGACGTGACCGCGACGGTGGACTGCGAGCCGCTCATCTGCGCCTCGATCCTCTCCAAGAAGCTGGCCGCGGGGATCGACGCCCTGGTTCTCGACGTCAAGGTGGGCAACGGCGCCGTCATGCCCTCGCTCGCCGATGCGCGCGCGCTCGCCACTGCGCTGGCCGACACGGCCCGTGGCGCGGGCCTGCGCTGCGCGGCGCTGCTGACCGGCATGCAGCAGCCGCTCGCGCGCTCGGCCGGCAACGCGCTCGAGGTCGCTGAGGCCGTCGCAATGCTTCGCGGCGAGCCGGCGGACCCGCGGCTGCTCGAGGTGACGCTCGCGCTGGGGGCGCGCCTGCTCGTGCTGGGTGGAGTCGCGGCCGACGGGATGGCGGCCCGTAGCCGGCTGCTTGCGGCGCTCGCGAGCGGTGACGCGGCGCTGCGATTCGCGAGGATGGTCGCCGGCCTCGGCGGCCCGGCCGACCTGCTGGAGCGGCCGGCCCGGCACCTCGCGCGCGCGCCGGTCGTGCTGGAGGTGCCCGCGCCGAAAGACGGCTACGTGGCTGCGGTGGACACGCGCGCGCTCGGGCTCGCGGTCCTGTCGCTGGGCGGCGGGCGCAGCGCGCCGGGTGCGAGGGTCGACCCGCGCGTGGGCCTCGACCGGATCGCGCGGCTCGGCGAGCAGGTCGCGAAGGGCGAGCCGCTCGCACGCGTGCACGCGGCCGACGCGGCGGCGGGCGCCGCGGCCGTCCTCGCGGTGGCGGCTGCGATGCAGATCGCGGCGACGCCGCCGCCGGAGGATCCGGCCGTGATCGGGTGCGTGGACGCCCCGGCGCAGGAAGTGTAAGAAGGCGCCATGACCGATCCATCGACGGCGCCGGCTCCCCGGCGCGCGCTGCTGCTGGTCGCGGATTCGCTCGGCGTCGGCGCGCTGCCCGATGCGGACCGCTACGGCGACGCCGGCGCCGACACTTTCGGCCACATCGCCGAGGCCTGCGCCCGCGGCAAGGCCGACGAGGGCCGCGCGGGTCCGCTTCGCATCCCGGTGCTCGCGCGCCTCGGCCTGGTGCACGCCGCCGCCGCCGCGCGCGGCGCGCCGGTCGAGGGATTCGCCGGGCTGCCGGCGCCGACCGCCGCCTGGGGCTTCTCGGCAGAGCGTTCGGTCGGCAAGGACACGGTCTCCGGCCACTGGGAGATGGCCGGCCAGCCGGTCGTCGAGGACTGGGGCTACTTCACGTCGCTGACGGACTCGATGCCGCGCGAGCTGCTCGACGAACTGGCCCGGCGCACCGGCGTGCCGGGCTTCCTCGGCAACTGCCACGCCTCGGGCACGCAGGTCATCGAGGATTTCGGCGAAGAGCACATCGCCGCCGGCAAGCCGATCGTCTACACCTCGCAGGACTCGGTGATCCAGTTCTGCGCCCACGAGCAGGCCTTCGGGCTCGACCGTCTCTACGCGCTGTGCCTCGAGGCGCGGCGCCTCGCCGATCGATGGCGCATCGGACGCGTGATCGCCCGGCCGTTCGTCGGCGCGCGGCCAGGCGACTTCCGCCGCACGCCGAACCGGCGCGACTTCGCCGTGCCGCCGCCGCCCGGCACGCTGCTCGATGCCGTCACCGACGCCGGCGGCACGGTCGTCGGCGTCGGCAAGGTGCCCGACATCTTCGCCGGCCGCGGCGTCGGCCGCGCGGTCAAGGCGAACGGCCTCGAGGCGCTGATGGCGGCCTCGCAGGACGCGCTGCTTTCCGGCGGCGACCGCACTCTCGTATTCACCAACCTCGTCGATTTCGACCAGGAGTACGGCCACCGGCGCGACGTGCCCGGCTATGCGCGCGCGCTGGAGGCCTTCGACGCCATGCTCGGCCGGCTGCTCGGGGCGCTCGGCCCGCGCGACCTCCTGGTGCTGACCGCCGACCACGGCAACGACCCGAGCTGGCACGGCTGGAACCACACCCGCGAGCACGTGCCCGTGCTCGCCGCGGGGCCGCGGGTGCCGGCGGCCGCGCTCGGGCGGCGCGAGACCTTCGCCGACATCGGCCAGTCGATCGCCAGCTGGCTCGGCGTGCCGGCGCTGGCGCACGGCTGTGCCTTCCTGGCCGCGCCGCGCGCCGCGGCATGAGCTCGCCCCACCTGAACGCGCGCGCCGGCGCCTTCGCCGGGACGGTGCTGCTGCCCGGAGACCCGCGCCGCGCCAGGCACGTGGCGACGACCCTGCTCGGGGACGCCGAGCTCGTCTCCGACGTTCGCAACATGCTGGGCTACACCGGCCGCTACCGCGGCGAGCGGGTCTCGGTGATCGGTGGCGGCATCGGGATTCCCTCGACGCTGATCTACGCGACCGAGCTGGTGCGCGACCATGGCGTGCGGCGCATCGTGCGCATCGGCACCTGCGGCGGGCTGCAGCCCGGCCTCGGCCTCGGCGACCTCGTGCTCGCGCTCGGCGCCGGCACCGACTCGTCCGTGAACCGCATCCGCTGCCATGGCCACGACTTCCCGGCGACGGCGAGCTGGTCGCTGCTCGAGCCCGTGGCTCGCCGCGCGCTCGACGGCGGGCGGCCGGCGCACGTGGGCAACGTTTTCTCGAGCGACCTCTTCTACCATCCGGACGCGGGCCTGCACGCGCGGCTGCGCGAGCTCGGCTTCCTCGCCATCGAGATGGAGGCGGCGGGCCTCTACGGGCTCGCGGCGGAGCTCGGCTTCGAGGCGCTCGCGGTGCTGACGGTGACCGACCAGGTCGGCCGGCCGGAGGCCATGACCGCCGTCGAGCGCGAGACGGGCGTGGACGCCATGACCCGCCTCGTGCTCGAGGCGCTCGTGCCGGGCTGAGCGATGCCGGCCAACCTGACGCCGGAGTACCGGGCTGCCGCCGACGCGCTGCGTCGCGCCCGCGACCCCGAGCTGCGCCTCGAGTGCCTGCGCGAGATGCTCAGGGTCATCCCGAAGCACAAGGGCACCGACCACCTGCAGGGCGACCTCAAGCGGCGCATCCGCGAGCTGGAGGAAGAACTCGCCGGGCCACGCAAGGGCGGCGCGCGCGGCGGGCCCGCGCTGGTGGTCCGGCCCGAGGGCGCCGCGCAGATTGCGCTGCTCGGCCCGCCGAACGGCGGCAAGTCGCTGCTGCACGCGCGCCTCAGCGGGTCCGGCGCGAGGGTCGCGCCCTTCCCGTTCACGACGCAGTATCCGGAACCCGGCATGATGACGGTCGGCGACGTGCAGCTGCAGCTGGTCGACCTGCCGCCGCTCGCCGCGCGCCACCCGGTGAGCTGGATCGGGGGAACGCTGCAGTCCGCGGACGCGGCGCTGCTGGTCGTGGACGTCACCGAGCCAGGGATCGTGCAGCAGGTCGCCGAGTTGCGCGCCGAGCTCGCGGAGCGCCGCGTCGGCCTCGGCGCACGCTGGCCTGCCGACCCGACGGGCGACGAGCCGGACGAAGTTGCGGACGACCCGTTCTTCCGCCTGCTGCCGACGCTGCTCGTCGCGAACAAGGCCGACCTCGATCCAGACGCGGCGGAGGACGCCGAGGCCCTCGAGGAGCTGGCCGGGCTCGATTTCCCGGTCATGGTCGTCTCGGCGCAGACCGGCGCCGGCGTCGAGGCGCTGGGGCCTTGGCTGTTCGCGCGGCTCGGGCTGATCCGGGTCTACACCAAGGTACCCGGCAAGCCGCCGGATCGCGGCCGGCCCTTCGTGCTGCGCCCGGGCGGCACGGTGGCGGACGTGGCCCGCCTCGTGCATCGCGATCTCGCCGACCAGGTGCGGTTCGCGCGGCTGTGGAACGCCACCCACGACGGCCACCATGCCGGACGCGAGCACCCGGTCGCCGATGGCGACGTGATCGAGCTGCACGCATGACGGCGACGGCGCGCCAAGGCGGCGGCGGGGCCCCGCGATGACCCGCGACGCGCCGATCGTGGCGGAGCTCGCCCGGCTGCTGGGACCCGGCCAGGTCCTCACCGGCGAAGCCGTCGGAGCGCGAAGCCGCCACGCCTGGAGCACCGAGCCGCTCGAGGCGCGGGCGCTGGTCCGCCCCGGCTCGACGCGCGAAGTCAGCGAAGTGCTGGCGCTGTGCGACGCCTGGCGCCAGCCGGTGGTCACCCACGGCGGCCGCACCGGCCTCTCCGGCGGCGAGCGCGCCACGGCCGCCGACATCGTCCTGTCGCTCGAGCGGATGAATCGCATCGAGACGATCGACGAGGCCGGCAGGACCGCGACGGTCGAGGCGGGCGTCACCCTCCAGGCGCTGCACGAGGCCGTCGAGTCCGCGGGACTGCATTTCCCGCTGGACCTCGGTGCGCGCGGCTCCTGCACGATCGGCGGCAACGTCTCGACCAACGCCGGCGGCGTGACGGTCATCCGCCACGGCATGATGCGCGCGCAGGTGCTCGGGCTCGAGGCCGTGCTCGCCGACGGCACGATCGTCTCGTCCATGAACCGGATGCTCAAGAACAACAGCGGCTACGACCTCAAGCAGCTGTTCATCGGGACCGAGGGCACCCTCGGCGTCGTGACCCGCGCGGTGCTGGCGCTGCGCGAGCGGCCGGCGAGCCTCGACACGGCGCTCGTCGCGGTGGCGGGGCCGGACCGCCTCGGGCAGCTGCTGCGCCACGTCGATCGCCGGCTGGGCGGCCAGCTGTCGTCCTTCGAGGTCATGTGGGGCGACTACTACCGCGCGGTGACCGTACCGGGCGGCCACGCCGCGCCGCTGTCGCGCGAGCACGCCTTCTATGCGCTGATCGAGGCACAGGGTGCGGACGAGACCCCGGACGCGGCACGCTTCGAGGCGGCGATCGCCTCGGCCTGGGAGGCCGGGCTCGTCGTCGACGCGGTGCTGCCGAAGTCGCGCGCGGAACGCGACCGCCTTTGGGCGATCCGCGAGGACTTCGGGCCGATCCGCCACGACCGCCCGCTGTTCGCCTACGACGTCAGCCTGCCGATCGCCGACATGCCGGCCTACGTCGACGAGGTCGCGGCGCGCGTGCGCGACCGCTGGCCGCAGGGAGCCTTCCACGTCTTCGGCCACCTCGGCGACGGCAACCTGCACTTCGTCGTCTGCCCGCGGGTCGAGGGCGCGGCGCTGCACGAGGAGGTCGATGCCGCGGTCTATGAGCCGCTCGCGCGCTTCGGCGGCGCCATCTCGGCCGAGCACGGCATCGGCGCGGACAAGCGCCGCTGGCTGGGCCTGTCGCGAACGCCCGCGGAGATCGCGCTGATGCGGCGGCTGAAGCAGGCGCTCGACCCGCACGGCATCCTGAATCCCGGGAAGGTCATCCCCGACTGAGCACCGGCGCGACTACCTGCGCAGCGGCCGCGGCGTTACCATCCGCCGGTCGACTCGCGGGATAGCGTGATGAGGCTGCGCGGAGGCTTTGCCGGTCCCTGAGTCGCGAAACGCGCGGTCAAGCATCGATGCGGCACCTGGACCAATTTCTTTTTCAGCCGCTGGTCAATCTGACATGAATGTACCTGACGATCTCATTGTCGAGCATACGGGCGGGATTGCGTCGCTCAGATTGAACCGACCAGCAGCATTCAACGCCCTGAACGCTGGCATGCTTGAGCGATTGACGCGAGTCGCCGCCGCAATAGCTGGAGATCCGAGTGTCCGGGCCGTTGTACTTACCGGGGAGGGGGCCGCGTTCTGCGCCGGAGCCGATCTGACACCAGGAGCCTTTCCCTCGATAGTGGGCGAGTCCAGAGGAGTGTCTACCCGTCGTGTATTGGAAACTTACTTCCATCCGGCTGTGGAAGCTCTCGCTGCGCTTCCGCAGCCGTTGGTCGTTGCAGTGAATGGAATCGCGGCCGGTGGCGGCGTGGGTCTCGCGCTGCTCGGGGACGTCGTCCTTGTGGCGCGCAGCGCGGCCTTTCACAACGTATTCGTGCCGCGCCTCGCGCTGCTGCCTGACCTGGCCGCTGGCTGGCATATGGAGCGACTGCTGGGCGCAGGCCGCGCCCTCGCGCTGGGCTTGCTTGGCGAGCCGCTAGAGGCGGCGCGCGCTGCAGAGTGGGGGCTGGTCTGGGATTGCGTGGACGACGGCCAGCTGCAAGCTCGCGCGTTGGAACTGGCGGCGCGCGTCGCGGCCGGACCGATGCTCGCCACCCGCCGGACCAAGGCGCTGCTGAGGGGCGACCTGCGGGAGGAGCTCGCGGCGCGGCTCGCGCTTGAGGCAGAACTGCAGTGCGAGCTCGCCGATCACCCCGACCACGCGGAGGGATTGCGGGCGTTCCTCGAGAAGCGGCGGCCGCGGTTCGTCTGACCCTCTTCCCTCACGTCATCTTGCGCTCGTCGAGCCCGACGCCGCGCGCGATGATCTCCTTCATGATCTCCGACGTGCCAGCGTAGATCCGTGAGATCCGCGCATCGGTGAAGATCCGGCTTATTCGGTATTCTTCCATGTAGCCAGCCCCGCCGTGCAGCTGTAGGCACTCGTCGGCGGTGCGGCCCTCTAGTTCGCTGGTGAGAAGCTTGGCCTGTGCGGCGATCTCCGGCGTCAGGCGCCCAGCGTTATGCTCCATGACGCACCAGTCGACAAAGACCTGCAAAGCGTCGATTGCGGCACGCAGCTCGGCAAGCTTGAAACGGGTATTCTGGAACGCGCCGATCGGCCGACCGAAGGCCCGGCGCGACTTGACGAACTCGAGCGTCAGGTCCCAGGCGACCTGGGCGTTCGCGACGTACTGCACGGCGTTGACCAGCCGCTCCTCGGCGAGGAACTGCGTGAGGTAGCGGAAGCCCATTGTCGGGTCGCCGAGGACGTGGGACTTGGGGACGCGCACGTCGTTGAAGAAGAGCTCGGCCGTGTCCTGCGCTTCGAGGCCGATCTTCTTCAGTCGCCGGCCGCGCT
This sequence comes from uncultured Steroidobacteraceae bacterium, assembly GCA_964406445.1. Taxonomy (GTDB): domain Bacteria; phylum Pseudomonadota; class Gammaproteobacteria; order Steroidobacterales; family Steroidobacteraceae; genus SG8-30. The sequence continues at coordinate 23,179 of CAYORU010000002.1, forward strand.
CGAAGCCGGTCATGCCGCGCTCCACGAGGAACAGGCCGAGGCCGTGCTTCTGCTCGGGGACCGTACGCGCCGCGACCAGCACGAGGTCGGCGATGATGCCGTTCGAGATATAGGTCTTGGAGCCGTTCAGCAGCCAGTGGTCCCCGCGGTCCTCGGCGCGCGTCTTTATGCCGGCCAGGTCGCTGCCCGCGGCCGGCTCGGTCATCGCGATCGCGAGGATCGACTCTCCGCTCACGCACTTCGGCAGGAACCTTGCCCGCTGCTCGGGCGTGCCGAGGTGCGCAATGTAGGGGGCCACCAGGCGGGAGTGCAGCGGCAGGTAGAAGCAGATGTCGCCGTGCCGCGCGTTCTCCTCGATCAGGATCTGGTCGTAGCGGAAGTCCTGGATGCCGGCCGACCCGTAGGCCTCGTCTGCCCACATCAGCAGGAAGCCCTGCCGGCCCGCCGCGAGGAAGGCCTCGCGATCCACCTGACCGGCCTCGCGCCAGCGCGCGGAATGCGGCCCGATCTCCTCGCGGAAGAACCGCTCAGCGCTCTCGCGAAAGATGTCGTGGTCGGGCTCGAAGATGCTGCGGCGCAGGGTCATGGGTCGTACCGTCGTGGGCGCGGCGAGGGCGGCTAGGCGGGGCGGGCCGCCGCGGCAGCCTCGATGGCTTTGCGGAAGGCGAGGCCTGTCGCGGAGGTGAGCGAGAGCCCGCCGTCGACGGCGAGCACGTGGCCCGTGATGTAGTCCCCGAGCGGACTCGCGAGGAAGACTGCGACGTCGGCGACTTCCTCGAGGGTGGCGAGGCGCGGTACCGGCTGGGCGCCGACCATCGCGGCCTCGCTGGCGTGTCGAAGGAAGATTTCGGAGCCGTAGGTGCCGGCCACGAGCCCGGGCGAGAGGGCGTTTACGCGGGCGCCCTCGAGGCCGCCCCATTCGAGCGCCAGCGTCCGGACCAGCATCTCGATGCCCGCCTTCGCGGAACAGGCGGCGGCCTGGTACTCCATCGGGACCTGTGCCTGCGGCGCGGAGATCGCAATGAGGCGGGCGCCCGGATTCAGCCAGGGATGGCAGGCGCGGAAGGTGTGGAACGTGCCCTTCAGGTCGATGTCCACCACGGCGGCGAAGCCGTTCGAGCTGAGTCGGGCGGCCGGGGCGGGAAAATTGCCGGCGGCGCCGGCGATCGCGACGTCGTATCGGCCGAAACGCTCGCTGCCGGCGCACGCCGCGGCCTCCACGGCCGCGAGGTCGCGCACGTCCGCCGCGAACCCGGCCGCTGAACCAGCGGCCACGGCGTCGAGCTCGACCGCGGCGCTTTCGAGCTTCGCGGGGTCGCGCGCCACCAGCACGACGCGGGCACCGTGCTCGACGTAGCGCCGCGCGATGGCCTTGTTGATCCCGGAGCTGCCGCCGGTGATGAACGCGACCCGGCCGGCGAGGACGTCGCTGCGGTAGACGGAGCCGGTCATCTCTCGACCGGGACGGGCTCGCCGGCCTTGCCACCGGCCCCGGCCGGGCGGCGCGCCACCATGCCGTCGACGTTGCGGATCATGTGGACGATGACCTCTGTTTTCGACCAGCGGCCCGTCGGGCGGTACCAGGAGGCGACCCAGGTCATCAGGCCGCCGATCGACACTGCGGTCAGCAGCGGGTCCGGCACCTCGAACTCGCCACTCTTGTTGCCCGCCTCGAGCAGCTCCGCGAGGCGCACGCCAAACTGCTTGCGCAGCGCCATGAGTTCCTTGGCCTCGCGCGACTCCAGGTTCTTCTCCTCGCGCTCGTAGACGACGATGTACTTCTGGTCCTGCAGGATGATCGAAGTGACGCGCTCAACGATCAGCTTGAGCTTGTCGCGCGGCGGCAGTGCGGACAGCAGGGCCTCGTCGAGCGCCTTGAGCGAGCTGCGGATGCCGACCTCGCAGATAGCGTTCAGGATCTCGCTCTTGTTCTTGAAGTAGGAATAAAGGAAGGGCTTGGTGACCTTGAGCGCCTCGGCTATGGCGTCGAGCGTCGTCGCTTCATAGCCGTCGGCGTAGAACAGGTCGCGAGCCTCCTCGAGGATGCGGCGTCGCTTGAACTCCTGCACTTCCGCCTTCAGCTGCGGGGGCCTGCCGGTACCCCCCCGGGCGTCCGGCGCGGTTCTCTTCGGGCGCTTCATCAGGGTCTCCTACCCCGGGCCAGGTCAGGAACCGATGCGGTCCCTGCCGATGCGGATCCCCGCCTTCTCGCGGTCCCAGGTGTCCGGCGTCACGCCTTGCGACCTGAGCTCGGCCTTCATCACCTTCGCGGTGGGCGTCTTGGGAAGCTCCGGGAGGACGCGAATGTAGCGTGGAATCATAAAGTAGGCCATACGCGTGCGCAGGAACTCGATCAGCGCGACGGGGTCGATCTGCTGGCCCGCCGCGGGCGCCACGACGGCCATCACCTCGTCCTCGCCGAACTCGCTCGGAACGGCGACGGCCGCGGCCTCGCGGACCGCTGGGAAGGCGACGATCTCGGCCTCGACCTCGAACGACGAGATATTCTCACCGCGGCGGCGTATCGCATCCTTCATCCGGTCGACGAAGAAGAAGTTGCCCTCGTCGTCCCGGCGAAACGCGTCGCCGGTGTGGAACCAGCCGTTGCGCCAGGCGCGGGCGGTGGCCTCGGAATTCTTGTAGTAGCCGTGGTTCATCGCCCAGGGCCGCTCGGTCCTGATGATCATCTCGCCGACCGCACCCACCTGAACCTCGCAGTCGTTGTCGTCCACGAGCCGCACCTCGACGCCGGGGCGGACCTTGCCGCAAGTGCCCCGGACCGCAGGGTTCGGCGCCGAGACAATCGGCGAGGAGATCTCAGTCATGTTGAAGATCGTGTACACGTCGGCACCGAAGCGCTCGTGGAACTCGGCGGCGCCGTCGCTCAGCGGCACGATGAAGACCTTGCGCACCGAGTGGTCACGATCGGTCGGCCCGGGCGGCGTCTTGAGCAGGAAGGTGGCCATGACGCCGAGCAGAAACACGGCGGTCGTACCCGTGTCGCGTACCAGCGGCCAGAAGTGGTCGGTCGAGAACCGCTCGGGCATCACGACGGACCCGCCGCGCGCGAGCATGGCGAAGGACAGCCCGAGGCCGCCGATGTGGAACATCGGCATGTTCACCAGGAAGCGGTCCTCGCCCGTGATGAACCACCAGGCCTCGGGTCCCGGGTTCGTATACATGTGCAGGTAGGATGAGAGCACGCCTTTCGACGGACCGGTCGTGCCGGACGTGTAGATGATCGACTGCGTGTCCCAGGGTTCGATCGGCCGCGCCAGCGCGGGGAGCTGGCGGCCGCCCGCGGACAGCGTGCCGAAGGGGACAGTAGGCAAATGCGTCGCCTCGGCGTCGCCGCCGACCACGACGATGCGCTGCAGCCTTGACAGAGAAATTCCCGCCAGCCGCGGCACGAGGTCCGCGTGGATCACCGCGAGGCGCGCGTCGGAGTTCTCGATCACGTGCTCGAGGATCCGGCCGCGATAGGCGGTGTTGATCGGCACGTACACAGCGCCGAGGTAGTTGATTGCGAAGAACGTCAGCAGCATCTCGGGCGTGTTGGGCTGCCAGGCCAGCACGTGGTCGCTGCGCTGCACGCCCTGGCGCGCGAGGCCGGCGGCGAGCGCAACGGTCTTCTCGCGCAGGTCCCAGTAGGTCCATTGGCGGCCGCCGTCGAAGATGGCGTAGACCTGGTCGGGGCGCTCCTCGGCCCAGCGGTCGATCAGGTAGCGCACGACGCAGGTCTCCCGCGCCGGCACGCGCGAATCGGCGTGGCCCTTGTCGCTGCCATTCATGCAGAATCCCCCTCGACCCGCAGCGAACCCCGCCGCAGTACCATACCGTAGATGCGCTCCGGTTTCCGAGCGGTAAGGTTTGTACACCATCAGTACTGTCGATACAATCCTCGCACGGCGCGGGCCTGCTGCCAGCGCGGCTTCGAGGGGGTGCGGCCGTGTATGACACCGTCATCGGCTTGAGCCGGCTGGAGCAGGTCTACAGTGGCCGGCCCGCGGCCCGTGCATTGCTGGAGGAGGTCGAGCGTCTCGGTGCGAAGCGGGTGTTCCTGGTGTGCAGTGGCACCCTGCGCAGGACGACCGATGAGGTCACTCGCATCGAGCGGGCCCTAGGGCCAAGGCTTGCCGGCGTCTTTGACGGCATTCGTGCGCATGTCCCGCGCGAGGACGTGGCGGCGGCGGCGCTCGCTGCGCGTGCGGTCGAGCCCGACCTGCTGGTCTCCTTCGGCGGCGGCTCGGTGACCGACGCCACGAAGATTCTCGCGCTGTGCCTCAGGCACGGCATCTACGACGCCGGGGCCTTCGAGGCGTTCCACGTCGTCGTCAACCCGGACCGCACGTTGACGCTTCCGAGCTTCGAACCGCCGGACATTCCGGTGGTGCTGATCCCGACGACGCTCTCGGGCGGCGAGTTCAACCCGCTGTCCGGCGCGACCGACAAGCGGATCAACGTCAAGCAGGCCTACTTCCACCCACTGATGGTGGCCCGCTCGGTGATCCTCGACCCGGCGGTGACGGTGCACACGCCCGAGTGGATGTGGCTCTCGACGGGCGTGCGCGCCCTCGACCACTGCTTCGAGACGCTCGGATCGTTCGGCTCCAACGACTACTGGGACGGGCTTGCGATCAACGGCATCCGCCTGCTCTCGCGGGGCCTCGCCGCGGTCAAGGCGGACCCCGCCGACCTCGACGCCCGCCAGAAGTGCCAGATGGGCGCGTGGTGCTCGATGGTCGCCATCGTGGCCGGCCTGCCCATGGGCGTGAGCCACGCGGTGGGCCACGCGCTCGGCGGGTCCTTCGACGTGCCGCACGGCTACACTTCCTGCGTGATGGCCCCGTTCGCGCTCGAGTTCAACCAGGAAGTGAACGGCGAGCGGCAGCGCCTGATCAGTCTCGCCTTTGGCGAGCCGGAGACTCCGGCGCACGTGCTGGCGGACCGCACGATACGCGACCTCGGCATGCCGCGCCGCCTCTGCGACGTCGGCATCGGCGAGGCACAGTTGGAGGACCTCGCTCGCTATACGTTCCAGGACATCTGGTGCGGCACCAATCCACGTCCGGTCCCGGACAGCGGCGCCCTTGTGGCCCTGCTCAGGCGGGCGCTCTGACCGCGGGCCCCGGGGCCGTGGCGCTTGAGGCGGGGCACGCGGAACTGGTCGCGCGCCTCGCGCGCGGCGAGCGGGCGGCGCTCGCCCGTGTGCTGACCCTACTCGAGCGCGACCCGGCGATGCTCGCGCCGCTCGACGCTGCGATCGCCCCGCTCGGCGGGCGCGCCTACACCGTGGGCGTCACCGGCGCGCCTGGCGCAGGGAAGTCCACGCTCGTCGGCGCGCTGCTCGAGGAGGCGCTCGCACGGCACCAGCGGACGGCGGTCCTCGCGCTCGACCCTGTCTCGCCCCTGAGCGAGGGCGCGATTCTCGGCGACCGGATGCGCATGGAGGCGGTCGCCGGCGACGAGCGGCTGTTCGTGCGCTCGCTCGGCGCCCGCCGCGCGCGCGGCGGCCTGTCGCTGGTCGCGCCTTTCGCCATCCGCGCCATCGACGCCGCGGGCTGGCCCATCATCCTTATCGAGACCGTGGGCGTCGGCCAGAACGAGATCGACGTCGTCGACGCCGCGTGCACGACCGTGGTCGTCCTCACGCCGGGCATGGGTGACGAGGTGCAGGCGATCAAGGCTGGGCTGATGGAGGTCGCGGATGTCTTCGTGATCAATAAGGCCGATCGCGAGGGTGCCGACCAGGTCCGCCGGGACGTCGAGCGGATAGTGCCGGCCTCCGCCGACGGCTGGCGGGCCCCGGTGCTCGCGACGGTAGCGCTCGAGCGCCGGGGTGTGCCTGAGCTTTGGCAGGCGGTCGAGGCGCACCGCGGGCACCTAGAACGCACGGGGCAGATCGCGGCGCGCCGCCAGCGGCTGCCGGGGCTCGCGTTGCGCGCTCTCGTCGAGGACGAGCTGCGTGGACGTCTCGCGGAAGTCGCGGCCGGCTCCGGCTGGTCGCGGACGCTTGCGGCGATCATCGCCGGCAGAGACTCGATCGGCGCCGCTGCGCGCCGGGTGCTGGACTCGATCGGGACCGGGAGCGCTCTTCGCTGAGCCTCAGGCGGTGAGGCGCTCGGCGGCCCTGACGATGTCAAGCAGGGGAGAGCCCGGCGGATAGGTCTCGACACCGAGGGCGGCGAGCCGCCGACAGGTCGAGGGCGAGAGGACGCCGCCGGCGAAGATCGGTAATTCCGGCCGCGCCGTGCGCAACTCGGCGACGATGCGCTCGACCACCTCGACGTGGCCGCCGACGTTTAGGCCCACGAGGTCGACGTCCTCGTCCACTGCGGCCCGCATGATCTCGTCGGCCTTGACCATGCCGCCGAGAATGACGTGGAAGCCGGCGTCGCGCAGCGCCCGCGCGACCATGGACAGGCCGCGCCAGTGTCCGTCGAGGGCCGTCTTGACGAGCAGGATCCTCTTCCCGGCGTTCATGTGGACCTCAGACGAGTTCCGGGGTCTGCCAGTCGCCCCAGGCGCCGCGGAAGATTTCGCCGATCTCGCCGAGGGTCACCTCGGCGTCGAGCGCCGCCAGCATCGCCGGCATGATGTTGTCGGTGCCCCGGCAGGCCCGGTCGAGCGCCCTGAGGGCGTCCGTGGCGGCCCGCTCGTGCCGCTCGCGACGCACGGCCTGTAGGCGGGCGAGAGCGACGTCGTAGGAATCGTCGACGCCGGGGAAGCCGTCGATCTCCCACGGCGACACGTCGTCCTTGAAATGCGTGACGCCCACGATGGCGCTTCTCCCGCCGAGCTCGGCCTCGACCTCCGCGTGGTGGTTGTCGCGCGCACGCGCGTGCAGCCAGCCGGAGTCGAGCGAGCGCAGGAAGCCGCCCTGGTGCTCGATTTCCGCAGCAAATTCGAAGCCGCGCCTCTCCAGTTCCGCGGTCAGCGCCTCGACGTAGTACGAGCCGCCCAGCGGGTCGGCGACCGCCGCCAGGTTGGTCTCGTGGGCGAGGATCTGCTGGATGCGCACCGACATCTGGTGGGCGTGCTCGCTCGGGATGGAGATCGCCTCGTCGTAGCCGGACACGCCGAGGGACTGGGTTCCGCCTAGCACTGCTGTCAGCGCCATGAGCGTGCCGCGGACGATGTTGTTGAACGGCTGCTGGTAGGTCATCAGCGAACCGGCCGTGACGATGTGTATCCGCATCTTGAGCGCTCGCTCGTCGGTGATGCCGTAGCGCTCGGTCAGGAGGCGGTACCACATCTTGCGCGCTGCACGCAGCTTGGCCGCGTCCTCGAACAGGTCCATGGTCGTCCGGAAGTTGACGCCGCCGCAGCGGTACGCTGCGGTGACGAGGTCCATCCGCCCGCGGCGCTTGATCTCGTCGAGGTATTCGATCGCGTTGGCGATCACCGCGCCAAGCTCCTGGTAGGCGTTCAGGCCCGAGTCGCCGCCATTGTAGCCGGCTATGGAGACCGGCACCCACTTCGGCATGTGGGCGCTGCAGAACTCGATGATGTCGGCGTTCAGGCGCAGGCCGGCGTCAGTGGGTACCTGCTGCTTGGTCACGCAGCCGAGGTAGGTCAGGAAGAAGTCGCTCTGGCCCGTGCCGGCGAGTCGCTCGAGCGGGATCCCGCGCCGGCGCGCTACGGTCCAGTAGGCCGCCAGCGCGAAGGGGCCGTGTTGCACGACCGCTCCGCCCGCGTGCCCGTAGGTACTCTCGATCGGGATGCCCTCTAGGCAGATCGCGGTGTCCCGGACGCTCTGCATTACCGCGCCGGTGAGGCCCACGTCCTCACGCCGCGCGACCACCTCGGGGTGGTCGACGTTGTAGAGGTGGTCGGCGGTGTTGCGGTCGTGCTCCATCAGGAAGCCGGTCTCGCCGTTGCGCAACAGGAACTTGATGCGCTCGTTCTCGTCCTCGGGCTTTCCGAAGCCGGACAGCTGGAAGATGCGCCACGGCTTAGTGCGGTAGCCGGCTGGAAAACAGCCGCGATGGAAGGGCGCCTGACCTGGCAGGGCGGCCATCGAAGCGGCGTGGCCCGGGGGCACATCCGCTAGGCCGTAGGCGGCCTTGAGCGGAATACCCGAGCGGCTCTTGTACTCGTCAGGCTGGCTGGGGTGGTTGTCCATGTATTCTCAGCCCGTGCGGCCCCGACGGCGTCGGCACGCGTTCGGCGACCGGATGCCGCGCCCCGGCCCAGCCGGGTGCCGGTGAGTCTACTAGGCGTAAGAAAAATTTACCACAGGACGTTTTGAAGGATCTATAGTCAAGGAAAACATGCGGCGCCCGGATCCGGCGCCGTGGTTGTACCCTTCCCGCGAGGCGAGCGACGATGAATCGAGGCGAGGTGACGGGGCTGTTCTCGGTTGAGGGCAAGGTTGTGCTCATCACCGGTGGTTCGAGCGGCATCGGCCGCATGATGGCCGAGGCCTTCCTGGCCGCGGGCGCGCGCGTCTACGTCACCGGACGTGACCCCGGCCGGCTGGAGGCGACCTGTGACGAGCTCGGCCGGGCCGGCGATATCCACGGCCTGGCGGGCGACCTCGCGTCAGCTGAGGGACTTGCCGCGGTCGTGGACGGCGTGCGCGAAAGGGAGCAACGGCTGCACGTGCTCGTCAACAATGCCGGGGCGACCTGGGGCACCGCCCTCGAGAAGTTCCCTTCGTCGGCGTTCGAGCCGGTGATGGCTCTCAACGTCCGGGTGCCGTTCGAACTCGTCCAAAAGCTCCTGCCTGAACTCGAGGCCGCGGCGACGCCGGACGACCCGGCCCGCGTCATCAACATCGGCTCGGTCTACGGCGTCACGACCCACGTCATGAACGCCTACTCCTACGCCGCCAGTAAGGCGGGTATCCACCAACTCACGCGCGTCCTGGCACGAGATCTCGCGCCCCGCGGCATCCTCGTGAATGCGATCGCGCCAGGGCTCTTTCCGTCCCGCATGACGGCCTTCGCGCTCAAGGACGAGGCTCGCCGCGCCGGCCTGCTGGCCGGGATTCCGCTCGGCCGGGCCGGAAGCACCGGAGACGCCGGTGGGCTCGCGCTCTTCCTGTCGTCGCGCGCCAGCGCCTACGTGACCGGCGCCATCATCCCGCTCGACGGCGGCTTGCTGGCAAACGCCTGAAGGGGAAGCGCATGAACCGCGGGTTCCGCACGCTCAAGGTCGAGAGCCGGGACGGCGCGGACTGGCTGACGCTCGACCGGCCCGAAAGCCTCAACGCGCTCGACGAGGCGATGATCGCGGAACTTGGCGGGTACTTCGAGGCCGCAGCGGCACGGCCCGACCTGCGCGTGATCGTGCTTCGCGGTGCCGGGCGGAGCTTCTGCGCCGGGCTCGACATCCGCGACGTCGCCCGCCGCCTCGAGGGGCTCGGCACCGCCGGCATCTACGCGTTGCAGCGCTCGCTCAGCCGGATCATCGTCGCCATGCGCCGTTGCCCGCAGCCGGTAGTGGTGCTCTTGCAGGGCGCGGCGAGCGGTGGCGGTTTCGCGCTGGCGCTCGCCGCCGACATCCGCGTCTGCACGCCGGATGCGCGCATGAACGCGGCCTTCATCAAGTTGGGGCTGTCCGGCTGCGACGTCGGCGTGAGCTTCCTGCTGCCGCGGTTGGTCGGCGCCTCAGTGGCCGCCGAGCTGATGATGACGGGGCGTTTCCTCGACGCCGCCCGCGCAGAGAGGCTCGGCCTCGTGTCGACGGTCGTCGATTCCGCCGGCCTCGACGCGGCCGGCGAGGCGCTCGCCCGGGAGCTATTGGCCGCCAGCCCGCTGGCCCTGGCCATGACCAAGCAGGGCATCGAGGCGAACCTCGGCGCCGCCAGCCTGGAGGCGGCCGTCGCGCTGGAGGACCGCCAACAGGCTCTGCTCTGCCACGCGCCGGAGTTCGCCGCCGCATTGCGGGCGTTCCTCGGCCGCCGCTGATCCCCGGCGCCCGGGTTCGTTTACCGATATTTAGAAAAATAATCTCTCGGTAGATTTTTCAGCCCGCACGATTCTATACTCGGCCGGCAGCGCGAACGACCGCCGCGCATCGTCGGCGGAGGTCGCGCTCGAGGGGGTCCGTCATGAATAGCGAGTCGAACCTGTTCCTGGCCGCGCTGCTGGCGTTGCCCGCTTCCGCCGGTGCGGCCGTGCCCGTGCCCCCACCGCCGCAGCCGCCGGCGGCGACTGCGGAGAAGTCCTCCGTGCTGGAGGAGGTGGTCGTCACCGCGAGGAGGCGCGGCGAGGAGAGCCTGCAGAACGTGCCGATCGCCGTCTCGGTGCTGTCGGAGGACGCCCTTCGCGACGCCGGGATCGTCGAGTTCGCGGAGGTGGCCGCGAGGACGCCGAGCTTCACGTTCCAGGAGCAGATCGGCAACCAGCAGGAGGTGGTCGTGCGCGGCATCGGCACGCTGCGGCTCACCGGCTCGGCCGCGGAGCCGTCCGTCGGCACGTTCATCGACGAGGTCTACGTCGGCCGCCGCGGCACCGCCACGCCGCCGATGTTCGACCTGCAGCGCGTGGAGGTCGTGCGCGGCCCGCAGGGCACGCTGTACGGCAAGAACGTGGTCGGCGGCGCCGTCAACCTCATCACTGCGCCGCCGTCGTTCGAGACGAGCGGCCGCGCCTCGCTCTCCTACGGGCAGTACGACGTCCGCGGCGGCCAGGACATGCTGGCCGCCGAGGCGTACGTCACCGGCGGCCTGTCGGACACCGTGGCCGGACGCCTAGCGGTGCAGTACCGCGAGCACGATGGCTACTCCTACAACATCGTCCGCGACGAAGTGCTCGACGAGTACGAGGGCTACGCGGTCCGCGGGTCGCTGCTGATCCAGCCGGGCGACCGCCTCGACATCCGCCTGACCGGCGACCTCAGCCACAACGAGGGCACCGGCCAGTCGCGCAAGCCCGAGGACGATCCGACGATTCCGGGGCTCGGCGCGACGCTCTCGGGAGGCCTGCGCTCGCCGGACCCGCGCGTCAGCGAGTCGCCGTGGAGCCAGTGGGAGGACCGCGACACCCTGGGCCTGACCGCGCGGGTCGACTATCGCCTCGAGAGCGGACCAACGCTCACCTACCTCGGCGCCTATCGCGACGGCGACTTCGAGGGACGCTACTCGCTCGTGGGCATCACCTCGCCGCCGTCGCTGACGGACGCGGCCAACGGCCAGGTGGAGACCTACGAGGCCATCACGCAGGACCTGCGCCTGTCGTCGGCGGCCGGCGCGTTGCGCTGGGTCGCCGGCGTGTACTACCTGCGCGAGGAGACCGACGTCGTGGACAACAGCATCGCCACGACCTTTCTCTCTTTCCTCGGGCCCGGCAGCGTCGGCGACATCCTGGACGGCGAGCTGCTGTACGAGCAGACGAACGTAACCACGAGCTACGCCGTCTACGGCGAGCTCAACTGGGACTTCGCGGAGCGCCTCACGCTCACGGTGGGCGGCCGCTACACCTGGGACGACAAGGACTACGACAATCGTTCGGAGTGCCTCGACTTCGGCGCGCAGGACGACTTCATCTTCTGCGTCGCGCCTCTCGGCGCCGAGTTCTGGGACATCAGCACCAGCCGCGACTGGAGCGAGTTCACGCCTAAGGTCGGCCTGGACTGGCGCGTAAGCGACGACGCGCTGCTCTACCTGAGCGCGGCCAAGGGCTTCAAGGGCGGCGGCTGGCAGGGCAAGCCCGGCACCGAGGCGGCGGCGCTCGCCTCCTATGATCCGGAGACCGCCTGGACCTACGAGGCAGGCGCGAAGACGCAGTGGGCCGACGGACGCCTGCGCCTCAACCTCGCCGTTTTCTACACCAACTTCGACGATCTCCAGGTCGAGCAGCTCGATGACGCTGGGCTTACGCTGATCATCGACAACGCTGCCAGCGCCAAGATCAAGGGCGTCGAGCTCGAGACGGTGTTCGCGCCGGTGCCTGCGGTGCAGCTGTGGCTCAGCGGCTCCTACATCGACTCAGAGTACGAAGACTTCATCGATTCCAGCGGCGCCGACTTGTCGGGCAACTCGCTCGCGCGCACACCCGAGATCATGCTCAACGTCGGCGGGAGCTTCAGCGCATCGGTGGCCGATTCACTGACCCTGCGTGCCCGCCTGGAGTACAGCTGGCAGGACGAGATGCCCTGGGGCGTCGAGAACACCGTCTACGAGGGCAGCTACGGCCTGCTCGATGCACGCCTTAGCCTCGGCTCCAGGGACGGTCGCTGGGAAGCCGCCCTTTACGGCAAGAACCTCGGCGACGAGCTGTATCGCGTCGACGTGATCCCGTTCCTGGGCGACGTGTTCGCACGCTACGCGCCGCCGCGCAGCTACGGCCTGCAACTGACGACAAACTTCTGATGATGCTAGTGCAGCGGCCGCAGCTTGATCGACGATCGCGCAGGGAGGGACTGCCGACCGGCCGTCTACAGCGTGGTCTGGTGAGGCGCTAGCTCGATGCGCACTCCGCGCATCTGCGGCGTTGTGCCGATGAAGCCGGTCACCTTGGCGAAGTCGAGGCTTTCCGCTGCGCTGCAACCGGAGGCACGTGCGGCGCTGGTGCGTGCGATGGCTGCCGACGTGCTCGATGCGCTGGTGTCGAGCCGGCGGCTGGAACGCGTCGTCGTCGTGACCTCCGACCCGTCGCTCGGCGCGTTGGCCGTCGAGCGGGGCTGCGTGGCGGCGCCCGAGCGGGTTCCGGGCGGGCTCAACTGCCAGCTCGAGGCGGTCGCCGAGGCGCTCGAGCTGGAGGGCTTCGACACCATGCTGGTGGTGCCGGCGGACGTGCCCTGCCTGCGGCCGGCGGACGTCTGCCGCCTCCTCGATGCGCACGCCGGCGGCGTCACCGCCTGTGTTTCCACGGTAGACCAGGGAACCAATGCGCTCGTCGTGTCCCCGCCCGGCGCAGTGCCGATGCTGTTCGGGCCAGGGAGCGGCCCGCGCTACCTCGGAGCGTGCAGGTCCCGCGGCATTGCCGCGCGCGAGCTCGTCATCGATGGGTTGCGGGACGTCGACCGGCCCGCCGATCTTGAGTGGCTGGGCGAGGAGGGCGTAGGCACTCGAAGCTGGAGCGTGCTGCGCCGCTCCGGGGTCCGCGCGCCCCGGTCCTCCCACTGGGAGGCATCCTGTGTCGCCTGACGGACGCAGCCGGTCGCCGGACATCGACGAGCTCGAACGACTCGGGCAGCGGCCTCTCGCTGAGTTGATGGCCTCGGCCGCGGCGCTGCGAGACTGCGGGCACGGCGATCTCGTCTCCTATTCGCGCAAGGTGTTCATCCCCCTAACGCGCATGTGCCGGGATTCGTGCCACTACTGCACCTTCGCCGCGCCCCCATCTCCGGGCCGCGCGCCCTACCTCGAGCCGGAGGCAGTGCTGGCAATCGCCCGTGCGGGCGCCGCGCATGGCTGCAAGGAAGCCCTGTTCACCCTTGGCGACAAGCCGGAGTTGCGCTACCGGGTCGCGCGCAGCGCGCTCGAGGCGATGGGCTTCGCGACTACCGTGGACTACATCGAGGCCATCGCGCGCCGCGTGCTCGAGGAGACCGGACTGCTGCCGCACGTCAACGCGGGCGTGCTGGGGACCGAGGACTACCGGCGGCTGCGTCGAATCGCGCCCTCGATGGGCCTCATGCTCGAGAACGCGGCTCCGCGCCTCGCCGCGCGCGGTGGCCCGCACTTCGGCTCGCCGGACAAGCATCCCGCGGTCCGGCTCGAATCCCTACGCGCCGCCGGAGAGGCCCGCGTGCCGCTGACGACCGGGCTGCTGGTCGGCATCGGCGAGACGCGGCGCGAGCGGCTGGAGAGCCTGGTCGCGATCCGCGAGATCCACGCAGCCTACGGGCACATCCAGGAAGTCATCGTCCAGAACTTCGTGCCCAAGCCGGGCACGCGCATGCGTCACGCGCCTGCGCCGCCCGTCGACGATCTGTTGTGGACCATCGCGATGGCCCGGATCGTGCTAGGTCCCGGCATGGGCATCCAGGCGCCACCCAATCTGAACGCCGGCCGCCTCGGGCAACTGGTCGCGGCCGGTATCGACGACTGGGGCGGCGTCTCGCCCGTCACGGTCGACCACGTGAACCCGGAGTCGCCGTGGCCGGTCCTGCGGGACCTGGAGGAGCAGGCCGCCCGCGCCGGCAAGGACCTGGTCGAGCGTCTGACGGTCCGGCCGCCGTTCGTGCGCGAGGCGCGGGCTTGGGTCGACGACGGCCTGCGCGGTCGCGTGCTGGCACTGGCGGACGCCTCGGGCCTCGCACGCGGGGACAGCTGGATGCCGGGTTCGGCCGCGGCGCTGCCGGCCCTGCCGCGACGGCGCGCCGGCGTCGCGGGCCGGCGGAACTCGCCGCTGCACGTCTTGCTCGATCGCGCGGCCGTCGGTCGCGACCTCGACTGGCGGGATGTCGCGCGGCTCCTCGAGGCCCGCGGCGACGCTTGCGTCGATGTCCTCGCGACCGCAGACCGGCTCCGGGCCGCGACCTGCGGAAAGCGCGTCTCCTACGTCGTCAACCGCAACATCAACTACACCAACGTCTGCGCGTACAAGTGCTCGTTCTGCGCATTCTCGAAGGGCCGCATCCACGCTGCCCTGCGCGGCGCGCCGTACCTCGTGAAGTTGGAGGAGATCGAGCGGCGTAGCGCCGAGGCCTGGGAGCGGGGCGCGACCGAAGTGTGCATGCAGGGCGGGATCCACCCGTCGTTCGACGGTCGCACCTACCTCGAGATCTGCAAGGCCGCGCGGCGCGGAGCGCCGCGCATCCACGTGCACGCGTTCTCGCCGCTCGAGATCACCCACGGCGCTGCGACGCTGCGCATGCCCGTCGGCGAGTACCTGTTGCTGCTGAAGGAGCACGGCCTCGCGACCCTGCCCGGGACGGCCGCGGAGATCCTAGACGACGAGGTGCGCGCGGTGATCTGTCCGGACAAGCTTTCCTCGGCCCGGTGGCTGGCCGTCGTGGAGACGGCCCACCGCGTGGGCATCCGCACCACGTCGACCATGATGTTCGGCCACGTGGACACGCCCAGCCACTGGGCTCGCCACCTGCTTGCGCTGCGTTCACTGCAGGCGCGCACCGGCGGCCTGACCGAGTTCGTGCCGCTGCCGTTCGTGCCGATGGAGGCACCGCTGTTCCGCCGGGGCCACGCCCGGAGCGGCCCGACTTTCCGCGAGGTGCTGCTGGTGCACGCCGTGGCGCGCCTCGTCCTGCACCCGCTGGTCACCAACATCCAGGCGTCCTGGCCGAAGCTCGGCGCGGCCGGCGCTGGCGCGCTGCTGGACGCCGGCGCGAACGACCTCGGCGGGACGCTCATGAACGAATCCATCTCGCGCGCCGCGGGCGCGGCCCACGGCGAGGAGTTCCCCCCGGCCGATATCGAGGCCATGATCCGCTCACGCGGTCGCGAACCGTGGCAGCGCACGACGCTGTACGGAGCGGCTCCCCCCGGCCAGCGACGGCGTGCGTTCGCGGCCGGGCCGCTCGCGCCGCCCGTCGTGGAGAGCGCGCAGCCGGCGCGCAGGCATCACGGCCGGCCGGCCGAAGAAAGCATTTCAAGCAGGATTGCCTAATGAATGAACTCGACCAGTACGACGCCCTGGGCCTCGCCGGTCTCGTCAGATCGGGTCGGCTCGGCGCGAACGAGCTGCTCGAGGCCTTCATCGCGCGCGTCGAAGCGCGCAACCCGTCGGTCAATGCCGTCGTGCGACAGATGTACGAGGAGGCACGGCGGGACATCGCGGCCGGCCTGCCGGCCGGCCCGTTCAGCGGCGTGCCGTTCATGCTGAAGGACCTGCGCGCCGAGTACGGCGGCGTGCCGACGACTTCCGGCAGCCGCCTGTTCCGCGACAAGGTCGCGCGCGCGGACAGCGAACTGGTCAGTCGGCATCGCCGTGCCGGCCTCGTGATCTTCGGTAAGACCAACACCTCGGAGTTCGGCTGTTGCCCGAGCACGGAAGGCACCCTGTTCGGCGCAACGCGCAATCCGTGGAACCCAGCCCTTAGCGCCGGCGGCTCCAGCGGAGGATCCGCCGCGGCGGTCGCGGCGGGCCTCGTGCCGCTCGCCCACGGCTCCGACGGCGGCGGGTCGATCCGCATCCCGGCCGCGTGCTGCGGCGTCTTCGGCTTCAAGCCGACGCGCGGCGTGAACCCGGCTGGCCCGGTCTTCGGCGAGGCCTGGAACGGCCTCAGTGCCGAGCACGCGCTGACTCGCAGCGTGCGGGACAGCGCCGCGCTGCTCGACGCGACGCGCGGTCCCGCGCCGGGCGACCCGTACTGCGGGCCAACCTTCGAGCGCAGCATGCTCGAGGAGGTCGGGCGAAGCCCCGGCAGGCTCAGGGTGGCCGTGCAGCGCCACGCGCTTTCGGGCGCGCCAGTCCACGCCGACTGCGTCGCGGCGGTCGATGAATGCGCGAGACTCTTGGAGGACCTAGGCCACCACGTCGAGGACGGGGTGCCGGACTACGACGTGGCGCGCATCGGGGCGGCCTACCCGCTGGTGATCGCGGCGAACGTGCAGGCGGCCATCGACGAGTACTCGGAGACGACCGGCATCGCGCCGGGCCCGGAGCACGTCGACAACGTGATCGGGATCCTCGGGCGGATGGGGCACGACCGCAGCGCTGCCGACCTGGCGCGCGCCGTCTGGGCGATGCACGCGGTTGGCCGCCAGGTCGCGCCGTTCTTCGGCCGGCACGACGTCCTGCTGACGCCCGTGGTGGCGACGCCGCCGCCGCCCATCGGCACGCTCGACACCTCCACGGACGACATCAAGGGCTACCTCGAGGCTGTCTTCCGGTTCATTCCTTTCACCGCGCTCGCCAACATCGCCGGCCTGCCGGCCATGGCCGTGCCGCTGCACTGGCGGCCGGACGGCCTGCCGATCGGCGTGCACTTTACCGCTGGCTTCGGCCACGACGGGCTGCTCTTCAGCCTCGCAGCACAGCTCGAGGCGGCGCGGCCCTGGGCCGCGCGCCGCCCGCCGACCGGTGCACGGCAGTCCTGACCGCGCATCCCTCAAGTTCCGTTCCCCGGAGTTCAACATGAAGTTCAGCATCGCCCCCGCCCTGCAGAAGCTGGTTGACGGCCGGCGTGTCCTCGACGTTGATGGTTTCCTGGCAGAGTGCCGGACCGCCGAGCGCTGTGGCTGGTTCGGCGCCTACACGGGCGAGAAGCACAACGGCGACACGACCTACACGACCAATCCGTTCCTGGCGTGCTCGCTCGGACTCGCCAAGACGGACAAGCTCATGTTCGGCACTGCAGTCAGCGTGCTGCCGATCCACCACCCTGTGTCCGTGGCCGAGGACGCCTGCCTGCTCGACGCCATGTACCCGGGGCGCTTCCGGCTGACGACGGGCGCCGGGTACTTCTCCGGCGACTACGAGCCTTTCGGCGTTTCGCTCGACGAGCGTCAGCACCGCATGGACGTCGGCATGGAGGTGATCGCCGCGCACCGCGCCGGCAAGCAGATCGAGGTCCCGAGTCCCTGGGCCGGCAAGGTACCGCCGCGCGACCCGGCGCTCGGACCCGACCAGCTAGAGGTGTTCATCGGTGCGTGGAGCCCGGCCGGCGTCCGCCGCGCAGCGCATGACGCCGACGGCTGGGTCACCGACCCGATCCGAAGCGGCCGTTGGATGCAGCGCCTCGCCGAGATCTACCGCGAGGAGTGCGCCAAGCTGGGCAAGAAGCCGCGCATTGTATTGTTCCGCGAGGCCTGGATCGATCGGACCGACGAGGCTGCCCGCGCGACCTACGGTCCGCACGTGCTCGGGTACTCGCGCGTCTACTTCGTGCGCGGCAATGCGTTCAATGAACGCTACGACCCCTGGCTCAAGGATGTGAAGTCGCCCGAGGACCTGACGCTCGATCACGCGCTCGAGGACCGCGTCCTGTGCGGGTCCCCGCAGACCTGGATCGAGCAGATCGGGAAGTGGTGCGAGGCCTTCGAGCCTGAGGAGATGCTGGTGCGCATGCGGCACTATCAGGGACCGGACCTCGGCCCGACTCTCGAGGCGATCGAGCGCATCACCTCCGACGTGATCCCGCAGCTGCGATGAGCCCGAAGATGCGTTCCTTCAGCGTGCCGGTCGGCCGGCGGGCCGACGGCGAGCCGTGGCAGCTGCGATTCGTGGTGATCGAGGGCACGAGCCCGGGCCCGGCCACCGCCTTTGTCGCGGGGATCTTCGGCGACAAGCCTCTCGGCACGATGGCGCTGTGGGCGTTCGGGCGCCGGCTCGCGTCTGAGCCGGGCCTGTCGGGTTCCGTCATGCTGTGCCCCGCGGCCAATCCGTTCGCGCTCGAGGCCGGCACCCGCATCAGCCCCGATCACCTCTACCTCAATCGCGTGTTTCCCGGCGCGCCCCGCGGTTTCCTGACCCAGCAGATCGCGCACGCGTTGCTCGGCAAGCTACGCGAGTTCACGGACTGCCTCGTCGACCTGCACTCCGGGACGCCCGACATGGCGCTCTGGTATTCGTACGACTACGGCGACGAGGAATTGTCAGCATCCTTCGGCTACACCCCGATCGTCACCCGCATGGCGCAGCCGGGGCAGCTCTCGAAGGCGTTCGTCGACGCCGGCGGGAGGTCGGTGCTGGTCGAGTTCGGCGGCGGGGCGCTCGGCGACGTGGACGTCGGCGTCGAGGGCTGCCTCAACGTCCTGAGGTACCGGGGCCAGCTCGCGGGGCGGGCCACCGGGCCGAAGACGGTTCCCGTCGTGGACGGCGACGTCTCGATCTACATGCCTTCGAATACGGGTGTACTGACCTCCGCGTATCCGACCTCGGCTGTCGGCAGCCACGTGACCCGCGGGCCGGTCGCCTGGCTCGATTGTCCGGCCACCGGCGAACGCCTTGAGGAGTTCCGCGCCGAGCGCGAGGGAGCCCTGCTGATGCTGGCGCGCGTCTCCCCGGCGATGGCGTCGTCCGGACAGTTCGGCGCGGCCCTCGGTTATCCGAGCCGCGAGATCGCGGTGCCCGCGGCCTGAGCCGTATGACGCCGCGCCGCGGGGCGCGGACTGGAGTCTGAAATGCTGCCGCTGCTGTACGTGGTGAGGATGGACGTCGAGCCCGGATACCTCGACGAGTTCGTCAAGTGGTACGACAGCCGTCACGGGCCCGACTTGATCGGTGCCGGTTTCTACAGCTGCAGCGCCTATCACTCGCGGGTCGGGCAGCCGCTCATCTGCAATGTGTACGAGGTCCCGTCGCTTGAGGTCTTCTCGTCGGATCCCTACGTCGAGGTCCGCAAGCGCGACCGGCAGCTGACCGAGGAGGTGCTGCAGAAGATCAGCAACCACTCGAACACGACCTACCGCCAGGAGGCGGTCGTCGGCGTCCCGGCCGCGGCGCTGCGGCGCGATCGCCGGCCGAGCCGCGCGGGCGCCGTCTGCGCGCCGGTCGTCTCGACGATCAGGATGGACATTGCGGACGGGTCCGTCCCCCGGTTCCTGGGCTGGTTCCAAGGCGAAGAAGCTACCCGCCTAGCGGCACGGCCGGGCTTCCTGCGGGCACGTCTGGCGCGGCAGGAGGGCAAGCATCCGCTGTTCCCGTCGAAGCAGGCCGAGTGGCTGCTGTTGACGGAGTGGGCCTCGCTCGACGACGCGGCAGCGGAGGGCTCGCCGGAGGAGGTCGTTGGGCGCCACGCGCGCGAATCCGGCGCGTCGCTGTCGCGGATCGAGTACAACATGGCGGCGCTTAGCGCGACGCTGCTCAATGCGAATGCCTGGACGGCCTGAAGGCCGGGACCGGGCAGCCCTGCGCGGGGGAAGACGATGAACGACTGTCGCCAGTTCTATGTGGACGGTGAGTGGCGAGACGCCGGCGCACGGCCTCAGCGCGGCATCGTAGATCCCGCCACGGAGTTGCCGTCCGGCAGCGTGAGCCTCGGCAGCGCCGCGGACGTGGATCAGGCGGTCGCGGCAGCCCGGCGGGCCTTTGCGACCTACTCCTCCACTTCGCGCGAGGAACGCATCGCGCTGCTCGAGCGCCTAGGCGCCGCCTACATGGAGCGCTTCGAGGACATCGCCCAGGCGATCTCGCGGGAAGTCGGCGCGCCCATTCAGCTCGCGCGCGGCCTGCAGGCGCAGACCGGCATCCTGCACATCCAGACCTACGCGCAGATCCTGCGAGACTATTCGTTCGACGACGACCGTGGCACGACCCGGATCGCGCGCGAGCCTATCGGCGTCTGCGGGTTGATCACGCCCTGGAACTGGCCAATCAACCAGATCTGCGTGAAGCTGATTCCCGCGTTGGCGGCCGGCTGCACGGTCGTGCTCAAGCCGAGCGAGGTGACGCCGACCTGCGCGTCCATCCTCGCGGAGGTCATGGATGCCGCGGGCGTGCCGCCCGGGGTCTTCAACCTCGTCCACGGCCTCGGCCCGGAGGCGGGGGCGGCCATCGCCGCACACCCTGACGTCGATATGGTTTCTTTCACGGGTAGCACGCGGGCCGGGATCGAGGTCGGTCGCGCGGCGGCAGCGACGGTCAAGCGCGTTGCGCTCGAGCTCGGCGGCAAGTCGCCGTTCATCGTACTGCCGGAGGCGGACCTGGAGGCCGCGGTCGGCGGCTGCGCGGACTGGATCCTGCTGAACAGCGGGCAGTCTTGCTCCGCCCCGACACGCCTGCTCGCGCCGGCGGAGCGGCTGGGGGAAGTGACGGAACTCGCGCGTGCGCGCCTGTCGGCGGCCGTCATCGGCGATCCCTCGAGCGAGGCCACCACGATGGGGCCGGTCGTCAGCCGCACGCAGTGGGACCGCGTGCAGCGGCTGATCCAGTCCGGTGTCGACCAGGGCGCCCGGCTCGCGCTCGGCGGGACCGGCCTGCCCGAGGGCCGCGGGCGGGGTTACTTCGTCCGCCCGACGCTCTTCACGGGCGTCTCGAACGACATGACCATCGCGCGCGAAGAGATTTTCGGGCCGGTGCTGTGCATCCTGGCCTACCGGGACGAGCAGGAGGCCGTGGCCATCGCCAACGACACGCACTACGGCCTGGCCGCCTACGTGGCGTCCCGGGACCTGGAGCGTGCCAGGCGCGTCGCGCGGCAGCTGCGCGCGGGCAGCGTCTACATCAACGGTGCCGGCATCGACCCGCTGGCGCCTTTCGGTGGGTACAAGCAGTCAGGCAACGGCCGCGAGTGGGGCGTGCTCGGGCTGGAGGAGTATCTGGAGGTGAAGTCCATGCCCGGTTACGGCGCCGCGTGACCTCCCGCAGCCGAACGCGCGATCCGTGAACTCGATTGCCGGCATCGGACCCGTGCGCGACCCGGCGGCCGTGACCGCCGGTTACCGCCGCTACGTGCTGGGCCTGCTGCTCGTCGTCTACATCGTCAACTTCGTCGACCGCCAGGTGCTCGCGGTCCTCATCGAGCCGATCAAGCGCGAGCTGGAGCTGTCGGACACCCAGCTCGGCTTCCTGTCGGGCCTCGCCTTCGCCATGTTCTACGTGACCTTCGGCATCCCGCTCGCGCGGCTCGCCGACCGCAGGTCACGCCGCGACCTGATCGCGGTGTGCATGGTGGCCTGGTCCGCGATGACGGCGCTCTGCGGGCTCGCCGCCAACTTTGCGCAGTTGCTCGCGGCGCGCATCGGGGTGGCGGTTGGCGAGGCGGGATGCGTGGCGCCGGCCCACTCCATCATCTCTGACTACTACCCGCCGGAGCGGCGGGCCTTCGCGATTTCGGTGTTTTCGTCCGGGGCGTCGATCGGCATCTTCGTGGGCCTGATGCTGGGCGGCTGGCTCAGCGAGCTCTACGGCTGGCGGATGACGCTCGTGCTGATCGGGCTGCCCGGCATCCTGGTGGCGCTCGTCGTGCTGGCCACGCTTCGAGAGCCGATCCGCGGGATGACGCTGGGCGCCGGGGCCGCCGTCGCGCAGGCTCCGGGGCGCTTCTGGGAGGACATCGGTCGGCTCGCCGGCAGGCACAGTCTGGTGATCCTGGCGGTGGCCACGGGTCTGCAGTCCATGGTGATTTACGGGACGGCGTCATGGTTGCCAGCGTTCTACATGCGCGTGCACGAAATGAAGGTCTCGGAAGCCGGCACGATGCTCGCCCTCATCAACGGGCTCGGGGCGGCCGTCGGGGCCGTCGTCGGCGGCAGCCTCGCCGGGGTGCTCGCCCGCCGGGACCATCGCTGGCTGGTCTGGGCGCCGGCGATCGCGACCGCGCTCGCAACGCCCCTCTATCTCGTGGCGGTCATGGCGCCGGATGCCTCGTCCAGCCTGCTGGCGCTGGCGCCAGCGTCGGTCCTGGGCGCGGTCTATGCGCCTGCAGCGCTCGCGGCGGCCCACGGCCTGTCCGGTTCGGCGCTGCGGGCGACCGGCATCGCGGTGATGCTCTTCGTCAGCAACATCCTGGGCATCGGCGGCGGCGCGCTGCTTGTCGGGATCGTGAGCGACCTGTTCGCGGGGGCTGAGCCCACGTTGTCGCTCCGCTACGGGCTGGTCGTCGTGCTTTTCGCGAATGTGCTTGCGGTCGCCGGATACCTTTGGGCGTCGCGCCGCCTGCTGCGCGACTGGCAGGACTGACGGCCAGCCTCGCCCGCGCCGTGGAGACCATTGTCCTCGACCTGCACGATCCCTCGCTGCTCACCGATCCGCATGGGGCCTTCCGCCGCTGGCGCGAGGAGGCGCCGGTGTTCCGGGCGCGGCTCGGCACACAGGCCGTCTGGGTGTTGAGCCGCTACGACGACGTGAAGGACGTACTTGAGGATCCCGCGTCGCTGATGCGCCCGCCGGGCGCCGGAACGCCCCGGGCCCTCGGCGACGGCGCGGCGGCGCGGATGTGGAACTCCGCCCTGTCGATGATGGACCCACCGGAGCACACGCAGGTGCGCCGGCTCGTGGGTCGGGCCTTCACATGGCGCCGTGCGGAGGAGATGCGGCCGCGGATCGAGGCGCTGGTCGAAGAGGTGTTCCAGGGGCTCGACGGCTGCGCCGAGTTCGAGGTCGTGGGCGAGCTCGCGCTGCGCGTGCCGATGCGGGTGATTTGCGGACTGCTCGGCATACCCGAGTCCGACTGGGCCATGCTGCAGGCCTGGACTCCCGACTTCCTGCGCATCTTTCTGCCGGAGGCAGCGTCGCCGGAAGACCGGGCCCGCCTGGACCGGGCCTCGCAGAACTTCATGGAGTATTTCGGCGCCATGGTCGACGAGCGCCTGGCCGCGCCGCAGGACGACCTCACGACCGCGCTCGCTGCGCTGTACGCCGACGGCGGGCTGAGCCGGGATCAGCTGGTCGGCGTGATGCGTGGCTTGCTGACCGCTGGCTTCGAGACGTCAGCGGCCACGATCACGGCTGGCTGCCTTTGCCTGGCCGAGCAGCCGGACCAGCTCGCGTTGCTGCGCGAGCGGCCGGATTGCGCCCCCGCCGCAGTGGAAGAGGTGCTGCGCTGGGAGACGCCCGTGCGCGCCCACATGCGTCACCTCGGCGCCTCACGCGTGTTCCACGGCGTCGAGCTCGAGGCGGGCGCTGCCGTGTGGCTGCTGCTCGGATCGGCCAACCGGGACCCGCGGCGTTTCCCGGACCCGGACGTGGTCGACGTCACGCGCGGCGACGTCGCGCACCTCTCTTTCGGCGGCGGGCGGCACTTCTGCCTCGGTGCGTACCTCGCGCGAGTCGAGCTGCAGGCTGTCTTCACGCGTCTGGTGCGACGCTACCGCGTCATCGAGCGGGTGACAGAGCAGCCGCGGCGCCGCCTGAACTTCCAGTTCCCGAGCCTCGAGCGACTCGTTGTCCGGGTCCGTTGAGGGGCGGGCGTTGGTCGGCCGCCACAGCGTGCGCCTGCACGTGTCTTAATCATGTCCAGATAACGCTACCGAATGGTACATTCGAAAAATATACGGTATAAACTACGACTAACGAGCAATCGAAATCGTCACGCAGCGCTGCCAGGCGATGCGGCATCGGGGGGGCGGATGCGATTGTCGGTGGACCGGGTCCGAGGTTTCGCGGCACTTTGGCTGGGCCTTGCTTGCGGTTCCGTCCTCGCGGAGGCCGGTGACTGGCCACGGCACGGCCGCGACAACGGCGAGCAGCGCTTCTCGCCGCTCACCGGCATCAATCGCGACAACGTCGGGCAAGTGGGGCTCGCCTGGCAGACCCTGCTCGACAGCACGCGTGGCCTCGAGGCGACACCGATCGTCGTCGACGGTGTCATGTACGTGACCTCGACCTGGAGCCGCGTGTTCGCACTGGACGCCCGCACGGGGGCCGTCCGCTGGACCTATGACCCCGAAGTGCCCAAAGTCTGGGCACGCAAGGGCTGTTGCGACGTCGTCAACCGCGGCGTCGCGGTCGCCGACGGACGGGTCTTCCTCGGGACATTCGATGGGCGCCTCGTAGCCCTCAAGGCGAGCGACGGCAGCGTCCTCTGGGACGTCAACACCATCGACCGCAGCAAGCCCTACACGATCACGGGCGCACCTCGGGTCGCCGGCGACAAGGTCGTGATCGGAAACGGCGGCGCGGACTTCGGCGCCCGCGGCTACTTCTCAGCCTACGACGTCGCGACCGGCAAGATGAAGTGGCGGTTCTACACGGTCCCCGCCAGCGCGACCGGCCCGTTCGAACACCCCGAACTCGAGATGGCTGCGAGCACCTGGTCGCGCGACAGCCGCTGGGAAATGGGTGGCGGCGGCACGGTGTGGGACAGCATGGCCTGGGATCCGGAGCTCAAGCTGCTTTATGTGGGCACTGGGAACGGTTCACCGTGGCCGAGCTTCCAGCGTAGTCCCAGCGGCGGCGACAACCTGTTCCTGTCCTCGATCCTCGCCGTCAACCCCGACACGGGCCGGCTGGTTTGGCACTACCAGACGACCCCGGGCGACAGCTGGGACTATACGGCCACGCAGCACATCGTGCTGGCCGACATAGAGTGGCGGGGCGAGCCGCGGAAGGTGTTGTTCCAGGCGCCCAAGAATGGCTTCTTCTACGTGATCGACCGCCAGACCGGCGAACTCCTGGCTGCGGAGAAGTACGTGCGGACCACCTGGGCGACCCACGTGGACCTCGCGACCGGGCGCCCGGTCCCGAGTCCAACGGGCGACTACAGCCAGGGGGCGCGTGTCGTGATGCCGGCTACACTAGGCGGGCACAACTGGCACCCGATGTCCTACAGCCCGCAGACCGGGCTCGTCTACATCCCGGCCCAGGACGCGGCGACCCACTTTTCGCCAACCCAGTTCAATGTCCTGCTGGGCGGGACGGTGACCGGTCGGGTCGAAGAAATGGTACCGGACGACTCGATCGGTCGGGCGCTGCTGCTGGCGTGGGACCCGCGCGCCCGCCAGGTGCGCTGGTCGGTGCCGCATACGACTTTCAGCAACGCGGGCGTGCTCTCCACGGCCGGCGGGCTCGTGGTGCAGGGCGACGCCGAGGGCTACATCAACTTCCACGACGCCTGGACCGGCGAACGGATGCATCGCTTGGCGACGGGCACGGGCATCATCGCCCCGCCGATTTCCTACGAGCTGGACGGCGAGCAGTACATCGCACTGCTCGCCGGCTGGGGCGGGGCGCTGTTTACGCACGCCGAACCACAGGTTGCGGCGCGCCGCTTCCGCAACGAGGGCCGCGCGATCGCGCTGAAGCTCGGCGGTGGCCGTGTGCCGATGCCGGAAGGTGAGCCCAGCGTCAAGCCGAGGCCGAGCGGCGACCGCTTGAGGGTCCTGAACGAGCAACAGGCGCGCGGCCGCGAGGTGTATGCCGCCTACTGCGGCATCTGCCACTCGTGGTACGGCCATAACGGGCTCTTGCCCGACCTGCGCCGCTCGGCGCCCGCGATGATCGACCAACTCGAGGCGATCGTGCTGCTAGGGGCGCTCGAGCCGCTCGGTATGCCGTCCTTCGCCGATCAGCTGACCCAAGCTCAAGTCGATGACCTCAAGGAGTATCTCCGGGCGGTTCGCATCGAATGAATCGGCCGGCACGGATCGTGGGAATTCTGGTTCACCGAATCGAAGAGGGGAATGTATGAATGCCAGTATCAGTCATGCGGTTCGCCGTGTGGTCCGGGCCTTCGGATTGGCTGCCTGCGGGGCAGCCGTCGCGGGGCCTGCCACCGCGGCGCAACTGGAGGAGATCGTCGTTACTGCGCAGAAGCGTGAGCAGAACCTGCTCGACGTGCCGCTTGCGGTCTCGGCGATCAGCGCTCAGACGCTCGAGGCAGCAGGCATCAATTCGGTTGCGGAATTCGAGTTCCTGCTCCCGTCGCTCGTTGTGGCCGAGAATTCGGGCGGCGGGCTAGTGGCCACCGCGCTGGTGACTCGAGGAATCGGCGTGAACGGCAACATCCCGTACTTCGAGCCCTCGACCGCGCTGTTCATCGACGGCGCCTACCGAAGCCGTTCAGCCCTTGGACTTGGCGATCTCGTGAGCGTCGAGCGGGTTGAGTACCTGAGGGGGCCGCAGTCAACCCTGCACGGCCGCAATGCGTCGGCGGGCGTCCTGTCCGTCTACACGGCTCGGCCGCGCGACTCCTGGGGCGGATTCGTGGAACTGTCGGGCCAGATCGAGGATGTTGGCGAGGAGCCCTTCACGCTCGCAATGCGTGGCGAGGTGAGCGGCCCGATCAGCGATACCGTGCGGGTCGGCATCAGCGGCACCTATCGCGACTCTGACGATCTCTACGCAGTTACCGGCAGCAACGAGATTGACTCGGTCAATGGTGCCGAGGACTACAGTATCCGCGGCCAGCTCGAGTTCATACCATCCGACACCGTGAACCTGCGAATCGTCGGCGGCACGAGCGATCGCGATGTCAATGGACCGGCGACCGAGTTGTTCTTCGCGCCCGATGCCTTCACGGGCCTGTTCCCGCTGCTCGAAGGAGTGAACGACGGGCTTCGTGCGCGGCAGGGCGGAGCGGACCTCGGTCCTGACGCAAATGCGCAGTTCGACTTCCTCCTCGGGCTGGGCGTTGTCCCGACTCCGTCGGGCGTCTCGGTGACTCCGCCACACAACTCGGTGTGGGACCGCAAGATCCACTTGAACGGCCGGAAGTTCGGTTTCTTGCAGGGAGATGATGTCACGCTGGATCTAGCCGTTTCCTTCTCGAACGGTCTGACGCTGAACTCGATCACGAGCTTCAACCAGTACGAGGCCTTCGACAGTCAGGATATTGATCAGTTGACCATGCCTATCGGGCGCTTCGAGGAAAGGCAGGAGGGAGAGTCGGTAAGCCAAGAGCTCCGCCTGTCTTCATCGGCGGGTGATGGGTCGGTGGACTGGATCCTCGGTGCCTTCTTCCTCAAGGATGAGATGCGCAGGCAGGTGGAGTTCCAGTTGGGTCCGAATGCCCCGATCTTGGGCGTTGGTCTTGACGGCGACACCGGCCGATTCAACGGCGGTCTCGACACTGACAGCTTCTCCATCTTTGGTCAGGTCAATTGGCGGGCAACCGAAAGACTTGAGGTTGCGCTCGGCGCGAGGTGGATCGATGAAGAGAAGGACGGCTTCAAGATAAACAGCAGCTTCAACGGCGGTGGGCCTGCGTCGCCGGTGTTCCAGGGCGGCGGTTTCGCGGCGATCTTCGACCCCGACGATAGCGGGAACTCGAGCCTCAGCACGAGCGATACCAGCTATTCGCTAACGCTCAACTACAAGCCCGCCAAGGACATGCTGCTCTATGGCCTCTATTCCCGTGGGTTCAAGTCGGGTGGGTTTAACGTCGTTTGGGGTCCCATAGGACCAGGAGAGCCGGGCTTTACCTTCGGTGACGAGACCGTCGACCTCATCGAGGCGGGGCTGAAGGGCACGTTCCTCGATGGCCGTCTGCAAGCAAGCGTCGCCGCCTTCCATCAGACGCACGACGACTACCAGACCGCGGCCTTCATCGGCACCATCTTCAATCTTTCGAATGCCGAGGAGGCAAGCACGAGGGGTGTCGAGGTCGACTTCGCCTGGGCTGCCTCGGAAGCGTGGCTGTTCTCGTTCAACGCCGCGCTTACCGACGCACAGTACGAGAAGTTCACACGCGGGCCCTGCCACGCGCTAGCTACGCCGGATGCCAATGGCTTCTGCGACCAGTCCGGCGACCAGCTTCCGTTCGTTGCCGAGTGGTCGGCCAACGCGAGCGCCGAGTACCGTACGTCGCTCGCAAACGGCGCACTCCGACTCCGCGCGGATGTCGCCATTTCGGACGACTACAATCCGGACCTCGTCCTTGCGCCGTTCCTCGAGCAAGACGGCTATACGCGCGTCAACTTGCGCGCCAGCTGGGACAACGAGCGGTTTGGCTTGACCGCTTTCGTCAACAACATGACGGATGAGGAGATTGTGGACTGGGCCGGCTCGGCCAACGTCGTGCCGGGTGCTTCCGGCCAGTTCGTCATCCAGTCCGGGCGCACGTACGGCCTTATCGCGAGGGTCAACTTCTGAACGGCGCGCGCGGGACCGCGAACCGCGCCGGTCGTCTCGACGCGACGACGCTCGCCGTGATGTCCAATCGCCTGGATAGCATCACTCGCGAGATGTCGAACACTGTCGTACGAACGGCGCGGTCCACCACCATGGCGGCACGTGACTTCTCGTGCTGCATCGTGAGCAGCGAGCACGATCTGCTTTCATGTCCCGAAGGCATGCCCGCGCATGTCTTCGGGATGGGGCCCAGCGCCCACTCGATGGTCGAGCTCCAGCCCGGCTTCGAGGAAGGCGACGCATTCCTGCACAACGATCCGTACATCGGCAACTCGCACGCCGCTGACCACCAGATACTGGTGCCGGTGTTCTTCGAGGGCTCGCACGTGTTCACGGCGTGCACCAAGGCCCACCAGGTCGACGTGGGCAACGCGCTGCCGACCACCTACATGCCGATGGCGCGCGACGTCTACGCCGAGGGCGCGCTGATCTTCCCTTGCGTACGCGTCCAGTCCGGCTATGAGGATGTGGCCGACATCATCCGTATGTGCGAGCGCCGCATCCGCGGCTTTGAGATCTGGTACGGCGACTACCTCGCCCAGCTCGGTGCAGCGCGGCTCGCGGAGCGCCGTCTGAAGGAGTTCTGCGCCAAGTTCGGCATCGATACCGTGCGCCGTTTCGTGCGCGACTGGCTCGATTATTCTGAGGATGTGACCGCAGATGCGATCCGCAGCCTGCCGTCGGGGCGGATCGAGGGCCGCACCACCGTAGACCCGTTTCCCGGCATCCCGGACGGCATCCCGCTCAAGGTCACCATCGACGTGGACGCAGTCGAGGGCCGGGTCGTCGTGGACCTGCGCGACAATCCGGACTGCGTGCCCGCCGGGCTCAATCTCACTGAGACGACGGCCACCAACGGCGGCGTGGCGGGCGTTCTGTGCGTGCTGAACTCGATGCCGCGGCGGCACCACGCCATTGTGCCCAACAACAGCGGCAGCTTCCGGCGCATCGAGGTGCTGCTGCGCGAGAATTGCGTCGTCGGCATCCCGCGCCACCCCGCGTCCTGCTCGCTCGCCACCAACACGGTCGCCGACCGCGTGCACGGCATGATCATCCACGCCTTCACCGGCCTCGGCCCAGACGTAGGCCTCGCCGAGCCCTGCTACGGCTCGCCGCCGTACATGGGGGTTGCCTCGGGCTTCGACCGCCGCCGAGGCAAGTTCTACATCCTCCAGATCGCCAGTGGCACCGCCGGCGGTCCGGCCTCTTCGGATTGCGACGGCTGGCTGATGCTGCTCGTCGCGAATGCGGCAGGCATGGCCTACATCGACTCGACCGAGGTGCAGGAGCAGAAGAACCCGCTGGTCGTCTGGGATAAGGTGATCCGGCCCGACTCGGAGGGTGCGGGGCGATTCCGCGGCGCGCCTGGCAACGTGTGTATCTACGGCCCGCGTTTCGACCCCATGGAAGTGCATTACTTCCTGGAAGGGGTGGTCAACCCTCCGCAGGGCGCGAGGGGCGGTCGCTCGCCCGCGGGCCCAGAGGTCTGGCGCGTGCATGGCGGCGAGTGGCGGCAGGTGCACGACACAATCGGCGCTGCCGTGCTCGCCCCCGGCCAGGCGCTGGTGTCGCTGTCTGCTGGAGGCGGTGGCTTCGGCGAGCCGCTGGAGCGCAGTCCAGCCCTGGTGCGCGAGGACGTCGTCGAGCGCTGGGTGTCGGTGGATCGCGCCGCGCAGGTCTACGGGGTCGTGCTGCGCGGCGATCCCTGCCGTCCCGAGACCCTGCAGGTGGACGAGGCCGCAACGGCGGCCCGCCGCGCCGCGGCTCGTGGCGAGAACCCGGGCGCCGGGCTCAGGCACGAGCGTGTGCGCGACGCGTGGTGGGCGGCGGCTGCACTCGGCACGGCCTGACCGGCAGCGCCGCGGCGGGCCGAGGACCACGGAGAAATCATGGCATCCGACGCGGGTAGCGTGCGCTACACGATCGCCGTCGACACGGGCGGCACCTTCACCGACCTCGTTCTGGCGGACGACCGGTCCATCCTCGGCCTGCACAAGGCGCCGACGACCCCCGGGGAGCTGTTCAGCGGCATACATGAGGCGTTGGGGGGCGCGGCGGCGGGCCGGGGCCTCGCGCTCGAGGAACTGCTCGCACGCACCGCCATCTTCGTCTACTCGACGACGCACTCGACCAACGCCATCCTGCAGGGCAAGGTGGCGCGCACCGCGTTCCTGACGACCCGCGGCCATCCGGACATCCTGCTCTACAAGGAGGGTGGCAAGGCGCAGGTTCACAACTGGGCGATGCCCTTTCCGAAGCCGTACGTGCCGCGCAGCCTCACCTTCGAGGTGACCGAGCGCGTCCTGAGTGACGGCGGCGTGGCGATCCCGCTCGATGAGGACGAGGTCCGGCGCACCGCGCGGCGCCTCGCCGAACTCGGGGTCGAGGCGGTGGGCGTCTGCTTGCTGTGGTCGGTGGTGAATCCAGAGCACGAACTGCGCGTCGGCAGGATCCTCGAGGAACTGCTGCCCGGCGTAGAGGTGTCGCTGGGCCACCGGGTCAACCGCGTCATCCGCGAGTACCGCCGCGCCTCGGCGACCGTGATCGACGCGTCGCTGAAGCCGCTCATGCGGCGCCACCTGCAGGACATCGACACGCGGCTTCGCGCCCTGGGCTTCCGCGGGGAGCCTTTGATGGTCACCCACGTCTCCGGTGGCGTGCTGCGCCTCAGGCAGATGATGGAGCGGCCGCTGCAGACGATCGACTCCGGGCCGGCGCTGGCGCCGGTGGCCGGCATCGTCTTCGATCGCGCCGAGCCGCTCACTGACAACCGCGACCTGCTGGTCGTCGACACTGGTGGAACGTCGTTCGACGCGAGCCTGGTCATCTCCGGCCGCATCGCCTACACGCGCGAGAAGTGGTTCGGGCCGCGCTGGGCCGGGCACATGACCGGCCTGCCAGCAGTAGATACGCGCTCGATCGGCGCCGGAGGCGGGTCGATCGCCTACGTGGATGCCGGCGGCCTGCTGCACGTCGGCCCGGAGAGCGCGGGCGCCCAGCCCGGTCCCGTCGCCTACGGCCGAGGCGGCATGCGGCCGACGGTGACCGACGCGGCGCTCGTGCTGGGGTATATCGATCCCGACGACTTCCTCGGTGGTCGGATGCGTCTCGACCTGGCGGCCGCCCGCTCGGCCGTCGAGGCGCAACTGGCCCGCCCGCTACGGATGACCGCAGAAGAGGCCGCCGAATCGGTGCTGGTGGTCGCCTCCGAGGCCATGCGCGGGCTGCTGACCGACCTCACGGTCGCCCAGGGCCGCGATGCGCGCGAATGTCTGATGGTGGCGGGTGGCGGCGCGGCCGGGCTCAACATCGCGTACATTGCCCGCGAAGCCGGCGTGCGCCGGGTGCTGCTGCCCAAGCTCGCCGCGGGGCTCAGCGCTGCAGGCGGCCTGTACTCGGACATCATGGCGCTCTTCCCGCGCGGCTGTCACACCGTGACCAGCAGTTTCGACTTCGAGGCCGTCAACGCGGCCCTGGCGGAGATCGACCGCGACATCGACGATTTCTTCGCCGAGATTCCCGAGGGCCAGGCGCTGCAACGGCTGAGATCCTTCGGCTGCGAGGCGCGCTACGAGCAGGAGATGTGGGAGATCGACGTCAGCATCGGTGAACGCCCGAGCTTCGACGGGGAGGCGGCATTGGCCCGCCTGCGCGCGGACTTCGACGCACGCCATCTAGACCTGTTCGCGACCCAGCAGCCAGAGGCGCCGATCGAGGTCATTACCTGGAGGGGCGAAGCCCGCATCGTCCGCCCGAAGCCCGCGCTCGCGGCCGAAGGCGCGGGCGGGGACGACACTGGCACCAGCGGCGCGGTCGCCGAGCCGTCCGCGTGGCGCGATGCGTTCTTCGGCGGCAAGGCCCTGCGCACGCCGGTTTACCGTGGCAGTGCCCTCCATCCCAGCCAGCGCATCGACGGGCCCGCCATCATCTCGGAGACCACCACGACGGTGGTGCTGATTCCGGGATCGAGCGTGCTGGTCCGGCCATCGCACTACCTGCTGGATATCGGCGACGAGCCGGCAGTCGCCTGAGCAGTCCGGAGGGAGATTCGAAATGCGCAACTTCGAACGCAGGCTGCCTTACTGGCCCTACCGTACCTATAACTGGGGGCGTTGGTCGGACGATCGCGGAACGCTCAACCTGCTCGGGCCGGCGGTGACACGGCGCGCGATGGAAAGCGTCGTCAGCCATGAAACCTTCGCGCTCGGCGCGCCGCTTCGGGCCGATGATGCCGGCCTCGACGCCCAGGCCTTCAGCCTCGACATGCTGCACGCGGGGAAGTACGACTTCGGGCCCACCACGGAGCCCGTGCAGGCCGCGAGCGACCGCATCTGCGTGTCGATTCACGGCATGACCAATTCCCACATCGATGCGCTCTGTCACGCAGGGCACCGAGGGCTGTCGTTCAACGGCAGCGAGTTCGAGGCGAACGTCCGCAAGGGTGAGCCAGCCCGGCGCTTCACCATCATGGAGATGCCCTCGCTGGTCACGCGCGCCTGGTTCGTCGACGTACCTGCCCGCCGCGGTCTGCCGGCGCTCGAGCCGGGCTCGCCCGTGCTCCCCGAGGACCTGCAGTGGCTCGAGGGCCAGGTCGAGCCCGGCGACGCGATCGTCGTTCGCACCGGTCGCTACGCGACGCGGGTCGTACGGCCCGACGACCCGGACGCTGGCGACGACCACGGCAACTGGAGCGGCCTCCACGTCGACTGCATGGACCTCGTGTCCCGCTGGGACCTGTCCACGGTCGCGACCGACAGCTCAGGCGACAACTTTCCGAGCACGACCCCGGAGTGCTCGGTACCCATTCACATCCTGACCGAGGTTTACATTGGACTTCCCCTGATCCATCACCTCGACCTCGAACCGATTGCGCAGCGCATGGCATCGCGAGGATCCGCGGCATTCATGTTGGTTGTGGCGCCGTTGCAGGTGGTCGGCGGTACCGGGTCTCCGGTGAGTCCCACCGCGCTGGTCTGAGTGCCGGACCGGCTACCGACCGGATTGGCACCGGGGTTACCATTCAGTCGACTCCCCGCAAGAGGCCATCGATGAAGCTGCTCGGCAGTCACGCCAGCCCCTATGCCCGCAAGGCGCGGGCCTTCGCCATCGAAAGGGGCATCGAGCTGCCCTTCGAGGCGGTCAACCCGATGGCCGCGGACACCGGGGTGACCGACTTCAATCCGCTCGGCAAGGTCCCCGTGCTGGTCCTCGACGACGGCTCGTCGCTCTACGACTCGCGGGTGATCGTCGCGTACCTCGACGGGCTCGGCAGCGGACCTTCGCTGATTCCTGGCGAGCAGCGCATCGCGATCCTGCGGCTCGAGGCGCTCGCGGACGGCGTGCTCGACGCGGGCGTGCTGATCCGCCTGGAGGGCCTGCGCGCCGAGGGCGAGCGCAGCGCGGCGTGGACGGACCGGCAGTCCGAGAAGGTGCGGCGCGGTCTCGCCGCGCTCGCCGCCGACCTCGGCGAGCGCGACTGGTTCGTCGCCGGCCGGCCGACGCTCGCGGACATCGCCTGCGGCGCCTGCCTGGGTTGGCTCGCCTTCCGTCTGCCGCAGTTCGACTGGGCGCGGTCGCATCCGTCGCTCGCCGCGCTGGCGCAGCGCCTTGCCGCCCGGCCATCGTTCAGGACGACACAGCCCGCCGCCTGAATGCGCGGCGTCCCGACGCGAGGTGAAGCCATGAAGACGATCCTCTCCGCAGTGCTCGCGCTGGCCGCCGGCGCGGCGCTCGCTGCCGAGCCGGCCCGGATTCCCGGCACTGCCGAGCTCGCGCGCCTGTCCGCGCGGCTCGCGCCGGTCGACATCGAGGTGGACCTGGCGGCCCTGCCGCCCGGCGAACGCGCGGCGCTGGCGAGCCTCGTGCGCGCCGGGTTCGTCGCGGACGCGGTGTTCCTGCGCCAGCTGTGGGCGGGCAACCCGGCGCTCCTGCTCGAGCTGCTGCGCGACCCGGGCGACCTCGGCCGGGCGCGACTCGACTACTTCCTGATCAACAAAGGGCCCTGGTCGCAGCTCGATGCCGAGGCGCCGTTCCTCCCCGGCGTCGGCCCCAAGCCGGGCGGGTCGAACTACTACCCGGCGGATGCGACTCGCGAGGAGGTCGCGGCCTGGCTCGCGACGCTCGATGGCGAGGCGAAACGCCAGGCGACCGGCTTCTTCACGACCATCCGCCGCGACGCTGCGGGCCGGCTCATGGCCGTGCCCTACAGCCTCGAGTACCAGGACGAGCTCGCCGAGATGGCGCGCCACCTGCGCGCCGCGGCCGCGGCGACCGCCGAGCCGACCCTGCGCGAGTACCTCGAGTCGCGCGCGGCGGCGCTCGCTTCGAACGACTACTACGCGAGCGACGTCGCCTGGATGAAGCTCGACGCGTCGATCGAGCCGACCATCGGCCCCTACGAGGTCTACGAGGACGAGTGGTTCAACTACAAGGCGGGGTTCGAGGCCTTCGTCGCGCTGCGTGACGACGCCGAGACCGCCAAGCTCGAGCGCTTCGGCGAGCACCTGCAGTGGCTCGAGGACCGGCTGCCGATCGATCCGGCGTACCGGCGCGCCAGGCTCGGCGCGCTCGCGCCGCTTCGCGTGGTCAACATGGTCTTCGCGGGCGGCGACGGCAACCGCGGCGTGCAGCTCGCCGCCTTCAACCTGCCGAACGACGAGCGCATCGTCAACGAGATGGGCTCGAAGCGGGTGATGATCAAGAATTTCCAGCGTGCCAAGTTCGACAACGTGCTGGTGCCGATCTCGCGCATCGCGCTCGCGCCGGCCGACCGCGAGTTCGTCGATTTCGAGGCCTTCTTCACCCACATCCTCATGCACGAGGTGATGCACGGCCTCGGCCCGAACAACGTCGGCGAGGGCGGGGCGGGCGAGAGCGTCCGGCAGGCGATGAAGGAGCTGTTCAGCGTGCTCGAGGAGGCCAAGGCGGACGTCTCCGGCCTGTGGGCGCTGCAGCAGCTGATGGACAAGGGCGTGCTCGACGCCGCCGGTGCGCGAAGGATGTACACGACCTTCCTCGCCTCGTCGTTCCGGACCCTGCGCTTCGGCACGGGGTCGGCGCACGCGCGCGGCATGGCGCTGCAGGTCAACTACCTGATCGACGCCGGGGCGTTCCGTGTCGGCGAGGACGGTAGCTTCTCGGTCGACCTGGTGCGGGCGCGTGCGGCGACCGAGTCGCTGACCCGCGAGCTGATGACGCTGCAGGCGACCGGCGACTACGCCGCGACCAAGGCGCTCTTCGACCGCCTCATCGTGATCCGCCCCGAGGTTCAGGCGGTGCTGGACCGGCTGGGCGGGGTGCCGGTGGACATCCGGCCGCGGTTCGTCACCGCCGAGGCGCTGCTGGCGACAGCGGGCTGAGGTCTGCATCCGCGCGTGCGGCGCGGCCGAACCGGTCACCAGCCCCTGGGCTGGCCGGGCCGTCAGGCCGGCCGGGGGTTGTTATAGTCGCTCGGACAGCCGATATGCCCCGGGGAGCCGCCATGGCCAGGAAGAAGCCGAAGACCGACACCGTGACCCGCGACGAGGCCGAGGAGGCCGTTCGCACCCTGCTGCGCTGGGCGGGCGACGATCCGCTCCGCGAGGGGCTGCTCGACACGCCGCGGCGGGTCGTGGACGGCTATCTCGACTGGTTCTCCGGCTACCAGGTCGACCCGGCCGAGTACCTGCGGCGCACCTTCGAGGAAGTCGCCGGCTACGACGAGATGGTCGTGCTGCGCGACATCGAGTTCGAGTCGCACTGCGAGCACCACATGGCGCCGATCATCGGCCGCGCGCACGTCGGCTACCTGCCGACCAACAAGGTGGTCGGGATCAGCAAGCTGGCGCGGGTCGTGGACGGCTTCGCGCGCCGCTTCCAGGTGCAGGAGAAGATGACCGCCCAGATCGCCGAGTGCATCAACACGGTGCTCAGGCCGCGCGGCGTGGGCGTGGTCATCGACGCCAGCCACGAGTGCATGACCACGCGCGGCGTGCACAAGCGCGGCGTGTCGATGGTCACCAGCAAGATGCTCGGCGCGTTCCGCAGCGACATCCGCACGCGCTCGGAATTCCTGCACTTCATCGGCATCCAGGGCGTGCACTAAGAAGAGGGGACATTCTCTTCGAGTTTGCTGCCGCAGTGCGGCAGCAAACTCGAAGAGAATGTCCCCTAGGCCTCGGCGGCGGTGAACTGCAGCGCGGCGAGGCGGGCGTAGAGCGGGTTTCGGGCGACGAGGTCGGCGTGGGATCCGGCGTCGACGATCCTGCCGTGGTCCACCACGACGATGCGGTCGGCCTTCTGCACCGTGGCGAGCCGGTGGGCGATGATGATCGTGGTGCGTCCCCGCATGAGGTGTTCCAGGGCCTCCTGCACCAGCCGCTCGCTCTCGGCGTCGAGGGCGCTCGTGGCCTCGTCGAGAAGCAGGATCGGCGGGTCCTTCAGGATCGCCCGGGCGATGGCGATGCGCTGGCGCTGCCCGCCCGAGAGCCGCGCGCCGCGCTCGCCGAGGAACGTCTCGTAGCCTTCGGGCAGGGCACGGATGAACCCGTCGGCGGCGGCGGCGCGCGCCGCCGCCTCGATCTCGGCGTCGCTCGCCCCCGGCCGGCCGTAGCGGATGTTCTCGCGCGCGCTGGCGCCGAACAGCACCGTGTCCTGCGGCACCAGGCCGATGCGCGAGCGGACGTCCCGCGGGTGCGCGCGCGCGATGTCCACGCCGTCCACCAGGATGCGGCCCGAGCGCGGATCGTAGAAGCGCAGCAGCAGCTGGAACGTCGTGCTCTTGCCCGCGCCGGATGGGCCGACGAAGGCCACGGTCTCGCCGGGCTCGATGGCGAGCGTGAAGCCGTCGAGCGCGCGGACCTCCAGGCGCGAGGGATAGCTGAACACGACGTCGTCGAAGCGGATCGCGCCGCGGCCGGGCGCGGGCAGCGGCACCGGGTCCGCGGGCGGCGCGATGGCCGGCTCGGCCTGCAGCAGCTCGACCAGGCGCTCGGTCGCGCCCGCCGCGCGCTGCACCTCGCCCCAGGTTTCGGTGAGCGCGGCCGCGCTGCCCGCGACCAGCATCGCGTAGAGCAGGAACTGGCCCAGCTCGCCGGCCGTCATGCTGCCTTCCAGCACGGCGTGCGCGCCGAGCCATAGCACCAGCGTGATGGCGCCGAAGACCAGCATCACGCCGAGCGCGGTCAGCACCGCGCGCGCCCGCGTGCGCCGGACCGCCACCGCGAAGGCGCGCGCGACCGAGGCGCCGAAGCGGCCGGCCTGCAGGTCCTCGAGCGTGAAGGCCTGCACGGTCTGGATCGCGCCGAGGGTCTCGCCGGCGAGCCCGGAGGAATCGGCGATGCCGTCCTGGGCGGCGCGCGACAGGCGGCGCACGAAACGGCCGACGACGATCAGCGGCGCGATCACCACCGGCACGAGCACCACGATCCAGCCGGCGAGGCGCGGGCTGGTGAGCGCGAGCATCACCAGGCCGCCGGCGACGTTGAGCGTCGAGCGCAGCGCGATCGAGATGCCTGAGCCGGCGATGGACTGCACGAGCGTGGTGTCGGTCGTCAGCCGCGACAGGACCTCGCCGGTGCGCGTGACCTCGAAGAACGCAGCGTCGAGGCGCACGACCTTCCGGTACACCGCCTCGCGGATGTCGGCGACGATCCGCTCGCCGAGCCAGGTCACGAAGTAGAACCGGATCGCCGCGAACACGCCGAAAACCGCGGCGGCGAGCAGGAACCAGCCGAAGTAGCGGTTGATGGTCGCCGCATCGTTCGCCGCGAAGCCGCGGTCGATCACGAAGCGCGCGGCGACGGGCAGGGTCAGCATCGCCCCGGCGGCGATCACGAGCGCGACGAGCGCGAGCGCGAGCGTCCCGCGGTAGGGCCGGAAGAACGGCAGCAGCGCGGCGAGCGGCCGGGCCGAACGCGCCTTGGGGCGGTCTTCGGCCGCGCTCACCGCGCAGCCGCCCGCGGCGGCAGGATCATGTCCGGGCTCCGTCCTGTACGGGGGCGCACATGGTATCGCATGCCGCCGGTCGCCGGTCTTGTCGCCGGAGGGTCGAACCGGTAACGTGCGCGCCCTCGCCCTGCCGGCAGCTTCGCCCGCATGGGAAACCAGGAGCCGTTCCCCCTTATGTCACTCGTCGTCCGGCGCACTGGCGCCACCGTGGCGCGCGCGCGCCTGTTCGCAGTATTCCTGCTGGGTCTCGCGGTCGCCGCCTGCGGCGGAGGTGGCGGCGGGGGTGGCGGCTCGAGTGCGCCGGCCGGCGCGTTCACGCTGTCGGCCAATTCGGCCGCCTTCACGGCGATCGCCAATGCCGCGCCGCCGGCGGCGCGCAGCATCGCGCTCACGGTCACCGGGGGCCGGGTCGCCTTCGTCGGCGCCGCCTACGACGCCGGCCAGAGCCAGCCGCCCTGGCTCGGCATCGAGCTGACGGGCAGCGGCAACAACTACACGCTCACCCTCCGGATCCTGTCGACCTCGCTGCCCGCGGGCGACTACAGCTCGACCTTCGCGGTGGGCACCGCCGACTCTGCGGGCAACGTCCTGCAGCGGCAGAACGTCACCGTGACCTACTCG
Organism: uncultured Steroidobacteraceae bacterium; assembly: GCA_964406445.1. Classification (GTDB taxonomy): domain Bacteria; phylum Pseudomonadota; class Gammaproteobacteria; order Steroidobacterales; family Steroidobacteraceae; genus SG8-30. Next base: position 62,094 of record CAYORU010000002.1, read on the forward strand.
GTGACGCCCGCCATCGGCCTGTCCGCGTCGCCGCGCGCCACATCCTTCATCTTCGGCGACACGCGCAGCACGCAGGCGATGACGATCGACGTCCAGGCCGCGGGCCGGCAGTGGACCATCACCTCGAGCGCGCCGTGGCTGCCTGTGCCGGGCGCGACGCAGTCCGGCAACGCGAGCCTCGCCGCCACCCTCGACGCCGGCAGCCTCGCCCCCGGCAGCTACTCCGCGACGCTGACCGTGACCAGCGCCGCGAACGCCGCGGACACCGCGAGCCTGACCGTCACCGCGGTCGTCGAGCCGGCGACGCTGGCCGTCTCGGCCGGCGACGTGCTGCTCGGCGGCCAGGATGGCCGCGCGCAGGCGCTGCAGCAGGCGTTGGGCTTCTCGCTGCAGGCCGGCAACGGCGTGCATCCCTACACCGTCACGCTGACGACCGACGACGGCGGCAGCTGGCTCGCGGTCGACTCGACGAGCGGCAACGTCGGCAGCGGCGGCAGGACGCTGAACTTCAGCGCTTCCCGCGACGGCCTTGCCGGCGGCACGCGCACCGGCGAGGCGCGGATCGACGTCGACGTGAAGGGTACGGTGCTGACCGAGCGCGTCCCGGTGACCTTCAACCTCGAGGCCAGCCGGCTGGTCGCCACGGCGGCGGGCGTCGGCCTCACCTCTGCGCCGGGTCGCGACGTGCTGACCCGTAGCGTCAAGGTGCTGAGCAACCTCGGTCGCGCGGACATCCCCTGGACGGCGACCTCGAGCCAGCCGTGGCTGTCGGTGACCCCTTCCGGCTTGACCGGCGGCGAAGTCGCGCTGACCGCCGATCCCGCCGGGCTCGCTCCGGAGGCGACCTACTACGCCGACGTCACCGTGGCCTCCGGCGACGCGCGCGTCGAGAACACGCAGACGATCCGCGTGGGGCTGTACGTCACGGCGGCCGCGCCGTCCGCGGTCCTCGTGGACAGCGGGTCGGCGTACCTCGCCGCCAGTCCGGTCGAGCCGCTGGTTGCGACCAGCGACTTCGCGTCCGGCACCGTCGCGTTGCGCAACGTCTACACCGGCGCGACGGTCCGCACGCTGTCGGGCGCCGTGTCCCAGGCCGGCGGCATGGTCTTCAGCGGCGACGGCCGCACGCTCTACGTGCACGATACCTCGGCCGGCCGGGTGGTCGCGCTCGCCGTCGCGAGCGGCGCGGAAGTGGGCAGCTACGACGCCAGCGCGGCGCAGCCGGGCGACGGCATCGGGCAGGCGCTCGCCTTCCTGCGTCCGGCGGGCTTCCCGATGCTGGTGGCCCCGGGCTCGCGCATCTTCGAGGTCGAGTCCGGCATCGAGCGTTCGACGCCCGACTTCCGGCTCGCGAGCAACGCCTTCAGCCTGGCGACGTCCCTGGACCAGTCGCTGGTCGTGGCCGACTTCGGCGCGGTCCGGCGCTTCGAGCGCTCGGCGCTCGCCGGTGGCTCGCTGCGGGTCACGGACGCCGGGGGCGCCGCCACGGCGCAGGGCCGCCAGGGTGAAGCCTGCATCAGCGCCGACGGCGACCGCGTCTACACCGCGAGCGGCTTTCCGTACAATTTCCCGGCGACCAGCCTGGCCACGGGCCAGGTCGTGCAGGTGCTGCCGGCCAATCCCTACCCCAACGCCATCCAGTGCGTCTGGAACGGGTTCGTCGTCGGCGGCATCGACGGTTTCTACGACGCCACGGACATCTGGGTCTACGATGGTCCGAGCGGCGCGAACCTCGGGCAGCTGAGCTCGTCGGATACTGGCGGGAATCGCAGCCTCGCCGACCGAGGGCTTGCGGTGTCGGCGGACGGCGCCCGCGTCGTCTCCATCGTGCAGAAGAGCGGCGTGCCGAACCGGCAGCTCTACTTCCAGTCGCTGCCGCCTCGCTGAGGGCTGCTGACCGAGCCGGGGGAGGAGCCGCCTTCCCCGCTCGGCCGCGCGGCCGCTTATCATCGGCGGGCCCTTCGAGCGGGCGTCGACGAGGAGACGGCAGGTGCATGCTTGGCTGTGCGAAGAGCCTGTGGGCGCGGAGCCGCTTGCCTGGCGGGAACTGCCCACGCCGGAACCGGCGAAAGGCGAGGTGCTCGTCGCCATCGAGGCCGCGAGCCTCAACTTCCCCGACCTGCTGATCGTCGAGAACAAGTACCAGCTCAAGCCGCCGCTGCCCTTCGTGCCCGGCTCGGAATTCGCCGGAACCGTCGCTGCGCTGGGCGCTGACGTGACCGGGCTGCGGGTGGGCCAGCGCGTCGCCTGCCTGGCCGGCACCGGCGGCTTCGCCACGCACGCGAAGGTGCCCGCGGCGCTCTGCCTGCCGCTGCCGGACGGGTTTGCCACGACCGACGCGGCGGCCTTCATCATGACCTACGGCACCTCCTACCACGCGCTGGTCGACCGGGCCGCGCTGCGCGAGGGCGAGACCGTGCTCGTGCTGGGCGCCGCCGGCGGCGTCGGCACCGCCGCGATCCAGATCGCGAAGCAGTGTGGCGCCCGCGTGATCGCGGCCGCCTCCAGCGACGAGAAGTGCGAGGTGTGCAGGCAGGCCGGCGCCGACGCGACCTTGAACTACGCCGTGCACGCGCCGGGCGGCAGCCTGCGCGACCAGATCAAGTCGCTGACCGACGGGCGCGGCCCGGACGTGGTCTACGACCCGGTCGGGGGCGCTTTCGTCGAGCCGGTGTTTCGTTCCATCGCCTGGCGGGGCCGCTACCTCGTCGTTGGATTCGCGGGCGGACCGATCCCGAGCCTGCCGCTCAACCTGCCGCTCTTGAAGGGCGCCGCGCTGGTCGGCGTGTTCTGGGGCGACTTCGCCCGCCGCGAGCCCGACGCCAACGCCGCCATGCTGGAAACGCTCGCAAGGTGGTACGTGGCGGGCCGGATCAAGCCGGTCGTGGACCGCATCCTGCCGATGGCCGAGCTGAAGTCGGCATATGCGCTGATGGCCGGGCGGCGGGTCAAGGGCAAGCTCGTGCTCGTCAACGCCTGAGGAAGACGAGGGCAGCATGAGCGACCTGAAGCGGTTGATCTGGGACGTGCCGGACTTTCCCAAGCCCGGCATCCTGTTCCGCGACATCAGCCCGCTGCTGCGCTCGCATTTCGCCGAGACCATCGCGGCGGTCGAGGGCCTGTTCACCGCCGCCGAGTGGCGCGGCGTCGACGCCGTCGCGGGCATCGAGTCGCGCGGCTTCATCCTCGCGGCCGCGATGGCGGCGCGCCGCGGCAAGGGCTTCGTCCCGATCCGCAAGCAGGGCAAGCTGCCGCCGCCGGTGGTGGATGTCCCGTATGCGCTCGAGTACGGCACCGGCGTGCTCGAGATGCAGCGCGGCGAGGGCCGGCTGCTCATCGTCGACGACGTGCTCGCCACCGGCGGCACGCTCGCCGCCTCCGCGACGCTCGCGCGCATGGCCGGCTACGACGTCGCTGGGCTGGGCGTGCTTATCGACCTAAAGCTCGTCCACGACTTCGCGTGGGAGGGGATGCGGGCGCGGGCGGCGATTGAATACCAGTGACCGGTGATCAGTGATCAGTGACCAGTGATCGGTGACCGGTGACCGGCCGAACCGGGCTGTACCTCGGTCGAGCCTTCCGGCCGATCACTGATCACTGGTCACCGTTCACTCTTCCCTGCTCCCCCGCTTCCCCTCCATATACCCCTTCACCATCTCCAGCGCGCTCTTCTCGAGCGGCGGCAGCTCCGCGTCGCTGGTGCCCAGCGGCGTGACGCGCCGGCCCCAGCGCACGACGTGCGCGGACCAGGTCAGGCCGGCGCCGAAGCCGGTGAGCAACAGGTTGGCGCCGGGCTTCACGCGGCCTTCCTCCAGCGCCTCCACGAGCGCGACCGGGACGGTCGCCGCCGACATGTTGCCGTAGCGCTGGACGTTGACGATGCAGCGCTCCATCGGGATCTCGGCGCGCTTGACCACGGCCTCGATGATCCGCAGGTTGGCCTGGTGGGGGACGACGAGATCGATGTCTCCCGCGGCGAGACGGGTGGCGCCGAGCACCGTCTCGCAGGCGTGGCTCATGCCGACCACCGCGCGCTTGAAGATCTCCTGGCCCTCGAACACCCATTCGGTGTCGCCGAGGTGCCAGCCGCGGTTCGCGTAGCGCTGGCCCATGCCGTGGACCTGCAGGATCCCGCGGACGTCGCCATAGCAGCCGAGCTTGTCGGCGAGGACACCCTCGTCGCCCTCCGTCGCCTGCAGGACCGTCGCGGCGCAGCCGTCGCCGAACAGCACGGCGACGTTGCGATTCTTCCAGTCCATCAGCGGCGAGATCAGCTCGCCGCCGATCACCAGCGCGTTCCTGACGGTGCCCTGGCGGATCATCGCGCTCGCGGTCGCGAGGCCATAGAGGTAGCTGGTGCAGGCGGTGTTGATGTCCATCGCGCCGGCGTTGACGGCGCCGAGGCGCTTCTGCACTCCGGAGGCCATGTTGGGCACCTGCTCGTCGAAGCTGCAGGTGCCGAAGACGATCAGGTCGAGGTCGGCGGGCGAGACCCCGGCGCAGGCGAGGGCCCGCATCGAGGACACGTAGCCGAGCTCGCCGAGCGGCACGTGCGAGATGCGCCGCTCGCGGATGCCCGTCCGGGTCGTGATCCACTCGTCGTCCGTGTCGAGGAAGGTGGCCAGGTCGGCGTTCGACAGCACGGCCGGGGGCATGCACTTGCCCCAGCCGGTGATGGTTGCATTCGGCACGGAGGCCCTCCTGATCGGCGGATCCGACATTCTAAGCCGCCTCGTTCAGGACGGGTTCAGCCGTGCCGCCCTACGCTATTGTCCGAAGTGGCGTGCGGGCGCCGCCGCGTCGATAATCCGGGTCCGCCCCGCAGTCCGCGGGTCCGGCCTCGAGGAGAAAGATCATGAAGAAGCAGTGGGTCGCCGTCCTGTTCGCGAGCGGCGCGTTGATCACGAGCGGCGCCGCGTTCGCCGGCGACGCGAAGGCGGGCGAGGCCAAGGCCGAGGCCTGCCTCGACTGCCACGATCCCGCCGAGGATTTCGCAGGGTCGAGCGCCGCCGAGCTCGAGGCGAGCATCAAGCAGATCGTCTCGGGCGGCATGAAGCACAAGAAGAAGCTGGCGCTGTCAGACGCGGACATCGCCGACATCGCCGCCTACTTCGCCTCGGCCCAGTAAGGCGCCGGCGGGCCGCGGGCTCCGCCGGGAACCCACGGCCCGCGTCGCGGTCCGATCTGTCGCCGTCCGGCGGCCGGAGTCCCCGGCCGCCGGACGGCTTCTTTCGTCCAAGGCGATCCAGATGGGAGGATGCATGCACGCAGTCAGGAAGCTTGCAGCGGGCGCGATGCTCGCGACGTTGTCGGTCGGCACGGCGCTGGCCGCCGTCGATAAGGATGAGGCGCTGGCGGCCGCCGTGGCCGGGGAGTGGCGCTCGTCGGACGATCGCGCCCGCGATGCCGACCGCCACCCGGCGGAGTCGCTGTCCTTCTGGGGCCTGAAGCCGGGCATCTCCGTGCTCGAGGTCCAGCCGGGCGGTGGCTGGTGGACCGACATCCTCGCCCCCTACGCGAAGGCGACCGGCGGCAGATTCACCGTCACCGGGCCCGACCTCGAGGATCCCGAACTTTCGGAGCGCGCCCGCGAGTTCCGCAAGACGATGGAGGCCGATTTCGCTGCCAAGGCCGATCTCTACGGGCCCGTCGGGATCGTCAACTGGGGCGCGAAGTCCGCCGCGCCGCCGGCCGACAGCTTCGACCTCGCCCTGGTGTCCCGGTCCTTCCACGGCTGGATGCGCGCGCCGGGTCGCGTCGAGAAGTTCCTCGGCGACCTGTTCACGGCGCTGAAGCCCGGCGGCGTGCTGGCGATCGAGCAGCACCGCGCGAACCCGGGTCCCCAGGACCCCAAGGCCGAGAGCGGCTACGTGACCGAGGCCTACCTGATCGAGCAGGTGGAGAAGGCGGGCTTCAAGCTGGCCGGCCGCTCCGAGATCAACGCGAATCCGAAGGACACCAAGGACCATCCCTTCGGCGTCTGGACCCTGCCTCCCAACCGCGCCACCGTGCCCTACGGCTCGGGCAGGGACTCGGACCCGGACTTCGACCGCTCGAAGTACGACGCCATCGGCGAGTCGGACCGGATGACGCTGCGCTTCGTCAAGCCTGAGTAACGCGTCACGAATCCGGGCGCCCGGCCCGGGGGAGGCGTCAAGCGGTCCTGCCTCCCGCCGACTCCACGGTAGACCACCGTTTTCCGGCCCGGCCTGGATATCCATCCAGGCCGGTGCCGGGCGCGGCCGTCGTCCGGTCCCGGCCACGCTGGAGTCCCCTTGGAGTCGACCGTCGAGGAGCCACGCCCCGCGCGCCGCACGCTCGATGGCGCGAGCATCGGCCTCAAGCTGGTGCTGCTCATCTGCGGGGTGGTGCTGTTCACCGCAGGCGGCCTCGGCGTCTGGGGCTTTTCCGAGTACCGGTCCGCACTGCTCGGCCAGCAGCTCCGCGAGGTGGAGGCGCTCGCCAGCTCGGCGGAGGCGCGGCTCAGCCAGCTGGCCCGCTCCGCGGAGTCCATCGTCTCCGGCCTGGCCCGCGAGGAGGACTTTCGCGCAGCCGTGCGCCTGAGCCTGCTGGGCGACGCGGACGGCCAGCGCGGGAAGCTGCTCGCCGAGCTCGGCGAGCTGGCCGACATCGATCCTGATTTCGCGAGCGTCCAGCTGTACGACGTGAGCGGCGTGCCGGTCGCCGGGGTCGTGCAGGATCGAAGCGCGCGCCGGCACGAGACCGTGTACCACGAGTTTCCCGGCGCGCCCGCGGCGCTCGAGCTGGCGCGGCGGCTTCCGCAGGGAAGCTCGACCGTGACCGGGCCCTATGCCGTCCCGGTCGGGCGGGGCGGCCAGGCGCTGCGCTTCGACATCGGTGCGCCGGTCTTCGATGCCGGCGGTGCGAGGGTCGGCGTGCTGCACGTGCAGTACGACCTCGCCGCCGAACTCGCCGCGCTGCGGCGCGAGGCGGCGCGCCAGTTCGGCGCGGCCGGCTTCGGCCTCGTGATCGTCGATCCGGACGGGATGGTCTACGGCGACGCGTCGGCGGCCCTGCCGGCGCCGGCGCAGCGCGCGCTGCGCGACCTGCTGCAGGCCTCGGTCCGAACCTCGGCGAGCTCGGTCGTCGGCTCGGGAGAGTCGGCCTTCGGCGTGGCCGCGGCGGCGCTGCGCTACTCGAGTCCCGACCCTGGGCGCTTCGGAATGGTGGTGCTCGCGGCGCCCCGCGCGCACCTGATGGCGCTGGCGCGCGAGGCGCTGCTCGGCGGCGTCGTGGCGGCCATCGCCTTCACGCTGATCGCCATGGCGCTCGCGCTCGCCTTCGCGCGCGGCCTGCTCACGCCGCTCGACCAGCTGTTCGACGCCGTGCTGCGCTTCGGCGCCGGCGAGGCGATCGGCGACCTGCCGACCCGGCGGCGCGACGAAGTGGGCCGGCTCGCGACCGCCTTCGGCGACATGGCGCGGCAGGTCGAGGAACGCAGCAGGGCGCTCGCGCACGAGATCGAGGAGCGCGAGCGCGCCGAGGAGGTGCTGCGCGAGAAGGCTCGGCGCCTCGAGCAGTCGGAGGCGCGTTACCGCCAGCTCTACGACAGCATCGCGGTCGGCGTCTGCATGATCGGCGTCGACGGCCGCGTGCTCTCGGCGAATCCCGCGTACGTGGGCCTGCTCGGCTACCCCTCGGAGGCGGCGCTCCGCGCGGCCGAGTTCGGCCGCGACCTCTGGGCCGGGCCCGACGACCCCGGCGCGTACCTGCGCAAGGTCCGCCAGGAGGGCGCGGTCAGCGGCGTCGAGATCCGCCTGCGCAGGCGGGACGGGCGCCTCGTGTGGGTGCTAGACAACACGCGCGCACTCTGGGACGAGAGCGGGGACGTCACGAGCTACGAGTCCATCGTCGTGGACATCACCGAGCGCAAGCAGGCGGAGTACGCGAGCCGCGCTTCGCAGCTGCGCTTCCGCCGCCTGTCGGACTCCAACCTCATCGGCGTCGCCTTCGGGAACATGATGACCGGCGAGATCGGCGAGGCGAACAGCTACGTGCTGCGGATGCTCGGCTACGAGGAGCAGGACCTGCCGCTCGCGCTCAACGCGGTCATGCCGGAAGACGCCGATCTGCTGACCCGGGCGGAGGACTCCCGGCTGCTGCAGCAGCCTGAGGCGCCCCTCGAGAAGCTGCTGCGCGCCCGCGACGGCACGCTGGTGCCGGCGCTCGTCAACGTCACGGTCGTCGACTCGCGCCGCGACGAGTTCGTCGCCGCCATCGTCGATCGAAGCGACGAGGCGCGTCACCGCAGGCAGCTGTCCGAGCTCAAGGAGTTCTTCCGCTTCATCCTCGACGCAAGCCCGACACGAGTCGCCTACGTGGACGCCGGGGAGCGGGTGGTGTTCTTCAACCAGAAGTATCTGCAGTGGTACGACACCACCGACGACGCGGTCCGTGGACGGCCGCTGCGGGAGGTCATCGGCGATGAGGCGTACCTGTTCGCTGCCGAGGAGATCCGGCGCGTGCTCGCGGGCGAGCCGCGGCGCTTCGACGCCACGGTGGCGCGCGACGGCCGCACCTGGCACCTCGACGTCTCCTACGTCCCGCACCGCGACGAGGACGGGACCGTGCTCGGCTTCATCTCGGTGACGCACGACGTCACCGAGCTTCGCGAGCTCGAGGCGCGACTGCGCCAGTCGCAGAAGCTCGAGGCGCTCGGCGAGCTGACCGGGGGAATCGCGCATGACTTCAACAACCTGCTGTCGGTCGTGATCGGCAACCTGCAGCTCTGCGACCGCCAGGTCGGCGCCGCCGATCGCGGCCGACGCTCGCTCGAGGCTGCGCTCAAGGCCGCGACGCGGGGCGCGGAACTCACGCGACGCCTGCTGAGCTTCGCGCGGCTCCAGCCGCTCGAGCGCAGCGCGATCGACGTCGGCCGGCAGCTGGCCGAGATGCGCGACACGCTGCTCAGGACGCTCGGCGCGAACGTGCGGGTCGAGGTGCAGGTCCCCGACGGGCTGTGGGCGGCGGACACCGATCCCGGCCAGCTCGAGAGCGCCCTGCTCAACCTGGCCATCAATGCCCGCGATGCGATGGCCGGCAACGGGACCCTGACCCTCTCGGCGGAGAACGTCGAGGTGGGCCCCGGCGAGGGCGAGATCGGAGACCGACCGCCGGCGGGCGAGTACGTGGCGCTGCGCGTGGCGGACGACGGCCCAGGCATGGCGCCCGAGGTGGCGGCGCGGGCCTTCGAGCCGTTCTTCAGCACCAAGCCGATCGGCAAGGGCAGCGGGCTCGGCCTGGCGATGGTCTACGGCTTCGCGCGGCAGTCCGGCGGCGCGGTCCGGCTGGCGAGCACGCCCGGGGAGGGCACGACCGTCGAGCTGCTGCTGCGACGCGCGGCGACGCAGGCGCGCAGCCCCGCGCCGGCCCAGTCGCCCGGCCTGGCCGGCGGCAGCGAGACCATCCTGGTGGTCGAGGACGACGACGACGTGCGGGTCACGACCGTGGCGGTGCTGGCCGATCTCGGCTACCAGGTGCTCGATGCACGCGACGCGCGGTCGGCGCTCTCCATCCTCGACGGCGACGAGCGTGTGGACCTGCTGCTCACGGACATCGTCCTGCGCGGCGGCATGCGCGGCACCGAGCTCGCCGTCGAGGCGGCACGACGCCGCGCGCGCCTGAAGATCCTCTTCGCTACCGGATTCGCCGAGGCGCGCAGCCTCGGGCGACAGGGCCTGCCGGGCGGCGATCCGCTGTGGAAGCCGATCGAGCCCCGGGAGCTCGCGCTGCGCGTGAGGGCATCGCTCGACGAGGTGCCCGGGCGGGAGGCAGCCTCGGCCTGACGCGGCCCCGCGGCCGTCGATTGGGGTAACATCCGGGCATCGCGGACTCTTGCGCTGGAGCGCGACTTGCAGGCTGCCAGGACGACCGTGCTGCTGGTGGACGACCACCCGGTCGTGCGGGACGGGCTGGGTTTTCTCCTCGACGAGCAACCCGACCTGCAGGTGGTGGGCGAGGCGAGCGATGCCGAAACGGCGCTCGCGGAGATCGAACGCGCCCGGCCCGACGTGGTCGTGCTCGACCTCACGCTGCCGGGCCGGGACGCACTGTCCCTCATCCCCGAGCTCAAGCAACGCTGGCCAGGGCTTCGCATCCTCGTGCTGTCGATGCACGAGGAGTCGCTGTACGCCGAGCGGCTGCTGGCGCTCGGCGCGCACGGCTACGTGATGAAGCAGGAGCCGCCGGCCGATTTCCTGCGCGCGTTGCGGCGCGTCGCGGGCGGCGACCTGCACGTGAGCGCCGCGCTCGCCGAGCGCCTGGCCGCGCGGGCGAGGCGCGGGCCGCTCACGGCGGCGCGGGTCGCCGACCTGTCGCTGACCGAGCGCGAGCGGGAGGTCCTCAGGCTGGTGGCGCGCGGCCTCGGCACGCAGGAGATCTCCCGCGAACTCGCGATGAGCCCGAAGACCGTGGACTCGCACCGCCGGAACATCCGCGAGAAGCTCGGCCTCGAGAACGCGCGCGACCTCGTGCGCTACGCCGTGCGCTGGGCCGACGGCGCGCCGGGCGGCACGCCGTGACCGCGTCCCGGGTCGCCCGCCCGGGCTCCGGCGCCGACTCCATGCCGGTCAAGCGCGTGCTGCTGGTCGACGACCATCCGATCGTGCGCCGCGGGCTCCGGCGCCTGATCGATTGCGAGCCGGAGATCGAGGTCTGCGGCGAGGCCGAAACCGTCCGGGACGCGAGGCAGGCCATCCGCGAGCTCAACCCGGACGCGGTGGTGGTCGACATCTCGCTCAGGGACGGCGACGGGATGGAGCTCGTCACCGACCTGCACGCCCACCACCCGAAGCTGCCGGTGCTCGTGCTGTCGATGCACGACGAGGCGATCTACGCCGAGCGGCTGCTCTCGGCCGGCGCGCGCGGCTACATCATGAAGCAGGCGGCCGGAGCCGAGTTCATCAGCGCCCTGCGCCGCGTCCTCGGCGGGGGCGTCTGGGTGAGCGAGGCGGTCGGCACGCGCATGCTGGAGCGCGTGACGGCCGTCGAAGAGCGCGCCGCGGACCCGATCGAGCGGCTCTCCAACCGCGAGCTGCAGGTGCTGCGGATGATCGGGCGCGGGCTGTCCACCCGCGAGGTCGCCGATCGCCTCAACCTCAGCGTCAAGACGGTCGAGTCGCATCGCCAGCGCATCAAGCTGAAGCTCGGTCTCTCGACCAGCGCCCAGCTGGTGCAGTTCGCCTCGTCCTGGGCAGCCGCGGCCAGCCACTCGGTCTGAAGCCGCATCGTCCGCGCGGCGGACCGCGCCAGGCTCAAGCCTGCCCGCCAGCCGCCGATACAGGGACGGAGGGATACCCATGACCGACAGCTTGAATCGTCTCCTGGTCGTCGACGACCAGGAGGACATCCTGGATTTCGTGGCGCAGGTGGCAGAGTCCATGGACTACGCCGTCGCCGTCGCCTCGTCCGCCGAGGACTTCCAGGCGCGGCTCGCGGAATTCGGCCCGACCCTGATCGTGCTGGACCTGCAGATGCCGGGCACGGACGGCGTCGAGCTGCTCCGCTTCCTCGGCCGGCAGGCGGTCAAGGTGCCGGTGCTGATCTCGAGCGGCATGGACTCCCGGGTCCTGACGAGCGCGGAGCGCTTCGGCCGCTCGGTCGGTCTCGACATCGCCGGGGTCGTGCAGAAGCCGCTGCTGCTCGCCGAGTTCGAATCGGTGCTGGCCGAGCACCGCCGCATGGAGCGGACCATCGATCCGGTCGAGTTCGCGCGCGCCGTGGACCGCGGGCAGCTGGTGCTGCACTACCAGCCGAAACTCGCCCGGACCGTGGCGGGATGGCAGCCGAGCGGCGTAGAGGCGTTGCTCCGCTGGCAGCACCCCGACCTCGGCCTGATCTACCCGGACCGGTTCATCCCGCTGGCCGAGTCTTCCGGGCTGATCGCCGCGGCGACCGACTGGGTGCTGCAGGAAGGGGTCCGGCAGGTCGGGGAGTGGCGCCGGCGCGGCCTCGAGCTCGGCCTCGCCGTGAACATGTCGCCGAAGCTCGTCACGGACATCGAGTTTCCCGACCGGCTCTCGGATCTGCTCGCCGCGCACGGCGTGCGCAATTCGGTGCTGACCCTCGAGATCACCGAGACCGCGGCGCTCGAGAACCCGACACGCACCATGGACATCCTGACCCGCCTCAGGGTCAAGGACTTCAGCCTGTCGCTCGACGATTTCGGCACCGGTTACTCCTCGCTCACGCAGCTGTACCGGATGCCCTTCAACGAGCTCAAGATCGACAAGTCCCTCGGCATGGACCTCGGCAAGAGCCGCGAGGCGGAAACCATGGTCCGGTCGCTGGTCGGCCTGGCGCATGGCATCGGCCTGCGGGTCTGCGCCGAGGGCATCGAGACCGCGGCCGCGCTCGACTTCCTCGGGGAGTCCGGTTGCGACTACGCGCAGGGCTACCACATCGGCCGGCCGATGGCCGCCGAGGCGATCCCCGACCACGTCGCCTCCTGCGACAGCCTCGTCGCGAACGCCGGCTGACCCGCCGGGCGCCGGGTCCGGCTTCGGCCGGCTGCTAGAATCGCGGGAACTTCCCACCCGCGGATCCCATGCGTCCTGCGCGCATCGTCGCCGTCGTGCCCGTCGCCGTCGCCGGCATCCTGCTGCTGGCCGGCGGCCTTGCGTGGTTGCTGGCCCGCACGGACTGGGCGGCAGGCGAGGCTGCGGCGCGCGCCGCGGCCGCGCTCGGCGTGCCGGTGGGCCTGGAGAGCCTGGCGATCGGCTACTTCCCTGCGCCCTCCGTCGAGCTGCGTGGCCTCGAGGTCGGCGGCGGCGAGGGCGCCGTCCGGTTGCTGTCGCTCGAGCGCGGGGTGCTTCGGCTGCGCTGGCGCGAGCTGCGCGCCGCGCCGACCACGCTCGCGGCCCTGCGGCTCGAGGGCCTGACGCTCCGCCCGCGGATCGACGCCGCCGGCGGCGACAACTGGACGCGGCTCGTCGATCGCGTGATCGAGCTGGCGGGAACGGGACCGGCCGCGTTCTCGATCGGCGAATTCGTTGTCGAGCGCGGCCGCGTCGAGTACGCCGCGGAGCCGACGGACCGCCGCATGGTGCTGACGGGCATCGGCCTGCGGGCCTCGGACATGGCGCCGGCGCAGGCCTTTCCGCTCGACCTGCGGCTCGCCGGCGAGGCCGGGGAGCAGGTGTTCCACGCCGTGCTCGAGGCGATGGCCGAGCTCGACCCCGACCACGGCCGCTACGCCCTGCAGGCGGCAGTCCTGCGCGGCTGGATCGGCGGCGGTGCGTTCGGCACCGGCGGCGCCGAGGGTGAGGGCAGCCTCGGCCGGCTCGCCCTCGACACCGCGGCCGGCACCGGCGCGCTGGAGCAGCTGCGGTTCTCGGCGCTCGGCGTCTCGGGCCGCGCCGACGCCACCTTCGGCGCGCTCTTCGAGGCGCCGGAGGCGAGCTTCGAAGTCGAGACGGCGCCGTTCGCGCCGCGCGCGGTCGCCAACGCGCTCGGCCTGTCGCTGCCGGCGACGGCGGACCCGGCTGCGATCGGCGCGGCCGAAGTGTCGTTGTCCGGGCGCTTCGGCCCGCAGGGACTGGAGCTCGCGCGGATCGAGGGCCGTCTCGACGACACGCGCTTCTCCGGCGTCGCGACGCTGCCCGCCGGCACATCCCCGCCCAGGTTGCGGCTGTCGCTCGACACGCTGGATCTCGACCGCTACCTGCCGCCCGGCAGCGCGGAGCCCGCGCGCCCGGGCGACGCGCTCGCCGCGCTGCTCGAGTCGATGGGCGCGCTCGACGTCGATGCGGTCGTCGAGGTCGAGCGGGTGTCCTTCGCGGGCGCCGTCGCCCGGGGCCTGCGCGTGCGACTGGAGCCGGCGGACGCGGGCGCCTCGCCGTGACGGCGCCGCCGGATCCCGCCTCGGTCGCGCCACGGCTGCTCCCCTGGTTCCGGCGCCACGGCCGCAAGGACCTGCCCTGGCAGCGCGATCCCACGCCCTACCGGGTCTGGGTCTCCGAGATCATGCTGCAGCAGACCCAGGTCGGCACCGTCATTCCCTACTACGAGCGCTTCATGGCGCGCTTCCCGGACGTCGCGACGCTCGCCGCCGCGCCGGTGGACGAGGTGCTGCACCTCTGGTCGGGCCTCGGCTACTACGCGCGCGCGCGCAACCTGCATCGCGCGGCGGGGCAGCTCGTCGCCGTGCACGGCGGGCGATTTCCCCCGGACTTCGAGGCTGTGCACGCGCTGCCGGGCGTCGGCCGCTCGACGGCCGGCGCGATCCTCGCGCTGGCGCACGGCGAGCGCCACGCGATCCTCGATGGCAACGTGCGGCGCGTGCTGGCGCGCTGCTTCGGCGTCGACGGCTGGCCGGGACTGCCGGCGGTCGAGGCGGCCCTGTGGCGCCTCGCCGAGGCCTGCACGCCTGCCGCGGAGGTCGCGGCCTACACGCAGGCGATCATGGATCTCGGCGCGACGCTGTGCACGCGCAGCCGGCCGGCCTGCGGGCTGTGTCCGCTCCAGGAGGGCTGCGTGGCGCGCGCGGAAGGGCGCCAGGCGGCGCTGCCGGCGCCGCGGCCCCGCCCGCGAGAGCGGCGGCGCGAGCGCAGGCACGTGCTGGTCGTCATCCGCGGGGACGCGAGCGTGCTGCTCGAGCAGCGGCCGCCCGAGGGCCTGTGGGGCGGCCTGTGGGGCCTGCCTGAGTTCGCCGGCGAGCCAGAGGCGCGGCAGTGGAGCGAGCAGCGGCTCGGGGTCGGCGAGCCCCGCTTCGACGCCTGGCCGCCGCTCCTGCACAGCTTCACGCACTTCGACCTGGAGCTCGTCCCGCTCACCCTGCGGGTCGCGGCGCCCGCCAGCCCGGCCGCCGCCGGATACGTCTGGTATAACTGCCGCGCGCCGGCCCGGGTCGGCCTCGCAGCGCCGGTCGCGAAGATCATTCGCGCGGTCGGCGGGCCCGCGCCGCTCATGCCCGCCGAGGAGGATCGAGGATGACGAGGACGGTGAACTGCGTGATGCTCAAGCGCGAGGCCGAGGGCCTCGATCGCGTGCCGTGGCCGGGCGAACTCGGCAAGCGCATCTACGAGCAGGTCTCGAAGCAGGCCTGGCAGCGCTGGCTCGAGCACCAGACCATGCTGATGAACGAGTACCGCCTCAACGCGCTGGATCCGAAAGCGCGCCAGTTCCTCGCCAAGGAGATGGAGAAGTTCCTGTTCGGCGGCGGCTCCAGCCGCCCGGAAGGCTACGTGGAGCCGGAGCGGCAGCCTTGAGACGCTGGTCCGTCGTGCTCGCCGCGGCGCTCGCGGCCGGCGCGGCGACCGGTGGGGAAACGCCGGCCGACGGGTCCGCCATGCTGATGCGCACGGCGCTGGTGGTCGAGGACGTCGAGCGCTCGCGCGCGTTCTACGAGCTGCTCGGCTTCCGGGTCGAGAGCGAGATGGGGGGCGAGCGCAATCCCGACAGCCCGTTCCCGGTGAACAGCCGCTCGAGCCGCTGGCGCCTCCTGATCCTCGCGAGCGCGCGCGGCGAGGGCGGACGGATCGGGCTCGTGTCCTTCGACGAGGCGCGGCCGGCGCCGGTGCGCCCGTCCGACCGGCGGCGGATCGGCCTCGGCGACTCGGTGTTCGTCATGGACGTGCCCGACGTGCCCGCGATGCACGCGCGCCTCGCCGAGGTTGGCGCCGACATCGTAACCCAGCCCTCGACCTACCGCTCGCGGCAGCTGGACGCGGCCGGGCGGCCGCTGCAGGGGCGGGTGTTCCACGTCTTCGACCCGGACGGCTACCTGGTCGAGCTGCTCGAGGCGCCGAGGCCGGTCGCCGGCGACTGAGCCCGGCCGGACCCTCTTCAAGGCTCCTTGCGGGAGCGCAGCGCCTTCGGGTGCTCGACGCGCCGGCGCCCGTCGGCGAGATGCAGCAGCGCGAGCCACGGGTGGCGCGTCGCCATGCGCGGTCCCGAGTAGCGCATGACCTCCCGGGCGAACTCGCGCGGCGCGGGCTTGTAGCAGTGGATCGGGCAGTTCGAGCAGGTGGGCTTGTCCTGCCCGTAGGGGCACTTCGTGAGCCGCCGCTCGGCATAGCCCAGGAACCCGGCGCACTCGGCGCAAGGATGCGAGGCCGCCTCGCCGTGATGGTCGCGGCACCACAGGTCGACCATGTGGCGCATGGTCAGGAACTCCCGCGCCAGGCGCCCCCGGAGCGGCCCCGGCCCGCCGGGGCGATTCCGCTGCGCCGCGGGGGCGCCCGGCGCGCCGGTCCATGTCCTGGTCGCGTTCACTTCGTACCCTCCTTCCAGCGCAGCGCCGCGACCTGGCCCTGCCGGGCGTAGTCCGCCGCCTCGCCGAGCACCCGGGCCGCTTCCTGCGGCGCATGGAATCCCATCGAGTTCTCCGCCGCGATGAAATCGAGCCGCCACTGGGCCTTGCGCTGCAGCTCGAGCGCGTCGGCAAGCTCTGCGTCGGTGGCGCCGGCGGCCTTCGCGGCCTGCACCGCGTCGAGCAGGTCCATCAGCGCCGCCCCGCCGCGCTGCAGCAGGTCGAAATTGCGCTGCTGGATCGCGTCCACGCGCGCGGCGATCTCCGCCTCGGCGACGTTGTGGCAGGTCTGGCAGGCGCGGCTGATGTTGAGCAGCGGGCTCCTGACCCAATGGTCCGAGACCTTGGTCGCGCCGTCGCGCATGTAGGGCATGTGGCAATCCGCGCAGGCGACGCCGGCTCGCGCGTGCACGCCCTGGCTCCAGAGCTCGAACTCGGGATGCTGCGCCTTCAGGATCTCGGCGCCGCTCTCTGCGTGCCGGTAGTCGAAGAAGCGGCCGCCGTCTGGAAAGCGCGTCTCGTTCCAGTGCGTCTCGAGGTCGTCGGCCTTGAGGCCCTTGCTCCACGGGAACTCGAGCGGCATCTTCGACGCGCAGTAGTACTCGACGTGGCACTGCCCGCAGACGTAGGAGCGCATCTCCGTGCGCGAGGCATCCCGGTTGGGGTCGTAGGGCTGCTCGCGGCCGCCGGCGCGCCAGCGCTCGACCGACGGCAGGTGCGGCACCGGCGCGTCGGATTCGGCGAGGGCGCGGATGCCCTTGACGAAGCCCGGGCGAGTGACGCGGACCTGCATCGTGTCCGGCGCGTGGCAGTCCACGCAGGAGACCGGGTGGGCGTGGCCCATGTCGTGCAGCTTCGCGTTCATGTCCTGGTAGGAGTACTCGAAGCTCTTCTCGAAGCCCTTCATCGCGTCGCCGTCGCCGAGCGCCCGGTAGAGGGGCATCACCGAGGCGTGGCAGTGCAGGCAGGAGCCCGACTGGGGCTTCGACAGCCGCTCGGTGTTCTCCTGGTCGACCAGCATGTAGGCGTGGCCGCGCCGGTCGCGGTAGTCCAGCGAGAACGCGTAGCCGAGGAACATGCGCTTGAGCCACGGGTCGCGCTCGATCTTCTGCTCGGGCAGCGCCTCGCTGCCGCCGTGCCCGCCGAAGCGCGTGCGGGTCGCCTCGGCGGTCAGGTTGTAGCTGTCGAACTGCTTCGGCCAGTTCACGCCCCACAGCGCCGGGTCGGTCGTGTCCTCGGTGACCTCGACGACCCTGACGAAGGGTTGGCGCGCCTCGCTCTTGCGCTCGAAGATGTTCATGAGCAGCGCGGTGACCAGCGCCGTGGCCGCCGCCACCGCGACGATCGCCGCGAGCACGACCGGCTTCGACCAGCCCCGGGTGAAGTTCCTCATCGTCGTTTCCTCTCGGTCCGTCTCAATCCCGCCAGCCGCCGAGGCCGGCGCGGTCGCCGTGCCCGACGGTCTGGTGGCAGTGCGTGCATTGCAGGTCGCCTTCGCGACCGCTCGTTCCGATCATCAGCTCGTGGGTCAGCTCGCCATGGCAGCGCAGGCAGTTCTCCTCGAGGATGCGGGCGTTCTTCGGCTTTATCGCGATCGGCTCGTGGAAGTTCTGCAGCGTGAAGCCGACCGAGTGGTGCCAGCCGTTCTCCGCCTTGGCGAGGTACTTGCCGATGAAGTCCTGCGGCAGGTGGCAGTCGACGCAGGCCGCGACGGCGTGGTGGCTGGACTTGAGCCAGGAGTCGTACTGCGGCCGCATGATGTGGCAGTTCACGCAGGCCTCGGGCTCGCGGCTCAGGTAGGAGAAGCCCTCGGCGTAGTCGAAGGTGAACGCGCCAAGGCCGAGCAGCACGCCGGTCAGCACGGCGAGCAGCCGCTTCGTGCGGCGCGCGCCGCCGCCGCCCGGCTCAGGGTCGCCGGCTTGCGAGCGCTGTCTGGGAGGTCCTGCCTGCACGGGCCCTATATCGCACCGGCGACGCCGGGGCGGGGTCGGGGAAATCCACTATCCCGATGATTTTTCTGCGGAATTGACCTGGATCAAGGCGCCTCGGGCGGCGTCTCGGCCGGCGCCGCGTCGGCCTCGCCGCCCGGCGCGGCGAGGAGTTCACGCAGCGCCACGTCGATCCCCTCGGACAGATCCACGAGCGCCTCCCGGGTCACCTGCTCGAGCAGGCGAGGGCCGGGGTACTTCCAGGTCCGGGCGCTGGCGCTCGCCTCGACCTCGCGGTCGCGATCGCCCACCCGCAGCACCACTGCGATCCGCGACTCGATGTCCCAGTAGAGCAGCGTGGCTGGCGTGTCGATCGAGAAGCTCGTGAGCCCGCAACTGACGACGGGCGGATCGTCGCCGTCCGGCCGGCTGGACCCCTGCATGGCGATCTCATCGGCCTTGGCGGAGACGATCAAGGCGAGCAGTTCGGGCAGCGGTGGAGAGACCTCGATGTCGTCGAGCGGCACCTGGCCGATGCTCGATCGCCCCCTGGCCGTGGAATCGCGCAGGTCGATCACCTCGACCTGTGCGCCCGGCGCGTCGGTCGGCAGCGGGACGATCGATGCCGGGTCGATCTCGATGACCGTGACGCCGGCCCAGGTCGCGCTGGCCCAGCCGCAGGCGAGCGCAGCCATCCAGCGCGCCCATGCCGTCGCCCGTGCCCGAGTCGCCACGCTGCCGGTCCCGATCA
Source organism: uncultured Steroidobacteraceae bacterium (assembly GCA_964406445.1). Lineage (GTDB taxonomy): Bacteria > Pseudomonadota > Gammaproteobacteria > Steroidobacterales > Steroidobacteraceae > SG8-30. The sequence goes on from CAYORU010000002.1 coordinate 81,043, forward strand.
TCGGCCGGAATCCTGCGCCGGGCGCTTGATCGTGGCAAGACGCAGCGACGCGCCCTTACGTGCAGGCCCGCGCGCTAGGCGAACGCCAAGCTTGAGGTTGGAACCACCCGGGCACCGGCCGGTCGGATGCCGGGATCGCGCTGGCATTCGGCGCGACGAGCGGCGTCCCCGCCGTGGGGACGCTCACAGGCGTCCATTTTCGGACGCGCATCTGCGCAACAGAGGAATCGTCATGAATCTCAAGTTCACCCACGCCATCGTCGCCTCCGTGGCCCTCGCGCCGCTGGCGGCGCAGGCCGAAGGCTTCAGCTACTCGTACCTGGAGGCCGGCTACGTCGAGGCCGACATCGACGGCGTCAGCAGGAACGCGGACGGCTTCGCGATCGGCGGTTCCGTCGAGCTCACCGACCAGGTGTTCATGTTCGCGAGCTACGGCGAGCTGAGCCTGGGACCCGTCGATCTGGAGACCTACCGCGTCGGCGGCGGCTACGCCTGGCCGGTCTCATCGAAGACGGACATCTTCGGCACGGTGAGCTACGTGAAGGCCGAGGCCGACGCCTTCGGCCTGAGCGGCGACGACGACGGCTACGGCCTCGGCGTCGGCGTGCGCCAGCGCGTAGGCCGGCAGTTCGAACTCTCCGCGGCGATCCAGTACGTCGACCTCTCCGACTCGGGTGACGACACGAGCTTCGGCGTGGCGGCACGCTGGTACTTCCTCGACAAGCTGTCGCTGGGGCTCGCCGTCGACGTCTCCGACGACGTCGAGACCTACGGCGCCAGCCTGCGCTGGGACTTCGGCGGCTGATCCGCGGCAGACGAAGCCGGGTGGGCCCGGGACGCAGGTCCCGGGCCCCCGACCCGCCCGCCCGCCGCGGCGCCCTTCACGGCCCGCCGGCCACGCTCAGGATTTCTTCTGCCACGTGGCGAGCCGCTTCATCTCGCCCCACTTCGCCTTGCGGCCGAGCAGGTGCTCGAACGTCGCCCAGACGCGCCATACCGAGTTGAGCTGCCGGTAGCCGAGGTTCTCGAGCACCGCGAAGGCGAACAGCCGCGCGGTCTGGCCGAGGCGCGGGTAGACGTGGAAGGACATCTGCTCGAACAGGAACGCGCTGGTCGAGAGCAGCACGCCGAGCGCGATCGAAAGCCCCACCAGCACTGCGAAGGCCTCGAAGGAGAGATAGCCGAGCGCGGCCGCCACGAGCAGCACGAGGAAACCCAGGACCTCGATCAGCGGCCCGAGGCACTCGAACAGGAGCATGAAGGGGAAGGCCACCAGGCCGACGGCGCCGGCGCGCGGGTTCATGAAGAGCCCGATGTTGAGCCGCATGCTCTCGATCAGCCCGTGCTGCCAGCGGATCCGCTGCCGGGCCAGGGTGCGCAGGTCCTCCGGGGCCTCGGTCCAGCAGATCGGGTCGGGCACGTAGCAGATCCGGTAGGGCTTGCCGGCCGCGCGCAGCACCCGGTGCATGCGGATCGTCAGCTCCATGTCCTCGCCGATCGTGTCGGTACGGAAGCCACCCGCGGCGACGAGCGCTTCCTTGCGGAACAGGCCGAACGCGCCGGAGACGATCAGCAGCGCGTTCAGCGGCGACCAGCCGAGCCGGCCGAAGAGAAAGGCGCGCAGGTACTCGACCACCTGGAACAGCGCCAGAGGGTGCCGAGGCAGCGCGACCTGCTCGATGAAGCCGCCGCTCGAGCGGCAGCCGTTGGCGATGCGGACGGTGCCGCCGGCCGCCACAGTGTCCGGGTCGTCGAGAAAGGGCTGGACGGCGCGGCGCAGGCTGTCCCGCTGCAGCAGCGAATCGGCGTCGATGACGCAGACCACCGGGTAGCGCGCGGCGTTGATGCCTGCGTTCATCGCGTCAGCCTTGCCGCCATTCGCCTTGTCGACGACGCGCAGCTGCGGGTAGAGCGTCGAGCGGTAGACGCCCTTCACGGGGCGGGTCTCGATCCGCACTCGGTAGGCCTCCGGGAACGGCCGCAGCGAGACCTCGCGCGTCAGCACGTCGAGCGTCGCGTCCGTCGAGCCGTCGTTGACCACGATGATCTCGGTCTGCGGATACTCGAGCTGGAGCAGCGCCCGGACCGAGTCGCCGATGGTGAGGGACTCGTTGTAGGCGGGCACGACGATGCTGATCGGCAGGTCGAGCTCCGGCGCGAGGGCCGGCCCGATGGCGGTCGAGCGCTGGTCCATGTAGCGGCGCAACGCGAACAGCGCGATGACGTTGAGCGCGAGGTACACGCCGTTCAGCACGACGAAGTATCCGAGGAACAGCCACTGCACGCCGGTGATGAACCCCACGACGCTCATTGGTAGCCGCGCTCCGCGATCGCCTGCTCCATGGCGTCGGCCGCGAACCGGTCGGACAGACCGGCCTGGATCTCCCGCGCGCGGTCCTTGCCCAGCCAGGGCAGCGCCACCAGCGCCTGCGAGGCCCGGTAGCGGACCCACCATTCGCGGTCGCCGAGCATCGCGACGAGCCGCGGCTCGTCGTCTCGAGTGCCGAGCCGGCCGAGGGCCTTGGCCGACAGCATCCGGATGTGCCAGCGCGGGTGCGAGGTGAGCCGGCGGATCGCCGGCAGTTCGTCGGGGCTGTCGACCACGCCGAGAGCGCTCGCGAGCACGGCGTCGCTCGGCGCCGCCCGGATCAGCTCGCGGACCAGCTGCTGCGACGCGACGTCGTCGGCCAGCGGCAGGAAGCGCGTGAGTCGGGCCTGCCCGTGCGGTGCGGCGCTGCGGATCGCCCGGGTGAGCGGTCCGGTCAGTGCCGCGGGTCCGACCTCCTGCAGCAGGGGCCACAGCCGAGCGTGCGGCCAGTCCTCCCTGGACTCGATCAGCGGCATGAGCTCCACGACCGCGCGGCCCGGGTCGAGACGCACCAGCGCGCGGGCGGCCGCGAGCGACAGCGGCAGGTTCTCGGACTGCGCTTCTTCGAGCAGCGTGCCGAAGGCTGCCAGGTCGCCGGCGTGGCCGAGGGCGATGGTCCCCAGCAGGCGGTCGTGCAGGCGGCGGCGGCGCAGCAGGCGCCGCGCGACGCGGGCGATGCCGAGCTTGCGGTTCAGCGACTGCAGGCCCTGGCAGGCGTCGGTGTCGAGTGCCTCGTGCAGTGCGATCCACTCCATGAGGAACAGGTCGAGGTCGCGGCGTCGCAGGCGCGGCAGCGTGTCCACGGTCGCCGCGTCGCAATCGAGCGCGATCGCCGCGAGCCGCGGTCGCCAGTCGGAGATGAAGGCGCGCCGGCGCTGCTCGCCGACGACACGGGCCCAGTGCATCCAGAACACGATCAGGAGCAGCAGCGCCGTCCCGGCCAGGGTGGCCTGCGCCGTGATCCACGCGATCTGGATGAGGGTGTCAGAACCGGCGGGCGATGCCGACATTGGCGCCTGCCCGGCGATAGAGATCGCCCTGCTCGTGCCAGGTGAGGGCCCAGCTGAGCGTCCAGTCCGGCGTCAGTGCCTGCCGGCCGAGCAGGCCGGCGCCCCTGATCCGACTCACCAGCAGGCCCCCCGCGCCGTCGCTCTCGGATTCCTCGCCGGTGGCCAGCTGCAGGCCGATCGAGTTCGACTCGCCGTAGTAGAGGTCGGCGCGCAGGGTGTGCGCCCAGGTGGCGCGCGCATCCGAGGGCTCGCCCCGGATCAGCGCATACGCGACGCGGTACCGCGCGAAGTAGTGCTCGGCGGAAAGCGCGTAGGTCTCGCCGACGGTGTTGCGGTACTCCGCCCGGCGATAGGTCGCCTGCAGGCGGGTGGCGCTGGCGACCCGACGCGCCGCCTGCAGCTGCAGGGACCACTCCGGCAGGAAGCGCGCGCTGCCGGCGCTCGAGAGGTCCGCGCCGACCGTCCAGGCGCCATCGCCGGACCAGCTGGCGCCGATGCCGCCCTCGGTGTCGCTGCGGCCGTAGCGCGAGACCTCCGCGATCGAGCCGCGCAGCTCGAGCGCCGTGGTGGCGGCGAGACGGATCCGCGCCGCGAGGCTCCGCCAGTCGTCGAGGCCGTGGTCGAGGCGCTCCCAGCTGCCCTCGGCCGAGGCCTCGCCCCTGGGCTCGTCCTTGGGCGGCGGCGGCAGCGCGGCCAGCGCCCGTTGCTCCAGCTCGTCGAGCGCGGCATAGCCTGGCGCGACGGCACGCGCGGCGCGGATGTCGGCGAGCGCGCGCGCCGGCTCGCCGCCCCACAGCCAGGCCTGCGCGCGTCCGAGCAGATAGTCCGCATTGTCCGGCTCCAGGACGAGCAGCGCGTCGTACGCGCGGCGGCTCCCGGCGTGGTCGCCCGACCACGCGAGCACCTGCGCCCGCGCGAAGAGCGCCTCGCGATCGCCCGGATGCTGCTCGAGCCAGGCGTCGATGCGCGCCAGCGCGGCGGCGTGCTCGCCCGCGGCCGCCGCCTCGCGCGCCGCGCCGACCACGTCCGCTGCGGCGGGGAGTGCGATCAGGGCCGCGGCGAGGGCGATGATCGCGCGCCGCGGGCGGGCCGGCTCAGGCCGCTTCATCGGCGGAGTCCATGACGCGCCGCAGGCGCGCCAGCAGCTCGCGCGGCCGATAGGGCTTTCGCACGAAGTCGTTGGCGCCGCCCTGCAACGCGCGCACGACGTCGCCTTCGCCCGAGCGCGCCGACAGGACGACGACCGGTACGCGTTTCCACCGCGGGTGCGCGCGCACGAGGCCCAGCAGCTCGAAGCCGTCGAGATAGGGGAGCATGAGATCGAGCAGCACGACGTCGGGCGGAGCCGCCGCCGCGATGTGGTGGGCGGCCTGCCGCCCGTCGCGCAGCGTCTCGACCTCGAAGCCCTCGCGCTCGAGCATGTAGCCGAGCAGGAACGCGAGATGCTCGCCGTCCTCGATGACGAGCGCCCGCGGCTTGCGATTCGGATCGATCATCGGCGGACCTGGCTGCCAGCAATTCGACCGGCTCGGCCGCATCATCCCTGTGCGCCGCCTCGCCGATCCATGCCGCTACTCTAGGGGGCGCCGCCCGCGGGCCGCCGTGACTCCCGTCACGTTATGTCAGATAGTGCGGGCCTGTCGCTGCGGCGGCGTCACTTGCCCGCCGTGTAGCCGAAGTCGATCGCGTAGTCGGCGCCCGTGATCGCGGCTGCCGCCGGCTGGCACAGGAAGAAGACCAGCTCGGCCACCTCCGTCGCTTCGACGAATCGCGCCTGCATGCCCTGCGGGTACTTGGCCAGCAGCGCCGCCTTGTAGCCAGACGGGTCGCCGCCGCCGTAGCGCTCCGCCTGGAAGTCGAGCATGGGCGTCGCCGTGTCGCCGGGCGAGACCACGTTCGCGCGCACGAGGTCCGGCGCCAGGTCGAGCGCGAGCGCCTTGGTGAAGTTGGTCAGTCCGCCCTTGCTCGCGCAGTAGGCGGCCGCGCCGAGGTTGCCGTGCCGCCCCGCGTCGCTCGACACGTTGACGATCGCGCCTCGCGTGACGCGCAGCGCCGGGATCGCCGCGGCGCACATGAAGAACGCCGCCTTGAGGTTGACGTCGATCAGCAGGTCGAAGTCCGCCTCGCTGAACGACTCGACCGGGCCCTCGCGCCACACGCCGGCCGCATTGACGAGCGCGTCGAGCCGCCTTGCGCGCGTGATCGTCTCGCCGAGCACGCCGTAGCAGGCCTCGGGATAGCGCAGGTCGGCCGGGACCCGCGCGACGAGCGGCACTTCCCGCTCGAGCTCGGTGAGCGCGTCGTCGTCGAGGTCGGTCGCCGCGACCTGCCAGCCGCCCGCGGCAAAGCGGCGCGCGATCGCCCGGCCCATGCCGCCTGCCGCGCCGGTGACGAGTACGACCTGCGTGCTCATGGGCCGCGTGACTCGATGATCGCGTTGCCGCCGTCCACGACGACCAGCTGTCCCGTCAGGTAGGACGCGCCCGGCGCGCAGAGGAAGGCGATGAGCGCCGCGACCTCGTCCGGCGTGCCGGAGCGGCGCATCGGCGTGGCGAGGCCCGCCGCCGACTCGGCCGGGGTCTGCGAGCCCGTCGCGATCCACCCGGGCGCTACGGCATTCACCGTCACGCCGCGCTCCGCAACCTCGAGCGCCAGCGAACGCGTGAAGCCGACGACCCCGGCCTTGGCCGCCGCGTAGGCCGAGTCGCCCGGCATTGCCGACACCGGCCCGGCAGTGGAAGCCACGTTCACGATGCGCCCGTAGCCGCGCGCCGCCATGCCGCCGGCGAACGCGCGGCTCACGAGGAAGCAGCTCGTCAGGTTGCGTTCGATCGTGCGCTGCCAGTCGGTGAGCGTCATGTCGGCGACGGGCGCGGCGCGGTCCAGCTCGCCCATCACCGCCATGCCCGCATTGTTGACGAGCGCCGCCACCGGCAGGCCGATCGACTCCGCCTGCGCCGCCAGCGCGCGCACGAAGGTCTCGTCGGCGAGGTCGCCGGTGAAGGCGTGGGCGGGCAGGCCCTCGGCCGCGATCTCCGCCGCCCGCTCGTGGACGCGTGGCGAGAGGCCCGTGAGCAGCACGTCCATGCCCGCGCGCGCGAGCATGCGCGCCGTGGCGAAGCCGATGCCCGTGCGGCTGCCGGCGCCGGTGATTATGGCAAGGGCAGGCGCGGGGGCCGCGGAGTCAGGCATGCCGGGACGCTCTCGGTCGGTGTTCTCCGGCCATCGTAGCCGACGGATGTGATTCCGATCACGCAGGCTGCGCGCCGGCGCGCGTAGGCTTTGACGCAACCATGAGCATCGCGTCTTCGCCCAACGTCGCCGCCGTCTTCGATGCCATGAGCGCGGCCAGCGCCGGGCTCGAGCGCGGCATGGCCAAGGCCGCCTCGGCCGCGCGGGCAGTCGCCGGCACGAGCGGCGAGCCGCGGGAACTTGCCCGCGCCGCCGTCGATTCCCTCACCGCAGTCCGTCAGGTCGAGGCATCCGCCAAGGCCCTCCAGCGAGCTGACAAGGCCCTCGGCAGCCTGCTCGACGTTCGCGCCTGAGCCGGCTCTCGTCGTTTCTTGACGCCCGGCATCCCCCGCCGGTCTAATACGCACCCCTGCCGACGGCCAGGTAGCTCAGTTGGTAGAGCAGCGGACTGAAAATCCGCGTGTCGGGGGTTCAATTCCCTCCCTGGCCACCATCTAACCCTCTGAATCCCAGAACTTTTCCTATGGCCGGCGGACTATTGGTCCGCGGGTGGGGCGGTGTTGGGGTGGTTGGGGCGGGCCACCCTGGCGGGCCCACAGGGTCATCTCGGTCGCGGGCTGGCAGTCTGGAAACCTGGCGAGACCGGCGGGGTTGCGGTGGCCGGCACGATGGCCGAGGCGGGGCCACGGTTGGCGGTACCTCCCGTCTTGGATAACAGCGAGGAGCGAGTCACGCCCGCTTTAGGTCAGTGCGGAATTCCGCTTTCCGCCAGAAGCCGCCACCTGTACTTCGAACTCATCGGGAGTCAGAGAAGCCATCACCGGCTGTCAAAGTTCTTCCAATCCTCTGGCCATGGTGGAAGATTTCCTGGCGATTTCGAGTAGGGAATACCCTTGGTGCTCAACTCGAATACATCGCCCGCTCGCTTGTCGAGCACATACGCCTCGCTCAGCGTTTGAACGGCGGCAACACATTCGTTGGGTTCATATTCGCCTGTCACGCCGTGGTAGGCAGAGAAATACTTGAAGCAGGCTCGCGGTGGCGAGAACGACTCTGAAACACCCCAAGTGCCGGTGACTACCGCGGAGTTTCCCGGATACCACATGAAGAGTCTCCCATCCGGCGCCGTGTACTCGACGTAGATACCGTGGCCTGTCTGCTTCACGATCGACGTGACATCTGAGAGCGCCTCCTTCAGGCGCTCCCGGATTCGGTCATCGTCGAGTTTCCTGATCTCGATCTCCGTTCTGGACAGCCTGTCCGATGATCGATGCTTGAAGGCGAGTGCATCTTCGAAGACCATCTGGTTGGCGTTGCGCGGGTCGCTGGCGCAACCCGACTGGAGCGCAAGAAAAAGTGGTGCTAGCAAGAAGGCTCTGAGTTTCACCGCATTCGCTCCACGAATCACTTCTTGGGGCATTCGAAACCATCGATGACATCGATGTCTTCGACCCTCTGCCATTCACCGTCGGTTGTCTCATAGACCACTGGCGTACAGGACTCGTGCATGATCACGTAGTCCCGTCCAGCTTCTGGCGTGATGCCGAGATACGACCAACACCACGGGCCATGAATGTTTTGATTTGGTACCGAATGCATGTGGAAGTGCAGCTTTCCGCCAGCCGGGAATCGCGCCGTCTTGGTGAATTCGCCATCGAAAGAGAAGGTGGCGATGCGCTGAAAACTGTCGCACTGAGGATTGGCAAGCAAGTCGTAGCCCTGAAAGGGCTCATTATTGACTGCCTTTACGCCCTGCTTATTCCGCTGGAACGTGATGGTTGCATGCGGCTCATTAGGCGGCACGTCGATGTAACTGGTCGCGCACGCCGTGCATAGCAGCGTAACCACGCTCAGGAAAGCTATTCTCTTCACTACCAATCCTTTAGGCGAAGCCTCTAAGTGCATCTACACCGCGGACGACGTCCCCTCCCTCTTGAGTAGCGGAAGGCCTTGGAGTCCGACCATTGCCCATGCCATATAGTAACTAAAGCGTTACTATGCGCGCATGAGAATCCGGGTGCAGGAGTACATTCGCCTGGATGGGTCGAGCCTGTAAAGAGTCCGGTTTGACGGCCTCGACGCGCAAGCGGCGGCGAAAGTCACCACTGCCACACTGCGCATGGAACTCGGCAATACGTCGAATGTGAAGTGGTTCGCTGGCATCGGCGAGTACGTCATCGACTGGGGTCCGGGCTATCGGACTTACCTGGCGAAGGACGGAGAGTCATTGATCGTGCTGTTTGGCGGCGGGACCAAGCGGCGCCAGCAGGCTGACATCAATCGAGGAAAAGGCGTTGCATGCCGAATACAAGGCGCGGAAGGCACCACCACCAGTCGACGACGCTGCCAAGAGGCGAAAGAGGTAACGACCATGGCGCTGACTCGCGATTTCAAGAAGACCATCGTCGCTCGGGTCGAGCGCGACCCTGCGTTCGCCAAGGCGTTGCTGGATGAAGCAGCGACGCTCTTCTTGAGTGGCGAGCCGGAGACTGCGCGGCTCATTCTGCGGGATCTCGTGAATGCGACTGTCGGATTCGAGCAATTGGCCAGGCTCACGGACACGCCCAGCAAGAGCCTTCATCGGATGCTGTCGCCCAAAGGCAACCCAAGCATGGATAACCTGGCGGCAATCTTCGGCGCCCTTCGCAAGCGTCTCAAGGTCGGCATCAGGGTCCAGACGGTTGAACTGCGGAAAGTGGCGTAGCCACGTTGATGCTCGCCGATGCGGTGGAGATGACCGGCGCTTGATGCCGTCGCGGCGGATCGGCATCGACACAAGGTCGACGCCGACGGCTGGTTGTGTTTCGGCCCCAGCTCGTTCCGACCCGGCGCAACTCGTTGACGCGGATCGGGCATCGCCTGCCGACTGCCGCGACCGACCCACAGAGGTTCGTAATGGCGTCGGTGGGTCGGGCCGCCCCGTTCGGTGCCGGAATAGCCCCTTCGCGGTCTTGGTCTTGCACCCGTCGGGCCGGCCTGTCCGTTGAAATGAAAATCCGCGTGCCGGGGGTTCAATTCCCTCCCTGGCCACCATCTAACTCAATGAATCTCCATGGGTTTGTCCATGGCCGGCGGACTATGGGTCCGCGGGTCTCGGGGCGGATATCGGCGCTGCACGCGACTTAGCCATCTATCCATCGACCGCGGGCTGCCATCCGTGCACCCGTTGTGGCTCAGGTTCATATGAGCTATTTTGGATCTCATATGAGCTACTGGCGGTTCACGTAATGCTCGAAGTCCTTTTTGGCAGCTTCGCCGCCGAGCGGGTCTTGTTGTACCTGCAGAACTACGAGCAGGGTTACGGCCGAGAGATCGCCGCGACCTTCGGCATGGCCCAGAGCCAGGTGCGCAAGCAGCTTGAGAAGTTCGAGTCGGGCGGAGTCCTGGTCAGCCAGCTCGTGGGTCGTACGCGGCTCTACCAGTGGAATCCGCGCAATCCGCTCGTGCCGGCGATTCGTGCACTGCTGAGTGCAGCGATCGACAGCCTCCCGCCGGCCGATCGCCAGCGTTACATGCGCCGGCGTACGCGGCCTAGACGGAGTGGCAAGGCCCTGTGAGCGCGCTGCACGCAGGTTCGCCGATCGAGGAGGTGGCCGCGACGGTGTCTGAGGCCTTGGCGGCCGCAGGCATCACGGCAGTGCTGTCGGGCGGTGCGGCGGTGCAGATCTATTCGGAGGGACTGTATGTCTCCCGCGATCTGGACTTCGTTTCGCCGGCCGGCCATCGCGAACTCGACGTCGTATTGAGAAACCTGGGATTCAGCCGCGTATCAGGACGGCACTACGGTCACGACACCGTTCCGTACACGCTCGAATTTCCGCCGTGGCCGCTCGCGGTCGGTAGAGAGTTGATCCGCGACTGGATGGAACTGCCGGTGGGTCAGATGAGGGTACGGATCCTGACTCCGACCCAATGCGTGATGGACCGGCTCGCAGCCTTCTATTTCTGGCGGGATCGTCAGGCGCTGGACCAGGCGGTGCTCGTCGCGGCCAGGCATCGCGTGGATCTCGATCAGATCGAGCGCTGGTCGCAGAGGGAGCGCCAGGGCGACTACTTCAGAGAGTTCGCGGTCGCCTTAGTGAAGGCGCCTAACGGAGACTGAAAATCCGCGTGTCGGGGGTTCAATTCCCTCCCTGGCCACCATCTAACTCGATGAATTCCCACGGGTTCGCCCATGGCTCGCGGACTATAGGTCCGCGGGTGGGTCGGCATGTGCGCAGCAGTTGCGGCGGGAACGAGTGCCGGGTCAAATCTCAGGGCTCGCGAAACAGGAAAACGGAAATGGCGCGTTGGAAAAGGATGCTTGCCGAAGCCATCGGGGGATTCGACGAACGCGAGGGGCTCGAGGCCGAGTATCGCTTGGGTCCGCCCGCAAGCGACGGCGAGATCGCCAGACTGGAGCAACACTTGGGGGTGGCCCTTCCTGCAGACCTCCACTCACTGTTGCTCGAGTTCAACGGCGTCGCCTATCGGGACCGGTACTGGGGTGAAGAGTGGCGTCCGCTATACCTGAGCATCCAGGAGATGCTAGGGGAACTGGAGAACTACATCGCCAACAGCGGAAACCCGTTCCAGCCTGCCGAAGAACTCGACAATGTCGCCTTCTTCGCTCAGCAGAACGGTTTCGCGGTGCTGTTCGCCCTGTGCACCCGGCCCTTCGGAGATTTCTCCGTCGGCCAGGTGCTTTCGCTGGACCATGAGACGGGCGAATTCGAGCTCGAGCGGGAGACGCTCGAGGAATTCGTGTCCGACCCTGCCTATTGCACGCTTTGAGGCTCGAGAGTACCTGGGGGCTTGAAGGTGGCGCGGCGCTTCTACATGGCGGAACACGACATCTTCAACTACCACGGCCTGTACCACGAGCCCCCGCCGCCGCAGCCCGAGGACTTGCTGGCCCTCGCGGCGAGCGGCCGCGAGCATCCGTTCCGCTTTCGCAGGAACAACGATGCCATGGACCGGCGCGCGGCGGATCTGCCGTTCAGTCCCGGCGGCGAGCTGGTGATGACCCGTCGTGCGGCCGACGCGTTGTTGCCGGTGATCGAGCCGTGGGTCAACGTCCAGAGGGATGTACTCGTCGAAGGACGGCCGCATCACGTGCTGGCGATCGTCACCGAGGTCTACGATGCGATGAACGAGGCAACCTCGGTCGGCAAGCGGGGGGCGCGGTCGGGCGTCTGGCTCCAGGTTGAGCAGCTGCACCTCATCGAATCCCGAATCGGACCTTCGCCCATCTTCCGGCTGCCGACGTACGGCATTCAGTGGCGGCACATTCTCGCGGAACCAGTCGTGGACGCCATCCGCACGCACAGGCTCAGCGGGCTGAAGCTCACGGAAGCCGTGATCGAGTGAGGGCTGGGCGCACGGCTGTTCGGCTTCGCGATCGTGGACCTCGATAATCGGCGTGTCGGGGGTTCAATTCCCTCCCTGGCCACCATCTAGCTCGATGAATCTCCACGGGTTTGCATATGGCCGGCGGACTATTGGTCCGCAGGTGGGCGGTATCGGGGCGGCGAAGTCGGGGCTACTCACTAGCCTCGAAAACATCGCGATGCTAAACGCTGGGATGTCTCTCATGCCATGGTGTTGCCTCTTCGTAGGCGTGGCCTATCCGGCACAGCATCGCCTCGCTCAAGGGATTGCCGGCCAGCTGCATGGTGTAGAGGAGACCTTCGTTGGAGAGGCCGCAGGGAAGCGTCAAGGTCGGCGTTCCCGCAAAGTTGTGTAGAAATGTGAAAGAGGTGTATGCCTTCTCGGTGGCCAGCAACTGGGCTCTGGATTGATTCCATTCCGTCATGGACCCGTATTGCAGCCCTGAGGGCACCGTGAACGGCCTGCCTGCCGCCGGACTCAGGACCGCGTCGACGCCGGATAGGACAGCCCGGAAGCGATCGCTGAACTCCTTCCCGACTTGTCGGGCACTCGCGAGCTCAGCCGCACTGACACTCGCTCCATAGTCGAGAAACTCCCGGAAATAGGCCCCGTACTCATCTGCCCGCGAGGGAAAGGTTTCGCGATGTGCCTGGGCCGCCTCCGCGGCGCAGACCACAGGCCAGGCCGCGAGCACCGCCGTCACGTCGGGGACCTGAACGTCCACCACCTCGGCTCCGAGCCGCTCCAGTTCTCCCAGGGCGACCTCGATCGCCGCGGCCAGCGCCGGGTCCACGCCGTCCAACGCGTAGGCACGATCGAAGCCGATCCGAACCCCCTCGATGCCCCGAGCGAGTTCGTCGAGCATGCGCGGCACCGGAGCGTCCAGTGTGGTGGAGTCATTGGGGTCATGACCCGCAATCGCCTCGAAGACGATTGCCGCGTCCCTCACGCTTCGCGTCATCGGGCCCACGTGATCGAGCGACTCCGCAAGTGGCAGGACGCCATGACGGCTCACACGGCCGTATGTAGGCTTCAGCCCGACGATGCCGTTAGCCGTCGCCGGGAAGCGTATCGACCCTCCGGTGTCAGTTCCGAGAGAGGCAAAGCACAGCCCGGCTGCCGTGGCGACACCCGACCCGCTGGAGGACACTCCGGCCCAGAGATCTTCACCCCAGGGGTTCACCGGTATGTCGAAGTCGCGATGGTAGCCAACCATCGCGCCCTCGGTTGTGGTCAGCTTTCCCAGCAGCACAGCCCCGGCGGCCTTCAGCTTCGCCACCACGCTTGCGTCGAACCCGGGGATAAACCCTTCCAGAACCTTCAAGCCGCCCGTCGTTGGAACCCCCTTCGTGTAGCAAAGGTCCTTGACCGCGACGGGCACGCCGTGCAGTGGCCCCCGGTAGTCTCCGGCTTGAATTTCACGCTCGGCGGCGCGGGCGGCAGCCATGGCCTCGTCCGCCATGACGGTGGCATAGCTGTGCAGACGGACGTCCAGCGCCTGGATGCGGTTGAGCATCATCTGCGTGAGCTCGACCGGCGAGACTTCCCTCGCTTCAATCAGCCGGGCGACCTCCGACAGACTCAGGTAGTGCAGTGGTCCGGGATTCGTGGGGCCCTCAACAGGTGGCGCGGATGACCGTGAGCAGGCGGGTAGAAGCGACGCTGCCGCGCCATAACCGAGCAGCGCCAGCAGGTCCCGCCGGGAGAGCCGCGCGCTGTCGGGTATGTCGACGGCCCGTCGAACGTTGTCTTCTTGCTTGGAGGTCATCCGGTCTCCTCGGGGACGATCCTGTCGACGTAAACCGCAGTCCTGCGAGGGGCAGGTCATGCGCGAAGTCCGCCCGGGCCTTTCGGATGCCTCGTGTCAGGCGGACACCGGCGGGCGTTCGCCACCCGGCAGTCCTGGTTTCGAGCCTGCCGGCTGACGGGGAGAGAGGCAGCGGGCCTGAAAATCTCAGAACGAGAACCGTACGCCGAGGTTCCAGGTGGTGATCCCGCCGAACTCGTAGCCAGCGATCAACGCGATGTCAGGCCGGAAGTACCAGCGGCCATTCAGGCCGATGAGAGTGTCGGCGTCGAAGGCACCAGAGCCATCGGTGGAGACCGAACCGACCGAGGTGTAGCGCACGTGGCCTTGCAGGTGGATCACCGGCGTCGCCGCCCAGATCGCGCCGACCTCGCCGCCGATACCGTTGTCGTCGGCGTCGACATCGAGGTTGAAGCCGGCAACCTTGACGTCCTTCAACTCGACGTTGTCAAAGCTGAGCCGGCCGTAAAAGGCGATCGTGGGCGAGAACGGGTATGAATAACCGACACCTATGCGCCAACGCACGAGGTCGAAATCACCTTCGACGGTGTCGATGCCATCGCTGACCTCGAGGTCCTGGCTGGTTAACGCATATTCGCCGAACAAGTGCAGGTTGTTCCGGAATTGCCACGCGCCGCCGATGAAGCCGCCGCCGCCGGAATCCGTCTCGAGCTCAAGCGTGCTGCCGTTGTCCGTGATCGTCCCGGAATCCTCCACGTCGTTGACGAAGCCGGCGATGAAGCCGCCCTCGAGGTATGTGAAGCTTAGATCCTGTGCCCCCGCAGCTGCCGGCGCGCCCAGCGCGACCGCTACGGCAAGTGCGAGCATCCTGTCACGAGTGGGCATACATCATCCCTGTTTGGGAGCTGGAGAGTACTAGCGATCATACAAGCGTGAATCGCGAGAACGTGGATTCTCTGCATAGACTCGGACCTTGGTTATTTGAATCCCGAGCGAGGTTCAAAGGTGGCAAGCAAGAGACTCGAGAAATCGTCGCTCACACACCTCGCCGAGCCCCGCCGACCGACCGAGAGAGGTTCGGACTAGGCTCGGCAGGTCGGGCCGCCAGGTTCGGTCGCTGGAAAGGCCCTTGCCGGTCTTCGGCTTGCTCTCGCCGGGCTGGCCTCTCCGTTGCACTGAAAATCCGCGTGCCGGGGGTTCTATGCCCTCCCGGGCCAACAGCTGACTCGCCGGATCCCCGCGGGCTTGCCCATGGCGCGCGGACGATGGGTCCGCAGGTGCAGCGAAACCAGAGTAGCCAAGCCCCGTGCGAGGGCGTTGCAGCGCAGCGGGTCTCCGACGCCGTGCGCCCGTGATTAGCCTGCGCGCCTTCGTACGAACGGCCAGGCCAGCAGCGTCAGGAGGACCAGCCCGGCCGTGACCGCGATCAGGCCGATGCCGGCGGACGCAATCAGCAGCAGGCTGAAGACGATCGCGAGCGCGGCCGTGACCAGGGCAACCTTGCGCAGCCCCGGCGAAGCGCTGGCCGTGAAGCGCAACAGCGCAATCGACGCGTAGACGTAGACCAGCATCGTGAACACGACCGCGGCGTTGATCAGCACCTCGAACTGCTGGCCGATCGTCGGCTCGACGGTCACGAGGGCGACGACGCTCATCAGCACCGCCATCGCGATGAGCGCCCTGACGGGCACTCCTGCGGCGGAGGTCTTGGCCAGCCAGCGCGGCAGGAACCTGCTGGCGGCGGTCCAGCGCGTCGTCTCCCCCGTCACGAGCACCCAGCCGCCGAGCGTGCCGGAGGCCTTCAGGATGGCGCAGACCGCGACCAGCCCGGCCGCCGCCGGCCCGAGGATCCTGTCGACCGCGAGCGCGAAGGGCGCGGACGACGACGCCAGGTCCCCGGCTGCGACCATCCCGAAGATCGCGGTCGAGGCAGCCATGTACACGAGCGCCGAGATGCCGACCCCCGCCATGGTCGCGAGCGGCACGTTGCGCGCGGGGTTGTGGACCATCCGCGCGACCATGGCCGCGCATTCCACGCCGACGAAGGCCCAGAAGACCGATACCAGCGAGCCGAAGACGGCCTCCGAGTCCGACTTTCCGCTGACGTTCCACGAATCGGCGAACAGCTCGGGATCGAACCACAGCCAGCCGAGGGCGCCCACCGCCAGCAGCGGGAGCAGGCCTGCAGCGAGCGTCAGCGTGTGGGTGTTGCCGATCGCGCGCGGGCCGAGGATGGCGATCCCCGTCAGCACCCAGATCACCGCGACGGTCGCGGCGGCGCTCGGCAGCGGCCCGTCGAGCACCGGGAACGGCACGGTCAGGTAGCCGACGACCGCCAGGGCGATGGCGATGTTCGCGAGCCAGCAGCCGATCCAGTAGAGCAGGCAGCTCTGGAACCCCCAGTAAGGGCCGAGCGCCTCGCGAACCAGCTCGGCGAGTCCGTCCTCCGCCGGCCGCACGATCATCATGAGGCTGAACACGCCGGCCAGCGCCAGCGCGCCGGTCGCGGCGATGAACCAGCCGAAGAGGCTGATGCTGCCGATGCTCCCGAGCGTCGCCGGGAGCAGATAGATCCCCGAGCCGATCAGGTTGCCCGCGACCAGGGCGGTGGCGAGGCCGAGCCCGAGCCTGCCGGCCGGCGCGGCTGACTGCTTGCTCACTTCGCGGCGTCCGCCGCGCGGGCGGCTCTGGCGAGGGCGGGCGTCGGGAATCGCTGGAGAGCCATGTCGAGCCTTCTGTGGGCCCCTGCGCTGCCGCAGTCTAGCGCAGCGGTCCGGTGAGCAGGGCTTCCGGCGTTGCTGGCCTGCCGTGCCCGAGGCGCGCGCCCGGGCGAGGGTCGCCTCGCCTCGCGACCGAAGGGCGGAGCAGGGCGAGGCGCAGGTTCGATAGGCAAGCGGGCCGGGGGGCTATCCGGTAGAGTACAGTTCACGGGGCACTCATCCCTCGTCCAATTCTCCCTCCCGACGCTTTGGGCGATTCGCACTCGCTCTTCGGTGCCCTCGCTTGAATTCCTTGCTGATCGCCTCACTCGTCGGTGGCCTGCTGTTCGTCGGCAAGCGATGGCTCGACGTCCGCGCGGAGCGGACGGAGCTCGAACGACAGGTCGCGCTCCTGAAGCGGAGACTGGCCGAAATCAGGCGCTGAGCCCGGCGTCGAGGTGCGGGAATAGCCATGCGACTGGTCACGCGGTCACGACGCTCGCCGCTGGAGAAACAGCTCGATCGCGCGCAGCGCCGGCGCGCCGCGGCGGGGACGTTCGCGGAGAACTTCCCCCTCGTCGAGCGGATCCGCCTCGAGCTGCATCCCATGGACCCGGGTGTCGCGAGCCCTGTTCGCCAGCTCCACGAGCTGTTCCCGCCCGCGGCATCGGTGCTGGTGTTCAATTGCCCGCACGGCGATTGCGACGGATTCTTCGACCTGACCGACGCGGTCGACGGCGTGCTCCGCGCGGGGGCGGCGGAGGGCGCGGGTGCCGAGGAATGCCGGGGCACCCGGCCGGCCCCGGGCGTGACGCGCCGGCCCTGCAGGCTGAAGCTGGGCTACCGGTTCACCGTCACGTATCGCGCGAAGACGGGGTGACCCGCGTGTCGCGTCGGTGGCGCCCGCTTCGCTCGACCCCCTGCAGGGTGTCCACCAGCGAAACAGCCCGATGACCGACGCCCTGCTGCTCACCGCCACGCGCGTGCTCACCTTCGATCAGCAGCTTCCGCTGACGAACGCGAGCGGTTTCTTCTTCGAGCGCGCCGGGCGGCTGTTTCTCGTGACCAGCAGGCACGTGCTCTACGACGAGCCTGCCGGGCATTTCCCGGACCGTGTCGAGCTCGAGTTGCACACCGACCCGGCGAACCTGGCCCGCTCCACCGGGTACTCGGTGCCCCTTTACCGGGACGGGAAGAGCATCTGGCGCCAGGCAAGCGACACCGCCGGGCGCGTCGACGTCGCGGTGATCGAGATCGACCGGTCGGCGCTGCCGGATACAGTCCTGTACCGGGCCTTCGGTCCCGCGAACCTTCACTGGCTGCACGACCCGATCGAAATTGGCGCCGCCCTGCTGATCGTCGGATTTCCGCTGGGCTTCCACGACGTGCTGCACCACATGCCGGTGGTGCGTCACGCCGTCGTCGCGTCTGCTTTCGGTCTGCGCTTCGGGGGGCAGGGCTACTTCCTGACCGACGCGCGCACCCACCGCGGCACCAGCGGCTCGCCGGTCGTGATGCGCATCCCCGGGTCGAGGCCGGATCTCGGCGATCTGCCCTGGATGCTTCTCGGCGTGCACTCGGCGCGGCTCGATCTCGGCAGCCGTGATCTCCTGCTCGACGAAACGCTTGGCCTGAACTCCGCGTGGTACGCCGACGTCATCATGACGTTGACGGAGTGACCTGCGGTCATCCAGGCAGGGCGCCTGCACTCCGGTACTGATGCATGAAGGACGACCCGCAAGGCGACGCCAGGACGACCCGCCTGCCGAGCGTACTGCTCGACCGGTTTACGAGGCCCCTGGGACGATTCCTCAAGATCGAGGCCGCCAGCGGCGCGGTGCTCCTCTTCTTTGCGATTGCGGCGATCGTCCTGTCCAACTCGCCCTGGGCACACGCGTTCCTCGGACTGTGGGAGACTCGGATCGGATTCGTGGTCGGGCCCTGGGAGCTCGCCCGCGGATTGCAGGAGTGGATCAACGACGCGTTGATGACCCTGTTCTTCTTCCTCGTGTCGCTGGAGCTCAAGCGCGAGCTGGTGCTCGGCGAGTTGCGCAGTGCCCGAATCGCGGCCCTCTCGATATCGGCGGCGCTCGGCGGCATGCTGGTGCCCGCGTTGCTGTACCTGATGCTGCAGGCAGGGGAGCCGGGCCAGCACGGCTGGGGCACGGTGATGGCGACCGACACCGCCTTCCTGGTCGGTTGCCTGGCTTTGCTGGGATCGAGAATTCCGCAGTCGCTGCGGATCTTCATGCTGTCGCTCGCCATCTTCGACGACGTGGGAGCCATCCTGGTGGTCGTGTTCGGCTACAGCAGCCAGATTGCCTGGGTGCCCCTGGTCGCGGCTGTCCTGGGGGTGGTGCTGGTGCGCGTGATGGCGCTGCTCGGCTTCCGGGCCTTTCCCGTCTACTTCCTGATCGGCGCCCTCGTCTGGCTCGCAGTGGACGCTTCGGGAGTCCATCCGACGATCACCGGTGTCGTGCTCGGCCTGATGACTCCGGCTCGCCGATGGGTGAACGACGACCGGCTGTACGCCATTCTCGGTCAGGTCGTCGCACATCCCGACCGCGACGAGGAGGGCGGCGGAACCCGGGATCGCGAGACGCTGCAGGTCGCCCAGGTGGCCGCGCGTGAAGCGCTTTCGCCGGTCGAGCGGCTCGAGATCATGCTGCATCCCTGGGTCGGCTTCGTCGTCATGCCCTTGTTCGCCTTCGCCAACGCGGGGATGGCGCTGACGAGCGAGGGCATCGACGCAGCCCTGACGATCGCGGTCGTGGTGGCTTTCACGGTCGGCAAGCCGATGGGCATCCTGGCATTCAGCTGGCTGGCAGTGCGCTCAGGCGTTGCGGAACGGCCGGCCGACATGAGCTGGGCGATGCTGGCCGGCGGCGGCATGCTGGCCGGCATCGGGTTCACGATGGCGCTTTTCATCGCCAATCTGTCCTTTGCGCCAAGTCTCATCGAGAGCGCGAAACTCGGCATCTTCATTGCGTCGGTGGTTGCCGCGCTGGCGGGGCTCGCCGTGTTGATGCGGGCGACGGCCGGCACGGCGAGCGGCGCGGCGCCGCCTGGATGATGCGGCTGGCGGCCGTCCAGGCGGCGGCGTACTGGGCGGCCGTGAAGCCCGTCTTCAGCCACACCCTGAAGACGAACTTCACGACGCCGACGTCGGCACGAACGCAGCTACGGCCCGGCGTGCGGAATGTCGTCCCGCCCGAGCTGCTTCATCAGCGCGCCCGAGTCGAAGACGACCAGCTCGCTCGCGATCTTGCCGTCGGCGAACTGGTAGCGGGAGATCCCGGTGATGTTGATCGGGTTGCCTGTCGGCTCCGCCGAGCCCGTGTCGGTGCCCGTCACCGTCCACTGCACGAAGCCGAAATCCGGGCCGGCTGCCGAGACATCGTTCGTGATGCCGAAGTCCGGATAGATCCTGTGCACCTCCCCGATCAGCGCCTTCAGCTCCTCGAGACTCGCGGCATTCTTGTCGGGCGCCGTACGCTGGAAGCTGGCGGCGGTGATCGCGTCGAGTCCGTCCGTGTTGCCGGAGTCCCAGGCCTCGACCCAGGTGGCGATGGCGGCCAGCATCTGCTGACGAGTCTCTGCCTCGGCGCGCAAGGCCACGACGGCCGGATCTTCCTTCGCCTCGGGGGGCGAGCATGCGGTCAGCAGCCCTGCGGCAACGGCCGCTGCCGCGGCGTTCAGCGTGATTTTCATGTTCTTTCCTCTTCGTTCGTCCATTGGTGTCTGTGCGGGTTCAGGGTAGACCCCCCGGAAACGCCCGCGCAACCCTAATCGGCCAGTGCAATCACCGACTTTGCTAGAATCCGCGCGGGTTTCCCGCGCATTTCGCCCACCGGACCGTCGCCGATCCCTCCTCGCCACCTGCCTTACGCCGAGCGCCGATGCTTCGCCATGCCTTGATCTGCCTGACCTTCCTGGCCGGCGATTTCGCCCTGGCCGCCGGCGCCGAAAGGCAGCCAGCGGCGCCCTTCGACCGCTCCATCGTCGAGGCGCGCGCGGCGGAACTCGCGCGGCGCAGGCACGTCTCTCCGGCGAGGCCGGAGGCGCTCGGGCGGGAGCGCCTGACCTACGACCAGTACCGCGCCATCCGCTTCAAGCCCGAGGCCTCCATCTGGGCGCGCGAGAAGCGGACTTTCGCGATCGACCTGTTCTATCCGGGCTTCATCTTCGACACGCCCGTGAACGTGAACCTCGTCGCGGGAGGGACCGCGCGACGCGTGCAGTTCACCAACGACGTGTTCGAATACGGCCCAGAAGTGCCGGTGATCGAGGCGCGCGAGGGTCTCGGCTACTCGGGATTCCGGGTCCGCGCGCCGATCAACAAGCCTGACTACCGCGACGAGTTCCTGGTCTTCCAGGGCGCCAGCTACTTCCGGGCGGTCGCCCGCAACCAGCTGTACGGCATCTCGGCGCGCGGGCTCGCGGTGCGCACGGCGAGCCCGCAGGGCGAGGAGTTCCCGGTCTTCACCGACTTCTGGATCGAGCGGCCGGCGATCGGCGCGAAGGGGATCGTGATCCACGCCCTGCTGCAGAGCCGCTCCGTCGTCGGCGCCTACACCTTCACCGCGCGTCCCGGCGCCGAGACGGTGATCGACGTCGACGCCACGTTGTACCCGCGCGTGGACCTCGCGGCGTTCGGCGTCGCGCCGCTGACGTCCATGTTCCTGTTCGACGCCACGAACCGGGCGCGCTTCGACGACTACCGCAGCGCGGTGCACGACTCCGACGGCTTGCAGATCCTGAACGGCCGCGGCGAGCGGCTGTGGCGGCCGCTCGCCAATCCGCGCAACCTCCAGGTCTCGTCCTTCATGGACGAGAACCCGAAGGGCTTCGGCCTGGTGCAGCGCAAGCGCCGCTTCGGCGATTACGAGGACGCGGAGGCGCTGTACGACCGGCGGCCCTCGGCCTGGATTGAGCCCAGGGGCGCGTGGGGCCCGGGCCACGTGGAACTGGTCGAGATCCCGACGGATCGCGAGATCAACGACAACATCGTGGCCTATTGGCAGCCGCGCAAGCCGCTCGCCGCGGGGCAGCCGGCGCGATTCGCGTATCGCCTGCGCTTCACGGGCGAGCCGCTCGACGCGTCGCTGGCGCGGGTGGTCGGGACGCGCATCGGCCAGGCGCTGCAGTCCGACAGCCAGCGCTCGTTCGTCATCGACTTCAAGGGCGCGGGCCCGGTGCCGCCGGACCTCAGGCTGCGCGTGACGACCTCGGCCGGGCAGGTGCTCGCGCCGCGCGGCCAGGTGGTGGCGTCGAGCGGCGTCTACCGCGTGAGCTTCGAGCTCGAGCCGGGGCGGGCCGCCCTGGCGGAGCTGCGCGCGGAGTTGTTCTCCAAGGGCCGGCCCTGGGGCGAGACCTGGCTCTACCGGTGGACCCGATGACGGCTGCCCGCCCGGCGCCGGTCCCGCCCCCCGCCGAGCTCGCGATGCCGACGCAGAACCTGCGTCGCCACCGGCGCGAGCGCAGCCGCGGCTGGCCGGCGCCGAAGACCGTCGCCGCGCGCCTGGTCACCTTCGGCGGCGCGCTGGCGCTGACGGCCTACGCGACGCGCGAAATGGTGGCTGTCGTTTCGGTGGGCGGGATATCCACGCTGCAGTGGGCCATGGTCGTGCTCTTCGCGATCACCTTCGGCTGGATCGCGATCGCGGCCACCGCGGCGGTGTCCGGCGTGTTCTTCGGCGGCGTCCGCCGCCGGGGCCGCGAGGACCAGCGCATCGAGCACCGCACGGCGCTCGTCATGCCCGTCTACAACGAGAATCCGGCGAGCAGTTTCGCGGCGCTCGAGGCGATGGCCGAGTGCCTGCTGGACCAGGGTGCGGAGGGCTTCGAGCTCTTCGTGCTCTCCGACAGCACCAATCCCGACGTCTGGATCAAGGAAACCGCCGCCTTCCAGGCCCTGCGCGACTCGCTGCGCGGGCGCATGCCCGCCTGGTACCGGCGCCGCGACGAGAACACCGGCCGCAAGGTCGGCAACCTCCACGACTTCGTCACCCGCTGGGGCGGCCGCTACGACTTCATGATCGTGCTCGATGCGGACAGCATCCTCTCCGCCGAGACGCTGACGACGCTGGTGCGCGAGATGGTGGCGGATCCGCAGCTCGGCCTGCTGCAGACGGTGCCGAGGCTGGCCGGCGGCAAGACCCTGTTCGCGAGGCTGCAGCAGTTCGCGGGCCGGGTGTACGGGCCGATCGTGTCGCGCGGCATCGCGTCCTGGCAGGGCGACGACGGCAACTACTGGGGGCACAACGCCATCGTGCGGGTGCGCGCGTTCGCCGCGGCGGCGGGCCTGCCGGCGCTGGCCGGCCGCAAGCCCTTCGGCGGCCCCATCCTCTCGCACGACTTCGTCGAGGCTGCCCTGCTGCGCCGCGCCGGCTGGGCCGTGCGGATGCTTCCCTCGCTCGACGGCAGCTGGGAGGACAGCCCGCCGACGCTGCTCGACTCGGCCGCGCGCGACCGGCGCTGGGCGCAGGGCAACATCCAGCACCTCGCGATCATCACGAGCAGCGGCTTCACGCTCTCGAACCGGATGCACATGGCGATCGGCGTCATGAGCTATCTTGCCTCGCCGCTTTGGTTCCTCCTGATCGCCGTAGGCCTCGCTACCGCCGGGCAGATCGCGACCGTGCAGTACGAGTACTTCAGCGACGAGGTGTCGCTGTTTCCCCGCTGGCCGATGTTCGACAGCGAGCGCATGGTGGAGCTGTTCGTCGTCGCGATGGCCACGCTGCTCCTGCCGAAGGCGCTCGGCGTCCTCAGGGCGCTTTTCGATCGCGAGCTGATGCGCGTCGTCAACCCCGTCCGAGTGGTGCTCGGAGCCATCGCCGAGACGCTGCTGTCGGCGCTGTACGCGCCGGTCATGATGATGATGCAGGTTCGGCAGATCTCGGAGATCCTCTGGGGGCAGGACTCGGGCTGGTCCACCCAGGCGCGCCGGCGCGCCCGGATGCCGTGGCTCACGCTGCTCCGGCGGCACTGGCTGCAGATGCTCGCGGGCGTGGTCCTGTCGGTCGTGCTGGCCTACGTGTCGCCGCCGCTCTTCCTGTGGATGACCCCGGCGCTCGCCGGCCTGGTGCTCGCGCTGCCGCTGTCCGCCGCGAGCGGCAGTGTTTCGTTCGCCGGACTGCTTCGCTGGCTCGGGCTGCTGGTCGTGCCAGAGGAGATCGACCCGCCACGCGTCATCGCGATGCGCGACGAGAACGAGAGGCGGCTCGAGCGGCTCGTGGAGGCGGCGACCATGCAGCGGCTCATCGAGGACGCCGAAGCCTGCGAGCGGCATTTCGCGAGCGTGCTGCCGCGACGCGCCCCGACCCGCGGGCACCCCGACGTGATGCTCATGACGGCCCGCGCGAAGGTCGGCGACGCGCACGGTGTGGCGGAGGCCCTCTACTGGCTGACGCCGCCCGAGCGGCTCGCGGTGCTGGGCGATCGCGGGCTGTTCGAGTCGCTCGCCCGGCTCGGGAGTCCAGGCGCCCCGGAGATGCCGGTGCGACGCTCCGCGTGAGCGTCGCGCGGCTTCGACGCGGCCCGGCGGCAGTTGCGCGCCGACGAGGCTGGATCAGCCCGCGACCTCCACGAACTCGGCCACGTACAGCACCGGTCCGGTCGGCACGGGCTGCGGCGAGCCGCCGAAAGGCTCGAGGCTGACCGCCACCTTGCGGCTGCGGCCGAGCGCGGCGACCTGCGCGGGCGTCAGGTCGCGAACGGCCTCGCCCGCCTCCGGCAGCAGGCCGAGCGACACAGGATCGCCTTCCTCGGGCAGCGCCCACAGCTCGTAGCTGCGGCCGGGCTGTGGCGGAATGACGCCCGCCACCGTGACGCGCAGGCTGCCGCGGTCGGCACGCGCCTCGACGCGCCACAGCTGCGCACCCTGTTCGTTGGCGACGATCGACAGCGGCTCGAAGGGCACCGCGGCGGGCCTGAGCAGGAACCAGCCGATGCCGACGGCGGCGGCCAGCACGGCCGCGGCCAGCGCCAGGCCGAGCGGCTGCGCCGGCTGGCGTCGCGACGGCCGCAATCCCAGGCGGAGGCGGATACCGCTCCAGACGCGTTCCGGCGGGGTGATCGGCTCGACCCGCCGCGACAGGCCGACCAGCCGGTCCTCCCACTCGCGCACCGCCTGCCGCAGTCCCGGATCCGCGGCCGCGAGCCGCTCGAAGCGCCTGCGCGCCCTGCCGCGCAGGACTCCACTCACGTAGGTCGCCGCGAGATGCTCGACGAGGCGGGGGTTCTCGAGTCTCATCGGCCCATGCACCTGCGCAGGCTCTCGAGGCCGCGCCGGATCCAGCTCTTCACCGTGCCGAGCGGGGTGGCGACGCTGCTCGCGATCTCCTCCTGCGTGTAGCCGTCGACGTAGGCCAGCCACAGGCAGCGCTGCTGGTCGGAGGCCAGCTCGTCGAGGCAGCGCTCGAGCAGTCCGCGGGTCGATTCGGACTCGGGCCGCGCGGCCGGCGTCTGCGCCCCGGTCGCGTCGAGCAGGCCGGCGGCGTCAGCCACCGGCACGGCCTGGCGCTTGCGGCTGCGCACGAGGTCGATCGCGTGATAGCGCGCGATCGCGTTCATCCAGGCAAATGCGCGGCCCCGGTAGCCGTCGAACTGGCCGGCGCCCTGCCAGATCCTGACGAAGACTTCCTGCAGGGCGTCTTCCGCCAGGGCGTGATCGCGCAGGATCGCCATCAGGACCCCGAACAGCCGCGGCGAGGCGAGCCGGTAGAGCCGTTCGAGCGCCGCCCCGTCCTGCCGGGCGCAGTCGCGCAGCAGCGCTTCGAGGCGCGCCTCGTCGCTGTCCAGTCCTGGATCGGCGGCCGGCTGCGGGACTGCGTCCATGGCCGTCAGGGTAGCTGCAACCAGGCCGGCCCGACAGCGCGTTCTACAAGCCATGCGGCCCCGAGCGCCGCAATGGCCGCCGAGCCGCCCAGCAGGACCCAGCGCCGGTAGAACAGGGTCGACCGCAGGGCGAAGGCGACCGGGAGGAAGGCCGCCACGATGACGAGCTGCCCGATCTCGACGCCGAGGTTGAAGGCCAGCAGGCTCGCGACCAGCGCCTCGCGCGGCAGCGCCAGGCCGCCGAGTGCGCCGGCGAAACCGAAGCCGTGCACGAGGCCGAAACCCACCGCGACCGCCCAGCGCCGCCGCGTCAGGATCGGCCAGACGTTGTTCACGGCCGCCAGCACCACCGAGGCCGCGATGACGCTCTCGACGATGCGTTCCGGCGGCGCGAGCAGGCCGAGCGCGGCGGCGGCCAGCGTGACCGAGTGACCGAGCGTGAAGGCCGTGACGACCCGCGCCACGTCGAAGGCGGAATCGCGCAACGAGGGGCTCGGGCGCCAGGTGTCCCCCACACGGACCATCACGGCCGGGACGAGCAGCGACAGCAGGAAGAGCAGGTGGTCCGCGCCGCCCCAGATGTGCAGGATGCCGGAGCGGACGAACGTGCCGAAGTCGCTGCGACCCGGGCCTGCGGCCGGCGCACCCGTGGTGAAGGCCAGGCGGCGGTCCTCCGGCGTGAACAGGCCCGTGGCGGTGCCCGTCGCGGTCTGCAGCGCGAACAGCCCGCGGTGCCGGGGGTCTTCGGCGAACAGCAGCGCATACTCGAACTCGAGCGAAGCGGGCGCCTCGCCGCAGTCCGAGGCGTAGGACAGGGACAGGAAAGGCTCGCCGCCGTGCGCCGTGACCCGCATTGCGGGCGCTTCGGCTGGGCAACCCTGGCCGTCACCGCGGATCGCGAGCGATTCTTGGGCGAGTCGCGAGATGTCCTGGCGCCGCGCAGTCACCTCGCCCCAGGTCAGGCGCCGGTCGCCGTCCACGTCGAGGCCGAGCAACAGGTCCAGGTCGACGAGCGCGATGTCCCAGCGCAGGTCGAGCCGGGCGCCGGTGGACTCGACGCGAAGGAAGCTCTCGCTCGCCGAGTGCGCGCGTGCCGCGGGTGCGGCGAAGCCTCCCGACAGGCCCAGCAGCGCCGCCGCCACGGCGAGCCACCGTCCGGCGATCACGGCGCCGCCCCTGCACGGGCCGCGGCTTCCCGCAGCAGCCTGGCATCGGCCGGCTCACGCTGGACCTGCCAGTTCTCGCGCGCGAGACCCAGTGCGGTGCCGGCGTCGCCGGCGATCTCGAGCGCGAAGCGTGCCTCCTCGCGCAGGTGTGGCACGCGTCCCGCGGCCCGGCTCGTGGCGAATCGCGCCTCGAGCTCGGCGCGGTCGCTCCTGGCCCGCGCAGGGTCGACGACGGCGTGGGCCAGCGCGCGCCGCAGCAGCAGTCCGTCGCTGAGGGAATCGCGCCCGAGGATTCGCGCGACCTCCTCGTGCCGGTGCTGCGCCAGCAGGAGGTCGGAGTAAGCCGCCAGCAGCGACACGTCGTCCGGGAGCGCGGCCAGCCCGAGCAGGAGGTGCCGCTCGGCCGCCGCGGCATCGCCGCCGTGGGCGGTGGCCTCGGCGAGCAGTTCGTGGATCCAGGCGCGCAGGGCCGCGTCTTCCCGCGGTGTCGCTACCAGGAGTGCCTCGAGCGGCGCGACCGCGAGACCGGGGTCGGGGCCGCGCACGGCGATCGCGGCCGCGCAGATTCTCGCGGCGCGCGCCGCGCCCATCCGCCAAAGCGCCGCGCAATCCCGCGAGGCCTGCTCCCGACGGCCCTGCAGCAGGTGCAGCGCGGCGCGGTCGAGAAGCGCCTGCGCGTGTCGAGGGTCGCGATCCAGGGCCTCGTCGAGCAGCCCGAGCGCGGCGTCGAACTCGTGCAGGGTCTGGCGGATGGCGGCGGCGAGGACCAGCCCGTCGGGAGAGTCACGCAATCCCGGCGGCAGGTCGAGCCAGATCGCCTCCGCCCGGCCGAGCGGCCGCGGATCGCCATAGCGGCGCGCCTCTGCGACCTGCGCGCGCGCCTGCTCGATGCCCGCCGCCGGGCCGCCCCCCTGGGACGGGGGCGGCCCGGCAGGCCGCGAGGGCAGCACCGCCACCACCTCGGACTCATCCCGAGGCAGCCGGGCCTCACCGGCTGCCGCGGCCGTCGCGGTGACGCCGGCCAGCAGGAGCGGCAGCCATGAGCGGCACCTGCTCATGGGCCCTGCAGCGCCACCGGCTGGGCGTCCTCCGGCTGCGTGGCCGTGACGATGTCGACGGGCAAGGGCTCGGTCTCGTCGCTGCTCGACGTGGCGATCGCGAGCACCTGCTGCGTGAACGAATCACCGGCCGCCGCCGGCGGCCCCGTGGGCGCGCCGGCCGACTTGCCGGCGCCCGGGCCGCCGCCGCAGCCGCCGAGCAGGAGGGCGGCCGCCATGGCGGCGGCCGCTGCGTTGATGCGACTGAATTCCAGCATGTCGCTTCTCCTGGCCGGGCTCAGCGCCCGGCCTCGTTCGGCGAGCCGGCGAGCGGCGTGCGCAGGTAGGGGAACGCGGCATCGGTCTGGCCGTCGTCGAGGAACGCTCCGTCGGTGAAGTGGATGCCGCCGGCGGGCGCGTCGGCCGGGCGG
This sequence comes from uncultured Steroidobacteraceae bacterium, assembly GCA_964406445.1. Classification (GTDB taxonomy): domain Bacteria; phylum Pseudomonadota; class Gammaproteobacteria; order Steroidobacterales; family Steroidobacteraceae; genus SG8-30. The sequence continues at coordinate 108,925 of CAYORU010000002.1, forward strand.
CAGCCGAACAGCTGCGGGGCGTCCGCCGCGCACAGCGCGCCCATCACGACGCGCAGCGCGATGTCGACGACGTCGTCGCCCGGCCGGCGGCCGTTCGGGAAGCCGGCGAGGTCGCCGCCGAGCACGCCGAGGCGGCTCTGTGATCCGCGCGGCAGCGGGGCGATCGCGGTGTTGAGCCGCATCACCTCGGCCGGCCGGACGTTCGCCGGCCGGTTCAGCCCCTCGACGCCGGTCAGGAAGGCGGTCACCAGGTCGGTGCGGGGGAAGTGGGTCGGCGCGCGCACGCCAGCGTCGCCGAACAGCAGCTCGACCAGCGCCGGCAGGGTCGGATGGGTGACGTAGTCGGCGAACTGGGCGTCGTCGCGCGGGCGGCTGGCGTTGAAGCGGTCCTTGTCCTTCAGCCCGATCACGACCTCGTTCACGAGCGGCATGCCGAGACGCGACACCTGCGCCCAGGCGCCGCCGACCTTGCTCGCGTCGCTGCGGCGACCTTCCGCGGCTGCAGGCGCCGGATTGATCAAGCGGGCCTGTCGGAGGCTCGCGGTCGTCCAGCCGGCGATCACCGGATCGCTCGCGCGGGTCAGGCAGGCGATCGGCACCTCGAGGGCGATGGTCGTGACGTTCGAGTCCGCGAGGCTGTCCCGCTCGGCGCTCTCGGCGCCCGGGTCGAACTCCGTGGCCGGCAGGGCGATGTTGACGAGGTCGAAGGTCTCGCCGAGGTTGACGACGAACGGATCCTTGCGCTGGCCGACGAACACGCGGCCCGGCGCGCAGCCGGGGATGACGACGTCGTGCACGAAGCGCGACGCGTAGGCGGGGTAGTCCGGCAGCGTCTTCTCGCCGATGTTGTCGATCGGCTTGTCGAACTCCGTCGAGCCGTCGAGCAGGCGCGTGAGCGGCATCCGCGATCCGCCGCGGCGCCCGCCACGGACCAGCTCCGCCCTATAGGTCTCGAAGACGTTCTGCGTGCCCGGCCGTACGCTGGTGATCTGGCCCGCCTGGACCAGCGGAATGGCGACGCTCTTGCCGCCGATGTCGAGGGCGATGTCGCGCCGGTTGACGTCGAAGCGGAACTGGAAGGTCAGGTCCTCGACCGCGTCGCCGTTGTTGTCGATGTGGATCTCGTAGAGCGCGTCGGGACTCATCGTGAAGTAGTTCGGGCCGCCATAGGGCTGCTGGAGCGGCTGGTAGTTGGCGATGATCGTGACGAAGCCGGTCCGGCCAGGCTCGTAGCTGCGGAACAGGTAGAAGTCGGTCGCGTCGACCTTGGGCTGCTCGGTGATGAAGGGCGCCTCGCGGTGGCTCGAGGCCTGCGAAAGCGACGCCGCCAGGGCGCCGGCGACCGCGATGGCGCCGAGCAGCGATCCGTGTCGCTGCGCCCGCGCGCGGTGGTTGGAGTGGGGAAGCATGCGGTTCTCCGTGGTGATCGGGTATCGAACGCCCTCTCTACGAAGCTCCCGCGAATCCGGATGCAGCGTATTTCGCAAGGGGCGCCGAATACGCGCAAGCCATTGATTGGCATGTGGTCGTCCGTGCGCCAGGGCCCCTTAGGGCCGGCCGCAGCGGGCGGTCGAAGGCCCTGGCCGGGCAGCGCCCTGTCCATCTCGCAGCTACGCGTGTACCGACGCGCGCTGTCGAAGTGGCCATTCAAGTAATGCGCGGCAACGTCTAGAGTGCGGGCTCGGCGGCGATGCCGCCGCCGGCCGGGCCGGCGCCCCGCAAGCGTCGCTACAGGGCGCCGGCCGTCGTATTCCCCAAGGTGCACCCGTCATGGACATGCAGGCCGACATCGAGACGCTGGGTCATTTCGTCAACGGATCGCCGCTCGCCGGCGGTGGGCGCGTCCAGCCCGTCTACAACCCGGCCACGGGCCGCGCCGCCAGGCAGGTCGCGCTCGCCGATGCCGCGATCGTCGAGCAGGCGGTCGCGGTGGCGGCCGCCGCCTTCCCGGCGTGGCGCGAGCTGCCGCCGCTCAAGCGGGCGCGGATCATGGCCCGCTTCGCGCAGCTGCTGGCGCGGGACCGCGACCGGCTCGCCGCGCTCGTCACCGAGGAGCACGGCAAGACGCTGGACGACGCGCTCGGGGAGTTGCAGCGCGGCCTCGAGAACGTGGAGTACGCCTGCGGCGCGCCGGAGCTGCTGAAGGGCGAGTACACGCGCAACGTCGGGCCGGCCATCGATTCCTGGTCCGATTTCCAGCCGCTCGGGGTGGTGGCGGGGATCACGCCGTTCAATTTCCCGCTGATGGTCTCCATGTGGATGTTTCCCATGGCGCTGGTCTGCGGGAACTGCTTCGTGCTGAAGCCCTCGGAGCGCGACCCGAGCCCGGCGCTCGCGATCGCCGCGTTACTCAAGGAGGCCGGCCTGCCCGACGGCGTCTTCAACGTCGTCAACGGCGACAAGGCCGCGGTGGACGCGCTGCTCGCGGACCCGCGGGTGCAGGCCGTGAGCTTCGTCGGCTCGACGCCGGTCGCGGAGCACATCTACCAGACCGGCAGCCGGCACGGAAAGCGCGTGCAGGCGCTCGGCGGCGCCAAGAACCACGCCATCGTCATGCCCGATGCCGACCTCGACAACGCCGTGAGCGCGCTGATGGGCGCGGCCTACGGATCCTGCGGCGAGCGCTGCATGGCGATCTCCGTGGTCGTTGCCGTCGGCGACCGGGTCGGCGACGCGCTGGTCTCGCAGCTCCGGTCGCGCCTCGCGCAGCTCAGGGTCGGGCCGGGGAACATGCCCGGCGTCGACATGGGTCCGCTGATCACACGCCAGCACCTGGAGAAAGTCCGCGGCTACGTGGATCTCGGCGTCGAGGAGGGCGCAAAGCTGGTGGTGGACGGGCGCGGCCTCGAGGTACCGGGCGCGGAGGGCGGGTTCTTCCTCGGCGGCTGCCTGTTCGACCACGTGACCCCGTCGATGCGCATCTACCGCGAGGAGATCTTCGGGCCGGTGCTGTGCGTGGTGCGCGTCGGGTCGCAGGAAGAGGCGATGGCGCTCGTCGACGCGCACGAGTACGGCAACGGCACCTGCATCTTCACGCGCGACGGCGAAGCCGCCCGCTACTTCGCCGACCGGATACAGGCCGGCATGGTCGGGATCAACGTGCCGCTGCCGGTGCCGGTCGCCTGGCACAGCTTCGGCGGCTGGAAGCGCTCGCTGTTCGGCGATCTCGCCGCCTACGGCCCGGACGCGGTGCGCTTCTACACGCGGCGCAAGACCATCAGCCAGCGCTGGCCCTCGGGCGGCGTTCGGGAGGGAACGACTTACGCGTTCCCGTCCTGAGGCGGACGGGCCGGCGCCGGACCCGGTCGGCCCGGCGTGGGCGGGCCCAGGCCCGCCGGAACGTCACTCGAACGGGTAGCGCACCCCGACCTGGCGGCGGATCTCGTCCATCCAGCCAAGCGCCGCGAGGGAGTCGTCGAGCGGCATCCCGGGACTCTCGACGAGTCCCGTCCGGATGCAGCGCTGCGCTTCGTCGATCTCGTACTCGAAGCCGTTGACGCGGAAATCCTCGCGGACGGGGACCGCGGCTTCGCCGGGCCGATGCAGCGAGGCCTCGGTCGCGCCCCAGAAGGGCGTCTTCACCTCGATGACGCCGCGTTCGCCGTGAATGCTCAGGCTGTTGGACGCCCAGCCGTCCAGGCCGCAGACGAATTGCGAGCAGACGCCGCCCGGGAACCGCAGCATCGCCGAGATGCGCAGGTCGACGCCGGTCGGCGCGAGAATGCCGACCGCGTGGATCGACGAGGGCTCCGCGCGGGCGCCGAGGGCCTGCTGCAGCACCCAGCGCGTCATCGTGACGCTGTAGACGCCGAGGTCCAGCAGCCCGCCGCCGCCGAGCGCCGGGTCGTACAGCCGGCTGGCAGGATCGTAGGGCCTGCTGACGCAGAAGCTGGACTGCAGGCTGCGCAGCGCGCCGATCGCGCCTTCGCGCAGCCACGCTCCCACCCGGTCGTAGACGGGCAGGTAGCGCGTCCACACGGCCTCCATCAGGAACACCCTGCGGGCTCGGGCGAGCGCCGCGAGCGACTGCAGCTGCGGACGGTTCGGCACGATGGGCTTCTCGCAGAGCACCGGCTTGCCGGCCTCGAGGCACCGCCGGATGGCCTCGCCGTGCGCCGCCTGTGGGGTCGCGACGTAGACGGCGTCGACGCGTGGGTCGACCAGGATGTCGTCGATGCTGCGCGCCGCGACCGGGGCCGCATGGCAGGGCCGGGCGCATGCGCCGATGAAGGCCTCGACCCGGCCGGCGTCGCGGCCGCAGACGGCGTGCAGCCTCGCGCCGCTCACGCCCTCGAGGGCCGCGGCGAAGCGCCGGGCGATGGCTCCAGGCCCGACCAAGGCCCAGGCGAAGTCGGTCATGCGCTGGATGCAGCCTGTCCGGAGGGAAACGTGCCGGCCTGCATGCGGAATCTACCTCGTGACCGGGAGCCGGCAGCGACCGAACATTACGTCGGGCCGACGGCGTGAACAAGCCCGCGCCGCGGTCCGCCCGACACTGAAAGCACTGACGCGGGAGTCGGCACGATGAACACGCATTCACGCGAAGCCAAGGCTTGCTGCCACCATGGGGCGCAGGCGCACGCGTCCGGCACCCGGCCGCAGGCCGGGAAGATCCCGGGTGGCCAGTACACCTGCCCGATGCACCCGGAAATCGTCCGCGACGCGCCGGGCGACTGCCCGATCTGCGGGATGGCGCTCGAGCCGGTGATGCCCGCGGAGGACGAGGGCGAAAGCCCGGAACTGCGGGACTTCCGGCGCCGGTTCTGGTGGACCCTGCCGCTGTCCGTGGCGGTGTTCGTTCTGGCGATGTCCGGCGGCCGCGTCGCGCCGGTTCCGCCGGCGGCGCAGAACTGGATCGAGCTGCTGCTGGCTTCGCCGGTGGTGCTGTGGGCCGCCTGGCCGTTCTTCCAGCGCTGGGCCCGGTCGATCGCCCATCGCAGCCCCAACATGTGGACGCTGATCGGCACTGGCGTGGGCGCCGCCTATCTCTACAGCGTGGTCGCCACGGTTGCCCCGGGCGTCTTTCCGGCCTCGTTCCGGGTCGATGGCCATGTCGCGGTCTACTTCGAGGCTGCGGCGATCATCGTCTCGCTGACGCTGCTGGGGCAGCTGCTCGAGCTGAGGGCCCGGTCGAGCACCACTGCGGCGCTCAAGGCGCTGCTGGGGCTTGCGCCGAAGACCGCGCGCCGCGTCCGCGACGACGGCTCGGAGGAAGACGTGCCGCTCGGTCACGTCCACGTCGGCGACCGACTGCGCGTGCGCCCGGGCGAGAAGATCCCGGTCGACGGGCGGGTCGAGGACGGCCGATCGAGCGTCGACGAATCGATGATCACCGGAGAGCCGATGCCGGTCGAGAAGCGCGCCGGCGAGCAGGTGATCGGCGCGACGATCAACGGCACCGGCGCCCTGATCGTCCGGGCGGAAAAGGTCGGCGGCGACACCGCCCTGTCCCAGATCGTCCAGCTCGTCGCGCAGGCGCAGCGTTCAAAGGCGCCGATGCAGCGCCTCGCGGACCGGGTGAGCCGCTGGTTCGTCCTCGCGGTGCTCGCGATCGCGTCCACGACGTTCGTCGTGTGGGGACTGTTCGGCCCCGAGCCCTCGTGGACCTTCGCCGTGGTCAACGCAGTCGCGGTGCTGATCGTGGCCTGTCCCTGCGCGTTGGGCCTGGCCACGCCGATGTCGATCATGGTTGCGACCGGCCGGGCGGCCCGCGAGGGCGTGCTGTTCCGCGACGCTGAGGCCATCGAGCTGCTGCGCCGCTGCGACACGCTCGTCGTGGACAAGACCGGCACCCTGACTGAGGGCCGGCCGGCCTTCCGGGCCGTCGAGGCGGTCGACGGCGCGGATCGGGAAGAGGTGCTGCGGCTCGCCGCGAGCATCGAGCAGGCGAGCGAGCACCCGCTGGCCGCCGCGATCGTCGCCGAGGCCAAGTCGCGCGGCCTGCGCCTCGAGCCCGTCGAAGTCTTCGACTCCGTGACCGGGCACGGCGTGAGGGGCCGGGTCGGCGGACGCGACGTCGCACTGGGCAACGCAGCGCTGATGAAGGAAGCAGGCGCGGACATCGGGCCCCTGGAGGTGCAGGCCGCGCGGCTGCGCGGCGAGGCGGCGACGGTCATGTACCTGGCGCTCGACGGCCGCGCGGCGGGACTGATCGCCGTAGCGGATCCTGTCAAGCGCAGCACTTTGGCCGCAGTAGAGGCCCTGCACCGTGAAGGGCTGGCGATCGTGGTGGCGACCGGCGACGGCCAGGCGACGGCGGAGGCGGTCGCCGGCCGGCTGGGGCTCGACGAGGTCCGCGGCGGCTTGAGCCCGCAGGACAAGGCGGAGCTGGTCGCCGGCCTCCAGCGACAGGGCCGGCGCGTGGCCATGGCCGGCGACGGGATCAACGACGCGCCGGCGCTCGCCACGGCCGACGTCGGCATCGCCATGGGCACCGGCACGGATGTGGCGATGTCGAGCGCGCAGGTCACCCTGGTCAAGGGCGACCTGCGCGGCATCGCCGCCGCCCGTCAGCTGTCGCGCGAAACGGTCCGCAACATGCAGCAGAACCTCGGCTTCGCGTTCGTGTACAACGCGCTCGGCGTGCCGGTCGCCGCCGGCGTGCTTTATCCGGCCTTCGGCCTGCTGCTGAGCCCGATGCTCGCTGCGCTGGCGATGAGCCTGTCGTCCGTGTCGGTCGTCGCCAACGCGCTGCGGCTGCGGCGGTAGTCGTGCGTCCGCCGCGGCGGGCGACGAGCGCGGATACAGCCGCAGCTGGGCCTGCGGCGCCCGTGGCAGATCCGCGTCTAGCCGGCCTCCGGATCCGCGTCAGCGGCTTCCTCGGCGGCGAGCTCGCGCATCATTTCGTAGGAGCGCCGCGCCAGCGACCTGCCTTCGCTTTCGTGCGCATCGAAGGCAAGTGGCTTGAGCAACTCGGCTGCCTGCGAGAACTGTCCTCTGGCCGCGTATACGTCGGCGAGAGCGTAGCGGAACGCTGGGTAGTGCGGCAGGCGGGTGAAGGCCTTGACCGCAGAGGCGAACGCGACTTCGTCGATGGGTTCGTCACGGCTGCGCAGGTAGTCGTAGTGAAGGTAATGCGGCAGGGGGTCCGTGGTGTCGGCCAGCTTTGCCGCCTGGATCGACTCGAGTGCCTCGGCCCACCAGCGCGGCGCTTCCTCGGGACCGGCCTCCGAGGCCATGCGCAGCTGCAGCCGGGCGCGGAGCGCGTGCGCGCGGGCATGCCCCGGGCGGGCCGCCAGCGCACGGGCCAGATGGTCGAGCGCCGCGTCGCTTTGCAGCTTCAGGATCAGGACCTCGGCTGCCGTGACGTGCGCCGTGGCGGAGTCGGGAAAACGCTCGAGCGCCGCCGTCACCACGTCCCAGGCCTCTTCGAGCGCCGCCTGGTCGGGTGAGCTGAGCAAGCGCATACGCGCCTCGATCAGCGCTTCCTCGTCCGCCGGCAGGGCCGCGACCGAAATGGGGAACTCGCTGGGAAAGCTGCCGGGCCGCAGGCGCATCGTGCCGATCTTGCGGCCGCGCAGGTAGGCCTTGACCTCCTTCTCGATGGCCTCCAGCCCGCCGCTGAAGCTTGCAGCGGCGGCGTCCGCGCTGTCCTGGCCGTTCGCGACTGCGGCGAGGTAGGCATTCAGTTCCCTGGCGCGCGCCGGATTCAGCGTCAGATAGTGGGTGACCAGCCACGCGGTGCCGTAGAAGCGATCCCCCTCGCGCGGACCGAGCGCAGCGACGTCGACCGTGAAAAGCCTGGCGAGCGGCATCGGGCCGTCACCCTGGAGCGTCGGGAGGCGGTGCAGCGCGGGCGCGCCGAGATCTACACTGCCGTCGGTGCGAAAGGCCGCGCTCGACACGTACTCCGCGAACCCCTCGGCGTACCAGGGCGGATAGCCTGCCGGAAAATACTGCCGCATCAGGTGATGGGCGTATTCGTGGAAGAGGACGGACTTCGGCGCGACCGCGAACTGCCAGTTGCTGTCGCTGGATCGCGGCACGACCGCGATGGCCCCGCTGTCGTTGACGTAGTAGTAACCGGCGAGATTCTTGCGACCGCCCGGCGACAGGCGCCGCACGTGCTCGACGTCGCTCACCAGGAACACCCGCAAGGGCAGTGCGTCGTCGATGATCGGAGCGCGCGTGACCAGCCGCATCAGCGCGTCGAAGCGCTCGAGGTCGACGACGAACCGCCGCAGCTCGACCTCGTTGCCGTCCGAGTAGACTTCGAAGTGATCGCTGCGGGCCACCTTCCACTCGGCGGCGGCCGGCGCGGTCCAGGCCACGGACAAGACCGCCACCGTCGCGATATGCCGGAACATGTGCCTCTCCCTGGCTGACCCGCGCCTCGAATCTATTTCAGGCGACGTGGGCCGGCAAGCCCCTGCCGCGCCCGCGGACCATGGGCCTCGCGCCAGTCAGGGTCGCGGCGACTCCCGGATATCGAGCCGGCCTACTTCCGGCGAGCGCGCGTCATGCGTTTACGCCGCCTGCGCGCGAGCGACTCGACGAACTCCCGCACGGCCGCCGCGGTCTCGCGCGGCCGCTCGATCATGCAGTAGGTGCCGCCGCCCTTCGGGATCACGGCGAGCCTGGCGTGCGGCACGTGGGAGAGGAACTCCTCGGCGAGCGCGCGGTTGCCCGGTGCGTCGTAGCCGAGGTTGCCGGACTGGCCCATCAGCACGAGCGTCGGCGCCTTGATCTTGGCGAGCTCGCTGGTGAAGTCGTTGCCGGCGACGATGGCCATCGTCGCGCCGAGCGACTCGATGCTGAAGTTGGCGCGGAACTTCTGCGCCTCCCACCTGGCGAGCCGGCCCCAGGCGGGCTTGAACAGGTTCTCGGAGGCGACGCCGATCCAGCTGGTCAATGCGGCGAGCGCCTCGTAGCCGAAGGTCTCGCCGATCTTGGTGAAGCCGTCGAAGGCGTTCCTGAAGCCGGGGTCGGCCTTGAACATGGGGTAGGTAATCACGGCCTTGACCCGCGCAGGATGGCGGGCCGCGTAGCGCACGGTGATCGGCGAGCCGGTGGACGTGCCCCACAGCACCACGTCGTCGAGCCCGAGATGCGCCAGCACGCACTCGAGGTCGTCGACCCAGCGGTCCTGGTCGTAGACGCCGCCTGGCCAGGCCCGGTCGCTCTGCCCTGCGCCGCGGTAGTTCCAGTCGATGACCTTGTAGTGCCTCGCGAGGTACGGGCGGACCTCATCCCACTGGTTGTGCAGCAGGCCGAAGCCGCCGGAGAGCACGATCGGCTGGCCCTCGCCCGTGACCCGGTACCACAGCTTCACGCCCGCATCGTCGACGTACGGCATCTTCGCCCCCTGGTTGGCTGCCCCGAGACGTGGCCGAGTGTGACACAGGCCCGGTGGCGGCTGCCGGGCGGCGGCCGGCGTGGGTCAACGGATGGCGGAGCGGGGCGTTGTCTGCTGCAAGCGGGCGCGAAAGTCGGCCTGCGACCCCAGACAGACAGTGAGGAGGATCGACATGTTCAGGACCATCGCACTGGCGGCCGCGCTGCTCGTCGTTTCCGGGCCCGTGTTCGCCGACGAGACCCCGCGCCTCGACCAGCGGCAGGAGCGTCAGGCGGAGCGCATCCGCGAGGGCTGGCAGAGCGGCGAGCTGACGCGGCCCGAGGCGGCGCGCCTCGTGCACGGCCAGGCCAAGCTGCGCCGCATGGAGCATCGCGCGAAGTGGGACGGCGAGGTGACGAACCGCGAGCGCGCGCGCCTGCACCACCAGGCCAACGTGCAGAGCCGGCACGTCTTCCGGCAGAAGCACGACCGGCAGCTGCGCGGCTACTGATCCCCCTGCGGGCGGGACCCCGATGGATGCGGGGTCCCGCCCGCAACCTCGCGGCCAAGCGAGCTTGACGCCGGAGCTAGCCGCTCGCGAGCGTCAGCACCCCCAGGTAGAGACTCTCCTCGCCGAGCTCGAGCTGCGCGGACAAGCGGCCTGACGGACCCGACGCAGCGAGCCGATAGCCGCCGCTGCCGGGCTCCAGCCCGTCGATCTTGAATTCTCCGAAGGCATCGGTGACCGCGCGGCCCGCCTCGCGGCCGCCCTGCGTGAGCACGACCTCGACGCCCGCGGCGCACTCCTCGACGCCGTCGACGTGCTTCACCAGCGTGCCGCCGACGAAGCACTTGGTCATCAGGTGCAGGTTCTTGTAGTAGACGCGCGGGCGGGTGCCGAGCTCCGGCTTCAGCACCTCCAGGCGCTCGGCTTCCCGCAGCCGCTGCATTTCTTCGTCCGCCGCCCGGATCGTGCGGAACACCCCGGTCGGGCAGGCCTGCTCGGCGCGCGTGCGTGTCCAGCCGGCGTCGAGCAGGTGCGCGTCGAAGGGCCAGGCCTGCGGAACCTGCCGATCCTCGTTCCACCAGATCGCGCCGTAGGGGCAGGCGTCGACGATCTGCTTCTGTCCCCGGGCCTTCTCCGGGTCGATCAGCACGATGCCATCCGGGCGCTTGCGCACCGCACCGTCGCGCGCGGCCTTCAGGCAGGGCGCGTCGTCGCAGTGGTTGCAGGTGACCGGCATGAAGCGCGCCTCGACCAGCGGGTACGCGCCGCGCTCCTTGCGCCGGATGTCGAGCCAGTTGTGGCCCTGCGCCGGCTGGGCCGCGGAGTAGCCGGGGAAGTCGTTGCCGGCGTACTCGTCCTTGACGGCGATGAAGCAGGCGCGGCAGTTGTCGCACTTCTCGACGTCGACGATCAGGTTCCACTTGCCGGCCATCACGCGCTCTCCGCCGGACGCCAGGTGTCAACGCCGGTCCACTTCTCGACCTGGATGCGGGTGGTGTTCGGGCGGATGCCGTGGGTCTTCTTCGCGATCGCCTTGCTCGGGTTCAGCATGTTGACGCAGCCGCCGAGGTCGGTGGACCGGCCCGGCTCGCCGACCGGGCGGTACTCGGCCGAGCCGGTCGAGGCGGAGACCACGCCGGGGCGTAGCCGGTCGGTGACCTGGGCGGCGCAGACGACCGAGCCGCGGTGGTTCCACAGCCGGATCAGGTCGTCGTCCCCGATGCCGCGCGCCTCGGCGTCCTCGCGGTTGATGCGCGCGACGAGGTAGTAGTGGCCGTCTCTCAGCACGCGGTGCTCGCGGATGTCGCGCACGCTGCTGCCTTCGTCGTCGCCCATGAGGTGGAACGGGTAGCGCGAGTGCGGCGAGAGCAGCTGCAGCGGGAACTCGGCGACCTCGGGATCCCTGGCCGGGTCCTCATAGCGCGGCATGTACTCGTTGAGCGGCGGCCGGTCGGGGTCCTCGATGCGCCTGAGCGTCGTCGCCACGAACTCGAACTTCCCGGAGGGCGTCTGCAGGCCCTCGCCGAAGCCGGCGACGTAGTCGGAGGGCAGCGGGTAGGGCTCCGGCGTGTCTTTCTTGCGACCCTCGTAGAACCAGCGGTTGGCGGTCGGCGCCCGTGCCGCCGCGGGGTCGGCCGGCACGACGTAGTAGCCTTTCTTCAGGAACTGCCGCCAGCTGAGGTGCCGGGCCATGTCCGAGGACTCGAACACGCGCTTGCACCAGTCGTACTCGGTCGTGCCGCCCTCGGAGTAGAGCGCGCCCATGCCGAGCTTTCCGGCGATCGCGAGGAAGATGTCGTAGTCGGACTTCGATTCGCCCAGTGGCTCGATCGCCTTGTGCTGCAGGGCGATCACGCGGTGGTTGTTCATCGAATACATGTGGTGCACGTAGCCGGCGCCGACGTTGTACCACTCGCCGATGTCCCAGCGCTCGAACACGGTGCAGGCCGGCAGGATCAGGTCGGCGAAGGGCGTCTCGCCCTCCCACCAGACCGACTGGTTGACCACGAACTTCAGGCTCTCGTGCTGGTAGGCGCGTGCCCAGCGGTTCGACTCGACCATGGTGCCGAGCGAGGAGCTGCCGTACTTGTAGAGCATCTCGACGCGGGCGTGGCCGGGCGAGGGATAGAAGAACGGGAAGAACTGCCCCTGCACGGACGCGACGTCGGTGAGGTAGCCCATGGCCTTGCCCTGCGTGATGGCCTCGGGGAACCACATCCGCGGGATCGCCTGGCGCACCGAGCTCATCGTGACGATGTGCGGCATGCGCTGGTAGTTGTTGGCCGAGTTGGCGCTGAACTGCAGCTCGCCCGAGAAGCTGCCCTCGGCATAGCCGGGGAAGTAGAAGTTGAAGTCGAGCGGCGCGCCGAACTGCAGGTTGCCGAAGTTGCTGCCCGGCCGGCCGTAGCCCTGCATGGCGCCGAGGATGGTCATCATGCGCGCCCACTGCACGCCCATCGGGCTTCGGCCCGCGCCGCCGAGCCCGGCGCCCCAGGCCCCAGCCCCGAGATAGGTCTTCTTCGTGCCCCACTCGCGCGCGAGCGCGCGCACGTCGCGGGCCGGCACGCCGGTCTCCCGCGCCTGCCATTCGGGCGTCTTCGGCACGCCGTCGGTCTCGCCGAGGACGTAGGCCTTCCACTCGTCGAAGCCGGTCGTGCGCTTCTCGACGAACTCGCGGTCGTAGAGCCCCTCGGTGATCCAGACGTGGCACAGCGCCTGCGCGAGCGCGGCGTCCGTGCCCGGCTTCGGCGAGATCCACTTTCCGCCGAGGTGCGCGGCGGTGTGGTTCAGGTAGGGATCGATGTGAACCATCCTGATCCCGAGCTGGCGCGCCCACTCGCGCCGCTCGGTGCCGTCGAAGCCGTAGGTCGCGTCCGGGTCGCTCGACCAGAACACGATCATCTCGGCTTCCTTCAGGCAGTCCTCGACCGTGCCGTAGAACTCCGGGCAGCCGAGCCTGAGGCTGTTGCCCCAGTGGTGCATCGCGCCCCAGAACCAGCCCTCCCAGCTGTCCGGCGTGTGCACCAGCTTGGTGACGCCGATCAGGTTCCAGAAGCGGTTGAAGGCGCTGAGGTAGTGGCCGAGGTTGCCCCACTGGTGGTGCGAGCCGTTCGCGACGCAGATGGCGCCGGGACCGACTGCCTTGGCCCGCTTGATCTCCCGCACGATCAGGTCGGTCGCCTCGTCCCAGCCGATACGCTCGAACTTGGCCTTGCCGCGGTTCTGGACGTTGCGCTCGCCGTCGGGGTCGAAGTCCACGCGCTTGAGCGGGTGGAGGATGCGGTTCTTCGAGTAGACCATGGACTTGAGGCACAGGCCGTGGGTCGCGACGGTGGTGCGGCGCGAAGGCCTGAATGTCTGGCCGCGGGCCTCGATCTCCCAGGAGGGTGCGTCCTCGTGGTCGAAGTCGATCGGCGTGGTGCGCAGGATCCGGCCGTCCTTGACGTAGACGAAGATCGGGCCGCTGTTGGTGCCGTTGGTGTAGCGGGTGACGCCGCCGCCCATGTCGGTGCCGGCTTTCCAGGTCACGCTCTCGAGGCGCGCCAGTGTCTGCATGAACCACACCGCCAGCTCGTCCGGCCCCTCGAGGCCGATCTTGAAGTTCTTGGCGGCGTCGACCCGCTCGAGCAGGTCGAAGGGCGGCGTCAGGAAGCGCTCGGCGATCGCCTTGTCCTTGAAGTGGATGACGAGGTCCGGGCGCTCGTGCAGGCCCCGGCGCGAGGTGACCCTGCCGTTCGAAAGGCGGATCCAGCGCCCGGTCGGCTGGTCGCGGAGGCGGAACTGCGCGACCAGGTCGCGCTCCCTGAGTCTCGCCGCGTACTCCGGATAGACGCGCGCTGCGGCGCGCATGGCCTGCGGTATGCCCCAAAGCAGCACGGACAGGTTCATCGCACTCTCACCCTCCCGCCCAGATCAGGACGTGCCGCGCTGCGCGAGGACCACCAGCAGCACCAGCACGACCGTGACCCACAGCGTCATGCTGCCGGTCGGCCAGGTCTGGGCGAGCCGGCCCTGCGGCAGGAACCACTCCCGGAGCCGGCCGAGCAGCGGCCCGCCGCCCGTCGCGGCGAAACGGGCGACGCCGGCCGCGGCACCCCGCACCGCGAAATCCAGCGCCTTCGCGACGCGGATGAAAAGCACGCGGTACAGCCAGTCGAGGTCGAGGGTCACGGTCAGCGTGCGCCGCATCGCCGGCAGCATGACGAAGAACGCGAGCCCGGCGAACAGCAGCAGCTGTAGCTGGGTCACGACGTGCGCGCCGGTGTAGGGCACGTAGTCGACCTCGAAGGGCAGCAGTGCGTACAGCAGCGTGGGGAAGCAGCCGAGCGCGATGCAGGCGACGGCGAACAGCACCATTGCGGCCTGCATGTTCCAGGGCGGGTCGGCGGGCCTCAGGCCCGAGTCCTTCTGGAAGAACACGAACCAGGGGAACTTGATGCCTGCGTGGAGGAAGACGCCCGCCGAGGCGGCGGTCAGCAGGTACCAGACGACCTCCAGGCCCTGCTGCGCGGACGCCTCCACCGTCAGCGACTTGGCGATGAAGCCCGAGGTCAGCGGGAACGCGGAGATCGAGACTGCGCCGACGATGCCGCAGAGGGTGGTGAGGGGCATGGACTGGTACAGGCCGCCGAGGTCGCTGCACTTGCGCCGCCCGGTCTGGTAGAGGACCGCGCCCGCGCTCATGAAGAGCAGCGCCTTGTAGATGATGTGGGTGAAGGCGTGCGCGGCGGCGCCGTTGATGGCCATCTGCGTGCCGATGCCGACGGCGCAGACCATGAACCCGACCTGGTTCACGATCGAATAAGCCAGGATCCGCCGCATGTCGTTTTCGAGCAGCGCGTAGATGATCCCGTAGAACACCATGTACAGGCCTATCCACACCAGGACCTGCGCGCCCGGGAACAGCAGGATCAGCGCCAGCACCGCCGTCTTGGTGGTGAAGGCCGAGAGGAACACGCCGCCGGTCGGACTCGACTCGGGGTACGCGTCGGAAAGCCAGGCGCTGATCGGCGGGGCGGCGGCATTCACCAGCACGCCGAGCAGCACGACCCAGGCATCGAACGTATCGAGCGGCAGCGGGCGCACGTCGATCGACCCGGTGTGGATCATCACGCCCTCGATGCCGATCTTCAGCAGGACGCCGCCGACAAGATGCATGATCGCGTAGCGCACGCCGGCGCGCCGCGCCGCGTCCGTGCCTCCGCACCAGATCACGACCGCCGAGAACAACGCCATGAATTCCCAGAAAAGGAACATGACGATCAGGTCGCCGGCGAAGCAGACGCCCACGGCGCCGGCGGCGTAGGCGTAGGCCGCGGCGAGCTCGGTGGCACGGGCCTGCCTGAGGCCGAACAGCCCGCCAGCGAAGGCCATGACGGCGAAGACCGTGGCGAACAGCCGGCGCAGCCGGTCCGCTTCCACCAGCTCGATCGGGTAGCCGAGGAACTGCACGGTGAGCAGCACGCCGTCGGGCAGGCGCCAGATCGCCCAGAGCGTCAGGAGCGGCGCGCCCAGCAGGATCAGCGGTCGCAGTCCCGGCCGGGCCACCGCGATCAACAGCGCCCCGATGATCAGGATGAAGGCCGGCGGGAAGGGCAGCTCAATCACGGCCGGCTTCCTCCTTCTCCGCCGCGGTCGAGCGCAGGTCGTAGTAGTCGTCGGGGCGCTTCAGCAGCGCGCCGAGCGCCTTCGCGAACAGCACCATGCCGACGCAGGCCAGGAAGCCGAAGCCGGCATTGAAGCCGAACCAGCCCTCGACTTCGAACCGTGGGTGGAGGTGCACCAGCAACTCCGCGCCGACTGCGACCGCGAGCACCGCGGCGAAGACCCACCACAGCGCGCGGATCGTGCCCGGCCGCGACAGCCAGTGCAGGCCTGCCGGATCGCGCGATGCCGGCGTGCGGTCCTGCTCGCTCATGACGGCCTCACGATCGCCTTCTCCACGTCGACCACCGGGCCGTTCAGGAAGAAGAACAGCACCGTCAGCGTGGCGGTGAACACCAGTGCCGCCACCATCGGCCAGGGGGCCTCGCCGTGTTCGCGTTTCGGCGCAACGGTCTCCGGGTGGAACCACGCCCGGTGGATGATCGGCAGGAAGTACGCCGCGTTCAGGCCGGTGGACAGCGTCAGCACGGCCAGCACGAAGTAGAGGTCGTTCTGGAAGGCGCCGGCGATGATGTACCACTTCGACACGAAGCCCGCAGTCGGCGGCACGCCGATCATGCTGAGCGCGCCGACCGTCAGCGCCGTGAGGGTCCAGGGCATGCGCAGGCCGATGCCGTCGAGCTGGGACACGTGCGTCTTGCCCGACGCCACGTAGATGGCGCCGGCCGTGAAGAACAGCGTGATCTTGGCGACCCCGTGGGCGACGATGTGCATGGCCGCGCCGATCTCGGACAGCGGCGTCAGCACCATCGCGGCAAGGATCACGTAGGACAGCTGCCCGATCGTCGAGTAGGCGAGCAGCCGCTTGATCTCGTCCTGCCTGAGCGCGACCACCGAGGCCGCGACCACCGTGAAGCCGGCGAGGTAGACGAGCAGGCGCTCTGCGGGTATCCCCGCGAGGAAGTCGAGACCGAAGACGTAGATGACTACTTTCGTGATCGTGAACACGCCGGCCTTGACCACCGCCACCGCGTGCAGCAGCGCCGACACCGGCACCGGGGCGACCATTGCCGCCGGCAGCCAGCGATGCACGGGCATGACGGCAGCCTTGCCGACGCCCAGGACGAACAACGCCAGCAGGATCGTCGCCTCCGCCTCGCTGATGCGGCCTGCAAGCAGTCCCCCGGGGCGGAATTCGAGCGTGCCTGCGATCGAGTAGGTCCAGATGATCGCCGGCAGGAACAGGCCGATCGAGGTGCCGAGCAGGATCCCGAGATAGGTGCGCGCGCCGCGGAGTGCGGCCGGCGTGCCCGCGTGTGAGACCAGCGGGTAGGTGGAGAGCGTGAGCACCTCGTAGAAGATGAAGAGCGTGAGCAGGTTGCCGGCGAAGGCCACGCCCATCGCGCCGAGCAATGCGATGGCGAAGCACAGGTAGAAGCGCGTCTGGTGCGGCTCCTTGCGCGCCCGCATGTAGCCGATGGAGTAGACCGAGGTCACGATCCACAGCCCGCTCGCGAGCACCGCGAACAGCGCGCCGAGAGGCTCCGGCCTGAGTTCGATCGGCAGGCCCGGCAGTGGCTCGGCCAGTATCACCGTCGGGATGTCGCCGCCCAAAAGCCCGCCCAGCACACCCAGGACCGAGGCGAACAGCGCGATGGCGGTCGCGAGCGTCACCGACTCGCGCAGGTTGGGCCAGCGGCCGGCGGCAACGATCCCGGCCGCGCCGATGGCCGGTACCAGCAGGCACAGCTGCAGCGCGAGCGACGTGCTCACGGTGCGGCCCCCATCAGGGCCCGCGCGGCCTGCCCGGCGAGTCCGATCGAGACTCGGGTGTCGACGCCGAGCCAGACGTTGGCCGCCACCAGCACCCAGGTGGGCAGCAGCAGCGACCACGGCGCTTCCCGCACGCCGTCCGGCGCCGGGCCCTGGAAGTAGGCGACCTCGACCAGCCGCCAGATGTAGGCCACGGCAAGCAGCGAGCTGCCCACGATCACCGCCACCAGCGCCCAGTGTCCGGCCTCCAGCGCGCCGAGCACGAGGTACCACTTGCTAATGAAGCCGACGGTGAGCGGCACGCCGATGAGGCTCAGGCCGCCGGCGACGAACGCCGCCATGGTCCAGGGCATGGCCCGGCCGAGCCCCGCGAGGCTCGTGACTGCGGTGCTGCCGATGCGGTAGGTGATGCAGCCGAGCGCGAGGAACAGCGCGCCCTTCATCAGCGCGTGGTTGAGCAGGTGCAGCAGGGCGGCCGTGAGGCCGGTGACCGTCGCCAGCGACAGCCCGAGCACCATGTAGCCGACCTGCGCGACGCTCGAGTAGGCGAGCATGCGCTTGGCGTCCGGCTGGTTGATCGCGACCGCGGAGGCGACCAGCATGCCGAGCACGGCGAGCGCCATGAGCGCCAGCCCGAGCGACAGCTGGCCGAACGCGAAGTCGGCGCCGATGACCGTGTAGAAGAGCCGGATCAGCAGGTAGACGGCCACCTTGGTCGAGGTCGCGGCGAGCAGCGCGCTGACCGCCGACGGCGCGTAGGCGTAGGCGTTCGGCAGCCACAGGTGCAGCGGGAACAGCGCGAGCTTGAGGCACACGCCGACGGTTACGAAAGCGACCGCGGTGTGCATCGTGCGCGTGTCGGCGACCGCCGGGAGCCGCTCGGCGAGATCCGCCATGTTGAGCGTGCCCGTCATCGCGTAGAAGAGCCCGATCCCGATCAGGTAGAAGGTGGCGCCGAGCGTGCCCATGATCAGGTAGCGGAAGGAGGCCGTCAGCGCGCGCCGGTCGCGGCCGAGCGCGATCAGCGTATAGGTGGCGAGCGACGAGATCTCGAGGAACACGAACACGTTGAAGGCGTCGCCGGTCCCGGCGATGCCCAGCAGCCCGGTCAGCAGCAGCAGCACCGCGGCGTAGAAGCCGCCCTGGCGCTCGGGCGGGATCTCGCGTTCCGCGCTCGGACCCGCGAATGGCAGCACCACCGCGGCGAGTCCGGTCACCAGCAGTTGCACCAGCGCATTCGCCGCGTCGAGCCGGAACTCGATGCCCCAGGGCGCGGCCCATCCGCCGAGCTCGTAGCTCAGGGTGCCCGCCGCGCCGATCGCGTGGGCGAGCCAGGCGGCGCAGGCCAGGGAAGACCATGTCGCGAGCGTGGCGACCAGCCAGGGCAGCCGCTGGCCGGGCAGCACCGCGCACACCGGCGCGGCCAGCAGCGGGATCACTACCAGCAGGACCTGGAGGTGCTCCATGTTCAGAAGTCGTTGTCCAGCCGGTGCAGGGCGTCTTCCTCGACCGTGCCGTAGGCCTCGCGGATGCGCACCACCAGCGCGAGGCCCAGCGCGGTCGTCGCGACGCCGACCACGATCGCGGTGAGGATGAGGACGTGCGGGAGCGGGTTCGAGTACAGCGTGACGCCGGGCGTGAGGATCGGCACGGCGCCGTCGCGCACGAAGCCGACGCTGATGTAGAAGAGGAACACGGCCGACTGGAAGATGTTCAGGCCGACGATCTTCTTCACGAGGTGGCCCCGCGAGATCATCGTGTACAGGCCGATCATCAGCAGCGTGATGACGATCCAGTAGTTGTACAGGCCGAGCCCCAGCATCAGCTGTCCACCCGGTCGGCGAAGGTGAACACGAGCAGGATCATGGTCGAGGCGACGGTGAGCGCCACCCCGATCTCGATGAGGATGATGCCGGCGTGCTGGCCGCCGGCGGGGGTCGTGCCGAGCACCCCGTACTCGAGGTAGTTGCCGCCTAGCAGCAGCCCGGCGACCCCGACGAGGCCGTAGACCAGCACGCCGCTCGCCGCGATCAGGCGCAGGACCCGGGTCGGCGCGACCCTGCGCGTGGCCTCGAGGCCGAAGGTGAGCATGTGGACGAAGAAGGCCGCGGCGATGATCACGCCGGCCTGGAACGCGCCGCCGGGCCCGACCTCGCCGTGGAAGTGCACGTACAGCCCGAACAGCAGGATCACCGGGATCAGGAACTTCGCGACGACGCGGAGGATCAGCGCATCCTGCATCACTCGTCCTCCCGTCGGCGCGCGGGACCGATGAGCAGCCAGACGCCGAGCCCTGCGGTGAAGATCACCACGACCTCGCCGAGCGTGTCGAAGCCCCGGTAACTCGCGAGCACGCTGGTCACGACGTTGGGAATGCCGATCTCGCGGCCCGAGTCGCCCAGGTAGCGCGGCGCGACGTGCTGCTGCGCGGGATTGTCCGGCTCCCCCACGGGCGGCAGGTCGAGCGTTCCGTAGGCGAGCATCGCGCCCGTGGCGACGACGACCAGCAGGGGCAGCCGCTGTCGCGGCGCGGGCGACTCCTCCCGGCTGCAGGCGCGCAGTGCCTGCAGCAGGAGGAGGGTCGACACGCCGGCGCCGACGGCCGCCTCGGTGAAGGCCACGTCGGCGGCGTCCATCACCATGAACATCCCGGCGCACAGCAGGCTGTACATGCCGAACACCATGACGACGGCCAGCAGGTCGCGGCTCAGCGCCACGTAGAGCGCCGTCACCACGAGGAAGCCGAGCAGCAGGATGTCGATGATCAGCTCGGCGATGACGGCGGCTCCCCTGGACGATGCGGCTCGTCGAGTCCCGCGCCGTGCGCCGCGCGCGCCAGCGCATGGCAGGCGGTGGGGCTCGTGAACAGCAGGAAGACGAGGATCAGCGCGAGCTTCGCCGTGCCGAGCGTGAGGCCGAGGGCGGGCGCCATGCCGGCGAGCATCAGCGCGGCCGCGAGGGTGTCCACCACGCCGGCCGCGTGCAGGCGGCTGTAGAAGTGCGGCAGGCGGTTGATGCCGACGCCGCCGATCAGCAGCAGGACGCCGCCGAGTCCGAGCAGCAGGCCGCCGAGCGCGTCGGCCCAGCTCACGACGACGGCTCCCGCGCCTCTCCCGGCCGCGCCTCGCAGTAGCGCATGAGGGCGATGGTCGCGACGAAGTTGATCAGCGCGTACAGCAGCGCGACGTCGAGGTAGTCGGTGCGTCCGGCCATCGCGCCGAGCAGGGCGATCAGCAGCACGGTCTTGGTGCCGAAGGTGTTGACCGCCAGGATGCGGTCCCAGAGCGTGGGCCCGAGCAGGGCCCGCAGCAGCGACAGGCCCATGGCCACGAGGATCGCGAGGCCGGCCGCGACGAGCATCAAGCGGGTTCCTCGACGTCGCGCGGCACGCGCCGGTCGAGGTCGCCTTCTGCGACGGCGCGGCCGCTCGCCTCCGTGAGCGCGTGCACCAGCAGCTCGTCCCCGCGCAAGTCGATGGTGACGGTGCCGGGCGTCAGGGTGATGGAATTGGCCAGCACGACCTTGCCGAGGTCCGACGGCTGGCGCGTGCGCACCCGGAGGAACCGCGGCGCGATCGCGAGCCGCGGCGAGACGATGGCCCGGGCCACGTCGACGTTCGAGACGATGATCTCGCGGCCGAGGTGGACCCAGTAGCGCGTGAGCCGCCAGGACATGTGCACCGGGTGGCTCTCGTGGTCGACGGTGCCCATCCGGCGGGCGATCCACAGGGTCCCGGCCACGCTGAGCGCCCCGAAAGTCAGCAGCAGGGGCGACGCATAGCCCGAGAGAGTCCACCAGAGCAGGGCGAGGAAAACGGCGAGGCTCAGGGTCCGCTTCATCGGGAACGTCCGTGCACCAGGGAACGCGGCGGCGGCTTCGAGGCCCGTCGACCCGTGCACGTGCGCCGAGTCCCGGAGGATACCAGATCCGGGCGGGTTGCCCTGTCGGTCGGCGGCGCCGGGCGCTAGCGACCCGTCCGCCCGAGCGCGAGTTGCGCCACGCGGGCCGAGGAGGCGGGATTCTGCCCCGTGACGAGGCCGCCATCGGCGACCGCGTGCGCCTCGAAGTCAGGGGCGCCTTCGAAGAGTGCGCCGAGTTCCCGCAGCCGCGACTCGAGCAGGAACGGCACGACTTCGGTGAGCCCGACCGCCTTCTCCTCGGAGTTCGTGAATGCCGAGACGCGACGGCCCGCCACCACCGGCCGGCCATCGGGGAACCGCGCGGAGACGAGGCCCGCGGGCCCGTGGCAGACGGCGGCGACCACCGCGCCGCGCTCGAGCGTGCGCGCCACGAGCGAGGCCAGTTCGGCGCTCTCCGGCAGGTCCCACATGGTTCCGTGGCCGCCGGGCATGAACACGATGTCGAAGTCCCGACCCGCCACCTCGCGCAAGGCGCGGGTCGCGGCCAGCCGATCCTGCAGCGCGGCGTCCTTTCGGTAGCGGGCCACGCTCCCCGGCGCCTCGCCCTCGGACGAGAGGCTCTGCGGGTCGACGGGCGCCGCGCCGCCGGCGATGGTGGCGATCTCGATGCGCGCGCCTGCGTCGGCGAAGACGTAGTAGGGCGTCGTGAATTCCTCGAGCCAGAAGCCGGTGGGCTTGCCGGTGGCGCCCATGGCGGCGTGCGAGGTCAGGACGATGAGGACGTCGGCGGGCTCGGCCATGCTGCGATTCCTTTCCCTGGGGCTCGATCGGCGGCGCTGGTCGCCACGCGACCGCCCCCGCCATTGTATCGGCGCGACGACCCGCGTGGATTCGGCGCCGCCGACCTTCAGTAGCCGAGCCGGCGCAGCGCCCGCTCGACGCGCGAGCGCATGGGTTCGGGCCGGATCGGGAAGGCCCTGAAGAAGTCCGCGGCGGTCAGCGCAGGGTTGCGCCCGCGCGCGTTGGCCGCCCAGCCCTGTGCGAGGGAAGCGCCGCCGGCCATCTCGTGCGCGACCGCGGCGATCAGCGCAATCAGCACGTGGGCGCCCGGGGCGCGCGCCGCGCGCTCGGCCCACTCGGCGGCCTGCTCGTCCTCCCCCGACGCCATGTGCGTGAACGCGCGGGTGCCCTGCATGGCGTAGTGCAGCGGGTCGATCGGGCTGAGGCGCATCGCGCGGTCCACGTTCTGCCGGCCCTCCGATCCCCGTCCGGAGAGCGTCTCGGTCCAGGCCCGCGCGTACAGGCCCTGCGCGTAGTTCGGCGAAAGCGTGGTCGCGCGCTCGAGCCAGGCCAGGCCCTGGTCGAGGTCGCCCTCCAGCCAGAAACTGCGGCCCATGGTGAAGTTCACGAACGGGTCCAGCGCGTCGAGCTCGAGGCCGCGCTCGGCACAGCGGCGCGCGAGCGCCGTCTCGCCCGCGATGTCGTCGCTCTGGTGCATGAACGCGGTCTGGAAGTGGGTGAAGCTGAGTCCGGCGTGGGCGCGCGCGAAGCCGGGGTCCAGCACCAGGGCCTGCCGGAATCGCACAGCCGCGGCGGCGTTGTCGCGCCGGTTGAAGCGATACATGTGCTGCAGGCCGAGGTGGTAGGCGGACCAGGCATCCAGGTCCTCGGTGACCATCAGCCGGGCCCGCGCCGCCTCGTGGGCCGGGATCTGCACCTCGAGCGCGGTCAGCACCCCGAACCGGATCCGCTCCCGCATCTCGTGGATCCGGTCGACGGGGCCGGCATGGCGATCGGACCAGACCACTTCGCCGCCGCGCGTGTCGACGAGCTGGACCGTGACCGCGATGCGGCCGTTGCTCTCCTCGATCGTGCCCGTCAGGCAGTAGCGCACGCCGAGCAACCGCCCGACGTCGGCGGGATCGACGCCTGCGCCACCGAGCCGGAACGAGGAGCCGCGTGCGGTGACCAGCAGCCAGCGCAGCCGGGCGAGCTCGGTGATGATCTCGTGCGGCAAGGCCTCCGCGATCGTCGCGTAGCGACCCGGCGCGCCGACTTGCGCGAACGGCAGGACCGCGATCGAGGGTCGCGCGGGCAGCGGCGGCGGCGTGCCTGGCCCGGATTGCGCGTCGGCGCGCTGGCCCGACGTTTCGGGCGGCGGTTCGGCGTAGACCTCCGCCACGAAGCGAAAGCCCCGGCCGTGCAGGGTGCGAATGAACCGCTGCGACCTGCCGTCGTCGCCGAGGACCTTGCGCGCGGACTTCACCCGGCTCGAGAGCGCCGCATCGCCGACGGCGCGTCCGTCCCAGACCTTTTCGAAAAGCTCGTCCTTCGAGACCAGCCGCTCGCGGTGTTCCACCAGGAAGGACAGCAGCGCGAAGACCTGCGGCTCGAGCGGGCACGGGCGGCCGGCGGCGCGCAGCTCCGCCTTCGCCAGGTCCAGTTCGAACTGTTCGAACCGGTAGAGCATGGCGGGAGCATAGGGCAGGCGGGTGTCCGCGCCCAGAAGCGCGCTCGGCAATCTCCAGGATTTCTCCAAGCTTGCCCGGCGAGTGGCGCGTACAAGGGGAGACTGCCGGAGGCGCAGAGCCTGCGGCGCCAGCAACGGAGGGGACAGTCA
The DNA here is from genome assembly GCA_964406445.1 of uncultured Steroidobacteraceae bacterium. Lineage (GTDB taxonomy): Bacteria > Pseudomonadota > Gammaproteobacteria > Steroidobacterales > Steroidobacteraceae > SG8-30. Next base: position 132,564 of record CAYORU010000002.1, read on the forward strand.
TGAGACAAGCCAAGTCAGACATGCCCGCGCGCCTCGAGGCCGGCGGGGTCTGCATCCAGGCCCAGGACTGGGGCGACATCAATGTCGCGCGCATCCGCTTCCCGAAGGGCGCGGACGCCACGCCCCTGCTCGTGGGCATGCCGGGAGACCTGTGCCAGTGCCCGCACTGGGGCACGGTGCTGAAGGGCTCGATCCACGTCCGGTACGCGGACGGCCGAGAGGAGGTCGTGCGGGCGGGCGACGTGTACTACTGGCCGCCGGGGCACACCGTCTGGGTCGACGAGGACTACGAGGCCGTGGAATTCAGCCCGAGCGGCCCGATGGGCCAGGTCATCGAGCACCTGAAGTCGAAGCTCGACCCCTGAAGGAGGGAACCATGCCACTCGTGACGATTGACGTGATCAAGGGCGTGTTCACGCCGAAGCAGAAGCAGCAGCTGATCGAGAAGGTCACCGCCGCGATGATCGAGGTGGAAGGCGAGGGGATGCGGCCCGTGACGTGGGTGCGGATCGCCGAGTTCGAGGGCGGCGACTGGGCCATCGGCGGGCGACGGCTCGCCGCGGAGGACGTCCTCTCGCTCGCCGGCAAGACGGCGGCGTAGCCGGCGGGCGGGCATGCGGGGGTGGCCAGGACGGCTTCTCCGCGCTTCGTGCCTGCGCCGGGTCGGCGAGCGCCGGATCTGCGAGTTATGTCTCATGACTCGAGGCCCGGTCCGGGCTAACCTGTCCGCCTGTCGTGCCCCGCCCAGCGCCGCTGGCGGATGCCGCACGAAGGGAGGCAGGCCCGGATCATGCGGTCGCATCGCGTGCCAGGATTCGCGTTCTTGTCGGCGGCGCTGCTCGCGGTGGCGCAGGGCCCCGCGCACGCCGACATGTCGGCGGAGGCCGCGTCTCGCGGCAATCCCGACGTTCGCTCCCATGCCTTCTACGTGCTCGACGGCACCGAGGATTCCGTGATCGCCGCCCGCCACGAGCACACGCCGGTGCCGATCGCCTCCATCACCAAGCTCATGACCGCGATGGTCGTGCTGGACGCTGGACAGCCCATGGAGGAAATCCTGTCCATCACCCGGGAGGACGTGCACGGCACCGCCGGCAGCGGCTCCCGGCTCGGGCCGGGCGCGAGGATGAGCCGCGGCGACCTCATGCACGTCGCGCTCATGTCCTCCGACAATCGCGCGGCGCACGCGCTGTGCCGCCGCTATCCCGGCGGCCTCGACGCCTGCGTGCGCGCGATGAACGACAAGGCCGGGGAACTCGGCATGGCCTCCGCGCGCTTCGAGGAGCCGACCGGCCTGTCGAGCCGCAACGTCGCGAGCCCGGAGGATCTCGCCAAGCTGGTGCTCGCGGCCGGGCGCGACCCGACGATACGGCTGTTCTCGACCGACCCCGACCACTCCTTCTTCGTGAACGGGCAGCGCATCGACTTCCGCAACACCAACCTCCTGGTCGACAAGCCCGACTGGGAGGTCATGGTGCAGAAGACCGGCTACATTTCCGAGGCCGGCCGCTGCCTGGTCATGCAGGCCGTGATCGATGGTCGCGAGGTCGTGATCGTGCTGCTCAACTCCTGGGGCAAGCTGACCCGCATTGCCGACGCGCAGCGAATCCGCAGCTGGATGCAGTCGCAGCGCCCGCGCTCCGAGTCCTAGCGCCTTACCGGCCGCCCGCGGGGCGCTCCCGCGACGCAGCTCGTAGAAGATCGAGCACCGCCGCGCGCGCCGGCAGCGCGTGCACCAGCAGCACCAGCACGTCTCCGGGCCGCGCCCAGTCCAACGCGCGCCTGGCCGCATCCACCTCCGACTCGCAGAGCGCTACCGAGGTTGCCGGCAGGCCGCATTCGACCAGCGCCGCGCGCAGCAGGCCCGGCACTTCGCCGGGCGCGCGCCCGCGCAGGTAGCCCTCCGTCTCCTTGACCACGACGAGGTCCGGCCGGAAGCCCGCGACGACCGCGCCGACCCGGCCGAAATCGGTTTCCTGCCGGTTGCCGGCGTGCCCGAGCAGCATGCCGAGCCGTCCGCCGCCCGCCAGGCTCCGCGCCAGTGCGAGGATGCCGCGCAGGCTCTCGGGGTTGTGCGCGTAGTCGAGCAGCACCTGCACCCCATCGCGCTCGAATCGCATCAGCCTGCCAGGGTTGTGTTCGGGGCGGCTGCCGAAGCCGGCGAGTGCCCGGGCGATCGAGCCGGGCGCCACCCCGAGGGCCGCCGCGGCCAGGGCGGCCGCGGCCAGGTTCGCGACGTTGAAGGCGGCGGCGCCGCCGGCGGCGAGCGGCATGGCGGCGATGTCGCCGAGGTCGTGGCCGACGCCGTCGTGGTGGAGCACGAGCCGCCCGGCGAGGCTGCCGCAGGTCGCGCCGCCGGCCGCGCGCGCCGTCTCGAGGAGGGGCAGTCGCGAATCCGCCGCGAACCACGCGATCCGCGGCCGGCAGCCGAGCCGGCCGGCGAGCCCGGGCGCCTTGGCGCGCAGCAGCGGATCGTCCGCATTGAGCACCAGCCTGCCGTCCCCATGGACCAGCCGGGCGACGGTCAGCTTCGCGTCGGCGAGCCCGTCGAGGTCGTCGATGCCGTATTCGCCGAAATGGTCCGAGCTGATGTTGGTCACGACCGCGGCATCGGCGCGGTCGATGGCGATGCCGCGGCGCAGGATGCCGCCGCGCGCGGTCTCGAGCGCTGCCGCCTCGACACGCCGGTCGCGCAGCACGGTCCGCGCCCCGACCGGGCCCGAGTAGTCGCCTGCCTCGATCAGTTCGCCCGCCACGTACAGGCCGTCGGTGCAGCACAGGCCTGGCGTCCAGCCCTGCTCGGCCGCGCAGGCCGCGATCAGCCGGACCGTCGTCGTCTTGCCGTTCGAGCCGGTCACGACCGCGGTCGGCACGCCGTCGAGGCCCGCGAAGGTGTCGCCCCCGGCCGGCGGCAGGGCGTCGAGCGGCCAGGTCCGGCCGCGTGCGCCGCGGCCGATCGTGAGCGCAGCGTCGTCCACCATGCGCGGAACGCCCGCGGCGTCGGCGGCCTCGAGCAGCGCGAGGAGGCCGGGGCGTGCCTCGAGCGCGGCGAGCCGCGCGAAGCGCTCGAGGGCCGCCTCCTCCGCGATCACCGGGGCGATGGGCGAGGGCGGCTCGTTCCCAGCCGCCGCGGCGACCAGCGCGGCCTCGACGCCGCTCCAGCGCGCAGGGTCGAGCTCGAGCGCCGTGGCGCTCAAGGCCCATTCGTTGATTTCGGTCGCCGTGAAGAGCTGGTCGACCGGCGCGGATATCGCGAGCGAGGCACCGGCCGCGTGCCGGCGGACGACGGTCTCGACGGAGCTTCCCCAGCCGAGCCTGGCGGCGGCGCGGCCGATCCGTTCGCGCCAGCCGTCGAGCAGGGGCGTCTCCACCGGGACGCCGACGACCTCGAGGATCGCGCCGGTGCCGGCGAAGAACAGGTTGGGTCCGGTCAGGCGACGCGAATCGTCGAAGGGCAGCACGGGTTCAGTCGTCGGTCTCGCGCGCGATGCGGATGCCGCGCTCGTCGCGGATCAGTCCCTCGGCCGAGGGCAGCGCGAGGCTCTCGAGCTGCTGCGCCGGGGGCGGCGGGGACACGGCGGCCTCCTGCACAGGGTTCCTCGGCGGCGCCGCCACGCCGGCAGGCCGGAACTTGGTGATCTGCTTCCAGGAGCGGACGAGCGCGTCGGCGAAGATCAGCAGCAGGTCTCCCTGCCGACCCATCCTGAGCGCGGCGTCGATCGCCTCCTGCTCGTCGGGAATGACGGAGATCGCCTCCTCGGGCACGCCGCGCGCACGCAGCGCCGCGGCCTGCAGGCGGGGCACTTCGTCGGGCGCCCGGTCCCTGAGCGCGTCGTCGCGCCGGCACACGTAGTGATCGAAGCGCCCGGCGACGGCCTCGGCGATCGCGACGAGGTCCTCGTCGCGCCGGTCTCCTGGGCCGGCGAGCACCACGATGCGCCGGCCGGCCACGTCGAGGCGCTGCGCCAGGTCGGCCATCATCGAGACCGCATGCGCGTTGTGGCCGTAGTCGAACAGCACCTTGAACGGATGTTCGTCGAACACGTTCATGCGGCCCGGCGCCTGGAAGAAGGTCGAGTCGAAGGTCCTGAGCCCCGCCCGGATGGCGTCGAGCTTGATGCCGAGCGAGAAGGCCATGGCGGCGGCGAACATCGCGTTCTGCACGTTATGGGTCGCGCGGCCCTCGAGCGTCGCCGGGATGAGGTGCGTCCAGACGAGCGGCAGGTGGCTGCCGCGGTCGTAGAGCGTGATCATCTGGCCATTGACGCCCGCCTCCAGCGCGCAGGCGCGCCCGCCCGCACGGATGTGCTCCCGGACCAGGGGGTGCTGCGGGTTCATGGTGACGTAGCAGACGTGGCTCGCCTCCGTATACCCCGACATCCTGAGCACCAGCGGATCGTCCGCGTTGAGCACGGCGCAGTCGGTCGCGACCTCGACCACCACGCGCTTGATCTCGGCGAGTTGCTCGAGCGTCTCGACGCCCTTCAGTCCGAGATGGTCGGACTGCACGTTGAGGACTGCCCCGACATTGACCTCGTTGACGCCCATGCCGGCGCGGATCAGCCCGCCGCGGGCGGTCTCGAGCACGGCGATGTCGATCTGCGGGTCGGCCAGCACCATGCGCGCGGAGACGGGACCGGTCATGTCGCCCTGCACCGTGCGCTGGCCGTCGATGTAGACGCCGTCGGTCGTGGTCAGCCCCGGCGTGAAGCCGGCCATCTTGGCGACGTGCGCGAGCATCCGCGCGGTCGTGGTCTTGCCGTTCGTGCCCGTCACCGCGGCGATCGGCACGCGCGCGGGAGCGTTCGGCGGGAAGAGCATGTCGAGCACGGGACCCGCGACGTCCCGCGGCCTGCCGTCGCTCGGGGCCACGTGCATGCGAAAGCCCGGCGCGGCGTTGACCTCGCAGATGCCGCCGCCGATCTGGCGGTAGCTCTCGGCGATGTTCCTCGTGAGGAAGTCGACGCCGCCGACGTCGAGGCCGATCGCGCGGATCGCGCGCACCGCCATCTCGCGATTGTCGGGGTGGATGACGTCGGTCACGTCGGTGGCCGTGCCGCCGGTCGAGAGGTTGGCGGTCGAGCGCAGGTACACCGCGCGGCCGGCCTCGGGCACGGAGCCCGGCTCGAGACCGGCGCGGGCGAGCATGGCGAGCGCCTGGGCGTCGAGCTCGAGGCGCGTCAGCACCTTCTCGTGGCCGACGCCGCGGCGCGGGTCGCGGTTGACGATCTCGACCAGCTCCGCGACGGTGTGAAGCCCGTCGCCGACGACGTGGCCGGGGGTGCGCCGGGTGGCCGCCACCAGCTCGCCGTTGACGACCAGCAGCCGGTGGTCGTCGCCCTCGAGGAAGCTCTCCACGATCACGGAGCGCGAGTGCTCGCGGGCCGCGGCGAAGCCCCGCGCGACTTCCTCGTCGGTCATGAGGCCGATAGTGATGCCGCGCCCGTGGTTGCCGTTGTACGGCTTGGTGACGACGGGATGGCCGATGCGCCGGGCGGCACGTTGCGCCTGGCCCTCGCTCTGCACCAGCTCCTGGCGGGGCACGGGCAGGCCGAGCGAGGCGAGGATCCGGTTCGTCTCCTCCTTGTCGCCAGCGAGCTCCACGGCGATGTGCGGCGTACGGCCGGTCACCGTCGCCTGGATGCGCTGCTGGTACTTGCCGTGGCCGAACTGGATCAGCGACTGGTCGTTGAGGCGCATCCACGGGATGCGGCGCGCCTCGGCGGCCCGCACGAGCGAGGCCGTGGACGGGCCGAGCGCGCGTCGCTGGACGAAGCGGATGAACTCGTCCCGCGCGGTGGGCCAGGCCCAGCCTTCCGGGACCCCGTCGGCCGGGCGGATCGGCTGCGGCAGCAGCGAGCACAGGAGCTGCAGGCCGAGCTCACCCGCGGCGATGCCCACGTCCCGCTGGTCGTACTCGTACACGACCGTGTAGACGCCCGGACGGCCGTCGATGCCGCGGGTCTTGCCGAAACTGACGTCCTCGCCCGCGAGGTTCTGTAGCTCGATCGCCACGTGCTCGAGCACGTGGCCGAGCCAGGTGCCCTCGTCCTCGCGCATGCGCCTGAGGAATCCGCCGGCCTCGCCGTAGGAGCAGCCGTGCTCGTCGAGTCCCGGCAGCGCCGCGACGAGCGCGCCCACGAAGTCCTCGCCCAGCCGGGCGGTCGGCCAGGCCTCGAGCCCGCCGAGGTCGAGCTCGAGCTTGATGACCGGGAAGTGGGCGTAGAGCGAGGGCCCGACGTAGACGGACCGGTCCAGGATTCGCATCCGACCTCACTCCTTGCGTGCGGCCAGCGCGCCCGCCTCGGCGATCCGCGTGTGCAGGTTGAAGGTCGCGCCCGCCACCAGCACGTGCAGCTTGAGCCCGAGCATGCACACGGGCTCGCCCTCCCGCACGCTGTCCATCGACGAGAAGGTGACGTCCGAGGCGTCCACCACCGTCACGCCGCCGCTGCCCTCGACCTCGACGGTCTCGTCCGGCCCGATGAAGGCCGCCGTGTCCTCGTCGAGGCCGATGCCGACTGCGAAGGGGTTGTAGGCGAGCGCGGTGAGCAGCCGCCCGAGGCGGTCCCGCTGGCGGAAGTGCTGGTCGATGACGAAGCGGTTCGTGAGGCCGAGGCCGGGCGCGAGCCGCACGCTGCCGGAGATGACCGAGGCGCCCTCGTCGCCGAAGGCGATCATGTGCTCCGAGAGGAAGCTCGCGCCCGCGCTGGTGCCGCCGACGGTGACGCCCTGCGCGTTGCGCATCCGAACCAGCTTCGCCACCGGCGTGCCGCCGAGCAGGGTGGTGAGGCGCAGCTGGTTGCCGCCGGTGAAGAAGATCCCGGTCGCCTCCTCGAGGCGGCGCAGGCGGCTCGCCTCCTGGCAGTCGCGACGCGTGTCGAAGTCCATCACCGACACGTGGCGCGCGCCGATGGCCTCGAAGATCTTCTGGTAGCGCGGGCCGGTCTCGCGGAGCTGGCTCGCGGTCGGGATCACGACGATGTCGGCCTCGTCACCGCCGGAAAGGCGAACGAAGCGCTCGAGGATGTGCCGGTCGTTCTCCTTGTTCTCGGCGCCGCCGATCGGGACGATCCAGCCTCGCTTCTCGCCCTGAGGAACCTTGCTCGGCATCCGCTCACCCGCCTGGCCGCGTCGCAGGCCCCTAGGCCCGACGGCGCTGCGCCGCTGAGTCCGTCTGCGGGGATTGTACGCGACAGACCCGGGCGCCGGATGGCCGGCCTGCCGACCGGGTCAAGCGAAGCAGCGCGGCGCTTGCGCGCCGGCTGCGGCGCCATCACAGTGAGGTCGGGGACAGCGGAAGCTGCCCCCGCCGAGCAGGAGCGCGCGATGAGAAAACCCGACTTCGGTCCCGTCCTTCAGCTGGCCTGGGTGGTGAGGGACCTGGACGAGGCGATGCGGCGCTGGATCGAGCAGCAGGGCGCGGGGCCGTTCTACGTCATGCGCCATTGCCCGGTGACCAACGTCCGCTACCGGGGCGCACCCGGCACGGTCGACATGGACGTCGCCATCGCGCAGTCGGGCGGCGTGCAGGTCGAGCTCATCCAGCAGCACGACGACCGCCCGTCCTGCTACCGGGACATGTACCGGCAGGGGCAGGAGGGCTTCCACCACATCTGCTATCTCGTCGACGACCTGCCGGCGGCCCTGGCGCACTTCGGTCGTCTCGGGCAGTCGCCAGCCATCGAGGGCGATTTCGGCAACGTGAAGTTCGCCTACGTCGACACCCGGCCGGGGATCGGCTGCATGACCGAGCTGGTCGGCCGCCATCCGGACATCGAGGCCTTCTTCGCCATGATCGCCGAGGCGGCCCGTGGCTGGGACGGCCGCGACCCGATCCGCACGATCTAGCCGCGTCAGCTGCCGAGGCCGTAGCCGGCCTCGTACACCGTCTCTGGCAGCCACAGCGCGATCTGCGGGAAGGCGACGACCAGCAGCAGGCCCGTGATCATGATCAGGACGAACGGGATGACCGAGCGGTAGATGTCCATGATCCCGATCTCCGGCGGCGCCATGGCGCGCATCAGGAACAGGTTGTAGCCGAAGGGCGGCGTCAGGTAGGCGATCTGGCAGGTGATGGTGTAGAGCACCCCGTACCAGATCGGGTTGAAGCCGAGCGCGATCACGAGCGGCACGTACAGCGGCGCGACGATGATCAGCATCGCGGTGTCGTCGAGGAACATGCCCATCACGATGTAGGTGAGCTGCATGAGGAGCAGCACCTGCCAGGGGCTCAGTCCCCACTCGTCGAGGAACAGGACCCGGATGGCGCGCACCGCGCCGAGCCCGTCGAACACCGCGCCGAAGGCCAGCGCGGCGAGGATGATCCACATGAACATGCAGGTGATGCCGAGGCTCTTGACCAGCGTCGCCCGCATCACCTCGCGCGTGATCCGGCCCTTGAGCCAGGCGACGGCGGTGGCCAGCGCCGCGCCCACGGCCGAGCTCTCGACGAGGCTGGTGACGCCGGTCATGAACAGGACGGTCATCGACAGGATGATCACGAGCGGCAGGATGCCGCCGCGCAGCAGCCGCAGCTTGTCGGCGAGGCTGTAGGACTCGCGCTCCTCGCGCGACAGCGGCGGGCCGAGGTGCGGCTGCAGCCGGCAGCGCAGCCAGATGTAGAGGATGAACAGGCTGGCCAGCAGCAGGCCCGGGAACACGCCGGCGAGCCAGAGCTGGCCGACCGGCTGGCGCGCGATCATCCCGTAGAGCACCAGCACCACGCTCGGCGGGATCAGGATGCCGAGCGAGCTGCCGGCCTGGATGACGCCGGTCACCATCACCTTGTCGTAGCCGCGGCGCAGGAGCTCGGGCAGGGCGATGGTCGCGCCGATCGCCATGCCGGCGACCGACAGCCCGTTCATGGCCGAGATCGCGACCATCAACAGGATGGTGCCGATCGCGAGCCCGCCGGGCATCGGCCCCGACCAGACGTGGAACATGCGGTAGAGGTCGTCGGCGATGCCCGACTCGGAGAGCATGTAGCCCATGTAGATGAACATGGGCAGCGTCAGCATCGGGTACCAGTTGAGCAGCGTGATGGTGGACGAGAACGGCATCTCCGCCGCGCCGGTGCCCCACAGCGAAAGGGCGAACACGGCGGCGACGAAGCCGATCGCGCCGAAGACCCGCTGCCCCGTCATGAGCATCAGGATCATCGACGAGAACATCAGCAGCGCCATCAGCTCGTAGCTCATGGGGCTTCCCTGCCGAGGAACCTGGCGAGGTCCTTGAAGAAGATCGAAACGGCCTGCAGGATCATGAGCCCGATGCCGAAGGTCATGATCGCCTTGATCGGCCACATCAGCGGGGCCCAGGCCGAGTAGTTGCGCTGGCCGTGCTCGAGGGCGTAGCCGGTGCTGCCGAGGCCGCCCCGGAACAGGATGACCAGGTAGAAGATCAGGCAGAACGCCGTGAGCGAGTCCCAGAAGCCCTTGGTCCGCGGCCGCCAGCGCTCGTAGAAGACGTCCATGCGGACGTGGGTGTTGAGCTGCATCGAGTACGGACCGCCCAGCACCCAGTAGGCGGCCATCAGGAACTGGGACAGCTCGATGATCCAGATGAACGGGATGTTCAGCACGTAGCGCGTGAGCGAGGCGAACAGGAGGACCCCGATCATCACGAAGATCAGGTACATCACGATCGTGCCGAGGCCGCGATTGAACGCGTCGACGTAGCGGCAGTAGGCCTGGATCACGCGGGGCATGGGCGTCTCGCGGCGAGGCGCCGCGGCATCCCCGCGGTCCCCGGCGCAGGGCGCCGGGGACCGGGCAGGGGGCGCCGGTCAGCGCGGGCCCGGGTCAGGTGTAGCGGTACGGCGGGCCCGCCTTCTCCATCAGCTGGTTGTAGTCCTTGAAGATCTGGATGACCTTGGCGCAGCGCGGGCTGGTCTGGGCCACCTCGTCCCAGAACTTGCGGGCCTCGGCCTCGACCGTCGCCCATTCGGCGTCGGCGATGGTGGTGAGCTTGAGCTTGTCGCCCTTGACGCGAAGGTCCGCCTCGCCGCCCCAGTACCAGTGCTGGCGGTAGTAGTGCGAGCTGTCCATGCAGAGCTGGAACAGCGTCTTGAGGTGCTCCGGCACCTTCTCCCAGGCGGCGGTGTTGGCGAAGTACGAGCCGATCCAGGCGCCGGAGATGTTGTTGGTGAGGAAGTAGCTGGTCACGTTGGCCCAGCCGACGGTGTAATCCTCGGTGATGCCCGACCAGGCGATGCCGTCGAGCTCGCCGGTCTGCAGCGCCACCTCGACGTCGCCCCAGGGCAGCGTCACCGGGACCACGCCGAAGCGCGACAGGAACCGGCCCGCCGTCGGGAAGGTGAACACGCGCAGGCCCTTGAGGTCGGCGAGCTTCGTGATCGGCTTGCGAGTCGCGAAATTGCACGGGTCCCAGGAGCCGGACCCGAGCCAGGTGACGCCCTGCACCTCGCCGTAGGCCTCTTTCCAGATCTCGTTCAGGCCGTAGCGGTTGAACAGCGTCGGCACGTCCAGGCTGTAGCGGGTCGCGAACGGGAAGTAGCCGCCGAACACCGCGACGTCCACCGGCGCGGCGATCGAGTCGTCGTCGCTTTGCACCGCGTCGATGGTGCCCTGCTGCATCGCGCGGAACAGCTCGCCCGTGGGCACGAGCTGGTCGGCGAAGAACAGCTCGATGACCATCTCGCCGTTCGCCGCCTTGTTGAAGGCCTCGATGGAGGGCTTGATGACGTGCTCGGCGAGCGCCGGGCCGGCGTAGGTCTGCAGCCGCCACTTGATGGTCGTCTTCTTCGACGTCTGGACGGCCGGCGCGCCGGCTTCGTCCTTCTTGCCGCACGCGGCGAGCGTGGCGGCGCCGGCGGCGGTTGCCGCCATCGCGGCCTTCTTCAGAAATGACCTGCGGAGCATCGCTGTATCCCCTGTGTTTCGGAGGGCGCCACGCACCAACCCGGTGCGAAACGCCGTGTTCCGGTTGACTCCCCGCGCGAGTACTTCTCACGTTACGCGCGGCGAGTCAACGGGGGCTGCTAGAGTGGCGCCTCCACGGCCAGCGGCCCCTCGAGACATGCCTCGCATCGCGGTCGGCGGTTTCCAGCACGAGACCAACACCTTTGCCGCGCTGCCCGCGACCCTCGCGGATTTCGAGGCCCCCGACGCCTGGCCCGGGCTGGTGCGCGGCGGCGCGCTGCTCGAGGCGGTCCGCGGCATCAACCTTCCCGCCGCAGGCTTCATCGACGAGGCCCGGGCCGCCGGCGCCGACCTGCGCCCGCTCGCCTGGTGCTCGGCCCAGCCCTCCGGGCGCGTCACCCGGGAGGCCTTCGAGACCGTAAGCGCGCTGCTGCTCGACGGGATCCGGGCCTGCGAGGGCCTCGAGGCGGTCTATCTCGACCTGCACGGGGCGATGGTCGCGGAGCACGTCGAGGACGCCGACGGCGAGATCCTGGCGCGGATCCGGCGCCTGGTCGGGCGCGACCTGCCGATCGTCGCGAGCCTCGACTTCCACGCGAACCTGTCCGGGCGGATGGTCGAGGCGGCCGACGCGCTGGTCGGCTACCGGACCTACCCGCACGTCGACATGGCCGAGACGGGCGCGCGGGCCTTCGCGCTCCTGGCCGACGTGCTGGCGCGGCCGTTCACGGCGCGCTGCCGGCGGCCGCTGCCGTTCCTGATCCCGCTCACCTCGCAGTGCACGCTGGTCGAGCCCATGCGCTCGCTGATGGAACGTGCCTGCGGGCCGTTGCCCGACGGGGTCGGCACGGTGTCGTTGTTCCCCGGCTTCCCGGCTGCGGACGTGCCCGAGTGCGGGCCGAGCGTGGTCGGCTACGGTCGCGACGAGGCGGCCGTGCTGCGGGCGGTCGAGGAGGTCCATCACGCAGCCTGCGGCGCGGAGGCGGGCTTCGGCCTCGAACTCGCCAGCGTCGCGGACGCGGTGGCGCTGGCGCGGCGGGAGGGCCGGCCGGGCCGGCCGGTGATCCTGGCCGATACCCAGGACAACCCTGGCGCCGGCGGCAATGCCGACACGACCACCCTGCTCAAGGCGCTGGCGGCGGCCGACCTGCCCGGGACGCTCGCCGGGGTTCTCTGGGACCCGGAGGCCGCGGCCCGCGCCCATGCCGCCGGCGAGGGCGAACAGGTCGAGCTCGCGCTCGGCGCCCGCACGGGCTTCCCCGGCGAGACGCCGCTGGCGGCGCGCTTTCGCGTGCTGCGCCTCGGCGACGGCCGTTTCGTCGGCACGGGGCCGTTCTACAAGGGCGGCCGCTTCGAGCTCGGGCCGATGGCGCTGCTCGGGCTCGGCAAGCTCAGGATCGTGGTCGCGAGCCGCAAGCAGCAGGCGGCCGACCAGGCGATGTTCCGCCACGTCGGCGCGGAGCCGGCCGAGTCCGCGGTGCTGATGCTCAAGAGCTCGGTGCACTTCCGCGCCGACTTCGGGTCGTTCGCCGGCCGGGTCGTCCTCGTCGACGCGCCCGGACCCAACCCGGCAGACCCGGCGAGGCTGCCGTTCACCCGGCTGCCGCCAGGGATGCGTTTGCGGCCGCACGCGGCCCGACGATAATGAGCGACCAGCACAGGGGGGATGCCATGGAACCGAGACAGGTCCAGAGCGCCGCGGACGCGCGCCGGATCATCCAGGAGCGCGGACTCGAGCACGTCAAGGTCGGGGCCTTCGACATCGACGGCATCCTGCGCGGCAAGTACCTCTCGGCCGCGAAGTTCGATTCTGCCCTCGACGGCGGCTTCGGCTTCTGCGACGTCGTGCTCGGCTGGGACAGCAAGGACCAGCTCTACGACAACGTCCGGTACACGGGCTGGCACACGGGCTACCCGGATGCGAACGTCCGCCTGCTGCCCGGCTCCTGCCGCGAGCTGCCCTGGGAACAGCCGGTGCTGTTCTTCCTCGGCGAGTTCGCGGGCGAGGCCGAGAAGGTCTGCCCGCGCGGGCTGCTCAGGCGCGTGCTCGAGCGTGGGCGCGGGATGGGCTACGAGCTGTTCGCGGGCTTCGAGTACGAGTTCTTCGTGTTCGACGAGACGCCCGAGTCGGTGCGCGCCAAGGGATTCCGCGACCTGAAGCCCATCGCGCCGGACTTCTTCGGCTACTCGGTCATCCGCAACAGCGTCTGGGCCGAGCTTTACCGGGAATTCCTCGACAGCTTCGGCAGGATGGACATCACGATCGAGGGCCTGCACGAGGAAACCGGGCCTGGCGTGATGGAGGCGGCCATCGCCGCCGACGACGGCCTCGCCGCCGCCGACAAGGCCGCGCTGTTCAAGACCTTCGCCAAGGTGATCGCGCAGCGCCGCGGCCTGATGGCGACCTTCATGGCGAAGTGGTCGAAGGACTGGCCCGGGCAGAGCGGGCACATCCACATCTCGCTGCGCGACGGCAAGGGCAAGCCGGTGTTCCACGATCCCGAGAAGCCCGACGGCATGAGCGACGTGATGCGCTGGTTCGTCGGCGGCCAGCAGAAGCTGATGCCCGAGCTGCTCGCCATGGTCTCTCCCACGATCAACTCCTACACGCGCCTGATCCCGGGCTTCTGGGCGCCGACCGACGCGACCTGGGCGGTCGACAACCGCACGACCGCGCTGCGCGTGATCGGCGGCAGCTCGAAGTCGCAGCGCGTTGAGTACCGGGTCGCCGCCGCGGACGCGAACCCCTACGTGATCCTGGCGGCGGCGGTGGCCTCGGGCCTGTGGGGCATCGAGAACCGCTGCGAGCCCGGGCCGAAGGTCGAGGGAAATGCCTACGACCAGAAGTTCCCGGCGAAGCTCGCGCTGCCGCGCACGCTGTGGGAGGCCGCGCAGCGGCTCAAGGCCTCGAAGATGGCGCGCGACTGGTTCGGCGACGCCTTCGTCGACCACTTCGCGGCGACGCGCGAGTGGGAGGAGCGGGAGTTCAGGCGCCACATCACCGACTGGGAGATGGCGCGTTATTTCGAGATCATCTGAGATGGGCGTCCAGAAGACCATCACGCCGGTGGACGGCACGGTGTACTGCGAGCGGCCGCTCGCCGACGAGGCCGCGCTCGACGCCGCGCTGTCGCGCGCGGTCGAGGCGCAGCGGGCGTGGCGCGCCACCGGCATCCGGGAGCGCGCGGCGGTCTGCCGGCGCTTCTGCGAGCGATTCGAGGCCAGGCGCGACGGCATCGCGCTCGAGCTGACCTGGCAGATGGGCCGGCCGATCCGCTACTCGCCGAACGAGGTGCGGGGCACCCTCGAGCGCGCCCGCCACATGATCGAAATCGCCGCGGAGGCGCTCGTCGACGTGGACGCGGGCCCCAAGGACGGCTTCCGCCGCTTCGTCCGGCGCGAGCCGCTCGGCGTGGTGTTCACGGTCGCGGCCTGGAACTACCCCTACCTGATCGCGGTGAACAGCGTGGTGCCGGCGCTGATGGCCGGCAACGCGGTGCTGCTCAAGCATTCGGCGCAGACGCCGCTCTGCGCGGAGCGCTTCGAGGAGTGCTTCCGCGAGGCGGGGCTGCCCGACGGCCTGTTCCAGGCGATCCACCTGTCGCACGGGCTCACAGAGCGCGCGATCCGCGATCCGCGCGTGGGTTTCGTCGCGTTCACCGGCTCCGTCGCCGGCGGGCACGCCGTGCAGCGCGCGGCGGCGGAGCGCTTCATCGCCACCGGCCTCGAGCTCGGCGGCTGCGACCCGGCCTACGTCCGCCACGACGCGAACCTCGCCCACGCGGTCGAGAATCTCGTGGACGGCGCGTTCTTCAACAGCGGGCAGTCTTGCTGCGGCATCCAGCGCATCTACGTGCACGAGAAGCTCTACGACGACTTCGTGTCCGGCGCGGTCGAGCTCACGAGCGGCTACGTGCTCGGCGATCCCACCGACCCGGCGACGACCCTCGGCCCGGTGGTGCGCGCCGCCGCGGCGGATCAGATCCGAGGCCAGGTGGCGAGCTCCATCGCGGCGGGCGCCAGGCCCGCGATCGACGAGCGCCGCTTTCCGCGAAGCGCCGCGGGCACGCCCTACCTCGCGCCGCAGCTGCTGCTCGGCGTGGACCACTCGATGCCGGTGATGCGCGAGGAGATCTTCGGGCCGGTGGCCGGCATCATGAAGGTCTCCGGCGACGAGGAGGCGGTGCGCCTCATGAACGACAGCGCGTTCGGCCTGACGGCGGCGATCTGGACCGCCGACGCCGGCGCGGCGCTCGCGATCGGCGATCGCATCGAGACCGGCACCTGGTTCATGAACCGCTGCGACTACCTGGACCCGGCGCTGGCCTGGGTCGGCGTCAAGGACTCCGGCCGCGGCTGCACGCTCTCGCGCGTCGGCTACGAGCACCTGACCCGCCCCAAGTCCTACCACCTCCGCCTCACCACCTGAAACCCAAGAAACTCGAGGGGACATTCGCTTGTAGTTTCAGGCGCAGTCGCCGAGTCGACGTCCGTCGGAAACTACAAGGGAATGTCCCCTCGAGTTCGTCGGAAACCACAAGGGAATGTCCCCTTGAGTTTGTTGCTGGCAAGAGCAGGGCAACGTCCCTTACGGAGAAGCGCATGGAACTGAGGGGCAACTGGAACTACCCGACCGCGATCCGCTTCGGCGCCGGCCGCATCGCCGAGCTGCCGGACGCGTGCAGGAGCCTCGGCATGACGCGGCCGCTGCTCGTGACCGACCCGGGCCTCGCCGGCCTGCCGATGGTCGCGCGGGCCGTCGCGCTGTGCCGCGGCGCCGGCCTCGGCTGCGAGGTCTTCTCGGACGTGCAGCCGAACCCGGTCGAGGAGAACGTGACGCGAGGTGTCGCGGCCTATCGTGCCGGCGGCCATGACGGCGTGATCGCCTTCGGCGGCGGCAGCGGGCTCGACGGCGCCAAGGCGATCGCCCTGATGGTCGGCCAGAAACGCCCGCTCTTCGACTTCGAGGACCGCGAGGACTGGTTCACGCGCGTCGACGTCGCCGGCATGGCGCCGGTGGTCGCGGTGCCGACCACGGCCGGCACCGGCTCGGAGGTCGGCCGCGCGTCCGTCATCACCGACGTCCGCGACCATACCAAGAAGATCATCTTTCACCCGAGGATGCTGCCTGCGATCGTGATCGAGGACCCCGAGCTGACCCTCGGCCTGCCGGCCAAGGTCACGGCGGCGACCGGCATGGACGCGCTGTCGCACTGCCTGGAGGCCTGGTGCTCGCCCTTCTACCACCCCATGGCCGAGGGCATCGCCGCCGAGGGCATGCGGCTGATCCGCGAATGGCTGCCCCGCGCCGTTGCGGACGGCGCCGACCTCGAGGCGCGTTCGCACATGCTGGTCGCCTCCTCGATGGGCGCGACCGCGTTCCAGAAGGGCCTCGGCGCGATGCACAGCCTGAGCCATCCCTGCGGCGCGAACCTCGACACCCACCACGGGCTGACCAACGCGGTGGTCATGCCCTACGTGCTGGTGTGGAACCGCCGCGCGATCGAGGAAAGGATGGTGCGGCTGTCGGCCTACCTGGGGCTCGGGAAGCAGACCTTCGACGGATTCCTCGACTGGGTGCTCGAGATGCGCGCAGGCATCGGCATTCCGAGCACGCTCGCCGACATCGGCGTGCGCGAGGAGCACGCCGCGGCCTTCGCGCCGCAGGCGCTCGCCGATCCCTCGACCGGCGGCAACCCGCTGCCGATGACCGAGGCCGATTTCCGCGCGCTCTACCTGCGCTGCATACGCGGCAAGCTGGGCCGCTAGCCGTGCCGGCCGGTACAGGCGCGGCGGCGGCGGCGCGCGCCCTCGTCCTGACGACCGGAGTGATCATGACCACCGCGAGCGTCGCCCAGCCCCGCGACCCGATGGAGCCGGCCTCGGACCCGGCCAGCGCCTTCGCGTCGCCGCTGCGCGTCGTCACGGTGACAACCGGCGATCCGCTCGCGATGCGCCGCCTGCTGCAGGACGCCTTTGCGCTGCTGCCCGCCACGAGCGCCGTGACCGGCGGCGAGGCCGAGGCGCTCGCCGCGCACTGGGGCCTGCCGCCGTCGAAGCGGCTCGACGTCATCACCTATTCCCGGCCGGACCTGCCGGCTGCGGCTGCGGTGCGCGTCGTCGCCGTGCCGCCGTCGACACCGTCGAGCCGCCCTGGCTATGGCGCGACTTTTCCGGGCGGCCTTGGCGTAGGCTTTCCGGTCTCGGGTCTCGCCGAACGCGAGACGATCATCGCAGCCCACGGCTTCCGCTCGGCGGCAGGCGTCATGGCCATGCAGTTCCCGCGCGCCGACGGCAGCCTCTACAAGGTCGAGGAAGGCATCTACGAGGGCCCCGACGACGTGCTCCTGCTCGGGGTGGACCGCCACGACCAGCGCGCCATCGGGCCGATCGATCCGGCGCTTCGCATCGGCGGGCCGGCCTACTCGAGCCTGATCACGGGTGATGCGGACGCGATCGCGCCGCTGCTCGGGGGCGTGCTCGGCTACGAGCGGCGGCGCGAGTTCGTGTTCGAGAGCCGCGGGCCCGCGGGCGGGCTGCAGGTGCCGCCCGGCACGAAGTACCGCTTCCAGCAGTGGTTCGCACCCGGCGCCTCGACCGGCTACCTCGTCGTGATGGATCCCGAGGACGCCTTCCAGCCGGCGCCCGCGCCGCTCGGGCCGGCCTCGCGCGGCATCTCGATGTGGAGCTTCGAGGTGCCGGACCTCGACGCCGCGCTCGACCGCGCCGAGGCAGCCGGGGTCGCGATCCTGCGCCGGCCGGCGACGATCACGCTGCCGGAGGGCCACCGCGTTCGCTCGCTCGTGCTCGCGACCCCCGATGGCTTCCCCGTGGAGCTCACCAGCCCGCGCTAGGAAAGCCGCGCCGCGCCGACGGCGTCAGTCGCCCGTGGCCGCCGCGCGGCTCCTGTCGCGGATCGCCCGGAACTCGCTCGTCTCGCGCCACTGCGGCCAGGCGGCCGAATTGGAGAGCGTCAGGCCTACGTCGAAGTAGGCCGCCAGCTCCTTCATGATCCCGCGCGCATCCCAGGCCGGGTCGTACTCGTCGCTCGGCTTGTGATAGTGGTTGGCGAAGTAGTTCGCTTCCCAGGCCCGGCCGCGCTCCGGGCCGTCCTGCACGTGGTCGTGGCCGGCTTTCGCGTAGAGCATGGGCACGCCCTGCTTGGCGAGGTTGAAGTGATCCGAGCGGTAGTAGAAGCCGACCTCGGGGGTGGGCTCGGGGACGATCTCCATGCCTTGCCTGGCCGCGGCCGCGCGCAGGTAGCCGTCGAGCTCCGAGTTGCCGTAGCCCATGACCCGCAGGTCACGCGTTTCGCCGATCAGGTAGAGGTTGTCCATGTTGATGCCGCCGACCATCTGCGCCACGGGCACCGGCGGGTTTTCCCCGAAGTACTGGCTGCCGAGCAAGCCGCTCTCCTCGGCGGTGAACGCCACGAACATGACCGAGCGATCCGGCCGTGGCCGGGTCGCGCCGAAGGCTCGGGCGAGCTCGAGCAGGGCGGCGGTGCCGGTGGCGTTGTCGGACGCGCCGTTGAACACCGTGTCCGTCGCGGTAACCCCGCCGATGTTCAGGATCTTCCCGAGGTGGTCCCAGTGCGCGGTGTAGAGGAAATGCTCGTCGGCGCGCTCCCGGCCCGGCAGCACGCCGACGACGTTGTAGGACTTGCCGTGACGGACGATGTTGCGCACGCCCGTGGTGGCCTCGAGGCCGAGCGGCCGCGAGGCGCCGCCACGCTCCAGGGCCTCTGCCTTGAGCCGGTCGTAGTCCTGGCCCGCGAGCGCCAGCAGGCGCCGCGTCGCGTCCTCGGCGATCCAGCCTTCGAGCGCGAGGCGCTTCGACTCGAAGTCCGCCAGCTCGAGATCGAGCTGCGGGCGGGCCGCGCCGTTGCGCGGCACGTCCCAGGGGTAGCCCGCCGCGGCCGTCTCGTGGATCACGAGCAGCCCGGCGGCGCCCTGGCGCATGGCCTCCTCGAACTTGTAGGTCCAGCGGCCGTAGTAGGTCATCGCCTTGCCGGTGAACAGGGCGGGATCGCCGGTCGCGTAGCCGGGATCGTTCACCAGCGCGAGCACGAGCTTGCCTTTCACGTCGAGGCCGGCGTAGTCGTTCCAGCCGTACTCGGGCGCGACGATGCCGTAGCCGGCGAAGACCACCCCGGCGTCGGCGACGCCCGAGGCCGGCACGGGCCGGCGCGTCCAGGCGACGTAGTCTTCCGCGTAGCGCAGGCTGATCGCGCCCGTCGTCCCGCGGATCTCCATCGTCGAGTCCGGACGGGTCGTCACCTCGACGAGCGGCACGGCCTGGCGGAAGCTGCCGCCCATGCCCGGCTCGAGCCCCGCTGCGCGGAACTGCGCCTCGATGTACTCGAGCGTCTTTTCCTCGCCCGGCGTGCCTGGCGCGCGGCCCTCGAACTCGTCGGAGGCGAGCCGCTCGACGTGGGTGCGCCAGGCGGCTTCTTGGAAGCCGGGCGTGTAGGCGCTCTCCGTGGTGGCCGACGTGGTGCAGCCGGCGAGAAGTGCCGCGGCGAGGAGCGGCGGCAGCGGGAATCGATGCGTCATGGGCGGGATCCAGCGACCTGGCCTGGGGTTCGAGTCTAGTCGAGTGGGCTTTCCGCGGTAACCCATGATCCAGCCTCGCCGCGCCGACCTTCGGCTTCCAACGGGCCGGGCGGAGCCTGCCACGAGCTAGAATCCTCGCGGGGCCGGACCTTGCCGGCGGCGGGTCGGTCGCATGGCGCAGGCGGTCCTCGGCATCATCGGCGGCTCCGGGTTCTACGAGCTTCCCGGCCTGGAAGACGTCGACGAGCGGCTCGTGGCGACGCCCTGGGGCGAGCCGTCCGACGCGCTGCGACTGGGCCGCGTCGGTGCCACGCGCGTCGTGTTCCTGTCGCGCCACGGGCGCGGCCACCGCCTGGCCCCCTCAGACATCAACTACCGGGCCAACATCGACGCATTGAAGCGCTGTGGCGTGACGGATCTCGTATCCTTCTCGGCCTGCGGGTCCTTCCGCGAGGACCTGCCGCCGGGGACCTTCGTCCTCGTGGACGACTTCGTCGACCGCACTTCGCGCCGGGCGTCCTCGTTCTTCGGCGCCGGCTGCGTGGCGCACGTACCTTTCGCCCACCCGGTGAGCCCGCTGCTGGTGGACCTCGTCGAGCACGCGGCCCGCGCGGAGGGTGTTCCCCACCGCCGTGGCGGCACGGCCTTGTGCATGGAGGGACCGCAGTTCTCGACGCTGGCCGAGTCGCGCACCCATCGCGCCCTCGGCTACGACGTGGTGAACATGACCTCGATGCCGGAGGCGAAGCTCGCCCGCGAGGCGGAGATCAGCTACGCGCTGGTCGCGATGGTCACCGACTTCGACTGCTGGCATCCGTCGCACGACAGGGTGGACGTGGCCGGCGTGCTGCGCGTGATGCAGGACAACCGGGACAAGGCGCTTCGGCTGTTCGCGCGCCTCGCGCGGGATTTCCCGCCCGAGCATCCCCCGTGTCCCGCGGGCTCCGACCGTGCGCTCGACGGCGCGATCCTGACGGCGCCCGGGGCGCGCGACCCGGCGATCGTGGCGCGCCTCTCGGCCGTCGCCGGGCGCGTGCTGGGGAGCGGCTGAGCCGTGCGGGTCGCAGGGCAGTCGAGGCGCACGATCTGGCTCGATGACGACGGCCAGACGGTGCGCGTCGTCGACCAGACCCGGCTGCCCTTCGAGTTCGGCGCCACGGCGCTCGGCACCGTCGAGCAGGCGGCCGAGGCGATCCGCCGCATGGTCGTGCGCGGCGCGCCGCTGATCGGCGTCACCGCGGCCTACGGCGTGGCGCTGGCCATGCGCCGCGCAGCGTGCGACGCCGACCTCGACGCGGCGATCGCGCTGCTGGCCGCGACGCGGCCGACGGCCGTGAACCTGCGCTGGGCGCTCGCGCGCATGGACGCCACGCTGCGCCCGCTGCCGCCGCCGGAGCGGGCCGCCCGCGCGTATGCCGAGGCCGCGGCCATCGCAGAAGAGGACGTCGCGTGCTGCGCGGCCATCGGCCGCCACGGGCGGGCGCTGATCGAGCAGCTGGCGGCGGGGCGCGGCCGCGTGGTCAACGTGCTGACCCACTGCAACGCCGGCTGGCTCGCCTGCGTGGACTGGGGCACCGCGCTCGCGCCGGTGTACGCGGCGCACGACGCGGGCATCCCGGTGCACGTGTGGGTGGACGAGACCCGTCCGCGCAACCAGGGCGCGGCGCTCACCGCCTTCGAGCTCGGCGCGCACGGCGTGCCCTGCACGCTGGTCGCCGACAATGCGGGCGGCCACCTCATGCAGCGCCGGCAGGTGGATCTCTGCCTGGTCGGCAGCGACCGGACCACCGCGGCCGGCGACGTCGCCAACAAGATCGGCACCTACCTGAAGGCGCTCGCGGCGCGCGACAACGGCGTTCCGTTCTACGCGGCCCTGCCGTCGTCCAGCATCGACTGGACGCTCACGGAAGGCGGGCACGGCATCCCGATCGAGGAACGCGCGTCGCGCGAGGTCACGCACGTGGCCGGACGCGATGCCGACGGCCTGCTGGTCGAGGTCGAGGTCGCCGCCCCCGGCACGCGGGCCGCGAATCCGGCCTTCGACGTGACCCCGGCGCGCCTCGTCACCGGGCTGATCACCGAACGCGGCCTCGCGCCGGCCAGCCGGGAGGGCCTGCGCTCGCTGTTCCCGGAGCGGGCGGGGCAGGCTGCATGATGCCGGCGGACGACGCGCGCGCCGCGATCCTGCACGTGGCCCGGGCGCTCGACGCGGCCGGGCTCGTGCCCAACAAGTCGGGCAACGTGTCCTGCCGCACGCCGGCGGGCATGTTGATCACGCCGTCGGGCGTGCCCTACCGGCAGCTCGAGCCGGCGGCGCTGGTCGAGATCGGCGAGCGGGCGCCGCCGACGGAGGGCGGGGCCGGCGGGCCGCGTCCGTCGTCGGAATGGCGGATGCACGCCGCGATCTACGCGCGGCGTCCCGACGCGGGCGCCATCGTCCACACCCACAGCCCGCGCGCGACCGCGCTCGCCTGCACGGGGCGCGGCTTGCCGCCCTTCCACTACATGATCGCGCTCGCTGGCGGCGCGGTCCGCTGCATGCCCTACGAGACTTTCGGCAGCGAGGCGCTCGCCGCGGCCGCGGTGCGTGGATTGTGGCGTCGGCGGGCCGTGCTGCTCGCCAACCACGGCGTCGTGGCCGTCGGCCCGACGCCGGCGCGTGCCATGGCGGTGGCGGTCGAGGTCGAGAACCTGGCGGGCCAGTACCTGGACCTGCTGGCCGCCGGGCTCGAGCCCGCGCGGCTCGCGGACGCCGAGCTGGATGTGGTGACAGGGAAGTTCGCCGACTACGGCCGGCTCGACCCCTGACGGAACGCGATCGGCGCCCGCCGGTCGAATTCCCCAGGAGGACCTGCCATGAGGACAGCGATCACCCTGCTCGCCTGCATGGGCGTGCTCGCCGGCTGCGCCGCCGGCCCGGCCCGCGTCGAGGCCAACGAGACACTGGAACGCTACCTCGCCTACGCGGGCGAGCCCGTCCGCCAGTTCAACAGCTTCGGCCTGCATGGCTGGACGCCGCTGGCGCGCGACCGGCTGCTGCTGTGGACCGGCGTCAACGAGGCCTGGCTGATCACGGTCTGGGATACCTGCCGGGACCTGGACTTCGCGAACGCCATCAAGGTCACCTCGACCGCGAGCAGCATCAGCAGCTTCGAGACCGTCCGCGTGGGCCGGGACCGCTGTCCGATCCGCGAGATCCGCCCCGTCGACGTCCGGGCGATGAAGGCCGAGAAGCGCGAGGGGTCGCGCTGAAGCCGCGGCTACCCGGACCCTGCGCGCCTGCACGCGCGTTGGAGTAACCTGTCGCTCCGCATCGGACCGCGGGCACGCGCGTGCAGTCCTCCTCGAAGTACAGGGCGTTCATCAGCTACAGCCACGCCGACGACAAGTGGGCGCGATGGCTGCACCGTGAGTTGGAGACCTACCGTGTCCCGCGCCGGCTCGTCGGGCGCGAGACGCCCTTCGGGCCGGTGCCGGAACGACTCGCGCCGGTGTTCCGCGACCGCGAGGAGCTGCCGAGCGCGACCAGCCTCGGCGACACCCTGACCCAGGCGCTCCGGGACTCTGCATTCCAGATCGTGGTCTGCTCGCCGGCTGCGGCGCGCTCGCACTGGGTCAACGAGGAGATCCTGACCTTCAAGCGCCTCGGGCGCTCCGACCGGATTCTCTGCCTGATCGTGGCCGGAGAGCCTGGCGCATCGTTCATGGAGTCGCCGCCGGCGCCCGAATGCTTCCCGCCGGCGCTGCTTTACGAGATGAGCGTCGACGGCTGCCTCACCGAGCAGCGCAGCGAGCCGATCGCGGCCGACGCGCGCGAAGGCAAGGACGGCAAGGCGCTGGCGCGCCTCAAGCTCGTCGCCGGGATGCTCGGCGTCGGCCTCGACGAGCTGAGGCAGCGCGAGGCCCAGCGCCGCGCCCGGCGCATGGCGGCGCTCGCCAGCGCCTCGCTCGTCGGCATGGCGATCACGACGGTGCTCGCGGCCACCGCATGGGTCGCGCGCAACGAGGCCGAGCAGCAGCGGGCGCGTGCCGAGGCCGAGGCGGAGACGGCCCGGCAGACGACCCGGTTCATGGTGGATCTGTTCAAGGTGTCCGACCCGAGCGAGGCCCTCGGCAACACCATCACCGCCCGCGAGATCCTCGACAGGGGCGCGGCCCGCATCGAGCAGGAGCTGGCCGGCCAGCCAGCGGTGCAGGCGACGCTCATGGACACCATGGGCACGGTGTACACCAGTCTCGGGCTCTATCCGCAGGCGATCCCGCTGGTGCGCCGCGCCGCCGAGCAGCGCAGGGCGCTGTTCGGGCGTGACAGCCCCGGGGTCGCGCAGAGCCTCAACCAGCTCGGCACGGTGCTGGCGTTGTCCGCCGAGTACGACGAGGCGGAGCGCCGACTGCGGGAGGCGCTCGACATCCGGCGCAGGATGCTCGGCGAGGGCGACCTGGAGGTGGCGCAGACGGAGCGCGCGCTCGCCGACGTCCTCACCCGCCGGGGCGAGTTCGATGCTGCCGAACCTCTCATCCGGGCGGCGCTCGATACCCGCCGTGCCCGGCACGCCGGGCCGCATGCGGACGTCGCCCAGAGCCTCGAGGACCTCGGGCTCAACTACGCCGACCGCGGGCAGTACGACGAGGGCGTCGCCTACCTGCGGCAGGCGGTGACGATGCAGCGTGACCTCCACCCCGGACCGCACCCTGCGCTCGCGACGGCGATCAGCAACCTGGCATTCGTGCTCGTCAACCTGGACGAGCTGGACGAGGCCGAGCCGCTCTATCGCGAGGCGCTGCGCATGAACCGCAGGCTGCTCGGCGCGGCGCACCCCGAACTCGCCGCGAGCCTCAACAACCTCGCCTGGGTGCTCGAGCTGCGGGGCCGCTACGGCGAGGCGGAGGGCACTTACCGCGAGTCGCTCGAAATGAGCCGCCGGCTCCTCGGCGACGGACATCCTTCTGTCGCGGCCACGCTCTACAACATGGCCTTCGTGCGCGACGCGCGCGGCGACCGCCAGGGCGCGGAGGGATTGCTGCGCGAGTCGCTCGATATCCGCCGGCGCACGCTCGGTAGCGAGCACCCCGACGTCGCCGCCGCCGCCAACAGCCTCGCCATCTGGCTGGTCGAGGGCGGGAAGCTCGAGGAAGCCGCTGCGCTGATCGACGAGAGCCTCGCCATCCGGCGCAAGGCCCTCGGCGACGGCCATCCTCAGGTCGGCAGCGTGCTGACCGTCAGGGCCGGGCTGCTGCTGGCCGAGCGCAGGCTCGAGGAGTCGGCGGCCGTCGCCGCCGAGGCCCAGCGCCTGTTCGCCGCCGCGCTGCCGCCCGGGCACTGGCAGACCGCGTGGGCGATGAGCGTGCAGGGCGCGGCGCTCGCGGGACTCGGGCGCTTTGCCGAGGCCGAGAGGCTGCTGCTCGGGAGCCTCGAGCCGCTGGCGCGCTCGCCCATCCCCGGCCTGCAGTCGCAGTGCCGGCAGCGGCTCGCCGCGCTGTACGAGGCCTGGGGCCGGCCGGCAGATGCCGGAAAGTTCCGGGCCGGCTGACCCGGCGCGTTATGTCCGCCGCCGGGATCGTGCGGCCCGCGGCCGAAACAGGTTGCGACCCGGGAATCTGTTATCGTCGCGGAAAACAACTCCACGCCAGGGGATGAACATGGACGCCGTTTCGATTTTCCGGGCGCTGCCGGCAGCGCTCGCGATAGCGCTGTGTTCGCCCGCCGTCGGCGCCCAGCAGGTCGTGAACCAGACGCTGGACACGGTGCAGGTCTTCGGCGCCAGCAGGGTGCTGGAGCGGGCGGACGATCGGGCGACGCCTGCGGTCGATTACGCCTACCTCGATACAGGGCTTGCCGGCGATGCACTCAGCGCCGCGCAGCTCACCGCCACGCGAGGATTGTTCGCGCTCGACGGCAACCTCGTTGTGCAGTGGCCCGACACCGAGGATCCGGCGAGCCGCCGCCAGCTGTTCAGCTGCGCGCAGGTGCCCGGCCTCGACGACCGCCAGGCGCAGGCCTGCACCGGCCTCACGGCGGACCTGACCGGCAGCGTCCTCTGGCTCGCCGGCCGCAACAAGGGACGGACCTTCAACCTGGTCAAGGTGACGCAGAGCACGGCGGGACAGGACTGCCCGACGGCGTGGCAGCCGATCGCCGCGACGGGGTACTTCGCCTGCACCTGGGTGACCGGCCGGCCACTGCTGGTGGACATCACCGTGATCGACGGCACGGCCGCCGAGGCGCTGAACCGCGGCTGCACCGCCGCCACCTGCGCCAGAGGCCCGGGCATCCTCGGACTCGAGGAGCGTCGCCGCGTCGTCTTCTACCCGACCGCGCCCGGCAGCACGGTGCCCGTCGGACAGCTGGTCGAGATCGCAAGCGGCAAGACCGGATGGGGTCTCTCGGGCAACGAGCAGTTGCTCGCTGCGAGCCTGTTCCAGGTGGGCGAGGTGAGCTACGCGCTCGCGACTACCTCGAACGGCCGCATCCTGCGTGCGACCACGGACGGCAGCTCGCAGGTGGCGCCGCTGCAACTCGGAGCGCCCCTCGGTGGCACCTGCACCAGCCGATCGCCGCGATACGGCATCAGGAGCAGCGCCAAGTCCGGCCTCGTCTACGTGACCGATCGCGACTGCCGGCAGGCGCGGGCCTACTCGCCGGGCTCCGCGACCGCGCCGCTGACCTCGCTGGCGCTGGTCGAGTCCCTGTCCACGGGCAGCGTTGCGCCCGAGGGCCCCACGATTGCGGCGGGCCGTGCCTACTCGCTGACCGACTATGCTGGCCAGCAGGGGCGTCCGCTGCTCGTCGATCCCGCCGGCCAGCCGACCTTCGAGCTGAGCAAGGTGTCGCTGGTCGACCCGGGCGCCAGCGGCATGGTGCTGTTCCAGGTGCAGAACATCCCGGACTGCCGCTGGATCACGGCTAACCGCCCCGCGATCTGCGACAGGCCGGGCGTGATCCCGGCGGCCGACGCGGGCAAGCCGGCCTCGCAGCAGCGGCTGAACGCGGCCGCGCTGATGCCGCGGGAGATCACCGACCTGTTCGCCGCGACCGGCGGCCTGCCGCCGCTGTACATCCAGCCGAGGTGGCGCGGGCAGGCCCAGAACGGGTACCTCTTCGAGGCCATGTTCGCGGTGACCGAGCCGGGAGTCGTCTTCCAGGGCACCTTCGACCTGCGCTTCTTCGTGGCCCGGCTCACGAACCCGCGCCGCGAGCTCGGCTGCCTGCCCCAGCCGCCGGCCCTGTCCGTACCGCCAGGCACCACGCTCGCGGAACTGCTGGCCTGGGACGTCACCACCAAGGTGAGCGAGAACTACATCAGCGTGGGGGACCAGCTCAGCCTCGATCCGGCGGTGCCTGGCTCCTACGAGTTCCAGGACACCCTGATCAACACCGGCTGCGGCTCGATCCGTTCCGGCGGCTCGCGCGCCTCCCTGATCCCGTACAACCTGGCGATGGCCCCGGATATCGCCAGGCCGAAGGCCGGCGGCGGGTTCGACTACGGCTACTCGGACACGGTGTACCTGAAGCTCACCGATCGTCTGTTCAACGAGCTGTACCAGGCCACCGCGGACCTGGCCTGCCGGCAGGTGGATGGCGGAGTGGGCACGCCGCTCGCGGCGGGGGACTGCGCGGCGCTGCGTGCGTCGTGGATCAACGCCCGCGACAAGCTCGACAAGTGCTTCCAGGCGACAACCCAGCCCAAGCAGAGCGCCGGCGACCAGAACTGCCAGGCCTTCCAGTCGCAGCTCGCGGGCTTCAGCGCCGCGCTGGCCGGCGCCGCGCCCTGCGGGCCGGACCCCGCGCGCTGCGATCCTGCCAACCGTCGCGGCGAGCTCAGGACGCGCCTGAATACCCTGACGCACGTCTTCCTCGACCGGTTCCTGCCCTCGATTCCGCCCGGCGGCTTCCTCAGCTGCGAGGTGCTGCCGGCCGTCCTGCCCAGGAACTGAGCCGAGCCGCGCGCCGCACGATGCTCGAAGCATGGTCGGAATCGGCGCCGGGAGAACGGGTCCCGCTCCGGATCGCGGTCACGGGTCATCGTGACCTCGATCCCGCGGACGTGGCCGAGTTGCGCGCGACGATCGAGCGGCTGTGCGGGGCGCTGCTCGAGCGGCTGCCCGGCGTCCACGCCGAACTGGTCAGCGGCATGGCCGACGGCGCAGACCGGATTGCCGCGCAGGCCGCGCTGGCGGCGGGATTCCGGGTCCACGCCCTGCTGCCCATGCCGCTCGACATGTACCTCGGGGACTTCGACGAGGCGTCGCGTTCCGAGCTGCTCGCGATGCTCGCCGACCCGCGCGTGACGCGCACCGAGCTCGAACTCCCCGAAGGCATCGACCGCGAGACGGCCTCGGTGCCCGGCTGGGCCCGCGACGCGCTCTACGTGGCGCTCGCCGAGCGACTGCGCCGCGGCGCCAGCCTGCTGCTCGCCGTCTGGGACGGCGAGGACCGGGGCCTGCCCGGCGGCACCGGCGACACCGTCCTGCGCTTCCTCGGGCTGGTGACGAACGAGACGGCCCGCGCACCCCGCAGGCTCGGGCTGCAGCCTGCGACCGAGGACGTGGCCGAGGGCGAGCGACCCGTCTTCTGGCTGCGGGCGCGACGTCGCGGGTCAGCGACCGAGAGCACCGGCGTCGCCGGCTTCCTCGGCATCACCGACGACGGCGACGTCGCGGTGGTCGGCCGCGGCTTCCCGAAGGGCCTCGAAGAGGAGCTCGAGACCCTCGTCGACTACGCCCGCGACGCCGCCCGCCACGTCGATCCTGGCAGCCATCCGTGGGGGCTGGTGTCCGACGACGCGCTGGCGCTGCGCCCGGATGCGGAGTCCGCGCTGCGCCTGATCGATCGCGAGTATCGCCGCGCCGACCTGCTGGCGGTCCACCACCAGCAGCGGTCCGACCGGTTGTTCAAGGCCTTCAGCATGATGGCCGCGACGATGGGCCTGCTGTTCCTCGCGTATGCGAAGCTCTATCCCGGCAAGGTCTTCCTCGCCGGATACCTCGCGCTGTTCATCGCCGGCATCGGCCTGTACGCCATCGCGCGCCGCCGCGGCTGGTTCAGCCGCCACCTCATGTATCGCGCCATCGCCGAGAGCCTGCGGACCCGCTTCTATCTGTCGGTCGCCGGCATCCCCTCGCGCGGCGTCGAGCAGCACCTGATGCGCCTGCTCGGCGTGCGCCGCATCGCCGGCTTCAGCTGGATCGGCCACATCCTCCGCGCGACCACGCCCTTCGAGCTCGGCGCCACCAGCGATCCCGGTCGATGCATGGACTGGGTGCGAAAGGCGTGGCTGGAGGACCAGCATCGCTACTTCGAGCGCAAGGCACACGCGCTGCACCACGCCCACGAGCGGCTCGAGCGCTTCAAGATCTGGGTGCTGTGCTCCATGGTGATCGCGATCGTCGCGCTGATGCTGCTCAAGTCGGCCATGGCGGCCGTCGCCTTCGGGCTGCCGGTCAAGACCTACGTCGTGTTCCTGCTCGGCCTGGTGCCGCTGTGGCTCGGCATCTGGGAGATCTACCAGACGAAGATGGCCACCAAGGAGCTCGGCTGGCAGTACCAGAACCAGCGCTTCCACCTGGAGCAGGCCGTGCGGCAGCTCGAGCACGCCGGAAGCGTGAAGCGCTCTGCGGTGATCCTCGGCGAGACCGCCGAGCGACTGCTGGCCGACACCTACCTCTGGACGGTGCAGCGCTTCCACCGCGAGCACGAGCCCCCCGCGGCCGGCTGATTCAGTCGATCCGCTTGCCGCAATGCGGGCAGGTGGGCACGACCAGGTGACGCAGCGACTGCGTCTGCAGCATGCGATGAAGCGTGTCGCGCGATATGCCTAGCTCCGCGCTCATCCTCTCGAGGTCCGCGAGTTCGTCCCGGTTTAGCCGCCCGTCCATCAGCGCAAGGTCGAGCTGCGCCGAGAGCTGGTCGCGCCGCGCCTGCAGCTCCTCGGCGAAGCGCGCCGCGAGCACGCCGGCCGGCAGCGCGACGATGCCGACGCCGAGCAGCATGATGACGGTCGCCAGCACGCGCCCGGCGGCGGTCACCGGGGTGATGTCGCCGTAGCCGACGGTGGTCATGGTCACCACGGCCCACCACAGCGAGTCGCCGATGGTCGCGAAGACCCGAGGCTGCGCCTCGTGCTCGAAGGCGTACATGAGGGCGGCGGCGATGACGACCAGCACCAGGATGGTGAAGATGCCTGACATCAGGGTCCGGATCTCCGCCTGGACCACCGTGACGAACACGGCGAGGCCGCGGAAGTAGTGGGTGAGCTTCAGCAGCCGCAGCAGGCGCAGGAGTCGCAGGTAGCGCAGGTCCAGCCCGAAGACATGGCCGAGGTAGGCGGGCAGGACGGCAAGCAGGTCGACGACCGCGAGGGGCGAGACGAGGTAGCGGCGCCGCGCTGCCCAGGCGGACAGACCGGCGTAGCGCTCGTGTTCCGGCGCGACCCACGCGCGCAGCAGGTACTCCAGAGTGAACACGGCGACCGAGAACGCCTCGAAGCCCCGGAAGGCCGCGCGATAGGCCGCGAAGTGGTCGGGATCCGACTCGAGCACCACCGCGAGCGCGTTCAGGACGATCAGGACGACCAGCGCGGCGGACAGGGCGCGGGCCGCCCAGCGGCCGGTGAAGCCCCCCTCGACGAGATCGAACCAGGCCTTTCTGTCCATCCAGTGCTAGACCCGGTCGTCGGCCGGCCGCGACGCTGGTCGCCAGCCGTCGACCCATGCGACCCGCGTGTCGATGGCGCCATCGGCGTGCAGCTCGATCCAGCGATAGCCCGGGGGCGCGGCGTCCATCACGCAGTGAACGGTGCCGGGCGTGAACTGGGCGCAGGTGGATGGCGTGCTCAGCATCCGGATGCCGGCGTGAACCCGGTCGGAGGCCTGGTGCACGTGGCCCCAGACGACGGCGCGCACGTTGCCGTGACGCCGGAGGCAGGGCAGGAACTCCTCCGGGTTGTCGAGCCCGACGGCGTCGAGCCATGGGCTGCCCATCGGGATCGGCTGGTGGTGCAGGCACACGAGCACGTGCTCGCCGGCGGCGTCGCACAGCTCGCCTTCCAGCCGCGCGAGTTCCGCCGCGCCGAGGCGGCCGCCCGGCTGCCCCGCCACATGGGTGTCCAGCAGGATGATCCGCCAGCCGGGCAGACGCAGCCTGCCGCAGTACTGCATCGGCGGCACCGACAGTTCCTCGGCCATGACCTCCGGATCCTCGTGGTTGCCAGGCAGGCACAGCACCGCAACGCGCAGCGGCGCGAACAGCCCGCGGAATCGCCGGTAGGTGCCCCGGCGACCGTCCTCGGCAATGTCGCCGGTCGCGAGGATCGCCTCGATGGGTCCGTCGGCGTCCGCCAGGGCTGCCACGAGCGTGGCCGACAGGGAGTCCGCGGTGCGCACGCCGTACAGCTCCGACGTCGGATCCTCGAACAGGTGGGTGTCGGTGATGTGCAGGAGACGCAGCGTGCGCGCGGTCATGGGTGGGAATTCAGCCCGACTCGCGTTCCTTGCGCACTACCCGCTCGGCCAGCACCTTCATGACGTGCAGCGCGAAGTAGGGCGTTTCCTGCACCAGCAGCACGAATCTCCGCTCGTTCACCGGGGCCAGCCTGCAGGCCGTGCGCGCGACCGCGGTCGCACTGCGCTTGTGGTCGCCGACGATCGCCATCTCCCCGAGCAGGTCGCCGGCCGTTGCGCAGCCGAGGAGTCGCTCACCGAGCCGCAACTCGACCTCGCCGGCAATCACCACGTACATGTGGTGCGCCTGGTCTCCGGCGCGGAAGATTATGTCGCCCGGGGAAAACAACTCATCGCCATCCGTCGTTTCGAAGAGCTTTCGGACGTCGAGCGGCATGCCTTGCCTCGTCCCTCCCGGGAACGCGCCACAAATATCACAGAAGCGCCCTATACTGCCGCGAATTCGCGTCCGCCTGCCGACGGCTGGCGCGGACGCCCGGGGGTGGGGCGGTCAACAAGAATCAATGACGCCGCTCGGCGCGGCGAAGGGGAATGAGCGATGCGACGCACAGCTTCTGGGTCCCGCGGCGAGCGGGCGTTCCACCGCGCACGGAATGGTTGGGTTGCCGCGGCCACGCTCATTGCGGCGCTCGCCGCCACGGCGGCACGAGGCGAGGCGGTCCCGGCGCCTCCCCCCGGATTTCCGGCCAAGGGCGTTCTGCAGCTGCAGCTGGGCAAGGCCAACCGGGTCGTCTACGTGCCGCCTGCGCCGCCCGCGACCGGTTCCGCGCCCTCGCCCCAGGTCATCGAGACCATCAGGCGAAACGATTGCCGGGTGGCGCAGCCATCCGCCGTCCGGCTCCTCGACTTCCAGGCGACCCAGGGCTCCTCGGCCGTGCCGGTCGGGCTCGTCGCGGGGTCCATGGGCGCATATTCCGGCAGCCAGGGCACGCCCTGCAGCCGGATCTCCGCGCCGCTTGCGCATGCGCTGACCGTGGACCTCGGCCCGAGCCTTGCTGCGGCGATCCCGGACGTCGCCTTCCATCGCCTCGAGCTCGACATCGAAGCCAAGGGGAATCTCTCGCTGGAGCTGCAGGTACTGATCGGTGGCGTGGCGGTGAAGAGCTACTACCTGCGCACGGGCTCGAGCATCGTGAGCGGCGAGGGCTCCAATGTCCCGGGTGCGCCGATCTTCAACTGTTCGGCGGCCTCGGACTCGGGCCCTGATTCCGGGGCGCGGGACAACTGCCGATGGGTGATCGACGAGCTGGGCGAGGGCTTCCGCCTCGTGCCGCTGGCGGGCGAGGGCTCGCTCGAGGGCGGCAGCGACGGCACCGGGCTCAGCCTCGTCTACCTGACGCAGGGCGATATCGGCGTACTCGGCTGCGGCCAGGGCTCCGGCGTGCCGCTCAGCCAGAACACGAACACCATCGGGGACGGCTTCAACGACGCCCAGTGCGCCGTGTCGCGCATCGATCCGACCGGCTTCGGCGGCGCCTGCACCCAGCCGATCGGCTATGTGTTCCGCAACCTCGGCGGCCTGTCCGCCGAGGGCTGCGAGCTCATCAAGTCGCCCGGCGAGCAGCTTGCAGCGTCGATCGACATCCTGTTCCCGCCGGAGCCGTCGGCGGCGCTCGGCGCCGAACCGAGGACGAAGATCTCCTTCAGCCGCCCCGACGGGAGCCTCGTTCCCTTCACGCCCGAGCGGTGCACGGGTACCGTCGTCCTGGACAGGAACGGCAAGCGCACGATCAGGGAAGTGCTGCTGGGAACGCTGCCCGCGGTGGTCGATCAGGTCCCCGAGACCAGCGCGGTCGACTGGGCCTGCATCCTCGACAACGAGCAGGAATACCTCGGCCCGGTCGCTGGACCGAAGATGCAGGTCTTCCAGACCATCCTGTTCTGGGGCGACATCCGCTTCAGTCGCGAGTGATGCAGCTCAAGCATTGAGGGCTTGCGAAGGCCTCGGCGTCCAGGCGACGCCGAGGCCTTCGAGTATCCGGCTCGCCTGCTCCACCATCTGCGGTGCCG
Source organism: uncultured Steroidobacteraceae bacterium (assembly GCA_964406445.1). GTDB lineage: Bacteria > Pseudomonadota > Gammaproteobacteria > Steroidobacterales > Steroidobacteraceae > SG8-30. The sequence continues at coordinate 165,472 of CAYORU010000002.1, forward strand.
CGCCGGCGCCTCGCGAGCACTCCAGCTCCACGGCTGCCGCGAGCAGCATGCCTTCCTCGTAGGGCGATCCATTGCGCCGGGCGGCCGCGATGCCGGCATCGATCGTGCCGCGGGCCTCGTCCATCGCGCCGAGCGCCGCGAGCGCCGCGGCGCGGGCTTCCGCCACTTGCGGCGCGAGCGCGCGGGCTGCCCTGCCGGCCGTCGCCTCGGCCTGCTCCAGCAGCGCGAGCGCTTCGTCGGCGAGACCGAGAGCAGTCCTGGCGCGTGCCTCGACGCAGGCGGCTTCCAGGGCGCTCGCCGCCTGGCCGAGCGCCGCGAACTCCGCGCGCACCCGGGCGAGCAACCCGCCCGCGCGCGCGTGCTCGCCGCGGGCGAGGAGCAGGCGCCCGAGCTGGAGCTCCGCGTAGGCTGCGCCGTCGCTGAAGCCGGAGGCGCGCATGACGCGGACGACCTCCGTCAGGACGGGCCAGGCCTCGTCGAGGCGGCCGCGCTTGACGAGGATCTCGCCGATGTTCGACGCGGCCGTCGCCGCGCCGACGACGTTGCCGGCCCGCAAGCGCGCTTCGCGGTCGCCTTCGAACCAAGCGAGCGCCTCGTCCCAGCGGCCCTCGAGGAACGCGCCGCAACCGAGGTTGCCGCGCACCATGGCGACGCTGGACAGGTCGCCCAGCGCCTCGTAGATCGCGAGCGCCTCGTGCATGCCTGCCTCGCCGCCGCCGCCCAGCGACAGTCGCGCCGAGTCCGCGGCGACCAGCGCTTGCGCGAGCGCCGCGCGTTCGCCCGTCGCACGGGCTTCGTCGACCGCGCGCGCGCCCAGCCGCAGGGCGTCCTCGAAGCGCTCCTGCGCGAAGCGGATCATCGCGGCATGGGAGGACAGCCGGGCCCGGGCGGCCGCCGCTTCGCTGCTGTCGATGCCCTCGAGCAGCCGGCGCCCGGCCGCGAGTTCGCGCAGCGCCGCGGGGAAGGCGCCCATGCGTTCCCGCGCGCGGGCCCGCAGCAGCAGCAACCCCGCGCGGGCGACGGGATCATGATCCGCCTGGCGCGAGGCCTGCCTGTAGCAATCGAGTGCCTCCTCGAACATGCCCGCCTGCCGGCAGGCGTGGCCGCGCTCGGTCCAGGCCTCGACCAACTCGCGCGGGTCGAGATCCGGCAGGCGGCGCGCAGCTTCGAGGGCGAGGCGGTAGAGGCGCGCCGCGTCGGCGTTCGCATAGGCTCGCGCGGCCCTGCTGGCCGCGAGCGTGGCGTAGCGCCAGGCCTTGGCGTGCTCGCCCGCAACCGAGAAGTGCAGCGCGAGCGCATCCGCGTGCGAGGCCGTGTCGGCCGCGACTCGCTCGATGGCCTCGCCGGCCTCCCGGTGCAGCCGCATCCGCAGCCGGAAGGGGAGTCCTTCGTAGACGGTCTTGCGCAGGAGTCCGATGCGAAACCGCAGCCGTCCCTCGGTATCCGGCTCGAGAAAGGCCTCGAGCGAGGCGAGCATCATGGGGTCGACGGCCGCGACGCCCTCGGTGGCGAGCAGCGCGTCGAGGCTGGCGCGCGCGAAGCTGCGTCCGAGGACGGTCGCGTAGCGCAGCACCCGCCGGGCCGCGGGGTCCAGCGCGTCGACCTGCGCCGCGATGGCGGCCTCCAGCGAATCGGGGACGGCCTCGAACGAGCCGAGCCGACGCGCCGCGCGGACGATCTCCTCCGCGAACAGCGGGTTGCCGCTTGCGCGCCGCACGACGAGTGCCTGCTCGTGCGGCCGCAGCGGAGCGGAGGAAGCCGACTGGTTGATGAGCGCCGCCAGGTCTTCGTCCGGCAGCAGCCCGACCTCGATCGACGTCGCGCCGGCGGGCGAGAAGCCGCCTTCCTCGTGACGGCGCGCGACCAGCATGAGCCAGGGACGGGTCGAGCATGCCGTGGCGAGCCGCGCGAGCAGCTGGGAGGAGGCGCCATCGAGCCAGTGCGCGTCCTCCACGACGAAGAGGCGAGGGCCTTCCCGCTCGGACTCCAGCAGCCGGATCAGCAGGTCGGCGGTACGCTCAGGGCGGAAGCGCGGCTCGATCGCGGCAGACGCAGGCGTCGGCGCCAGATCGACGTGCGCCGCCTCAGCGAGCAGTGGCGCCAGCGGCAGCAGCCCGGGCGCGCGCCTTGCGATGGCTGCGGCGAGCGCCTCGCCCATCGTGGCCGGGGTCCCGCGGCGGATGCCGAGGAACTCGCGCAGCGGGTCGCGCAGCGCGCGGTAGGGATTGTCCTTGCCGTAGGGCTCGGCTCGCAGCGCGAGGCTGGGGGCGTCCGGCCGGGCGCGGACCGCCTCGCGCAGGAGGCGGCTCTTGCCGAGACCGGCCGCCCCCGCGACGCACACCACCCCACCGAGGCCGCCGGCGAGACGGTCGACGGCAGCGAGCAGGGCGGAGAGTTCGGCGCGGCGGCCGACCAGCGGCAGTTCGCTCGTGCCGGACGCATCGCGGGTGCCGGCCTCTTCGCCCACCCGATACAGCGCCTGCGGCGCCTTCTTGCCCTTGAGATGGAACGGGCCGACCGCCTCCGCGGCGTACTTGCTGCGGGAATGCACGAGCACCGAGGCGTGAGCGTAGAGTTCGCCGGCCGGCGCCCGGGCGCAGATCCGCGCGGCCGTATTCGTGGTGTCGCCCATCGCCGAGTAGGCGGCCCGCCACGGCGTGCCCACCTCGGCAGCGAACACGTGGCCGCGGTTCACGCCGATCTGCAGCGGCAGCGGGGTGCGGGCGTCGGCGAGTCGGCGCAAGGCGCGCAGCATCCGGCCTTCGTCGTCCTCGGAGGCATGCGGAACGCCCGCGCCGAGGAACAGCTTGCCGCCGTCCTTGTCGATGTCCACCGCGAGCAGCGTGACGTCCTCGGTCTCGACGATGCGCTGGGCAGCACCGACCGTCGCCTGCAGCGCGGCGGCCACGGCGTCCGGGCCGTCGCGCTCGAGCAGGTCATCCGTACCGGAGAACCTGGCGAAGGCGATGCAGGCGACGCGATGCTCGGGCTCGGGCGAGCCGCCGGCGAGCGTCGCGCCGAGCCGGCGCGGAAACAGGCCTCTCAACACCGCCTCGTCGGCATGCCGCGGCGGCGACGCGCCGCGCGGCGGCACGGGGGGCCTGCGCCAGCGCAGCAGCAGCCGGTCGTCGCGGATCCGCAAGGCGGAGGCGGGCAGCCGCGCGGCCGTGGCCGGCGTGACCCCGATCTCTCCCGCGTTGGCGGCCGCTTCCGTGGCGGCGGCGAGCGCGGCATCGCGCCCGGCGAGCACCAGCTCGCGGTGGGTTTCACCGACGAGGAACAGGTGCAGGGTCCCCGAGTGCAGGCCCACGGACATCGATAGCCGCAGCGGGCCTACTGAGGTCGGGATCTCCACGGCCTTGCGCAGCGTGGCGCGCATCTCCACCGCCGCGCTGGCGGCGTGCAGCGCGTGGTCCTCGCCCTCGAAGAGAAACAGGAGCGCGTCGCCACCGAACTTGAGCAGCACCCCGTCCCGTTCGCGTGCCCGTTCGAGCATGCCGCCGAACACCCGACTGAGGGTCTCCACGAGTTCCTCGCCGCCGATCCGGCCGCGCTGCGAGAGTCGCTCCGAGAGCGCCGTGAAGCCGGAGATGTCGGCGAAGCACAGCGTTCCGTCGACGGCCTGCCAGAGGCGCTCGGGGTGGTCGAGCGCCCATCGGACGGCGATCTCCGGGACGTGGCGGCGCAGTCCGTGCATGGCGTATCGCCGGTCGCCGACCGGATGGTCAGCCGGGCAGCAGCTCGAAGGCGAGTCCGGCGTGGGCTTTCAGCCGTTCGACCAGCCGGTCGCCCAGGATCGTGGCCGGCGTCCAGAAGCCCCCGCCGGGCCGGCCGGGCGCGAGGTCGAGCGCGAGACAGGCGGCCGCCTCGCCCAGCATCTTGCCGGTCGAGCCGTAGCCGGGATCGCGATCGCCGGTGACCTTGGCGCGCAGCACCTGGCCGTCGGCCGTCCTGCCCACGAAGCGCAGGTCGAAGAAGCCCTTCTCCTGGGCCGCGGGGCTCGGGCCTTCGCCCGGCGCCGGCAGCACGAAGCGCTCGAGCAGCCAGCGGGTCGGCGGCAGCGCGCCCGCCAACATGAAGCCGCCGAGTCCCACGGCCGTGCCGCTCGCCGCGAGGCGGCCCTTGATGCCCCGCCCGGTCAGCACCGCCTCGTCATAGGTGAAGCCCTCTCCCCAGGGCCGGCCGAGCAGCGCGTGGCTGCGCTGGACGATGCGCGTGTTGATCGCGCTCATCACGAAAGGGGCCGTCCATGCGCCGAAGTCGGCGTCGAACTCCGCGGACTTCACGGCCGGCTGGCGGGTCTTCGGCCTGCCGTCGGGCGGGCAAAGCGAATAGGGATTCTGCAGCTCGCGACGCAGCGCGGGGTCCGCGGCGGTCTCCTTGACCACGTTCATGAGGCTCGCGACCGTGCCGCCGGAGAACCCGCCGCGCATCGCGCGCACGCGCATCTTGACGCTGGCGCACGGCTTGCCGAGCCGCTTCAGCGACTCGCGCTGCAGGAAGTGCACGCCGAGGTCCGAGGGGATGGAGTCGAAGCCGCAGCAATGCACGATGCGCGCGCCGGAGGTGCGGGCCGCGGCCTCGTGGCGGTCGATCATGCGCCGGATCCACTGCACCTCGCCGGTCAGGTCGCAGTAATCGGTGCCCGTGGCGGCGCAGATCTTCACCAGCGGCTCGCCGTAGAGCGCGTAGGGACCGACCGTGGAGACGATCACCCGCGCCTTGGCGGCGAGCGCCATGAGCGATGCCTCGTCGGCCGCGTCGGCGACCAGGAGCGGGACCTGCGCCGCGCCGGCGCCGAGCTCCCGGCGCAGCTCCTCGAGGCGCGGCTTCGAGCGGGCGGCCATGGCCCAGCGCAGCTCGCCCCCGGTGCCGAAGCGGCCGAGGAGGTAGCGGCAGAGGATCCGGCCCACGAAGCTCGTGGCGCCGAAGACGATCACGTCATGGGTCGGGTTGGCCATCGTCGCTGTCCTTGGATGAAGAGTAGTGAGCGGCGAGTCGTGGGTGCCGCAAGGCCAGCGCCGCGAGCGCCGTGCCGACCGCCACGGCTGCGAGGATCGCGATGAGCCGCGCTGCGGGCAAGCCCGCGTCGAGGCGCGCAGCGGTGAGCGTCGCGAGGGTTCGCAGCCACTCCAGCACGCCGATCCACAGGCCGCCCTGCACGGCGACGGCGGCGGCGCGATGCGGCACGGCGAGCAGCGCCATGAGCGCGAGGCAGGCGAAGACGGGCACCCACGCGCCGGCGCGGAGAAAGTGCGCGGCAAGCAGCGCGAGAGCCAGCACCGGAGCGATCAGGCGCCACATCCCGCCATGGTACCCGACCCGGCCGCCGGCCTCGTGCCGCGCACCTAGGCCGGCCGGACCTCGACCTGCATGTCGCCGAGCGCCGCACAGGTGGCCTGCAGGACGTCGCCAGGCTGCACGACGATCGCGGCCGAGGGGCAGCCCGTGAGCAGCACGTCGCCAGGCTGGAGCGTCATCAGGGAGGCGAGGTAGGCGACGATCGCGGCCGCGTCGAAGGGCTGGTCGCCGAGCCGGCCGCCCTGGCGCCGCTCGCCTGCGACCGTGAGCGAGAGCTCGAGCGAGCCGAGCGCGGGCAGGTCCGACGGCTCGGTCACCCACGGCCCGAGCACGCAGAAGCCGTCGAGGGACTTGCGAAGGCCCCGGTCCTCCTCGCCGGCCACGGCGAGGTCGAGCGCCAGGCAGCAGCCCGCGACCGCCGCGAGCGCCTCGTCGGCCGGCACGGCGAAGGTCGGTCGGCCGATCACCAGCGCGAGCTCGAGCTCGCATTCGACGGCCCGGCCGAGGCGCGGCACGCGCAGTTCATCCGCGGGTCCGGCGACCGCCGACGGCGCCTTCAGGAAGACGTCCGGTCGGTCCCCGGCGCGGGGTCCGCGGTTGCGCCGGACCGCGAGGATCTTGCCGGGGCGCGGCACGGGGCAGCCGAGACGGACCCGCTCTAGCGGCACCGGCGCGGTGCGCGCCGCCGCGGCGAGGATCCCGGCCCGCAGTGCGTCGAGTCCCGCCCAGAGCGGATCGGCGGCGGGCAGCGGCCAGCGCCAGGACGGCAGGCGGTCGAGCGCGGCGGTGACGTCGCGCACGCCGTCCCCGTCGACCCAGCCGAGCCTGTCGTCGTCGAATCTGCACAGTCTCATGGCCGTCGTCCCTCGCATCCGGACCCCGCCGCACGCCCGGACGATGGTCCTGGGCGCCCGCGTCCGGCGCCCGCGGCCCGTACGTCGGAACCCTCGGCCGCCTGTGGTGTCCGGGCTACAACAACTCTTGCATAAGATATCTGATACTTGACTTTAGGGTCTCCGATCCCGGAATCTGCGCTCCATGCCCGGTGCGTACCGTGCCGGGCGAAGTCAGCACGCACGGCTGCCGGCCGTGCAGCATGGGGGGTCCAATGAAGGTCGCTATTCCTGGGTGTGTCGATGTGTCTTTTTCCCGACGACTGATCCCGGCGTGCGTCGCCGCGACGCTCGCGGCGGCGGCGGTGCCGGCCGGCGCGCAGCAGGCGGTGGTGCAGCTCGAGGAGATCATGGTCACCGCCACCAAGCGCGAGGAGTCGCTGCAGACGGTCCCGGTGGCCGTGACGGTGGTCAGCGGCGCCCAGCTCGAGGAGGCCAACCTCAACTCGATGGAGGCCATCACGGCCCGCATCCCGACCCTCAATTTCCGCGCCAACGCGTCGAACAAGGACACCTCGCTGTTCATCCGCGGCGTCGGCACGATCTCGACCTCGCCGGGCGTCGAGCCTTCGGTCGCCACGGTCGTCGACGGCGTGGTCTTCGGCCGCGCCGGCATGGCCACGCTGGACCTGATGGACATCGCGCGCCTCGAGGTGCTGCGCGGCCCGCAGGGCACGCTGTTCGGCAAGAACGCGTCCTCCGGCGTGGTGAACATCGTCTCGCAGGCGGCGCCGGAGGAGCTGTCCGGCACGCTGGACCTGGCCTGGTACGAGGGCGACGAGCGGCGCGCCCGTGCCAGCATCGGCGGGTCCCTCACCGACACGGTGCGGGCCTCCCTGCACCTGCTGCATGGCGAGTTCGACGGCGTGCAGACCAACACCTTCCTCGGCAGGAAGGTGGGCGGCTACGACCGTTCCGGCGCGCGGGCCAAGCTCGAGATCGCGCCGAACGACGACCTGAGCGTCGTGATCATCGGTGACTACATGGAGGCGCGCGACACCGGCACGCGCGGGCCGTGGGTGAACGCCTCGACCAACGTCAGGAACTCCATCGCGCCGAACCAGCCCGGGCCGGAAAGCCGGCGGGTGGCGACCGACGTGCTCGAGCGCGTGGAGGACGAGAACTCCGGCCTCTCGGCCCAGATCGACTGGACCACGGCCATCGGCACGCTCACCTCGATCACCGCCGTCCGCAAGTGGGAGAACACCCAGTTCCAGGACATCGACGGCACCGCGGTCGTCTACAGCCAGATCGCGCAACTCGGCGACAAGGGCATCGTCGACTACGACCAGTTCTCGCAGGAGTTCCGGCTCGCCTCGCCGACCGGCAAGTTCTTCGAGTACGTGCTCGGCCTGTTCTACTACGACAGCGAGTCGGCCGAGGTCTATCGCCGCACCCGCACCGAGTGCAACGGCACGTTGCCGAGCCTGCCGAACGGCCTGACGCCCTGCGCGGCGACCACGCAGGGCTTCGGCGAGGCGACCTACGGCACCCAGCTCGAGAGCTGGTCGGCCTTCGGCGAGAGCACGCTCAATTTCAGCGAGCGCCTGCGCGGCATCGTGGGCCTGCGCTACACCAGCGACGACCTGTCCTACCGTCACCTGCGCGTCTCGACCTATCCGGCGGACGTGGGCGGCATCCGCGCCTCGCGGCCGCTGACCACGGGCTCCACGACCGAGAGCGGGGTGTCCGGCAGGGTCGGCCTGCAGTTCGACGCGACCGGCGACGTCATGGTCTACGGCACCGCTTCGCGTGGCTACAAGGGCCCGGCCTACAACGCCTTCTTCAACATGCGCTCGATCGACGACTTCGCGATCAGCAAGGAGACCTCGGACAGCTTCGAGCTGGGCCTCAAGTCGCTGCTGCTGGACAACCGGCTGCGCCTCAACCTGGCGGTGTTCAACACCAAGTTCGAGGGCTACCAGGCCAACTATCCGGACACGGTCGGAGGCGTGATCGTCACCCGCTTCATCAATGCCGGCGACGTGACCACCGAGGGCGTGGAGGTCGACTTCGAGGCGCAGGTGACCGAGGGCCTCACCGTGTTCGGCGCGCTGGCCTACACCGACGCGAGCGTCGACAAGTTCCGCTGCCCGCAGGGCGCGAGCTGCCCGCCGCTCGACGGCGCCACGCTGCCGTTCGCGCCGGAGTGGAAGGCGAACATCGGCGTCAACTATGCGATGGACGTCTTCGGTGACAAGCGGGTCGACTTCGGGCTGAGCTACACCTACCAGGACGACACGCAGTACGACCTGAGCGTCAACCCGCTGTCGGTCCAGCCGCAGTGGGAGGTCATCGACGCGACGATCGCGCTCTCAGGCCCGAACGACCGCTGGCGGTTCGCGCTGCTCGGCAAGAACCTCGGCGACGAGTCGTACTCGACCAACCTGCTGCCGGGTGGGACGCAGCGCGGCGTGCCGCGTGACGACGAAACCTACTACGGCGTGACCGCGCGCTGGAAGTTCTGATTCCGGCTGGCTCCCGGGCGGCCGGCTGCCGGCCGCCCGGGACGCCTGGATCGCGACACGGCCTCAGCCGCCGCTGTCCTCGATCAGCCGTTCGGCGCCGGCCTCGATCATGTCCATCATCCCGGCGAACCCGTCCTCGCCCCCGTAGTAGGGGTCCGGCACTTCGGTCGTGCCGAGGAAAAGCCGGATCGGCGTGGCGTTGCCCGCCGGGCGGCGCGCCTCCAGCTGGGCAAGGTTCTCGCGGTCCATGGCGAGGATGAGGTCGCTCGCGGCGAAGTCCTCCGGCGTGATCTCGCGGCAGCGGAAGGCGCCGAGATCGTAGCCGCGCACCCGGCAGGCCTCGATCGTTCGCGGGTCGGCGGTGTCGCCGGCGTGCTTGTCCTTCAGCCCGGCCGAGGAAAACACCAGCTTGCCGGATGCCCCGGCGCGCGCGGCCAGGGCGCGCGCCACCGCCTCCGCGGCCGGCGACCGGCAGTAGTTGCCTGCATCCACGAACAGGATCCGCATGTGGTCACTCCCCGGCGGCCATCGCCTGCGGCCGCGTTTCGCATTCGCTCACGGCGGCGTCGACCAGGTCGATCCAGCGCCGCCCGTACCTCGCCTCGTACCAGTCGCGCAGCTCGGCCGTGGCGGAGCGCAGCTCGGCGCGCTGTTCGGGCGTCGCCAGCTCGGCCACGCCTCCGCGGCGGCGGAACTCCTCGAGCGCCGGCGCCTCGCGGCGCTTGGCGGCCGCGCGCGTCTCCGCGGCCAGCGCCCTGAAACCTTCCTGAAACGCCGCCTGGACGTCCGGCGGCAGCCGGCGCCACTGCGCCTCGGAGTACCACCATAACGACGCCATGTAGGCGTGCCGGTCCATGAACAGGTAGCGGATGTGGTCGTCGAGCTTCATGCCGACGACGTCCTGCACGCTGTTCTTGATGCCGTCGAGGAGCTTCGCGCTGAGCGCGCCGTAGACCTCGGACCAGGGCAAGGCCATCGGCGAGGCGCCGAGCTCGCGGACCATCTGCTGCTCGAGCGCCGAGGGCAGGGTGCGGATGCGCAGGCCGGCGAGGTCCTGGATCTCGCGGATCTGCCGGGTCGTCGTCGCGAAGCTGCGCCAGCCGCCGGTGTTGCCCACGGCCACCAGGCGCAGGCCGAGCCCGTCGGCGAGGATCGCCTCGCCCATCGCGGCCACGACCCGTCCGTCGAGCACGCACTCGGCCACTTCGTCGTCGGGGAAGGTATAGGGCAGGTCGAGCACCTGCACCTCGGGATAGAGCGTGGCCAGCCCGCCGACGGTCGTCTGGTGCATCTCCAGGACGCCGCTCTGCAGGCCCTCGATGCATTCGCGCTCGCTGCCGCAGAACTGGCCCGACGGGAAGACCTGCACGTCCACGCGGCCGGGCAGCAGCCCCTCGACGGTCTCCTTGAAGGCCATGGCGCCGAAGTAGTCCTCGTCGTCGCGCGAGGCGAGGAAGGCGATGCGCACGGTCAGGGGCGCCCGGTCCACCCGCGACGCGATGATCCCGGCGATGCTGGCCGCGAGCACCAGCAGCAGCACGAGCCGCAAGCCCCACGGACCGCTCATGTCCGCAACATCACTGGATGAAGCCCAGCCAGCGAGGCACGGTGAGCGTGAGCGCGGGGAAGTAGGTGACCAGGAAGATGACCAGGAACTCCAGCGCAAGGAAAGGCAGCAGCGCGCGCACGATCGGCCCCACCCGCTCGTTCGCCACTGAGGCGACGACGAACAGCACCAGGCCCATCGGTGGCGTCGCGAGGCCCACCGTGAGGTTGATGCACATGATCAGCGCGAAGTGGACCGGGTCCACGCCGAGCGAGGTGAAGATCGGGGCCAGCACCGGGCCGAGGATCAGGATCGCGGGGCCGGCGTCGAGGAACATGCCGATCGCGAACAGCAGCAGGTTCAGGAGCAGCAGCAGCAGCAGCGGATTGTCGGTGATGCCGGTGATGGTCCCGGCCAGGCTCTCGGCCATGCCGGAAACGGTGACCAGCCAGCCGAAGGTGACGGCGGCGCCGACGAGGAGCAGGATCACGCCCGACTGGATGGCGGTCGCGACGAACACCCGGCGCATCTCGGCGAAGTCGAGCGTGCGCAGAACGAACAGCGTCACCACCAGCGCGTAGGTGGCGGCGACCGCCGCGGCCTCGGTGGCGGTGAAGATGCCGCCGAGCATCCCGCCGAGCAGGATGACGGGCATCAGCAGCGCGAGCCCCGCGCCGCGAAACGCCCGGCCGCGCTCGCGCCAGGTGGCCCGCGCCGAGGCGACCGGCAGGTTGTGCCGGCCCGCGAGCAGCCGCGTCACTGCCATGAGGCCCATGCCGATCAGGATGCCCGGCACGATCCCGCCGGCGAACAGCGCGCCGATCGAGACGTTCATGACGAAGCCGTACAGGATCATGATCCCCGAGGGCGGGATGATCGGGCCGACGACGGCCGCCGCGGCGGTCACCGCGGCGGCGAAGGCGCGCGTGTAGCCGTTGCGCTCCATCGACGGCACCATCATCTTGCCGATCGCCGAGGCGTCGGCGACCGCCGAGCCGGAGATGCCGGCGAACAGCATCGAGGAGAGGATGTTCACCTGCGCCAGGCCGCCGCGGACGTGGCCGACGAGCGACTGGCTGAAGCGCACGATGCGCTCGGTGATGCCGCCGGAGTTCATGAGCTCCCCGGCCAGGATGAAGAACGGCACCGCCAGCAGCGGGAAGCTGTCGATGCCGTTGTAGAGCCGCGAGAGCAGCGCGGGGAAGTACTGCTGCTGGTCGTCGAGGACCAGGCTCAACCCGGGGCCGACCAGCAGCGCGAACACCACCGGCATGCCGAGCGCCAGCAGCATCACGAACAACCAGAAGAAGGCGGTCGACATGGCTCAGGATCCCTCGGGCTTGACCGCGGGCACGGTGCCGGCGAGCGTGAGGTCGGGGTCGGGGCGTACGAGCGAAGCCGCGAGCCGCAGCACCAGCTCCAGGCCCACGAGGAACAGCAGCACGAAGGCCGCGGGCACGATCGCGTAGATCCAGGCCATCTGGATGCCGAGCGCGGAGGCACTCAGCGTCAGCCCGCGTGACCAGAACGCGAGGCTCTGGCGGAACATCTCCGCGCAGATCCACAGCACCAGCAGGTTGAGCGCGAGGCTGGTCACGACGATCAGCCGGGGCGGCAGCGAGGCGGCGAGAGAGTCTATGGCGACATGCGCGCCGCTGCGGTAGGCGAACGGCGAGACCATCAGCACCGACCACACGAGCGCCACGCGGGCCAGCTCCTCGGCCCAGTCGAGCGTGTAGCTGAACAGGGCGCGCGAGAGGATCTGCGCGAGCGCCAGCGCCACCATCGCGCCGATCAGCGCGCCGGCGAGGTCGCGGCCGGTCCGCGCGACCGGCCCGTTGAAGGCGGCGAGCACCGCGACGGCCCGCTCCGCGAATCGCAGCAGGGCCGCCGCCGCGTTCATGCGGCCCGCAGCGGAATGTCCGCCCCTGCACGCGCGAAGACGGCGGTCTCCGCGAGCGCCAGCGACAGGCGCAGCCTGCGCCCGCCCTCTAGCTCCTCGCGTCCGTCGGGGAAGCGCCGCCAGCGCCCGGCCGGAAGGTAGACCTCGACCTCGCCGCCCGGCTGGAGGCAGGGCGCGACCAGCAGGTCGTCGCCGCAGAAGAACTGGTTCTCGAAGGCCCAGGCGGCGCGCTCGCCGGGGCAGGCGAGCGCCATCGCCCGCTGCACGGGCAGCCCGCTCGCGTGGGACTGCTCCAGGCAACGCTGCAGGTAGGGTCGCAGGCGCTCGCGCAGCCGAAGCGCCGCGTCTACGGCGGCCTCGGCCTCGGGCCCGTAGCTCCAGGGCTCGCGCGGGCCGATGCCGTGCAGGCGCATGTGCGCCGAGTAGACGGCGGCCTGCGCCCAGCGGACGTACAGCTCGGCGTCGCGCCGGTCGGCGTAGAAGCCGCCGACGTCGGTCGCGTAGAACGGCCCGCCGCTCATGCCCCAGGACAGGCCGCCGCGCAGGCTCGCCGCGAGCCCGCCCCAGTCGGCCTGCGGGTCGCCGCCCCACTGCGAGGGATAGCGTTGCGAGCCGGCCCAGGCCGAGCGGCTGAACAGAAATGCGCCGCCTGCCGAATAGCGCTCGGCGGCCTCGTAGACACATCGGTTGTAGAGCAGCGCGTAGGCGTTGTGCAGCTCACTGCCGCCCGAGCCGTCGCTCGCGACCATGTGCTCGTCCACCTGCTCGCCGAAGTCGGCCTTGATCATGTCGACGCCGGCCTCGAACAGCTCGCGGTGGCGGTCGCGCCAGTAGGCGTAGGCCTCGGGATGCGTGAAGTCGAGCAGGCCCGACTCGGGCAGCGGGGTCAGGACCGCGCCGAAGGGTTCGAGGTCCCACTGATAGCGGTAGGCCTCGCCGCTGCGCCGGTCCTTGATGAGCCAGCCGCGCGAGGCAAGCTCGGCGAACAGCGGGTTCTTCACCGAGACCAGCGGGTACTCCCAGACGCAGATGCGGAATCCCATGCGCTTCAGCTCGTCCAGCGTCGGACGCGGGTCGGGATAACGCTTCGGGCACCACTGGAAAGCGAAGCGGGTGTCGGTGTCCTGCCAGGCCCGCCCGTCGAAGGTGATGGTCTCGCAGGGCATGCCGCGGCGGCGGACCTCGCGCGCGACGGCGAGGATCTCCTCCGCGTCCTTGTAGTAGGCCTTGGAGAGGATGATCCCGAGGCTCCAGGCCGGCGGCACCGGCGCGCGCCCGGTGAGCGCGGTGTACTGCGCGAGCAGCTCGGCGCCGTCCCTGCCCGCCAGCAGGAACAGGTCGAGCACCGGCGAGTCGACCTCGAGCAGGTAGGCGCGCTGCGACCAGGGCGCGTAGCCGACCCCATGGGTGACGGCGGCGGCCGTGTGGACGAACACGCCCCATCCGTCGGGACTCCAGGCGAAGGGCGCATTCTTGTAGCTGCGCTCGGCGTTGACGCCGAGCGCGTCGTGGTTGAACGAGCGGATCAGCTCGCCGCGGTGGTCCAGCCGGCCCCACTTCTCGCCGAGGCCGTACACCGGCGTTGCCGGGCCGAGCTCGAGGCTCGCGAGCCAGCGGCCGTCGAGCCGGGCGAAGGGCGGCAGGCGGAACCGGCGCACGAAGTGCGAGTCGGTGGGCGAGGACTGCACCCGCCTGCCGTCGTGCTCCAGCACGAAGCTGATCGGGTCGTGCGTGAGCGTCAGGCTCGCCGCACCGGCCGAGATCCGCGTGGTCCCGTCACCGGCCTCGATTGCCGGCGCGAGCGCCCGCGGCGGCGCGGCGAGGATTCCGTAGTCGCGCGCCGGCGGACCGAGCCGCAGCCGGACGCCGAAGTCGTGCAGCGTGACCAGCAGGTCGCCGGCATCAGTCGGCAGCCGCACGCCGCCGTCGGCCGTGGCCGTTGCCGGGCCGGTCGCGCGCAGCGGCGGGATCCTGCCCCAGTTCGGCGCCTCGACCCCGGCGGCGAGCGTGCTCATGCGAGCTCGAGCACCGGCAGGTTCCAGCGCGCCGCGACCGCGCGCAGCGCGGGCCGCAGGTCGCCATAGGCCAGCGCGAAGTGGTGCTCGAGGCCCTCGTCCATGATCGTGCGGCAGACCTCCGCCGCGGGACGGTCGAAGCGCACCGTCCCCGAGCAGCCGGTGAAGGCCATCGGCGCGCGGATCACCTCGGCGCCGGCCATCATCAGCTTGACCTCGTTGCGGGCGCGCGAGAGCCGCGCCAGCGTGATGCGCCCCGGCTTGATCGGGAACTGGTGCAGCAGCGGCATCTTGCGGTTGGTGTGGATGGTCGCCTCCGCCTGCGCCTGCGGGTCCTTCATGGAGAGCGGCGCGAGGCCGCAGTGCCAGAGGACGGCGGTGTCGTCGGCGGCAGTGATGTCGACGAGATCCGCCATCCAGGCCGGCTCGCCGGCCAGCGTCTGCAGCAGGAGCTGCGTGATCGAGCCGTTGACGTCGGCCTCGCAGGCCGAGGGCACGCGCTCGCCGTTCATCATGGCCATCGGCCCGCAGGCCGCGCAGCCGTACTCCGTGAACATCTCCGGCCAGCAGCGCACCGCGAGGCCTTGCGCGCCGGTCTCGCGCTGCACGTCCTGCAGGGCGCAGAAGACGCGGAAAGATCGGTCGAGCTGCTCCTGGTCCACGGCGTCGAGGCCGGCCAGGTCGGCGGCCGCCGAGGCGCGCACCTTCGCGACCCGCGCCGCGTCTGCGGCCCGCGCCTTGTCGAAGACGCTGCCGAGCGGCACGGTCTTCACCTCCATCCCCGCGAGCTTCTCGAGCAGCGCGCCGTCGTACTCGCAGGTGTCGAAGCCGTCCGGGTGCTTGCCGATGACCGTGACGGTGCCGCCTGCGAGCGCCTCGAGCGCCCTTGCGGCGGCGCGCTCGGCCTCGGCGTCGGCCGCGGCGGCCGGCAGCGTCGCCCGGGTCTGGGCTGCCGCGGAAGGCGTGGCGAGGCCGCGCAGCTGGTCGGCGAGTCCTTGTTCACCCGGGTCCGCGTACAGCCAGCCGTGCGCGACGCCGGCGCGGCCGAGCGCGTGGGCCGCGAGGTTCAGGCCGCAGTAGGCGTTGAGCCTCAGGCGCCCGCCGGCGCGCGGCTCGGGCACGGCCCAGACCGCGAGCGGGACTTTCGAGCCACGCGCGATCTCCACCGTCATGGTCGCGTCCGTGAAGGTCACCTGCAGGATCAGCATCAGGTCGATCGGCCCGGCGGCGGCGATCTCGCCGAGCGCGCGCTCGGCGGCGGCGCGGTCGAACAGCAGCTCGCGCGGCCCGACCGTGCGGATGCCGGCCGCGTCGAGCGCCGCGAAGGCGCGCTCCTTCATCTGCTCGGCGAAGGGGACGTCGAAGGTGGGGCGGGCGAGCGCCGCGACGCCGTAGGTCAATGCCATGTCAGGCTCCGAATCCAGGGTAGGCGTGCCGGAAGCTGGCGTCGGCGGGCAGCACGCGCGGCCCGGCCTCGCCGTAGCAGGGGTGCTCGTGCCACGGCGTCGCCGCGGCGTCGGTCAGCGCGTTCAGCTCGCGCATGTAGGGGATGGCGCGTTCGCGCAGGCCGGCCTCGATGGCGCGCCAGTCCGGGAATCGCTGGAAGGCCTCGAGCCAGATCGCGCGGCCGGCGAGGTAGCCCGAGGCGCCCGCCCGGTAGGCGTAGTGCAGCACGCGCTGGAAGGCCTCCATGCCGGCGCCGGCCGAGAGCATCACCCAGGGCCGGCCGGCCGCCTCGCCGAGCGCGTCGAACAGCCGCTGCACCTCGTCCGCGCCCGCCGTTCCGGGCGCGGGGATCGCATCCGCCGGCACCGGGCTCTCGAGCTTGAACAGGTCCACGCCGAAGCGCGGTGCCGCGAAGGCGCGCACGCTCTCGATGACGAGCTCGGACTGCTTGGTCTTCATCTCGACGTACTCGCGCGTCTGCTCGGCGTCGCGGGCGAGCGGATAGACCAGCAGCTCGAAGACGAACGGCAGGTCGTAGCGCGCGCAGGCGGCGCCGATGCGCGCGGTGAACTCCTGCTGGGCGCGGCAGACGGCCGGGTCGGCGTCCGGGCGATACCAGGTGAGGACCTTCACGGCGTCGCCGCCGGCGCGCTTGATCTTCTCCACCGACCAGCCGTCGATCTCGCCGGACAGCCGCCCGCCGGGCGTCTCGCGGAACAGCGAGTCCTCGAGGGTCAGGATCATGCCGAGCGAGGCGTCGAGAAGGGTCACGCCGCGCGGGTAGGCGTAGTGCGGATCGAGCAGCATCGCCGAGGACTCCGGCTGCAGCTCGCGGATCAGGAGCTCCTTGAAGCCGGCCACGTCCTCCCAGGGAGCGACCTCCACGCCGCGCCGCTCGCGGATCAGGTTCTTGATCGGCGGGCGCTGGTCGACCGCGGTCATCTTGAAGCGTCCCGACCGGTCGGCGAGGCGCCGCATGCCGCGATACTTTCCTGCCGACAGCTGCATCAGCCGCTCTCCCGCTCGCTCATGAATGACTCGACGTCGGCGCGCGAGGGCGCGCCGGCGCGGCCGCCGCGCCGCTGCACCTTGAGCGCGGCGGCGGCCGAGGCGAAGGCGACCGCCGCGGACTCGCCGCGGCCTTCGGCGAGGGCCAGCGCGAAGGCGCCGTGCCAAACGTCGCCGGCGCCCAGCGTGTCGACCACGCTCACGCGCCGCGCCGGGTGGTGCTGCACGCGCCCGTTCTGCGTCGAATAGACGCCCTCGGCGCCCACCGTGACGCAGCACCAGCCGAGCCCGGGAGCGACGGCCTCGAGCGCCCGGACCGGGTCGGGCTCCGCCGCGTACTCGGCGAGCGCCTCGTGGGAGAAGGCGACATGGCTGGCTGAGGCGAGCAGCGCCCCGTCGGCCGGGATCGGCCGGTCGGCGTCGAGCACGGCCGGCAGTCCCGCGTCGCTCGCAGCCTGCAGGGCCGCCCGAGCGCCCTCGGGCCAGCGCGTGTCCGCGAGCACCGCGTCGCAGCCGGCGGCGCGGGCGCCCGGCAGCCAGGCAGGGTCGGCCGGCAGCGCGGGGTCGAGGTAGTTCACGATCATCCGCTCGCCCTCGCCGTCCACCATCACGGCGGACAGCGACGAGGCGCAGCCCGCGAAGCGCCGCAGGTGCCGGCAGTCGACGCCGTAGTCCGCGAGCTCGCGCTCGATGAGCGCCGCGACCGGATCGTCGCCGATCCGGGCCGCGAGCAGCGCCCGGCCGCCGAGGCGGGAGATCGCCACCGCGGCCGTCGCTGCCGGGCCCCCGCCCACGCAGGCGAAGGCGCTGGCGCGGTGCTTCTCGGCGCGGGCGGGAAGCTCCGGCACGGCGAACACGAAGTCCTGCACGGCGTGGCCCACACAGAGGACGGAAGCCATGGGGCGTGGGCCTGCCGGGCGATCAGGAGAGCGTGACGGCGTAGACCAGGTGCGTGGTGTCGCAGCGGCTGCTGCGCCACTCCACGCGGCTGCCGTCGAGCGCGATGGCGATCCGCTCGATGTGCAGGATCGGCGCCCCGACCGCCACCGGCAGCCGGCGCGCGTCGTCCCGGCGGGCGAGGTCGGCCTTGAGTTCCTCCTCGGCGCTCACGATGTTGACGCCGTAGTCCTGCTGGAAGGTGGCGTAGAGGGTGTTCGGCAGCGGCCGGCGGCGGTCGAGGTCCGGGAAGTGCTGCAGCGGCAGGACGATGCGCTCGATCACCACCGGCTGCCCGCCGACCAGCCGCGTGCGCCCGATCTCGAGGACCTGCGCGCCGCGCTCGAGGTGCAGCTTCTGCAGCTCCGGCCCACGGGCCTGCCGGCGCTTGACCACTTCGTCGGCGCTGGTCGGAACCGCGCGCTCGCCGCCGGGCTCGGCCAGGCGGAAGAAACGGAACAGCGCGCGCTCCTGGGTATGCTCGGCGACGTAGGTGCCCTTGCCCTGCCGGCGCTCGATGAGCTTCTCCACGGCCAGCACGTCGAGCGCCTTGCGCACGGTGCCCTGGCTGACGCGCAGCTTCTCGGCGAGCGCCTGCTCGCTCGGCAGCGCCTCCGCGGGGCGCCAGGCCCCCTCGGCGATCTGCCGGACAAGGAAGTCGTAGACCTGCCGGTACAGTGGGCGGTAGTGCGGTGATTCGTCCATGGCGCGGGCCGGGAGAGACGGGCAGATGGTACGCGTGCCCTCGTGCGGTCGTCTAGCATCTGCTGTATAGTATCTTATATAAGACTAGTGGCCATCGAGGAGGCCCCGTGAGCGTCCCGCAGCTTCTCGTGCACGATCCGGCCGACAACGTCGGGGTCGTCGTGGTCGAAGGCCTGAAGGCCGGCACCGACATGCTCTGCGTCGTCACCCACGACGACAGCGATTTCCGGCTGAAGGTGGCCATGGACGTGCCGATCGGCCACAAGGTGGCCCTGAAGGACCTCGCGGTGGGCGACACCGTGGTCAAGTACGGGCAGGACATCGGCCGGATCGTCGCGCCGGTGAAGAAGGGCGAACACGTCCACGTCCACAACCTCAAGACCAAGCGCTGGTAAGGGCGGGCAGCAGACATGAGCAGTGGAAGGAAGATCTGGGGCTACCGCCGCGAGAACGGCCGCGTCGGCGTGCGCAACTACGTGGCGATCCTGCCGGTGGACGACATCTCGAACGCCGCCTGCGAGGCCGTCGCGGCCCACATCCAGGGGACCATCGCCCTGCCGCACGCCTACGGCCGGCTGCAGTTCGGCGCGGACCTCGAGCTGCATTTCCGGACCATGATCGGCACCGGGGCGAACCCGAACGTCGCCGCCTGCGTGGTGATCGGCATCGAGCCGGGCTGGACGCAGAAGATCGTCGACGGGATCGCCGCGACCGGCAAGCCGGTCGCCGGCTTCTGGATCGAGGGCAACGGCGACATCGCGACCATCGCCGCCGCCTCGCGCAAGGCCAAGGAGTTCGTGCACCAGACTTCAGGGCAGGTGCGGGTGGAGTGCGACCTCGAGGAGCTGTGGGTGGCGGCCAAGTGCGGCGAGTCGGACACGACCACCGGGCTCGCCTCCTGCCCGACGGTCGGCAACATGTACGACAAGCTGGTGCCGCTCGGTCTCTACGGCTGCTTCGGCGAGACCTCCGAGCTGACTGGCGCCGAGCACCTCGCCGCGGCGCGCGCCGCGAGCCCCGAGGTGCGCGAGAAGTTCATGAAGACCTGGCAGGCCTACCAGGACGACGTGATCGAGGCGCATAAGACCTCCGACCTCTCCGACAGCCAGCCGACCAAGGGCAACATCGCCGGCGGGCTGACGACCATCGAGGAAAAGGCGCTCGGCAACCTCGAGAAGATCGGCAAGAAGATCAAGTTCATCGACGTGCTCGAGCCGGCCGAGGCGCCGGCGCGCGGCCCGGGCCTCTATTTCATGGACACGTCCTCGGCCGCCGCCGAATGCTGCACCCTGCAGGCCGCGGCGGGCTACGTGCTGCACATCTTCCCCACCGGGCAGGGCAACGTGATCGGCAACCCGATCATGCCGGTGATCAAGGTCACCGGTAACCCGCGCACCGTGCGGCTGATGTCCGAGCACGTGGACGTGGACGTCTCCGGCATCGTGCGCCGCGAGATGACCATCGACCAGGCCGGCGACGCGCTCATCGACATGATCGTGCGCACCGCCAACGGCCGGCTCACGGCCGCCGAGGCGCTCGGCCACCGCGAGTTCGTGATGACCAAGCTCTACCGCAGCGCCTGACGGCGGGCGCCATGGCCGGGACCGTCACGCTGCGGCTCGCCGAGGCCGAGGACCTGGCCGCCGCGGCGCTCGAGGCGAGCGGCGCTTCGGCCGGAAACGCGCGATCCACCGCCCGCGCGCTGGTTGCGGCCGAGGCGGACGGCCAGGCCGGCCACGGCCTGTCGCGGGTCGCCTCCTACGCGCTGCACGCGCGCTGCGGCAAGGTGGACGGCCGCGCGGCGCCGCGCGTCGAGCGCGCCGGCAACGCCGCGCTTCGCGTGGACGCCGGCCGCGGCTTCGCCTATCCGGCCATCGACGCGGCATTCGCGGCGCTCGTGCCGCTCGCGCGCGAGACCGGCATCGCGGCGGCGGCGCTGCATCGCTCGCACCACTTCGGCCAGGCCGGCGCGCACGCCGAGCGGCTCGCCGCCGAGGGTCTCGTCGCCCTGGTGCTCGGCAACACGCCGAAGGCCATGGCGTTCTGGGGCGGGCGCAAGCCGATGCTCGGCACCAACCCGCTGGCCTTCGCCGCGCCGCTGCCCGGCGGCGCGCCGCCGCTCGTGATCGATCTCGCGCTGTCGGTCGCGGCGCGCGGCAAGATCGTCGCGGCGCAGAAGGCGGGCCAGGCCATCCCCGAGGGCTGGGCAGTGGACGCCGACGGCCGGCCGACCACCGATCCCTCGGCGGCGCTGGCCGGAACGCTCTCTCCGATCGGCGGCGCCAAGGGTGGCGCGCTCGCCCTCATGATCGAGATCCTCGCCGCGGCGCTGACCGGTTCCTCCTGGGGCTGGGAGGCGAGCTCTTTCTTCGACGACAAGGGCGGGCCGCCGGAGATGGGCCAGGTCTTCATCGCCCTCGACCCACGGCGCCTCTCGGGCGGCGGCTACGAGTCCCGGATGGAGGTGCTCATGGCCGCCATCGCGGCGGAGCCCGGCGTGCGCCTGCCCGGCGCGCGGCGGCTCGCGGCGCGCGAGCGAGCCGCGAACGAGGGTCTCGTCGTGCCGCGGGCGGTCTACGATGAAATCCGCGGGCTGCTGGCTGCGAGTGGCAGCTGACCGCGCCGCCTGTCCCCAATTCCCGGAAATCCCCATGGCCGACATCGTCATCAGCGAGTTCATGGACGAGTCCGCGATCCGCGAGCACCTCGCCGGCTTCGACGTGCTCTACGACCCGAAGCTGGTGGACGCCCCCGAGGCGCTGGCGGCGGCCCTCGCCGACGCCCGCGGCCTCATCGTCCGCAACCGCACGCAGGTCCGCGGCGCGCTGCTCGCGGCGGCGCCGCGGCTCTCGGTCGTGGGCCGGCTCGGTGTGGGGCTCGACAACATCGACGTCGAGGCCTGTCGCGGGCGCGGCATCGCCGTGTTTCCGGCGACCGGCGCCAACGACCTGTCGGTCGCGGAGTACGTGATCACGGCGGCGCTCATGCTGCTGCGCGGCGCCTGGTTCGCGAGCGCCGCGGTCGCTGCCGGCGAGTGGCCGCGCCAGCGGCTCATGGGTCGCGAGGTCTCGGGCAAGCAGCTGGGCCTGGTCGGCTTCGGCGCGATCGCGCGCGAAACCGCCGCCCGCGCCCGCGCGCTCGGCATGTCGATCGCCGGCTACGACCCCTACCTGCCCGAGGGCCACGCCGCCTGGGCGGGTGCGCGCCGCCTCGGGCTCGAGGAATTGCTGGCGACGAGCGACGTGGTGAGCCTGCACGTGCCGCTGACGCCTGAGACGCGAAGGCTGATCGATGCGGCTGCGATCGCGCGCATGAAGCCGGACGCAATCGTCGTCAACGCTGCGCGCGGCGGAGTCGTGGACGAGGCGGCGCTGGTCGAGGCGCTGCGCGCCGGGCGGCTCGGCGGCGCCGCGCTCGACGTGTTCGAGCGCGAGCCCGTGGACGCCGAGGCCGGCCGGCTGTTCGCAGGCGTTCCTAACCTCCTGCTCACCCCGCACATCGCCGGCGTGACCGTCGAGTCGAACGTCCGCGTCAGCGACGTCACCGCCCGCGCGGTGGCCGCGCAGCTCGCCGGATGAGCCCGGTCGCGGCGCGCGGCCCGCTGGAGCTGGCGCCCGGCCTCGTGCTGGTCACGGCGCTTGCCGCGGCGGCCTTCGTCGCCCGCGCGCTGGTGCCGGACATCCCGTTGAGCCCGCTGATGCTCGCCATCGTCCTCGGCGCGCTGTGGCGGAACCTGCTCGGCGTGCCGGCCGCCGCGACGCCGGGCATCGCCGCCTGCATCCGCCTGCCGCTGCGCGCAGGCATCGTCCTGCTCGGCCTGCAGCTGACCTTCGGCCAGCTGCTCGACATCGGCCTGGTCGGCGCGATGGTGCTGGTCGCCTGCGTGGTCCTGACTTTCTTCTTCACCCTGGCGCTCGGCCGCGCGCTCAAGGTGGACGCCTGCCTCGCGCAGCTGATCGCGGCCGGCACCTCGATCTGCGGCGCCTCCGCGGTGGTCGCGGCCAATTCGGTGGTTCGCGCGCGCGGCGAAGCGGTGGCCTACGCGCTCGGGGTCATTACGCTCTGCGGCACGGTCGTGATGCTGCTCTTCCCCTTGCTCGGCGCCTTCGCGGGGTTGTCCGACCACGCCTACGGGGTGTGGATCGGCGCCTCCGTTCACGAGGTCGCGCAGGCGGTGGCCGCGGCCTTCGCGCATGGCGAGGCGGCGGGCCAGTACGGTACGGTGAGCAAGCTGACCCGCGTGCTGCTGCTCGCGCCGATGGTGATCCTGCTCGGCCAGGCGCTCGCGCGGCAGGCGGGGGTGGCGCGGGCGGACGTGCCGGTGCCCTGGTTCGCGTTCGGCTTCGTCGGCATGGTGGCGGTGGCGAGC
This sequence comes from uncultured Steroidobacteraceae bacterium, assembly GCA_964406445.1. Taxonomy (GTDB): domain Bacteria; phylum Pseudomonadota; class Gammaproteobacteria; order Steroidobacterales; family Steroidobacteraceae; genus SG8-30. The sequence continues at coordinate 188,062 of CAYORU010000002.1, forward strand.
AGCGGCCTCCTGCCGTCGCCGGCGCTCGGCGCGCTCGCGGTCGTCGCGCAGGCGCTGCTCGCGGCGGCGCTCGCGGCCGTCGGCCTCGAGACCGACCTCAGGCAGATTGGCGCGCAGGGCTGGCGGCCATTCGCGCTGGGCGCGGCGGCGACGGTGTTCATCGGAGGGCTCGCGCTGGTGCTCGTGATGCTGACCTATGCCTGAGGCGACGGCGGACACCTACGACCTGCTGGTCGTCGGCGGCGGCATCAACGGCTGCGGCATCGCGCGCGACGCCGCCGGGCGTGGCCTGTCTGTGCTGCTCGTGGAGCAGGACGACCTCGCGGCGCACACCTCCTCGGCCAGCACCAAGCTGATCCACGGCGGCCTGCGCTACCTCGAGCACTACGAGTTCGGGCTGGTCCGCAAGTCGCTCGCCGAGCGCGAGCGGCTGATCGAATCCGCGCCGCACATCATGTGGCCGATGCGCTTCGTGATGCCGCACGACGCGCACCTGCGACCGGCCTGGATGATTCGCGCGGGGCTGTTCCTCTACGACCACCTCGCGCGGCGGCGGCGCCTGCCCGGCTCGGCGGCGGTGGACCTCGCTCGGCACCCCGCCGGCGCGGCGCTCGACCCGCGCTTCACCCGGGGCTTCGAGTACTCGGACGGCTGGGTGGACGACGCGCGCCTCGTGGTGCTGAACGCCGTGGACGCGCGCGAGCGCGGCGCCACGGTGCTGACCCGCACGCGCTGCGAGTCGGTGCGCCGCGAGGACGGCGGGTGGCGCGCGGCGCTTTCCGGCGGCCGCTCGGTGCGGGCCCGGGCGCTCGTCAACGCCGCCGGCCCCTGGGCCGCGGAGTTCGTCGCCGGCCGCTCGCCGCTCGCGAGCCGGCACGGCGTGCGCCTCGTGAAGGGCAGCCACATCGTCGTGCGCCGGCTGTTCGAGCACGACTACGCCTACATCTTCCAGGCGCCGGACCGGCGCATCGTCTTCGCGCTGCCCTACGAGCAGGACTTCACGCTCATCGGCACCACCGACGTCGAGCACGAGGGCGACCCGGGCGCCGCGCAGATCGGCGCTGCCGAGGTCGAGTATCTCTGCGGCATGGCCAATCGCTACTTCCGGCTGCGGATCGCCCCGGACGACGTGGTATGGACCTTCTCGGGGCTTCGGCCGCTGCTCGAAGACGAGTCCGACGACCCCTCGAGCGTGACCCGCGACTACCAGCTCGAGCTCGACGCGAACGGCGCCCCGGCGCTGTCGGTCTTCGGCGGCAAGTTGACGACCTTCCGCGTGCTCGCCGAGGAAGTGGTGGACCAGCTCGCGCCGCGGCTCGGCGCCGTGCGCGGCGCCTGGACGGCCGGCGTGCCGCTGCCCGGCGGGGACATGCCGGGCGCCGACTTCGACGCGTTCCTCGCCGGGGCGTCGGGATCATGGCCCTGGCTGCCGCCGCGCGCCCTCGAGCGCCTGGCGCGGGCCTATGGCTCGCGGCTCGGCGCCGTGCTCGGCGCGGCGCGCGGCCCCGCGGATCTCGGCGAGGAGATCCTGCCCGGCCTGTTCGAGCGCGAGGTCGACTACCTGCGTCGCGAGGAGTGGGCGATGAACGCCGACGATATCCTCTGGCGGCGGACCAAGCTCGGCCTGCATCTCGGGCCTGCCGCTGCCGCGACGCTCGATTCCTGGCTGGCCGCGCATCCCGCCGCCGGGTAGGGTGGGGAAAAGGGAAGGAGGGGGCCACCATGGCGCGCTACGTGCTTGCGCTCGACCAGGGCACCACCAGCTCGCGCTCGATCCTGTTCGACCGGCGCGGCGGCATCGCCGCGGTCGCCCAGCGCGAGTTCACCCAGCACTTCCCTAGACCCGGCTGGGTCGAGCACGACGCCAACGAGATCTGGGTCTCGCAGGCGGCGACCATCGCCGAGGTCCTGGCGCGGGCCGAGGCCTCGCCCGCGGATCTCGCCGCGGTCGGCATCACCAACCAGCGCGAGACGGTCGTGCTGTGGGAGCGCGCGACGGGCCAGCCGGTCGCGCCGGCGATCGTCTGGCAGGACCGGCGCACCGCCGAGCGCTGCGACGCGCTGCGCGCGGCCGGGCACGAGGAGCGGGTCGCGGCGCGCACGGGCCTGTTGATCGACCCGTACTTCTCGGGCACCAAGCTCGCCTGGCTGCTCGACAACGTCCCCGGCGCGCGCGCGCGGGCGGAGCGCGGCGAGCTGTGCTTCGGCACGGTGGACAGCTGGCTGGTCTGGAATCTCACCGGCGGGCGCCACCACGTCACCGACGTCACCAACGCCTGCCGCACGCTGCTGCTCGACCTCGAGAGCGGGGAGTGGAGCGAGGAGATGCTCGAGCTGTTCGGCGTGCCGCGCGCCTGCCTGCCGCGGGTGCTGCCTTCGTCCTTCGACGCGGGCATCACGGCGCGGATCGAGGGTGCCGAGATCCCGCTCGCCGGCATCGCCGGCGACCAGCAGGCGGCCCTGTTCGGCCAGACCTGCTTTGCGCCCGGCATGGCCAAGAACACCTACGGCACCGGCTGCTTCATGCTGATGAACACCGGCGAGCGGCCGCTGCGCTCGAAGAACCGGCTGCTCTCCACCGTCGCCTGGGACCGCGGCGGGCGGCGCTATGCGCTCGAGGGCAGCGTGTTCGTCGCCGGTGCGGTCGTGCAGTGGCTGCGCGACGGTCTCGGCTTCTTCGAGCGCTCCTCGGACGTGGAAGCGCTGGCGGCCAGCGTGCCTGACAGCGGCGGCGTGTTCCTCGTGCCGGCCTTCACCGGCCTCGGCAGCCCGCACTGGGACGCCTACGCGCGCGGCGCCATGGTCGGCCTCACGCGTGGCACCACGCGCGCGCACGTCGCCCGCGCCGCGCTCGAGTCCATCGCCTTCCAGAGCGCCGAACTGCTCGGCGCGATGCAGGCCGACGCCGGCCGGCCGCTCGTCGAGCTGCGCGTGGACGGCGGGGCGACCGCCAACGACCTGCTGATGCAGTTCCAGGCCGATCTGCTCGGCGTGCCGGTGGTGCGCCCGCGCGTCACAGAGACGACCGCGCTCGGCGCCGCCTACCTCGCGGGGCTCGCGACCGGGTTCTGGAGCTCGGAGGCGGAGCTCGCGAAGATCTGGCAGTCGGACCGCGTCTTCGAGCCCTCGATCAGCCGCGACCAGGCGGGCGAACTGATGCGCCAGTGGTCGCGCGCGGTCGAGCGCGCGCGCGGCTGGAGCGAAGATTGACGATCTTCTGAAACAGGGCCTTGCCCGCTCGATTGCAGGAGCGACCCTCTGGCATCATCCAGTAATGCCGCCGATCTCAAGACTGGGCAGGCAGTTGCAGGAGATCCTGGCGCGCCTCGAACGCGCTGGCGCGAGGAGCGCACTCATCGGCGGATTGGCCCTGGCGCCTTACCATGTCGTTCGGGCCACTCAGGACATCGACCTGCTGACCGACGCCGACCTCGCGGAGGCGGTCGACGCAGAGTTCGTGGCGCTGGGTTACCGCTGCATCCACCGAAGCGATGAAGCGGCGACCTATCTGCGCGGCGACGAACGCGTCGACCTGCCATATGCGCGGCGGCCCGTGGCGCGACGGTTGCTGCTCGAGGCCGATCCGCTCGCCACGCCGTTCGGCACCTTGCGGGTGATCAGTCTCTAAGGTTTGATTGCCTTCAAGCTGCAGGGGTTCGTCAACGATCCGCGCCGCACGCAGGATCTGGAGGACATCCGCGCCCTGATCCGCGCCCTGATCCGCGCCAACCGCGAAGCCGTGTACCGCGACGAGCTTCGCGATTCTTCCGGCTTTTCGACCGGGAGGCCTGGCTTGATGAACTCCTCGAAAACGCGGGTTGAGGCGCGTCAGGCGACGGTTGGCCCATCGCCGCTGGCAGCGAACGGAGGCGCGGCGCCGAGCCCGCCGTCCAGGCGTGACCCTTTCGCGGCGATGGACGACCTGATGGCCGTGATGGAGGCGCTGTGCCCCTCCTGGCCGCCGCGACCGGGCTTCGGGCCCATGCCACGCATGTTGCTCTGAGTTCGACGCCGCTACCTCAGCCGCGGCCGAGCAGCAGGTACACCACCGTCGAGATGATCCCGGCGAGCAGGAAGTTGAGCACCAGCCCCTCGCGCGCCATGCGCGCGATGCTGACCTGGCCCGTGGCATAGACGATCGCGTTCGGCGCGGTCGCCACCGGCAGCATGAAGGCGCAGGAGGCGGAGATCGCGGCGGGGATCATCAGCAGTTCCGGCGGCAGCCCGGTCGCGAACCCGACCGCGGCGAGCACCGGCATCAGCAGCGTCGCCACGGCCGTGTTCGAGGTGATCTCGGTGAGGAAGGTCACCACCAGGCAGATCGCGAGGATCAGCAGCCACGGGTGCAGCGCCGACAGGCCGGCCAGTCCCTCGCCGATGAGTGTCGACAGGCCGCTGGCGGTGAACCCGGCCGCGAGGCAGATGCCGCCGGCGAAGAGCAGCAGCACGCCCCAGGGGATCGCCTCGGCCGTCGGCCAGTCGAGCAGTCGGCCGCCCTTGCCGTCGGAGACGAGGAACATCGCGACCACCCCCGTCAGCGCCACGGTCGCGTCCGAACCCGGGTCCACGCCGAGCAGGCCGGTCCAGCCGCCATGCGGTTCGGTCTGCGTGATCCACGCCGCCACGGTGAGGCCGAACACCACGAGCACGCGCACTTCCGCCGGCCGCCAGGGTCCGGGCGGCTCGGTGGCGAGCGGCGAGGCGCCGGCGAGGCCACGGGCCAGCCATAGCGCGGCGAGCGGGATCGCGACCGCCACGATCGGCACGCCGATCGCCATCCAGCTCAGGAACCCGAACTGCCGCCCGGTCTCCTGGGCGTAGACGCCGGCGAAGATCACGTTCGGCGGCGTGCCGATCAGCGTGCCCATGCCGCCGATCGACGAGCCGTAGGCGATGCCGAGCAGCACCGGCACCACTAGCCGCGGATCGCGGCTGCGGCCGAGCAGGGCGAGGGCCATCGGCGTCAGCATCAGAACGGTCGCCGTGTTCGACACCCACATCGAGATGAACGCGGCCGTCAGCATGAAGGCGAGCACGAGGCGCGGTCCGCCCTGGCCGCCGACCACGCGGATCATGCCGAGCGCGAAGCGCTCGTGGACGCCGGAGCGCTCGAGCGCCTTCGACAGCATGAAGGCGCCCATCAGGAGCAGGATCACCGGGTTGCCGAGCGCGGCCGCCGCCTGCTGGTGGGTGAGCACGCCGACGAGCGGCAGCGCCGCGAAGGGCAGCAGCGAGGCAGCGGCCACGGGTACGCTCTCGAACACCCACCAGATCGCCGTGGTGAGCGTGATGGCGGCTGTCCAGCACACCTTGGGGTCGAGGCCTGCGGCGGAGAGCGAAAGCCCGAGCGCGGCGCCGGCGGCGGGCCCGAGGGCGAGGGTGATCGACTTGAGCTGGGGCAAGGCGCCTCCCGCGCCGACGGCTGCGGCCCGCACTGTCGCCAAAACGGGCGGCCGGCGCAACGTCTGGAGGCGGCTGCGGCGCCGGCGCGGCTGAGCTGCGGCAAGCGCGGCGGCATCGCGACGGGCGTTGCGCTATCGTTGCCGCGCATGGCGGCGACGACCCCACTCACGCGCTTCGCCTGGCTGGCCATCCTGGCGGCGGTCGCCACGATCCTGCTGAAGGGCGGCGCGTGGTGGCTCACGGGCTCGGTCGGCCTGCTGTCGGACGCGCTCGAGTCCTTCGTCAACCTCGCCGGCGCGCTGATGGCCTTCGCCATGCTGGCGCTCGCGGCGCGGCCGGCCGACGAGGACCATGCCTACGGCCACGGCAAGGCGGAGTACTTCTCGAGCGGCGTCGAGGGTGGGCTGATCCTGATCGCCGCGGTGAGCATCGCCTGGGCCGCGGTCGACCGGCTGCTGCATCCGCAGCCGCTCGAGCGCATCGGCCTCGGCCTCGGCGTCTCGGTCGTCGCCGCGGTCGTCAACTTCGCCACCTCGCTCGTGCTGATGCGCGCGGCGCGGCAGCACGAGTCGGTCACGCTCAGGGCGAGCGCCCACCACCTGATGACGGACGTCTGGACCTCCGCCGGCGTGGTCGTGGCGGTGGGCCTGGTGGCGCTGACCGGCTGGCTGTGGCTCGACCCCGCCGTGGCGTTGCTGGTTGCGGCCAACATCGTCTGGACCGGGCTCGGCATCGTGCGCGGCTCGATCGACGGCCTGATGGACCGCGCGCTGCCGGCCGACGAGATCGCGAAGCTGCGCGGCGTGCTTGACCGCTACACCGGCCCGCACGTGCGCTACCATGCGCTGCGCACGCGCCGGGCCGGCCGGCGCCGGTTCGTCGAGGTGCACGTGCTGGTCCCGGGCACCTGGAGCGTGAAGGACGGTCACACCCTGCTCGAGCATCTCGAGGCGGACCTGCGCGCGACGCTGCCGAACACCTCGGTGTTCACCCACCTCGAGCCGCTCGGCGACCCGGCGGCGATGAACGACCGCGACCTGGACCGGCGCTGAGGCCCTGCATGTCGATCTTCTCGAAATGGCGAGAAAAGGCCGGGCCGCCCCCGGATACACCGGAGGCCGGCGATGCCGGCGTACCCGTCGAGCCGGCCGCGCCGGCCGATCCCGAGGCGCAGGCGCGCGAGGAGCAGGCCGCCCTCGAGCAGGCGCTCGCGGTCGGCGACATGGCCGAGGTGGGCCGGTGGGCGTTGGAAGGACACTCGACCCGCCTCCGCCAGGCCGCGGCGCAGGCCATCTCCGACCCGGACCAGCTGCACGCGCTGATCCTCGCCACCCGCCACGGCAAGGACAAGCAGGTCTACCGGATCCTGACCAAGAAGCACGACGCGCTGCTCGCCACCGCGCGCCGCGAAGAGCAGCTGCAGGCCGAGATCCGCGCCGCCGCAGCGGCTATTGCCGAATGCGCCGCGCGCGAGGCCGCGGCTTCGTCTGCGAGTACCCTTGCGCAGCTCGAGGCGCGCTGGAGCGCGGTCGCCGCGCAGGCGACACCAGAGCTGCACAACGAGGTGACCGCGCAGCTCGCCGCAGCGCGGCGGGCGCTCGAGCAGCACCTCGAGGAGCAGGCGGCCGAGCAGGCACGGCAGCGCGCCGAGGCTGACGCCGCGGAGGCGGCGCGACGCCAGCGCGCTGCCGAGGCGGAGGCGGCGGCGGCCATCGCCGCCGAGGAAGCCCGCAGGCTCGAGGCCGAGCGGGAGGCAGAGCGCCAGGCGGAGGTCGCGAAGCGCAAGGCCGAGCAAGCCGCGGCACGCGAGATGCTCAGCCTGCTGCGGCAAGCCCAGGCCGCGCTCGGCCGGGGCACGACGGCACGCGCGGAGCGCCTGCGCGATGCGATCACGGAGAGGCTGCCCGAAGCTGCCGGCCTGCCGCCGTGGTTCGCGCGCCAGTTCGAGGAGCTGCAGTCGCGGCTCAAGGAGCTCGAGGACTGGAAGACCTTCCGGGTCGCGCCCAAGCGGGCCGAGCTCTTGCAGAAGATGCAGGCGCTCGTCGGCGCCCAGACCTCGCCCGAGGAACTGGCCCGGCACATCCGCCGGCTGCGCGAGGAGTGGCGCAGCCTCGAGCGGGGTGCGGGGCACGACGACGCGCCCGAGGCGCAGCAGTTCGAGGAGGCGGCCGAGCGGGCCTACGCGCCCTGCAAGGAACACTTCGCGCGGCAGGCGGAGACTCGCCGCGAGAACCAGGGCAAGCGCGAGGAGTTGCTCGAGCGGCTGTCGGCCTTCGCCGCGGCGCAGGCGGGCGAGTCGCCCGATCTTCGCTTGATCAACCAGGTGATCGGCGAGGCGCGCGAGGAGTGGCGCCAGTACGCGCCGGTCGACCAGTCAGTCGTGAAGCCGCTGCAGGCGCGCTTCCACGCGCTGCTCGACGAGCTGCGTGGGCGCCTCGCGGCCGACTACGCGCGGAACCTCGAGGCGAAGCGCGCGCTGGTCGCCCGGGCTGCCGGCCTCGCCGAAGTCGAGGACACGCGCGAGGCCATTGCGGCCGCGAAGGAGCTGCAGCGGGCCTGGAAGACCATCGGGCTCGTGCCGCACAAGGAGGGCAATGCGCTGTGGGCTGACTTCCGGCGACACTGCGACGCCGTCTTCCAGCGCAGCTCGCAGGAGGCGGCGGCGCAGGCGGTGGCGCTCGAGGCCCAGCAGGGCGAGGCCGTCGCGCTGTGCGAGGCGCTCGAGCGGATCGCCGGGCTCGCGGGCGACGAACTCCCCCTGGCTCTGCAGGAAGTCGGCGAACTGCTCGGCCGCTTCGAGTCCCTCGAGTTGCCGCGCGCCTCGGCGCGCGAACTGCGCCAGCGTTTCGCCCGCGCGCTGGATCGCTGCCGCGAGGCCAGGCGTCGCGCCGAGGCTGCCGCGGCGCGCCAGGGCTGGGCCGAGCTGTTGGCCGCGGCCGCGCTCGTGCGAGCCTGCGCGCTCGCTGTCGCCGAGGGGCGGGACGCCGGGGACTGCGAAGCGCTTCGGGCGTCCGCCGAAAGCGCCGTCGCCGGGCTGGCGAATGCGCCGAAGGGCACAAAGGCGATCCTCGAGCGGCAGCTCGCTGCGGTTGCCGACGGCACGATAAGCACCGACCTCGCGGCGAACGAATCCGCCCTGCGGCTCTTGTGCGTGCGCGCCGAGCTGATCGCCGGCGTCGAGACGCCGGCCGAGGACCTCGAGCTGCGTCGCCACTACCAGATGCAGCGGCTGGTCGACGCGATGGCACGCGGCGAGCGCGACACGCCCGGCGACCTGGACCGGCTGGCGCAGGAGTGGCTCCTGGTTGGACCGGTCGCCGCGGCCGTCCACGATGCGCTGTTCGCGCGCTTCGAGCGCTGTCGCGACGGCCTATAGCCGGTCGAGCAGCCAGCCCGGAAAGAACGTCAGCCAGGCCACGGGCGCGAGGCACAGCAGGCTCGCGCCGAGCGCGAGCTTGCGCCCGGGCGGCGGCTCGCCCTCTGCCTGGCCCATGAACGCGTACTGCAGCACCCGCAGATAGAAGTAGATGCCGAGATAGCTCGCGACGAGGCCGGCCACTGCGAGGCCGGTGTAGCCGGCCTCCATGACGTTGCGGAAGACGAGGAACTTGGCGACGAAGCCGGGGAAGGGCGGCAGGCCGGCGAGGGAGAGCATGGCCATGCCGAGCGTGAGCGCGGCGTAGGGCCGGCGCGCGAACATGCCCTTGAGAGCCTCCAGCCGGTCGGCGGCGACGTCGTCCTCGCCGCCGGGCAGCGCGGCGAGCGCGAGCAGGTTCATGAGGCCGTAGGCGATGACGTAGAACGCCACCGCCTCGAAGCGGCCCTCGGGTGCGCCGAGGAAGGCGAAGTAGAGATACCCGGCGTGGGCGATGGACGAGTAGCCGATCATGCGCCGGGTGCTCGTCTGGCGGATGGCGGCGAGGTTGCCCCAGGCCATGGACGCGAGCGGCAGCGCGGCAATGGGCGCGACCAGCAGCGCGGGAATCGTCGCCCCGTCGAAGAGCCGCACCGCCGCAAGCAGCACGCCGGCCTTGACCCCTGCCGCCATGTAGGCCGTCACCGGCAGCGTCGCGCCCTGGTAGGCATCCGGCGCCCAGCCGTGGAACGGCACCACGGCGCCCTTGAGGAAAAAGGCGGCTATGACCAGCAGCACGCCGGCGGTGGCGAGCGGCGTGCGGGTTTCGAGCCCGGCGGGGAAGGCCGCGACCGACAGCGACCCCGTGGCGCCGAGCAGCAGCGAGGCGCCCATCAGCAGCATGGCGCTCGCCGTGCCGCCCAGCACGAGGTACTTGAGCGCCGCCTCGGCGCTCTCGGGCCGCAGCATCCGCATCATCACCATCGTGTAGACGGGCAGCGACAGCAGCTCGAGGCCGACGAAGAGCGTCAGGAAGCTGTCTGCGGAGAGCGCGATGCAGGCGCCGTAGAGCGAGAAGAGCAGCAGCGCCTGCACGCGCGGGCCGCGGAACTCCTCGCGCGACAGCAGCACCACTGGAATGGCGAGCCCGATCAGCACCGCCTTGCCGAGGAATGCCGCCGGGTCCACCGACAGCTGGCCCGCGAAGGGCGCGGCCGCGTAGTCGGCGACGTGCAGCCACAGCGCGGCGATGCCGGCGGCAACCAGGGTCGCGAGGGCCACGGTCGAGCCGTCGCGCCGCTGCCTCGACACGATCTCGATCGTGATCACGAGCAGGGCGCCGGCGAGCAGCAGGTGCTCGGGCAGGAGGCTCCTGAGCAGCACCGCCCAGCTCATGGCGCGCCCCCCTCTGCTTCACCCAGCACGAGCCGCTGGTACTCGAGCGAGCCGGACTCGATCCTGGCGAGCGCGCCGCCGGGGGCGATGCCGAGCGCCAGCACCGCGGCGACGATCGCCGCGAGGATCGCGCTCTCGCGCAGGCCGAGGTCGGCGACCGCATGCCCGCCGGGGAGCTTTTCCTCACCGAACAGGAACGACTTGGCGAAGCGCAGCATGTAGAGGGCACCCAGCACCACCCCGGTCACGGCGGTGACTGCGAGCACCAGCACCGTCGAGCCGCCGCCGGCCACGTGGGTCGCCCAGCCGGCGCTCATGGCGCCGGCGAGCGCGAGGAACTCGCCGGTGAAGCCGCTGGTGGCCGGCAGGCCGATCGAGGCGAGCGTCAGCAGCATGAAGAACACCGAGTAGGCGGGCATGGCCTTGGCGAGACCGCCGTAGGCGCCGAGCTCGCGGGTGTGGCAGCGCTCGTAGACCATGCCGACCATGAGGAACAGCCCGGCCGAGACCAGGCCGTGGCTCACCATCTGGATCACCGCGCCCTGGATGCCGAGCAGGTCGAAGCAGGCGAGGCCGAGCATCACGTAGCCGAGGTGGCTGATCGAGGAGTAGGCGATGATCTTCTTGATGTCGTCCTGCACCAGCGCGAGGCAGGCGCCGTAGACGATGCTCACCACCGCGAGCGCCATCACGTAGGGCGCGAATTCGCGCGCCGCATCCGGGAAGAGCGGGAAGCCGAGCTTCATGAAGCCGTAGGTGCCCATCTTCAGGAGCACCCCGGCGAGGATCACCGAGCCCGCCGTCGGCGCCTCGACGTGGGCGTCCGGCAGCCAGGTGTGGAAGGGCACGATCGGCACCTTGATCGCGAACGACAGCGCGAAGGCGCCGAGCAGCCAGCCCTGCACCGACAGCGGCAGGTCGAGGCCGTAGAGGTCGGTGAGGGCGAAGGAGAGTTCGCCGCGGGCCTGGTACAGCGACCACACCAGGTAGATCAGCGCCGCCAGCATCAGGATGCTGCCGAAGGCGGTGTAGAGCACGAACTTGAGGGTGGCGTAGATCCGCCGCTCGCCGCCCCAGATGCCGATCATCAGGAACATCGGGATCAGCATCGTCTCCCAGAACACATAGAACAGGAACAGGTCCTGGGCGAGGAAGGTGCCCACCATCGCGAACTGGATGAAGAACACCATGGCGTGGAAGAGCTTGACGCTCTCGCGGATGGCGGTGAAGGCGCCGGCAACCACGAGCGGCCCGAGGAAGGCCGTCAGCAGCACCAGCAGCACGTTCATGCCGTCGAGGCCGACGTGGTAGTAGACACCCCAGTCGGCAATCCAGGCCAGGCGGGTCTCGAACTGCAGTCCCGCGACGCCCGGTGCGAAGCTCGCATAGAGCCAGGCGGCGAGCGCGAGCTGCGCGAGCATCACCGCGAGCGCGAGGCCGCGCACGGCGCGGTCGGCGCCGCGCGGCAGCACCGGCAGCAGCGCCATGCCGAGGACCGGCAGCCACAGCAGCAGGTTGAGCAGGCTGGCCTCAGGCATGGCGGAGGCTCCAGGCGAGCAGCAGCACCAGGCCGGCGAGGCCCAGGAGCACATAGGCCTGCAGGCTGCCGGCCTGTACCCGCGACAGCGCGCCGGCGGCGGCCCGGGCGAGCCCGGCGAGGCCGTGCAGCGTTCCGTCGATCAGCACGCGGTCGCCGAGGCCGAGGAACACCCGTCGCGACAGCCACTCGAGCGGCCGGCCGAGGGTCGCCTCGTACAGCTCGTCCACGTAGTACTTGCCGGTCAGCAGCCGGTGCAGGCCGGCGAAGCGCTCACCGAGGCGTGCGGCGCGCGCCGCATCGCCGCCGTACAGCCAGGCCGCGAGCGCGAGGCCGGTGAGCCCCAGGACGACCGAGAGCGCGAGCAGCCCCACGTGGAGGTGCTCGAAGGCCGGGTTCACCGCCGGCAGCGGCAGCATCGGCTCGAGGAAATGCGGGATCGACACGAAGCCGCCGACGGCCGAGAGCGCGGCGAGGACCACCAGCACCCCGGCCATCGACGGCGGCGACTCGTGCACGTGGTGCTCGACCTCGGGGCTCATCCGCGAGGGCCCCATGAACGTGCGCCACAGCAATCGGAACATGTAGAAGGCGGTCAGCAGCGCGGTGAGCGCGGCGAGGGCGAAGAGCAGCACCGAGCCGCCGCGTTCGCTCGAGAGCGCGTACCAGAGGATCTCGTCCTTCGAGAAGAACCCGGCGAGCGGCGGCAGGCCGGCGATCGCGGCGGTGGCGATCGCGAAGGTGGCGAAGGTCACCGGGATCCGACGCGCCAGCCCGCCCATGCGGCGGATGTCCTGCTCGCCGCCGAGCGCGTGGATCACGCTGCCGGCGCCGAGGAACAGGCAGGCCTTGAAGAAGGCATGGGTGTAGAGGTGGAAGACCGCGACCCCGTAGGCGCCGACGCCGAGCGCGACGAACATGAAGCCGAGCTGGGAGATGGTCGAGTAGGCGAGCACCTTCTTGATGTCGGTCTGCACCACCGCGATGGTGGCGGCGAAGAAGGCGGTCAGCACGCCGATCACCGCGACCAGCTGCGAGGCCTCCGGGGCCTCCAGGTAGACGCCCGACAGGCGCGCGACCAGGTAGACGCCGGCGGTGACCATGGTCGCGGCGTGGATCAGCGCCGAGACCGGGGTCGGGCCGGCCATGGCGTCGGGCAGCCAGACGTGCAGCGGGATCTGCGCCGACTTGCCGGTGGCGCCGATGAACAGCAGCACCGCGACCAGCGTCGCCGAAAGCCCCGGCACCGAACCCGCGCCGAAGGCGGCGTTGATCGCGTCCATGTCGAGCGTGCCGAGCGCCTGCCAGATCAGGAACATGCCGACGAGGAAGCCGGCGTCGCCGATCCGGTTGGTGATGAAGGCCTTCTTGCCGGCGGCCGCCTTCCCGGGGTCCGAGAACCAGAAGCCGATCAGCAGGTAGGAGGCCAGCCCCACGCCCTCCCAGCCGACGAACAGCACCAGCAGCGAGCGGCCGAGGACCAGGAGCAGCATGAAGAACAGGAACAGGTTGAGGTAGGCGAAGTAGCGGGCATAGCCCGGGTCGCCCTTCATGTAGCCGGTCGAGTAGAGGTGGATCAGCGAGCCGACGCCGGTGACGATGAGCAGCATCACCGCGCTCAGGCGATCCAGCCAGAAGGCGATCTCGAGGCTGCGCTCGCCGAAGGTGGCCCAGGTGTAGAGCGTCTCGACGACCGGCCCGCCGCCCGCTTCGAGCCCTAGGAACGCCCGCACCGCGAGCGCGAAGGCGAGCGCCGGCAGGCCGCAACCGACCACGCTCACGAAGCTCCGCCCGAGGCGGCCGCCGAAGATTCCGTTCAGCAGGAAGCCCGCGAGCGGCAGCAGGACGATGAGGGTGAGCGTGCCCACGGCTACCCCTTGAGCTCCGCGAAGGCGCCGGCATCGAGCGTGCGGCGGCGGCGGGCGAGCGCCAGCACGATGGGGATGGCGATCGCGATCTCGGCCGCGGCGACCACGAACACCAGGAACACCAGCACCGCGGCCTCCGGCGAGCCGGCCTCGCGGGCGAAGGTGATCAGGCTCAGGTTCACGCCGTTCAGCATCAGCTCCATGCTCATGAGCATCACGAGCGCGTTGCGGCGCACGATCACCCCTAGGAAGCCGAGCGCGAACAGCAGCGCGGCGACCGCGAGCAGGAAGTTCTGCTCAGCCATCCTCGTCCCTCCCGGCCCTGAGCGCCGCGATGGCGGCGACCACGGCCGCGACCAGCAGCACCGAGGACAGCTCGAAGTAGAGCCAGTAGTCGTCGAGGAAGGCCGCCGCGAAGCCCTGCACGCCGAAGGCCTGGGTGCCGGCGTCGGCAGGCGCGCCGCCGGCGTCGCGCAGCGCCCAGGCGACGAGCCCGGCGAGCAGCCCGGCGCCGAGCACGCCCGGCACCAGGAGCGGCGACCAGCGCCGGGTGAAGGACGGGTCGCGCACGTCGAGCAGCATGATGGTGTAGACCATGAAGATCATCACCGCGCCGACGTAGATCAGCACCTGGAAGACGGCGATCACGTGCACGCCGAGCATGGCGTAGACGCCGGCCAGCGAGAGCATGGCGCAGACCAGCGCGAGCGCCGCGCGCATCGGGTGGCGGGCGAACAGCATCAGCAGCCCGCCGACGACCGCCGCCGCGCCGAAGAAATAGGTCAGCGCGGTCTCGATCATGGGGTTCCCCGCGGCGCGGCGCCGGGCTTCGGCGGGTAGGGCTTGGCGACGTCGCGCTGCGGCCGCCAGGTCAGCATCTCCTCCATGCCGAGCCACATGCGGTGGCGGTCGGTGGACGGCAGGTCCGGCACGTCCTGCGCCATGCGGATCGCGTCCTCCGGGCAAGCCTCGACGCACAGGCCGCAGAAAATGCAGCGTGAGTAGTCGATCTCGAAGCGCGCGGGCGACTTCGGGTGCGCCGCGTCGGCGGGGTCGAAGGCGGCCTCGATCTCGATGCAGCGCGCCGGGCAGACGGTCGCGCACATGTTGCAGGCGACGCACTGCGGGCTGCCGTCCGGCCGCTGCGTCAGCACGTGCTTGCCGCGGTTGAAGCGCGCCATGTCCGCGCGGCGCTCCTCCGGGTAGTAGGTGGTCAGCGCGCCCTTGCGGCCGGTCATCCAGCGCCAGAGGTTCCGAGTGAAAACCCCGCCCGTCACCGACAGGCCGCGCAGGATCTCGAGCAGGTACAGGCGCTCCCACCAGCCCATGCGCGGCTCGTTCCAAAGCTTGCGGCGGCGGTCGACGCGGGCCACGGTCATCCCTCGAGCAGCCACACCGCGACGGCGGTGACGGTCAGGTTGGCGAGCGCGAGCGGCAGCAGGAACCTCCAGGCGAAGCGCAGCAGCTGGTCGTAGCGGAAGCGCGGCAGCGACCAGCGGATCAGGATCTGGAAGCTGCAGAGCAGGAACACCTTGCCGAGGAAGGTCAGCAGCTGCAGCGCGACGACCACGCCGTGCGAGAGCGCGATGACCGTGCCGCCGGGCAGCAGGAAGCCGGCGTCGTTCATCCACGGCAGGTTGTAGCCGCCGAGGAACAGCGTGGCGAACAGCGCCGCGATGATCGCGATCTCGATGAACTCCGCGAACATGAACAGCCCCATCTTCATGGCGCTGTATTCGGTGAAGTAGCCGGCGATCAGCTCGGACTCGGCCTCCGGCAGGTCGAAGGGCGCCCGCTTGTTCTCGGCGATGGCGGCGGTCAGGAACAGCAGCGCCGCGAAGGGGTGCAGGAACAGGCCCCACGCGGGCAGGAAGCCGAAGACCGTGCCGGACTGCTGCTCGACGATGCTGCCGAGCTCCACCGTGCCATAGGCGAGGATCAGCCCGAGGACGGTGAGCGCGAGCACCAGCTCGTAGGAGATGAGCTGGGCGCCGGCCCGGACCGCGCCGAGCAGCGAGAACTTGTTGTCCGAGGACCAGCCGGCGAGCATCGCGCCCATGATGGCGATGCCGCCGAAGGCGAACACGACCAAGAGGCCCGCGTCCAGGTCCGCCACCTGCATGCGGTAGGTCCGGTCGCCGAACCACTCGCCGAGCGACCCGGGCAGCAGCTGCCCGGGGATGAGTACTCCGCCGAAGGGGATCACCGCGAAGACCAGCAGCACCGGCGTGAAGGCGACCCAGGGCGCGAGCGCGTAGGCGAGCCGGTCGTAGGAGTTGGGCTTGAAGTCCTCCTTCAGGAGCATCTTGAGGCCGTCGGCAATGCCGTGGAACAGGCCCCACCAGACCAGCTTCACCTGCGTGAAAGGGATGCGCAGGTAGGCGCGGTTCGCGCCGATGCGATCCGACATGATCGCCGCCTGCTTGCGCTCGACCCAGGTCAGCAGCAGGCCGAAGGTCATGAGCAGGCCCACCGAGAAGACGATGAACGCGACGTGGACGGCGAGGTCCTGCATCATGCCGCGTCCCTTGCGGCGAGCTGCGCGAACAGCGCCTCGGCGTCCGCGACACCCGCCGGGCGCGGGAAGCAGGCCTCGAAGGCCGAGACGACGCCCTCGAAGTTCGTGTAGTGCCCGTCGCGCTCGAGCTGGGTGCTGACCGGCAGCAGCACGTCGGCGCGCGCGTGCGAGGCAGCGGCGAAGCTCGCGACCGAGACCAGCTTCGCGCCGGCCGGCAGCGCGCCAGGGTCCGTACCCTCGCCCCAGTCGAGCACGAGGTCGGTGCCCGGCGGGAACGACGGCGAGGCGGCGCCGAACAACTCGCGGGCGCGGCGGCCGTTGGGGTTCTTGTCCGCCCGGATGAGCAGCCGGTCCTCCAAGACCTCGCCGTCGCGCGGCGCGTGGTCCTGCTTGACGAAACTGGGGAAGCGGCCGGCGAAGTGATGGTGGAAGGCGTCGAGTTCCTCGTTCGAGCCCCGGCTCGAGACCAGCGCAACCGGCTGCCTGGCGGTGGCGATGAGCCGCCGCGCGGCCGCGACCGCATCCTCGAGCGTGGCCGGCTGGCCTGCGACCCGGGCCGTGGTAACGCGCGGGCGCTCGAACAGGTCGGCGAGGTCGCGGCCCTTGTTGCAGATCCACGGGCCGTTGACCGCCGGGTTCTCGAGCGGCGTGACGCGGGCGATCCGCGTGTTCTCGGCGGTGGAAACCGACTTCAGCTTCCATTCCTCCTGGCGGTGCCAGACCTGGACGGTGCAGCCGCGCTCGCAGCCCGGGCAGACCGAGGGCGTGGGCCTGAGGTACCAGACGCGGGCGCGGTGCAGGAAGCGCCGCGACAGCAGCGCGCCGACCGGGCAGAGGTCGACGACGTTGTCCGAGTAGGCGTCGGTCCGGAAGGCGCCGTCGCCGGACGGCCGCACCAGCGAGTGGTCGGCGCGGTGCTCGATGCCGAGCCCGTTCGAGCCCGACACCTCGCGCGTGAAGCGCACGCAGCGCGAGCAGAGGATGCAGCGCTCGTTGTCGAGCACGATCCGGTCGGACAGCGCATAGAACTTGGTGGAGGTGACCTTGGCATCCACGGACGCCGACGGCGCACCGTTGTAGCGGTAGTGGTAGTCCTGCAGGGTGCACTCGCCGGCCTTGTCGCAGATGCCGCAGTCCACCGGGTGGTTCAGGAGCGTCAGCTGCAGGATCGCCTTGCGGTGCTCACGGACTTCCGGCGAGTCGGTCAGCACCTTCATGCCTTCCTTCACCGGCATGTTGCAGGCGATGTCCGTGCCCTTGCCCTCGACCTCGACCATGCAGATGCGGCAGTTGCCCGGCACCGACAGCGCCGGGTGCCAGCAGAAGTGCGGGAGCTCGATGCCGGCGGCGCGCGCCGCCTGCATGACCGTCTGGTCCGCGCCGGCCTCGACCGGCCGGCCGTCTATGTAGAGGGTCGGCATTCGAGGTTCCCGCCGTACTTCGAGCGCTTGTGCTCGATGCAGAAATCGAACTCTTCGCGGAAGCGGTCGAGCATCGCCACCGTCGCGTAGCCGGCCGCGTCGCCCAGGCCGCAGATCGTGGTGCCGTCGTTGGCCTTGGAGATCCGGTACATGGTGTCGATGTCCTCCGGCCGGCCCTGGCCGGCGAGGATCCGGTCGACGATCCGGTGCAGCCAGCCCATGCCCTCGCGGCAGGGCGTGCACTGGCCGCAGGACTCGTGGTGGTAGAAGCGCAGCATCACGCGCAACAGGCTCACCATGCAGGTGCCGTCGGCGATCACGATCATGCCGCCGGAGCCGAGCGAGCTGCCGGCCTGCCACAGCGCGTCGTGGTCGAGGAGCATGGTCTCCAGGTCGTGGGCCGTGAGCACCTTGGCGTCGCGGCCGGTGAGGATCTGCGAGGAGATGCCGCCCGGGATCACGGCCTTCAGCTGCCGCCCGCAGCTGATGCCGCCGCACTCGTCGTGCAGGAACTTCGCCCAGGGGTAGCCGAGCTCGACCTCGTAGACGCCGGGCCTGGCGATGTGGCCGGAAATGGAGATGAGCCGCGTGCCCGGGCTCTTCGGCGTGCCGAGCTCGCGGAAGGCCGCCGCGCCGCGGCCGACGATCCAGGCGAGGTTCGACAGCGTCTCGACGTTGTTGACGACCGTCGGGCGCTGGAACAGGCCCTTGACCGTGAGCCGGGGCGGACGGTTGCGCGGGTAGCCGCGCGTGCCCTCGATCGAGGCCAGCAGCGAGGAGGCCTCGCCGCAGACGTAGGCGCCGGCGCCGCGGTAGACGAAGACGTCGCAGGCGAAGCCGGTGCCGAGGATGTCCTCGCCGAACCAGCCGGCGGCGTAGGCCTCCTCGACCGCGTCGCGGGTCCGCCGCCAGGGCAGGTCGAACTCGCCGCGGATGTAGATGAAGCTGTGTCGCACGCCGAGCGCGTAGGAGGCGATCAGCATCGACTCGAGCAGGGTGTGCGGCGAATGCTCCAGCACCCAGCGGTCCTTGAAGGTGCCGGGCTCGCCCTCGTCGGCGTTGGCGACGAGGTAGTGCGGCTGGCCGTCCTTCGGGTCGATCACCCGCCACTTGATGCCGGCCGGGAAGGCCGCGCCGCCGCGGCCCTGCAGCCCCGAGTCGACGATTTCCTGCGTGACGCCGCCGGGCGTCATGGTCCGAAGCGCCTTGGCGAGCGCCTGGTAGCCGCCCCGCGCGAGGTAGGCCTCGAGCGTGTGCGAGGTGTGCGTCACCTCGAAGTTCATGAGGACCTTGCGCCCGGTCATGACTTCGTGAGCTCCTCGAGCAGCAGGTCGAGCAGCGGCTCGCTCTGCAGTTCGTAGTAGCGGTCGTTGACCATCACGACGGGCGCGGTGCCGCAGGAGCCGAGGCACTCGACCCGCGAGAGCGTGAACTTCCCGTCCGGCGTCGTCTCGCCCGCGCCGATCCCGAGCCGGCGCGAGGCCCGCGCGATCAGGCGCTCGGCGCCGCACATCGAGCAGGACACGTTGTGGCAGAACTGGAGGTGCCAGCGGCCGATCGGCGCGCGCCTCAACATGCCGTAGAAGGACAGCACCTCCTCGACCTGGATGCGCGGCACCCCGAGGTACTCGACCAGCGCGGCGACGTCCTCCTCGGCGATGAAGCCCCGGTCCTCCTGGATGCGCTTCAGGCAAGGCAGCAGCAGCACGCCGTTCTCGCCCGGCGGCAGCCGCCTCTTCATCGCCTCGAACTCGGGGATCAGGTGCCTCACCTGTCGCACTCCCCGCCGATCATGTTCACCGAGCCGAAGGTCGGGATCACGTCGGCGAGCTGGTAGCCCTCGAGCAGGCGGTGCAGCCCGCCCATGTGCACGAAGCTCGGGCTCCTGACGTGCACCTTCCAGGGCGTGCCGCCGCCGGTGCTGACCATGTAGAAGCCGAGCTCGCCGTTCGCGGCCTCGTGGGCCACGTAGACGTCGCCGGCCGGGACCTGCGGGCCTTCCATGATCAGCTTGAAGTGCACGATCAGCGCCTCGATCTCGCTGTACACGCGCTCCTTCGGCGGCAGCGTGCAGCGGTTGTCGTCCACGCAGACCGGGCCGGGCGTGGCATTCAGCAGCTCGACGAGCTGGCGGATCATGTGCACGGACTCGTCCATCTCGCGCATCCGCACGTAGTAGCGGTCGTAGTTGTCGCCCTTGATGCCCACGGGCACGTCGAACTCGAGCTCGGCGTAGGCGAGGTAGGGCGTGTCCTTGCGCAGGTCGCGCTTCGCGCCGGTGGAGCGCAGCATGGGGCCGGTGAAGCCCCAGTCGAGCGCCTCGGCGGTCGAGAGCACGCCGACGTCGCGGGTGCGGTCGATGAAGATGCGGTTGCGGCCGACCAGGTCCTGCACGCGCCCGGTGAAGTCCTCGTACTGGTCGAGGATCACCTCGAGGCGGTCGAACCAGCCCTCCGGCACGTCGCGCGCGACCCCGCCGACCCGCCCGAAGGCGTAGGTGACGCGGGCGCCGGTGATGTCGGCGAGGTGCTCGTAGATGTAGTCGCGGATGGTGACGAGGTACAGGAAGGCGGTCATCGCGCCGAGCTCCATCAGCGAGGCGGCGATGCAGGTCAGGTGGTCGGCGATGCGCGAGTACTCGGCGAGCAGCGTGCGCAGGTAGCGGCAGCGCGGCGTGATCTCGATGCCCATCAGCCGCTCGACCCCGTCGCAGTAGGTGAAGTCGTTGATCAGCGCCGAGCAGTAGTTGAGCCGGTTCACGTACGGCATCAGGGTGTGCCAGGTGTGCGACTCGCATTCCTTCTCGAAGCCCCGGTGCAGGTAGCCGCAGTGCACGTCGGCGCGGCGGACGCGCTCGCCGTCGAGTTCGGCGATGACCTGGATGGTGCCGTGCGTCGCCGGATGCGAGGGCCCGAGGTTGACGACCGTCGTACCGTCCTCGGGCGAGGGCTGGAAGGCGGAGCGGACGGGACTCGGCAGCCGGGGCCGGTTCATGGTCACGGCTCCCGGAAGTCGATCAGCGGCTGTTCCCGGTCCTTGGGGTAGTCCTTGCGCAGCGGGTGGCCGACGAAGCCCTCGTAGAGCAGGATCGGCCGGAGGTCGTCGTTGCCGCGGAAGCGGATCCCGTACATGTCGTGGCACTCGCGTTCGGCGAAGCGCGCCGAGCCGAAGAGCCCCACGAGCGAATCCACCACCGGGTCGGCCTCGGGCACCTGCGTGCGCAGCCGCACCCGCACGAAATCGCGGGTCGAGTAGAAGTGCCAGACCACGTCGAAGCGCGGCTCGCGCGCCGGCCAGTCCACGGCGGTGACGTCGAGCAGCAGGTCGAAGCCGCAGGCGTCCTTGAGCAGCCGCGCGGCCTCCAGCACGGCCGACGGGCGCAGCTCGGCCGCGAGCAGCCCGTGGGAAGGCCCGACGGAGTCGGCGAGCGGCCCGAGCCGCGCGGCCACCGCCTCGAACGCGGCGGCGCTCAAGTCACGCTCTCCCTGCCGACCAGCGGGTGCGGGGAATTCGCGATCTTGTCCTGCAGCTTCATGATGCCGTCGATGACCATCTCGGGCCGCGGCGGGCAGCCGGGGATGTAGACGTCCACCGGCACGATGCGGTCGATGCCGGCGACCGCCGCGTAGTTCTGGTAGAAGCCGCCGCTCGTGGCGCAGACGCCGAAGGCGATCACCCACTTCGGCTCGCACATCTGCTCGTAGACCCGGCGCAGGATGGGCGCCTGCTTGTGGGTGACGGTGCCGACCACCATCAGCAGGTCGGACTGGCGCGGCGAGAAGCGCGGCAGCGCGGCCCCGAAGCGGTCCGTGTCGTAGGGCGTGGAGCTCACCGCCATGAACTCCATGGCGCAACAGGCGGTCACGAAGGGGTAGGGAAACAGTGAGAACTTGCGCGCCCAGCCGACCAGCTCGTCCTTGCGGGTGGTCAGGTACTCGAGCGCCCCGTGCTTGCCGTGGGCCGGCGCGGCGGCGCTCATCGCGTGACGTCCTCGATCAGGCCTGACTTCCACACGTAGAGCATGATCAGCACCAGCAGGCCGGTGAAAAACAGGTAGGTGCCGAGCAGCAGGTCGGTGAGCGGCTGGGCCGCGAGCGCCCACAAGATCAGGAACACCGTCTCCAGGTCGAACAGCAGGAAGGCCACGGCGAGCCCGTAGTACTTGACGTGGACGGTACGGACGTTGACCGGGTCCACCGGCACCGAGCCGCACTCGAAGGGCTCGAGCTTGGCGCCGCGGGGAACCGGTTTCGGCCCCAGCAGTCTGTTCAGGACGAGCGTCGTCCCGACGAAGCCGAGGATGGCGAGCAGGTAGAGCAGGAAGACGACGTAGGGGTTCATGGACGGCGGGCGCCCGGTCCCGGGGTGACTTGCGCTGTCCTGTACAGGTACCGGGGCGCCGCAGCGCGGTCATCCGTAGTTGGCGAAGCTTGCGAAACCGCTACGGTTCAGCCCACAGGCAAGGCAGGATGAATCGATGCTGGATTCGATCAGGGCGTTCATCGAGCAGCGGATCGTCGGACGGCCCGGCGAATCCGCCGAGTCGGCCGGGCACAAGGCGCGGGTCGCAGCCGCGGCACTGCTGGTGGAGGTCGTGAAGGCCGATACCAGCTTCTCGCGCGAGGAGAGGGCGGCGGTCCTCGCGGCGGCACAGCGCAAGTTCGGCCTCGAGCGCGAGGAGGCGGAGTCGCTGATGCGCCTCGCCGAGGCCGAGGCCGGCGAGGCGGTGGACTTCTACCAGTTCACGTCTGCGATCAACCAGGCCTTCGACCCGGCCCAGAAGCAGCGCCTCATCGAGGAACTGTGGCGGGTCGCGCTGGCCGACGAGGTGATCCACCGGCACGAGGAGTACGTGATCAGGAAGGTGGCCGACCTGATCTACGTGCCGCACTCCGCGTTCATCGCGGCCAAGCTCAAGGTCACCGAAGGCGGTCGCTGAGGCAGGTGCCTTCCATTTTACATATTCCTGATCCGCAGGCCGCCGGCACCCCCTCGCGGGCGCGCCCGGTCCGGCGCCGCGGTACCGCCGCGGGTCAGTGCGCCTCTTC
Source organism: uncultured Steroidobacteraceae bacterium (assembly GCA_964406445.1). GTDB lineage: Bacteria > Pseudomonadota > Gammaproteobacteria > Steroidobacterales > Steroidobacteraceae > SG8-30. The sequence continues at coordinate 210,607 of CAYORU010000002.1, forward strand.
GTAACTGGCAGGCGTCACCCGCGCCCGGGCCAGGTACTCGCGCACGTGCTTCACGCCCGAGCGGTCGAGCGTGTTGCTGTGGTGCGGCCGGTGCAGGATGCCCTCGGCGCCGTTCAGCGTCACCCGGATGCGCGCCCCGGTGAGCTGCTCGATGCCCGCGCCGAGGTGATGGAGCAGCGACTCGACCTCCCGCCAGTGGATGTTGCCGCTGATCGGGTCGTGGAAGATCGTACGGAGCAGGTTCTCGTGCTTGTGGCTCATGGTCGCGGGCTCCCCGGCCATTGCGCCGGCCGGTGTCAGGCCCAGGCCGGATTCTTGCGCGCCCGCCGGGCCGCGGCAGCGGGGATTGCCGAAGCCGGACGGGGTCGTTGCCCCGTCCGGGCGCACGCGCTAGGGTCGCGGCATGAGCCTGCGCCGCCAACTCGACGCGCTGATGCCCGGCTGGGACCGCTGGTACCCGAGCGTCTTCGACGCGGCCCGCGACCTCGGGCTCATCCGTGCGCGGGTCTGCCCGCCGTCGCAGCTGCTGCTGTCGAACCGCCACGCGGGTGTCACCAGCGAGGCGATCGAGGCCTTCCGCAAGAAGTGGGACGTCGAGTACGACCCGCTGGTCGACGGCTCGCAGGAGGAGGGTCCGCAGGCCGCGCCGCCGCGGCCCGCCGCCCGCCCGCCGCGCCGTCGGCGCCGCTGACCCCGGCGTGACTGCGCAAGCCGCCTCCCGCCGCGCTCCTGCGGCTGCCGCCGGCGACGCCTTGCCTGGCGGATTCCTGGCCGTCTTCCGCTACACCCGCCGCGCGCTGGAGCTGGTCTGGAGCACCAACCGCGCGCTCACCGTGGCGCTCGCGGTCTTGACGTTCCTCGCCGGCGTGCTGCCGGCCGCCGTCGCCTTCGTCGGGGCGCTGATCGTGGACGCCGTGGTCGCCGCGGTGGCCGCCGGCGGCGGCGACGCGACCCGCGTTCTCGAGTACGTCGCGCTCGAGGCGCTGCTCGTCGCCGCGCTCGCCGGCGGCCAGCGCGGGCTCAACATGTGCCAGTCGCTGCTGCGCGCGCAGCTCGGCCAGCGCGTCAACGTGATGATCCTCGAGAAGGCGCTGACGCTCGAGCTGGCGCAGTTCGAGGATTCGGAGTTCTACGACAAGCTCACCCGCGCGCGCCGCGAGGCCTCCACCCGGCCACTGTCGCTCGTCATGCGCAGTTTCGGCCTCGGCCAGAATGCCGTGTCGCTGGCGAGCTACGGCGTGCTGCTGGTGCAGTTCTCGCCCTGGGCGCTCGCCGTGCTGGTGCTGGCCGGGCTGCCGTCCTTCCTCGCCGAGGCCAAGTTCTCGGGCGACGCGTTCCGGCTGTTCCGCTGGCGCTCGCCCGAGACGCGCATGCAGATGTACCTCGAGACCGTGATCGCCCGCGAGGACCACGCCAAGGAGGTGAAGCTGTTCGGGCTCGGCCGGCGGCTGCTCGACCGCTATCGCGGGATCTTCCAGAAGCTCTACCGCGAGGACCGCGCGCTGACCATCCGCCGCGACAGCTGGGGCTTCGGCCTCGGCCTCGTCGGCACCGGCGCGCTGTACGGCGCCTACGCCTGGGTCGCGGTCTCCGCGGTGCGCGGCGCCATCAGCCTCGGCCAGATGACCATGTACGTGGCGCTGTTCCGCCAGGGCCAGTCGGCCGTGTCGGCGAGCCTCTCGGCGATCAGCGGCATGTACGAGGACAACCTCTACGTCTCGACGCTCTACGAGTACCTCGACACGCCGGTGCCGCGCCTCGAAGGTACGGCGACCCGCGGCCCGGACCCGGCCGACGGCGTGCGTTTCGAGGACGTCGGCTTCACCTACCCGGGCGCCGCCGAGCCGGCGCTCGAAAGGGTGAGCCTGCACCTCAAGCCCGGCACGAGCCTGGCGCTCGTCGGCGAGAACGGCTCGGGCAAGACCACGCTGATCAAGCTGCTGACGCGCCTCTACGACCCGACGCAGGGGCGCATCCTGCTCGACGGGCTCGACCTCAGGGAATGGGATCCCGAGGCGCTGCGCGCGCGGGTCGGCGTGATCTTCCAGGACTTCGCCCGCTACCAGATGCTGGTGGGGGAGAACGTCGGCGCCGGCGACGAGCGCCATTTCGAGGACGAGGCGCGCTGGCGCGAGGCCGCCGCCAAGGGCCAGGCGGCGCCGTTCATCGAGCGGCTGCCGGCCGGCTACGGCACGCAGCTCGGCAAGTGGTTCAAGGACGGCCGGGAGCTCTCGGGCGGGCAATGGCAGAAGATCGCCCTTTCGCGCGCCTTCATGCGCAGCCGCGCCGACATCCTCGTGCTCGACGAGCCGACCGCGGCGATGGACGCGCGCGCCGAAGCGGAGGTCTTCGAGCATTTCCGGCGCCTCGCGAGCGACCGGATCACCATCCTGATCTCGCACCGATTCTCGACGGTGCGCATGGCCGACCAGATCGCGGTGCTCGACCGGGGCCGCGTCGTCGAGATCGGCAGCCACGCCGCGCTGGTCGGGGCGGACGGCGTCTACGCGGCGCTGTTCAGGCTGCAGGCGAAGGGGTACACGTAGGCGCCGGCGCGGCGCGAGGAGGGATCATGGAGGAGGACGCCTGGATCGACGTGGGCGCGGCCGAGGAGCTGGCGCAGCGGGAGATTCAGCAGGTCAGGGCCGGCGGCGCCCGCGTGGCGCTCGTCTGCAAGGACGGGCAGTTCAGCGCGATTTCGGGCGTCTGCAACCACGTCGGCGGACCGCTCGGCGAGGGCCGCCTCGACGGCGAGTACGTGGTCTGTCCCTGGCACTACTGGAAGTTCCACTGCCGCACCGGCGAAGGCGAGCCCGGCTACGAGGAGGACGCTGTGCCCGCCCACGACGTGCGGGTCGAGGCGGGCCGGGTGTGGGTCAACCGCAAGGCGCGCACGCGGCGCAGCCGCAAGCCGCACGAGCCGCATCCGCTCGCGCGCACACCGAAGCGCGAGCCCGGCCCGATCCGGGTGCTCGGCCTCTCCACGACCGTCATGACGGCCGACCACCCGCGCTACAGCACCTCCGAGGACCTGCTCGAGCACGCGCTCGCCGCGGCCGCGGCGGAGGGCTGCGAGACGCAGCTGATCCGCGTCCGCGAGCTCTCCTTCAGGCCCTGCGAGGGCTATTACTCGAAGTCGGCCAGGGCCTGCACCTGGCCCTGCTCGATCACCCAGATGGACTCCGACGACCAGATGGATCGCGTCTACGAGGGCGTCGTGCACTGGGCGGACGTGATCGTCGTCGCCACGCCGATCCGCTGGGGCGGCGCGAGCAGCCTCTACTACAAGATGGTCGAGCGGATGAACTGCATCCAGAACCAGGAGACCATCGCCGGCAAGCACCTGCTCAGGAACAAGGTGGCGGCCTTCGTGATCACCGGCGGGCAGGACAACGTGCAGGCCGTCGCGGGGCAGATGCTCGGCTTCTTCGCCGAGATCGGCTGCCAGTTCCCGCCGTTTCCCTACGTGGCGCACTCGCGCGGCTGGAGCGCGGAGGACATGGAGAACAACGAGCGCGCCGTGCAGGGCTCGCAGGCGCTGCGCGACGGCGCCGCGAAGCTGGTGGCCCGGGCGGCGGCCACCGCGCGGGTCATGATCGAGGGCGCGCTGTGCGAGGGCGCGCACGTGCGCGGCGGGCGCAAGGCGCACCGGCTCGAGCGCCCGGAAGCGGCCGACGAGTCCTGACGCGCGGGCGCCGGGCTCAGCCGGCGTCCTCGTCCTTCTTCGACTTGAACGGGTAGGCGCCGCGCGGCCGGGCCGGCGCCGGGACGTAGAGCGACAGGGTCATCGCGACGGCCAGCACGGTGGCCGTGAAGCCGAGCGAATACGCGACCGGGATCTTGTACAGGTCAACGATCAGCATCTTGATGCCGATGAAGGTGAGCACGATCGCAAGCCCGTAGGACAGGAGGTGGAAGCGCTCGTGCATCCCGGCGAGGATGAAGTACAGCGCCCTGAGGCCCAGCACCGCGAACACGTTCGAGGTCAGCACGATGAAGGGATCGGTGGTGATCGCGAAGATCGCCGGGATCGAGTCCACCGCGAAGACCACGTCGATGATGCCGATCAGGACGATCACGACCAGGAGCGGCGTGGCCATGCGGGTGCCGTTTCGCATCGTGAAGAACTTCTCGCCGTCGAAGTCCGGCGAGATGAGGATGTGGCGGCGCATCCACTTGAGGGCCGGGTTGGACTCGAGGTCCGGTTCCTGGCCGGTCGCCCACCACATCTTGATGCCGGTGAACACCAGGAAGGCGCCGAACAGGTACAGGATCCAGTGGAAGCGGGCGATCAGCCAGGCGCCGATCAGGATCATCACCGCCCTCAGCACCAGCGCGCCGATGATGCCGATCATCAGCACCCGCTTCTGGAACTCGGCCGGCACCGCGAAGTAGGTGAAGAGCAGCAGGAAGACGAAGATGTTGTCGACGGCGAGGGCCTTCTCGACCACGTAGCCGGTGATGAACTCGAGCGCCTTGGTGTCGGCGACCGGGTTGCCCTCGAGGCCGCCGAGGTCCCACCACAGCCAGGCGCAGAAGACTCCCGACACCGCGACCCAGATCGCCGACCAGATCGCCGCCTCGCGGATCGAGACGCGATGCTGGCCCTGGCGGCTCATCGCGGCGAAATCGATGGTCAGCGCGACGGCCACGAAGATCGCGAAGAACAGCCACATCATCGGGGTGCCGACGCTGGTCATGGGCGATCCTGGGCCGGGCCGGCCCGCGCGGGCGCGCGGGGCTCAGGCGAGGGTGTGGTAGACCTTCTGGACGTCGTCGTCCTGCTCGAGCCGGTCGATCAGCTCCAGGACTTCCTTGGCCTCGTTCTCGCCGAGCTCGAGCGGCGTCATGCAGACGTATTCCTGCTCGGCGGAGACGGGGGTGATGCCGCGGGCCTCGAGCGCGGACTGCATCTGGCCGAAGTTCTCGAACAGGCAGCGCGCCACGAGCTGGGGCTCGCCCTGCTCTCCGGTGGACTCGCCCATCTCCTCGAGGCCGTGGTCGATGAGGTGGAGCTCGAGGTCGTCCTGGTCGATGCCCTCGGGGCTCAGGCGGAACACGCCCATGCGGCGGAACTGGAAGCTGACGCTGCCGCTGGTGGCGAGGTTGCCGCCGTGCTTGTTGAACAGGTTGCGGACGCTCGCCACGGTGCGGACGGGGTTGTCGGTGGCGGTCTCGACCAGCACGGCGACGCCGTGCGGCGCGTAGCCTTCGTACAGGACCTCCTGGTAGTCGACGGCTTCCTGGCCGGAGGCGCGGCGGATGGCGGCCTCGACCTTGTCCTTGGGCATGTTGATCGAGCGCGCGTTCTGGATCACGCGGCGCAGCGCGGGGTTGTTCGCGGGCTCGGGGCCGCCGCTGCGCACGGCGATGGTGATGTCCTTGCCGATGCGCGCGAACTGCTTCGCCATGCGGTTCCACCGCGCGAACATGGCGTGCTTGCGGACTTCGAAGATGCGGCCCATGGCGGGGCGTGAATCTACCCGACCGGCGGCGGATGCGCCAACTTCACTTTGCCGCAGCGGGCGAGTTGCGGGCGCTCCGCGCAGGGCGCCGGGCCCACCCTCCTCTCCGGGACCGGAGTCGGGAGGGTGGGCCCGGCGCCTGATGCGCGTCGCGGCGAGCGAATCGCCGAGGCCCCAGGGGTCCTCCGCGACTCCGGTCCCGGAGCAGGAGGACCCCTGGGGCCGAAGGTGGGAGCTCGCCGCACCGAGATCGGCCGGATCCGCTCATCCCGTCGGGTCACGACAGCCGACCGCTGCCTGCCGTCGAGGCCGGCTAGACCGGATAGTCGAGTTCGCGCTGGTGGCGTATGCCGAGCACTCGGACTTCGGCCTGCTGGGGAACGAATCGGTAGAGCGCGACATACCCGGTGCGACCGAAAGAGATCACCAGTTCGCGCAGGTCAGGGGTGAGATTTCGGCCGACGAGGGGATGGGCGGCGAGCACCTCGACCCCCGAACGGATGGCTGCGGCAGCATCGAGCGCCGCTGCCGGGTCCTCGTCGACCAGGAAACGGAACAGCCGCTCGAGGTCGTCGAGCGCCTGTCGGGAATAGACTACCTGCGGCAAGGCCTCGGGCGGCCCGGCTTGCGGCCCCTTGCGAGCTGGTCGAGCCAACGGTGCACGTCCGTGGCGGCATACGCCTCGCCGCTGGCCTCGATCTGCGCGTCTGCCTGCTGAGCCTCAACGATGAAGCGCTGCATGCGCTCTTCGTACGCCGTGTGCCGCTCCACGGCCTCCACGATGACGCTGTGGGGCGAGCGCCCCGTCCTGCGGGCTACTGCGGCGACGCGTGCCTTGAGATCCGGCGGTAGCTTTACCGACGTAGTCGTCATGGTCGGCATCTCGGAGAGCGTGGTGGCACCAGAGTAACACCTGTCGCTGCGCCGTGGCAAACGTCCCGAGGGCATGGGGCCTCGGCAATTCGCTCGCCGCGACGCGCATCAGGTGGCGGGGCCCACCCTCCCGACTCCGGTCCCGGAGAGGAGGGTGGGCCCGCCACCCTGCGCGGAGCGCCCGCGAGATCTTTCCTCAGCCCAGCCGGCCCTGCTGGTAGTCCTGGATCGCGCGCTCGATCTCGGCGCGCGTGTTCATGACGAACGGGCCGTATTGCACGACCGGCTCGCCGATCGGCCTGGCCGCGAGGACCAGCAGGCGCGCGCCGTCCGGTCCCGCGGCGACCTCGACATCCTCGCCGTCGGACAGGAGGCCTGCCGCCCTATGCGGCAGCGTGCGATCGCCGGGGCCGAGTTTCGCCGCCCCCTCATAGAGGTAGACGAACGCGGCGTGGCCCGCGGGTAGCGGCACCACGAAGCGCGTGTCCGGGGCGAGGTGCACATCGAAGAAGACTGGTTCGGTCGGCGCGGCCGGGGCCGGGCCCGCGACCGTGCGGCCGTCGGCCTCGAGCGCGCCGGCGATCACCTTCACCCGCACGCCGGCGGCGGGCTCGGCGAGGGGAATGTCCCCGGCGGGAATGTCCCGGTACTCGGCCGGGCGCAGCTTGTGGCTGGCCGGCAGGTTGAGCCAGAGCTGGAAGCCCCGCATGCGGCCCTCGGCCTGCTGCGGCATCTCGGAGTGGATGATGCCGCCGGCGGCCGTCATCCACTGCACGTCGCCGGGGCCGAGGTCGCCGCGGTTGCCGCGGCTGTCCTCGTGGCGCATCCGCCCGTCGAGCATGTAGGTGACGGTCTCGAAGCCGCGGTGCGGGTGGGGCGGGAAGCCGGCGAGGTAGTCGTCCGGGTCGTCGGAGAAGAACTCGTCGAGCATCAGGAACGGGTCGTGGCGCACGTGCTCGGCCCGGCCGAGGCTGCGCCGCAGCTTCACGCCGGCGCCGTCCGAGGCCGCGGCCGACTCGACCACACGCGCGAGGCTGCGGCTGGCCATGGCCTACATCGCGGCGCCGAAGGGCGCCACCCCGATCCAGCGCGCGTGCAGCCACATCGCGAACGCCACGTAGAGGGCGAGGCCGCCGGCGACGGCGATGACGTCGTTGAGCTTGCCCGCGGGCAGCGCCGGCGTCGGCCGCGGCGTGCGGTGCTTGAGCGAGATGCGGTCGGCGACCGCCCAGGCGAGGAAGGCGCCGAACAGCAGCAGGTCGTGCAGCATGCCGTTGGCGAGCAGGTGGGCGACGGCCCAGAGCTTCACGGCCGTGAGCATAGGGTGCTTCGTCGCGGCCTTGATACGCCCGGGCAGGTAGGCGGCGATGAGCAGCACGAAGATCGGCAGCATCAGCAGCGAGGCGAGGTGGCGGGTCCAGACCGGCGGCGTGTACACGACCACCGGGTCGAGGCGCGCCTCGGCATAGCCGTTGACGATCAGCACGAAGCCGGCGATCGACACCAGGCTGTAGACGACCTGCCAGCCGACGCGGCCGAGGCGCAGCGCCATGCGGTCGCGCCAGGTCGGCGCGACGATCGACACCGAGTGGGCGCCGAGGAAGATGACGAGGCCCGCGATCAGCGTTCCCATGGAGGTTGCTCCCGAAGAGGTGGCCGCTACTATACGTGGCCGAGGCCCCGGCCGGGGTCCCGGAGCGGCGCTTGAGGCTCAACAAGTACATCAGCGAGACCGGCGTCTGCTCGCGCCGCGAGGCGGATGCCTGGATCGCGGCCGGACGCGTCACGGTGAACGGCGCGCCGGCCACGCTCGGCACGCAGGTCGGCGAGTCCGACGTCGTGCGCGTGGACGGCCGCCCGCTCGGCGCGCCGCGCCGCCACGTCTACCTCGCGCTCAACAAGCCGGTCGGCATCACCTGCACCACCGAGCGCCAGGTGCCGGGCAACATCGTCGACTTCGTCGGCCACCGCGAGCGGATCTTCCCCATCGGCCGCCTCGACAAGGACTCCGAGGGCCTGATCCTGCTCACCAACAACGGCGACATCGTCAACGAGATCCTGCGCACCGAGAACGAGCACGAGAAGGAATATGTGGTCACGATCGACCGGCCGGTGACCGACGAATTCCTCGCCGGCATGGCGGGCGGCGTGGCGATCCTCGGCACGGTCACCAAGCCCTGCCGCACCGCGCGCGTGGCCAAGAACGTGTTCCGCATCGTGCTGACCCAGGGCCTCAACCGGCAGATCCGGCGCATGTGCGAGCAGTTCGGCTGCAAGGTGCGCCGCCTGCAGCGGGTGCGGGTCATCAACATCACGCTGGACGGCCTCGCGCCGGGGCGCTGGCGCGAGCTGACCCAGGCCGAGCTGGCGGGACTGCTGCCCGGCCGCAAGGACTGGTGAGCCGCCGCCTCAGGGGGGCGGGGAAGCCTCGCCCGCGTGCAGGTTCCGGAGCAGGTCCCGCCAGGTGACGATGCCGACCAGCTGGCCCGCTTCGTTAACCACCGGCAGGCAGGAAATCGGGCTGGACAGCAACAGCTGCACGGCGTCCGGCAGCTCCATCGAGGGCGAGATCGCCACCGGATGGCGAGTCATGATCTGGTGCGCGCGGCGCTCGAGCGTCGCCGTGTCCTGGGTTCGCTCCGACAGCCTGCCGAGGAAAGGGCTGACGTTGCGCAGCAGGTCCCGGTCGGAGATGACGCCCACCAGCCTGCCGTTCTCGGCGACCGGCAAATGGTGGAAGCCGTGCAGGTCGAAGATCTCCTTGACCCGGTGCAGGGAGTCGTCCGGCCCGACCGTGGTGAGCTTCCGGCACATGATCTGGCCGATGTTCATGATCGCTGTCCGTCCCGTTCTCGCCCGCCGGCTCGCCGAGTCACGATTCGGCCCGCGACCCGCTGCGCCACCGGGAGCGCGCGGGCGCGCAGGGCGCGGGGCCTAGACCGCGGACCCGAGGTCGAGGCGCTCCGCGGCCGGGATGCAGAAGATGTCCACCGGCGAGCTGCGCCCGCGCAGCTGCAGCGCCGGCAGCGCGAGGATCGACAGCAGCGGTCGCTGGCCGTCGAGCGCGCGCTCGACGCTCGCCGAGAACAGCGCCTCGCCCGCGCGCGCCCGCTGGCTCAGGCGCGAGGCGACGTTCACGGTGTCGCCGATCAGCGTGTAGCTGTGGTGGCGCGGCGAGCCGACCTGGCCCACCACCACCTCGCCGGCGTTGATGCCGATGCCGAGGCCGGTCTCGACGCCGAGCCGTGCGCGCCAGCCGGCCGCGAGGCCGGTGAAGCGGGAGAGCATCTCGCGCGCGCAGTCGACCGCGAGGCGCTCGGCGTCGGGGCGCGAGGCCGGCACGCCGAAGCCGGCCATCAGCCCGTCGCCGGCCAGGTGGAAGACCTCGCCCTCGTGCTGCAGGGTGATGTCGGTCAGGAGCGCGAAGTACTCGTTCAACAGGTCCGCGACGCAGTCCGGCGCGAGCCGCTCGGAGACCGTCGTGAAGCCGCGCATGTCGGCGAACATGACGGCGCCATGGACGCGCTGGTAGCCGGCGGGCTCGGCCTGCCGCGCGCGCGAGGAGCAGCGGCAGCGGCCCGCCTCGTGCAGCTCGACGAGGTGGCCGGCGGGGTCGCGCAGGAACAGCTGGTCCGGCTGCGGGCCGCGGCCGCGCTGGGCGCGGAAGTCGACGCCGAGCCGCGTGAGCTCCGCGGCCGCCGCGGCGAGGTCGGCGACGGCCAGGGCCACGTGCGGCTCCGAGGGGTCGATGCCGCCGCCAAGGTCCTTGACGCGGCCCTCGACCCCCATGAGGTGCAATTGGGCCTGCTCGCCCGCATCCAGCCAGGCGCCGGGGATGCCGGGCAGGTCGGGGCGGCCGGGATCTGAAGGCAGCCCGAGCACTTCGCCGTAGAAGCGTGCCACGGCCTCTGCGGCGGCCGGAGGCACGCGCAGCCCGCAGTGATGCAGTCCGGTGACCTTGATGGCCAAGATGCGGCTCTCGGGGCCCTCCCGCGCCGTGGCGGCGCCTTCCGGAGTGTACACCGGCGACCTCTCCGTCGACGGCGCCCGGGACCCGCGGGGACCGGCTAGGTACTCGCCCCGATTCCGGGCCCGCGGGTCCGCGCGACAGTCGCCCCAAAGCTCAGGGGAGGACCGGCCATGACACCCGTGTCGCCGTCGTCTCGTCTCATCTTCCTCGCGCTGCTGTCGGTCGCGGCCGTCGCCTGTTCCCGGGCGCCCGAGACAATCAGCTTCTCGGCCCAGGTCAAGCCGCTGCTCGACGTCCACTGCGTCGAGTGCCACGTCCCCGGCCAGGCCGGCTACGAGGCGAGCGGGCTCGCGCTCGACAGCTACGTGGGCGTCATGAAGGGCACGAAGTTCGGAGCGATCGTCATCCCGGGCGACGCGCTGTCGAGCGTGCTGACCATGCTCGTCGAGGGTCGCGCCGATCCCGCGATCCAGATGCCGCACGGCCGGGGACCGCTGCCGGCCGCCGACCAGCAGACGATCCGCGCCTGGGTCGAGCAGGGCGCGCGCGACAACTGATCAGCGGCCTGTCGCCGTCTTCCGGGCGGCCTCGGGGGCAGGCGCGGGCAGGCCACGCTTGCGCATCAGCGCAGCGATGTCCGGGTCGCGGCCGCGGAACTCGCGATAGGCGGCGGCCGGGTCCCGCGAGTTGCCGGTCGAGAGCACGCTCGCCCTCAGCCGTCCGGCAACCGCAGCGTCGAAGGGGTCGCCGGCCTCGACGAACGCCTCCCAGGCGTCGGCGGAGAGCGTGTCGGCCCACAGGTAGCTGTAGTAGCCGGCCGAGTAGCCGTCGCCGCCGAAGACGTGCAGGAACTGCGTGGGCCGGTGCCGCAGCACGATCTCGCGCGGCATGCCGATGTCAGCCAGCAGGTCCTGCTCGAAACGCCGTGGCTCGAGCCCGTCCGGGTCTGCTGCATGGATGCGCAGGTCGTAGATCGCGCCCGACAGGTACTCCACGGTGGCGAAGCCCTGGTTGAAGCTGAGGCTCTCGCGGATGCGCGTCACGAGCGCCTCGGGCATGGGCCCGCCCGTGCGGTAGTGGCGCGCGTAGCGGTCGAGGACCTCGCGGGTGGCGAGCCAGTGCTCGAACAGCTGCGAGGGCAGCTCCACGTAGTCGCGCACGACGTTGGTCCCGGACAGCGAGCGGTAGCGGACGTCCGACAGCAGGCCGTGCAGGGCGTGACCGAACTCGTGGAACAGCGTCGTCGCGTCGTCCCAGCTGAGGAGCGCCGGCTCGCCCGCCGTGGGCGGCACGAGGTTCAGGTTCTGCGAGACGATCGGCGTCACGACGACGCCCGCCCGCTGCTGCGAGCGGTGCTGGCTCATCCACGCGCCCGAGCGCTTGCCGGGCCGCGCGAACGGGTCGAAGTAGACGAGGCCGACGTGCCGGCCGGCCGCATCGCGCACCTCGTGGACGGAGACGTCGGGGTGGAACACCGGCACCGCGCCGGCGGGCAGCGGCACGAAGCTCAAGCCGAACAGCCGGCCGGCCACGTGGAACATGGCCTCCTTGAGCTTGACGAGCTGCAGGTAGGGCCGCACCAGCGATTGGTCGAGCTCGAAGCGCCGGGTCCGCACCTTCTCGGCGTAGTAGCGGTAGTCCCAGGGCTCGAGGGTGATCCCGGCGCCTTCCGCATCCGCGAGCGCCTGCATGTCGGCGACTTCCTCGCGCACGCGAGCCACCGCCGGCGTCCACACCGCCTCCATCAGCGCCATCGCTCGCTCGGGCGTCCCAGCCATCGAGTCCTCGAGGCGCCAGTGCGCGTGGCTCGGGTAGCCGAGCAGCGCGGCGCGCCGCGCGCGCAGCGCGAGGATCTCGGCGATGATCGCGTTGTTGTCGGCCGCGTCGCCGTTGTCGCCGCGGCTGACGAAGGCTCGCCAGACCTTCTCGCGCAGGTCGCGGCGCGAAGCTTCGGCGAGAAACGGCTCCACGCTGGAGCGGGTGTTCTCGATCACCCAGCGGCCCTCGTGCCCGAGCCGGCGTGCAGCTTCGGCCGCGGCGGCGACCAGCGCCTCCGGCAGGCCCGCGAGGTCCGCCTCGGACTCGAGCAGGGTGTAGCGCGCGGTCTCGTCGGCGAGGACGTTCTGGTTGAACCGGGTGAACAGGCCCGCCAGCTGCTGGTTGATCGCGGCCACCTCGCGCTTGCCTTCGGCATCGAGCGCGGCGCCGGCACGCACGAAGTCGCGGTAGCGTCGCTCCACGAGACGCCGCTGTTCGGCGTCGAGGCCGGCCGTGCCGATCGACCCATGCACCGCCTCGATCCGCCGGAACAGCGCCTCGTCCTGCACGATCCGGTCGGACAGCGCCGCGAGCTTCGGTGCGGTCTCGCGCTCCAGAGACTGAAACTCGGGGGTGCTGAGGTTCGAAGCGTGCACCGCGTACAGCGTCAGGACGCGCCGGTAGGCCGCGCCCGCCTGGTCGAGCGCGACGAGCGTGTTCTCGAAGGTCGGCGGCGCGGGATCCGCGGCGATCGCTGCAACCTCGGCGAGGTAGTCCGCCATCGCGGCCTCGATGGCGGCGCCGAGCGCCGGCACCGTGACCGCGTCCCAGGGGGGTACGCCACCGTAGGGGCCGGGCCAGGGCGCGAGCAGCCGGTCGTGGGCGGATCGATCGTTCATGGCGCGCTCCGGTTCGGTTCGGTCGGCGGCCAGCACGGGCTGGCAGGTGATCGCGGCGGCATACAGCAGCGCCGCCAGGGGGCGGTGCTCCACTTCGAGGACTCCTGCATCAGCGGGGACGCAGCGCCCGGTAAAGGAAGGGCAGGCTGACGTCCAGCCGGTAGTCGATGTCCGAGTGGTTGTCGTCGAACTCCTCGTAGGCGTGGGCGATCCCCGCCTCCGCGAGCCGGCGCGACAGGATCCGGCACCCGTAATGGATGTGGTACTGGTCCCTCCACCCGCAATCGACGTAGATCCCCTTGAGCGTCCGAAGGTTCCCGGCGTGGCGCCGGACGAGATGGACCGGATCGTGTGCCAGCCAGCGCTTCCAGCGGGCAGGGATCAGTTCGCCGCTCTCGAGGTTGAAGGGCAGCCGGAAGCCGAGCGGCGCCCTGGGGTCCGGGTCGTAGGTGGCCGCCATGCAGACGTCCATCAGGGCGTGTCCCTCCGCGGAGGACAGCTTCGGCTTGCGCCAGAGCGCCTCCAGGAACCGCCGCACCCGGCCGTCGTCGCGCCCGTCGCCGAGGCCCGCGGCGGCGCGCCGCGCGTCGTAGCGGCCGGGCCGGCGGCGGGGCCGGCGGTGCCGCGCCAGCTCGTCGAGCGTGCGTGGCCAGGAGTGCCGGTAGACCACGTCGAAGTAGGCGTCGCCGGAGTGGTTCGCGATCGCGCCCCAGTGCTTCGCGTACTTCATGCCGTGGATCATGGCGCCGTAGCCGCCCGAGGACTTGCCGAAGCAGCCGCGGTGGTCGCGGCTCGCCAGCGTCGGGAACTCGCGGTCCACGAAGGGAATGAGCTCCCTCGTCAGGTAGTCGGCATAGCGGCCGATCGCGCTCGAGTTCACGTACTGGTTGCCGCCGAGGCGCGTGAAGCAGTCCGGGAACACGATGATCATCGGCCCGATGCGCCCCTCGGCGAGGAGTCGCGCGGCGCGCTCGGCGAGGTTCTCGCTGAACGGCTTCCAGTTGAGGTGGGCGAGCCCGCTGCCGGTGAAGCCGGCGAGGTCGAACAGGACCGGGAGCCGGCGCGGCTTGCCGCGCGGCTTCGCCGGCTGCGGCGGCACCCAGGCGGCGAGCTTGCGCACGTGCGGGTCGCCGAGGGGATTGTCGGCGAGCACGCGCGAGGTGTGCTCGAGGACGACGACCCTGCCGGGGGCGCGCAGGGGGTTCTTGAACGCCATCGCCAGCTCCGCATGCGCGGCCCGCGTGCCGGGGCCGCAGGCGCACATGTTAGCCGACGGGCGCCCCGCGGGCGGCGCCCGTTCCCGGCTTCGCCTCCGCCTCCTTCAGCGGCCGGCGGCCGCCACGGACACCGCTTCCTCGGCTGCGGCGGGCGGCTCCGGCGGCGGCTCCTGCAGCCCCAGTTCCTGCAGCAGCGGCGAGTTGCTCTCCTCCTCGGCGACGATCTCGTGGCAGGTGCTGCACTTGCGCCCGATCTTCTCGCCCGAGTCCGTCTTGATCTTGTTCGAGTGGCAGCGGAAGCAGCCGGGCGACTCCTCGTGCCCGATGTGGTCCGGGTACAGGTTCCAGGTCACCTTCATCTGCGGGAAGTTGTTCCAGCAGTAGGCGTCGCCCAGCGCGAGCCCGGCCTGCTCGACGGCTGCCGATGCGGCCAGGTCGGGGTAGTTCCCGGAGTAGAAGGCCTTCACGGCCGAGGCGATGCCCTCGCGCGCCGCCTCGTGGGAGTCGTAGACGGTCTCCGTCAGGATCCTGACGCCTTCCCGCCGGATGTACGGCAGCGAGCGGTCGATGCGGCCTTCCTGCAGCGCGAGATCCACCTCGTACTCCGGGCTTCGATAGGTGTGAGAGGCCCGGTTGTGGCAGTCCACGCAGTCCATGGTGCGCCACTCGGCGCCCTCCGGCGCGGGCTCCTCGCCCTTGAACAGCTTCGTCTCGCCGGTCGTCGCATCGACCAGCTCGATCTCGTACATCGTCTCGCGGCTCTCGTCGGCGCGGTAGCGCACCATGTGGTTCGGGTCGACGTGCCAGTGGATGCCGTGCGACTTGTCGCCCTGCTTGCCGCCGACCTTGACCATCAGCGCGGTCTTGACCTCCGTGTTCTGCTCGTCCTCGGCATAGTGCGTGCGGACCTTGAGGCGGTCGCCGACGAACTTGGTCGGCCAGTGGCACTGCTCGCAGGTGCCGTTGGCCGGGCGCAGCGAGTGGACGGGTGTCGGAATCGGCCGTGGATAGAGATCGAAGGTGACGGCGACCAGCTGCCAGGCGCCCGAGATCTTCGCCTTGACGGCCCACTCAGCGCCCGGACCGATGTGGCAGCCGGCGCAGCCGACGCGCAGGTGCGGCGAGCGCTGGAACGCGGTGTATTCGGGCTGCATGACCTTGTGGCAGGCCATGCCGCAGAACTCGTCGGAGTCCATGTAGTGCACGGCCTTGAACGTGAGGCCCGCCGCGAGCGCGGTGACCGGCACCGCCAGAGCCACGAAGGTGATCAGTACGCCGCGGGTCCGCTCCTGGTTCAGGTCGAAGACCGGCAAGTGGCCGATGTCCTTGCCCTGCGCAGCGCGCCTGGCGTCCGTGCGCTTGCGCCACCACATGCCGAGCGGTACGCAGACCAGGCCCAGCAGGAACGCCATGGGCAGGACGACGAAGGTCAGGACGCCCAGGTAGGCGCCGCCCTGGAAGCCGAGCGACTGCATGACGAGCAGCGCCGCGATGAGCAGCAGGCTCACGACGATCAGCAGCGTGCCGGCGAGGCTGACCACGTTTCCGGTGATCGCCGCAAAGAAGTGCTTGACCATGCCTGGATGTCCTCGTTTCAGCCGGTCGGGCGCGGTTGATGGCCCGTCAGGCCGCGGATATACCCCGCTGGCCGCGGGCGACGCATAAGAGGTTTCCGCAGCGCCGCCCGGGGAGGCGCGGCGCCGCGGTGCGTGGCATCAGTGCAGGGCACCGAGCAGTCCCACGAAGATTGCGACCGCCAGACCGATGCCGATCGCGACGGCCAGGAATCCGAACACGTACGCCTCGACCAGGTGCTCGCGGCTCGGCGGGTCGACCAGCATGCTCTCCAGCCGGCCTTCCCTGACGGCGCGCTCGTACTCGAGCGGGCGCTCCTCCTTGAACTTCTCGAGCGGCATCTTGCCGGTGAAGATCACCGGGTCCATCGGGAAGCTTTCCGGACGCAGGTGCGTGTGGAAGAAGTGGAACAGGAAGATGAAGCCCGTGGCGAGCAGCGCCTCGTCGCTGTGCACCACGTAGGCGGCGTTCAGCGTCCAGCCCGGCAGGAACCGCGTGAAGAAGTTCGGGAACCAGAGCATCAGGCCGGACAGGCCGATGATCGCAACGCCCCAGAACACCGCCAGGTAGTCGAACTTCTCCCAGTAGGCCCAGCGGTCGAACTTCGGGCGCGGCGCGAGGTACAGGAAGTACTTCACGTTGCCCCAGAACTGCCGGACGTCCGCGAGCTGCGGCACCATCGAGCGCGGGCCCCAGAGGTAGCCTTTCTCCTTCCTGACGAACATGCCCCAGAACACCATCAGCAGGTGCATGCCGAAGTAGCCGAAGGTGACGACCGCGGCGAAGCGGTGCAGCCAGGCGACCACCTCGGCGCCGCCGAGCAGGTTGGCCATCGGCTCGGCCCAGGGCGCTTCGGCGAACTTGAGCGGCAGGCCGGTGGCGGCGAGCAGCAGGAAGCTGAGCACGATCGTGACGTGGATCGCGATCTGGGCGCGGCTGAAGCGCTTGACGTAGCGGCCGGCGCCGCCGTGCGAGACGGTGAATTCGCCACGCAGGCGGCCTACCAGCGTGCGCTGCAGCCACAGCAGGTCGTGCACCCCGAAGAAGGCGAACACGCCGATGAGCAGCGACACCATGAACACGTAGACCCAGTAGACATAGATGTTCGCGTCCGGGTCGGACGGATCGTTGTGCGGGTCGTAGCTCAGGAAGGCGGGCGTGATCTCGCCCTGGTGGCAGGTGCCGCACATCGTCCCCAGGTTGTCCGGGTGGATGCTCGAGCGCGGATCGGAGGCCGCCAGGATCTGGTGCGGCGTGTGGCAGTCGGAGCACATGGCCGCGGCGCGCCGGCCGAGGTCCGTCGCCTTGCCGTGGAAGCCGGCGTGGAACGTCGCGTTGTGCTTCTCGTGGCAGTTGCCGCAATCGTGCGGGAACTGCTTGCGCGCGTCCTGCGTGGTCGGGTCGACGACGTCGTGGGCCTCGTGGCAGTCGATGCACAGGGCGGTCTTCCCGCCCTGCTGCCACGTCGCGCCGTGCGCGCTCTCGTCCTTCCACTTCTTGAAGACGAACTCGTGGCAGCTGCCGCAGGTCTCCGGGCTCAGCTGCGTGGAGGTCCGCGAATCCGGGTTCTCTTTCGGCAGGATGTCGTGGCCGCCGTGGCAGTCGGTGCAGGCGGGCGACCCGACCAGGCCCTTGACCAGCCGGGCCTTGGCGTGGGAGCTGTGCAGGTAGCCCTCCATCATGTCGCCGTGGCACTGGCCGCAGGTGTACATCTGGTTGACGGGCGACAGCGGCGCCTCGAGGCCTGGCCGGCGCGGGAGGGTGTGGACGTTGCCGTGGCACTTGCCGCAGTTCGCGGCGTCGTCGTCGAGATGCGCCTTGCTCGCGTGCACGCTCTTCTGGAACTCGCCGATCTCCTCCTCGTGGCAGGCGACGCAGGCGGCGACGTTGACCGTGCCGAGGTCCTTGACCTGCCGTGGATGGCGGACGCCGACCGCGCCGGTGTGGCACTCGACGCAGGCGACGCGGCGGTGCTTGGAGGCGGCGAACTCGGCCTCGTGGACCGGCGCGAGCGGCTGTTCCTTGCCGTCGAGCAGCGCGTCGTCGTCGTGGCAGGCCAGGCAGCGGTCGTTGGGGATCGCCGGACCGTCGGCTGCGGATTCCTCGGCGCCGGACGGCGTGAAGGGGAGAGCCAGCAGGACGGCGAAGAGCCCGGCGCGGAGCGTGCGGCCGGTACCGTACGGTTGGTGGAAGGGCTTCACGGCAGTCTCCGTGTGCGTTGCGGACACGGGCCGGCGCATGCCGGCAACCGGGACGCACGGGAGCTTTTTACCTTCCCGGGGCCGCTCGATTCATCGTGGCAACACCCTAGGGGTGTTCCGGGAGAAACGCAGGATCGCGAACGAAACCGCGACGGCGATCACGAGGATGCCGATCGCCGCGAGCGCGTTGGTCAGGAGCTGCGGCGCCGCGAGCAGCACCACCCCGAACCCGCCCATCATCAGCCCTGAGACCAGCTTCAGCACCCGCCCTTCCTGCTCGCTCAGCTTGCGCGCGCCCATGGTGCGCGCGAAGACGATCACGATGGCGAGCAGCGGCAGCACGTAGATGACGTTGTAGGCGGCGAGCCAGGCGTAGTACTGCCAGGTCTCGAGCCCCGCGAGCGTCAATGAGCGGGTGTAGACCATCGGGAAGCCGGCGGTGCACAGCAGCTCGTAGGAGTTCGCGGCGATGGCGAGCAGCACCGTGCTCGCGAGCATCGGGCCGGTGCGCCCGCTCGCGACGACGCCGCGCATGCGCTGGAAGAGGCCGGGCTTCGCGGAGTCGGGGATCGACAGGCTCACGCCCTGCTTGAACCAGAAGTAGTCCTTGACGTTGATGGCGCCCATGGTCAGCGCCAGCAGGCCGGCGGCGACGGTGACGAGCCGCAGTTCGCCGAGCAGCAGGAAGACGTTGAGCCAGGCCGCCATGAACACGAAGTAGACGAGGCCGGAGAACGTGACGAAGGTGGCGCCGACCACCAGCATCCGCGTGCGGTCCCTGGCGTGGACCATGAGCGAGAGCAGGAACAGCAGCACGAAGAACGCGCAGGGATTGAAGGCATCCACGCCGGCCAGCACGAGCGTCAGCACCGGCAGCGAGAGCGTGCGCGCGTCGAGCGCCCCGACCAGCGGCAGGTGCACGACCGAGCCGGAGGCCGTCCCTTCCGGCGCGCCGGGGGGCGCCGGGCCGGACGGAATGGCACCCGCAGGCTCCGGACCGCTTGCCGCCCGTCGATCCCGGCAGGCGATCAGGGCCTGCTCCAGCTCGGCGCCCGTGGTCGCGGCGGCATCGAAGCCGATCCGGACCTCACGGCAGAAGATGAAGCCGGGCACCGACAGCGCCTCGACGCCGAGTGATTGGGCCGTATTGAAGTAGAACCGGGCGTTGTCGCGGTCGTCGCGCACCGAGTACTTGTTGACCTCGAGCCACGGCAGGCGGCCGCGCAGCTCGTCGAGGAACGGCGCCGCGGCCTGGCAGTGCGGGCAGGTCGGCGAGTAGAAATAGTGCAGGCGGACCTGCGGGCCCCCGTCCGCCGCCTGTCCGAACCAGAATTCGTCGCGGGACGGGTCGCCGGCGGCGAAACCGGTTGCGGGCAACAGCAGGGCGATGAGGAGCAGGACGCGCATGGGCCGGGGTCCGAGCAGAATTGCGCGCAGGCTACGCGGCCTGCCGGCGTCGCGGCGTCGTTGTTTCTACGGAGGGTCGGCCGGGTCCGTTCAGTCCTTCGCCGCGAAGGTTTCGAACGCGAGGTCGACGGCCAGGGTCTCGCCCGGCGAGAGCGCGCCGACGCTCACCACCTTGCGCGCGATCTCCTCGCCCTGCGCGTTGCGCAGCGCGATCACCACGCTGTACTCGCGCACCGGCTGGTCGACCGGGTGGGTGACCGTACCCTCGACCCGCAGGGCGATCTCGCCGGGCGCCGCCTCCGCCCCGGCGCCAGCGGCGCCGAAACGCAGGTGGTGGCGGCACGCCGGGCAGACCGGCGCGCTCTCGAGGATGGTGGCCTTGCAGTGCGGGCAGATCCGCGTCTTGCCGGCCGGGCCCGTGCGGCGGGTCATGGACGTGACGATCAGGTGCGCTCCGGCATCTTGGTTCCGGCATCGCCCCAGCCGAACTCGACGCGCCCGCGCATCCGGGACCCCGCGGCGACCGTGAGCGAAGCGGCCGCGACGTCGCCGTTGATCACGCCGGTCTGCTGCAGCTCGACGCGGCTGGCGCCGGCGATGTTGCCCTCGAGCTCGCCACCGACGATGACCGAGCCGGCCTTGACGGAGCCCGCGAGGTGCGCGCCCGGCTCGATGGTGAGCGTGCCGTCGACGTTGACGTCGCCCTTGAACTTGCCGGCCAGGCGCACGTGGCCGGAACCCTCGATCTTGCCCTCGAAGGTCAGCCCCGAGGCGAAGACGGACTCCTTCAGGTCGCCACGCGGGCGGGGAGGCTCGACCGTCGGCTCGGGCGCGGCGGCGGTGTCGCGAAACGGCGTGACGGGCGGCGTGGGATCCTTGATGCCGGCGTCTTTCCAAATGGCCATGGGCTTCTCCTCTGGGGGACTGGGAACAAGATAGCGGGTGAAGGTTGCGTTGGCGAGACGGCGGGCGCGCGCGGCGGGTGTCGGCGCGGGGCGACACCCCCGGCAGGGGCGAACTACCGGCCGCGGAACTGCGGCGATCGACGCTCGACGAAGGCCTGCACGGCCTCCTCGAGGTCTCCCGAATGCAGGAACGCCGCGTTCCACAGGGCGACGTAGTCGAGCTCCTCGCGAAGCGCTGCGCGCGACGCGGCGTTCATGACGTGCTTGACGCCGAGCGTGGCGAGCGGCGAGAGCGCCGCGATCTCGGCCGCGAGGGCGGCCGCGCGGGCCTGCAGGGCGGCCGCGTCGGGCAGCAGCTCGGTGACGAGGCCCACCTCGAGGGCGCGCCGTGCGTCGATGTCGTGGCCGGTCAGCGCGAGGTCGCGCGCGACGCCCTCGCCGACGATCCGCGGCAGCCGCTGCAGCACGCCGACGTCGGCGACCATGGCGATGCGGGTCTCGCGGACCGAGAAGGTGGCGCAGGCGCTCGCGATGCGGATGTCGCAGGCCGTCGCGAGGTCGAGCCCCGCCCCGAGGCAGGGCCCGTGCACGGCGGCGATCACCGGCTTGCGCGCCTCGGCGAGGCTGCTCGCCGTGCGCTGGTAGCGGCGGATGTCGTCGTAGAGCGCGCGGCGCCTGGCGGCCGGGGTGTCTCCCTTGCCGGAGATGGAGCCCCCGCCGGCAAGCGCGGGCGCGTGGTCGGCGAGGTCGATCCCGGCGCAGAAAGCCTTGCCGCGGCCGGCGAGCACGATGCAGCGGACCGCGTCGTCCGCATCCAGCTCGGCCACTGCCGCCGGGATGTCGTCCCACAGCGGCCGGTCGAGCGCGTTGAGCTTGTCCGGCCGGCTCAGCCAGAGGGTCCCGACGCCCCCGTCGCGCTCGAGCTCGAGGTGGGCCCAGCCCATCTGTCCCGGCCCGGCCCCGGGGCTCAGGCCGGTTGCGGCTGGAGCTGAAGCTGCAGCTGGGCGGTCAGGAGCCGCAGGCGGCGGCGCTGCATGCGCAGCCGGTAGACGATCTCGCGCACGTGGGTCCGGAAGCTCGCGTCCTCCCAGCGCTGCAGCAGCTGCTCGCGCTTGGCGCCGTACCAGCTGTCGCGCAGCCGGCCCCACTCGGCCAGCGTCGCCTGGAAGGCCTCGTATTCCTGCGCCACGCGTTCGCGCAGCGCCTCGAGCTGGGGCAGGTGATGGCGGCTGCTCCCTTGCTCGAGCGCCGCCTGGGCGCGCTTGAACTGCTGGGCGAGCCGGGCGCGCTCGATGGTGACGTCCGGAACGCGCTGCAACTTGCCCGCGAGCCCCGTCCACGCCAGCACGTTGATCAGCCACTTGGTCGGGTCCCACTGCCACCAGCGCACCGCGTTTCGATAGTCGCGGTCGAAGATGTGGTGGAAGTTGTGGTAGCCCTCGCCGTAGGTCAGGAAGGCGAGCACCGGGTTGTCGCGCGCGGTGTTGTTGTCGTTGTAGGGCTGCGTGCCCCAGATGTGCGCCAGCGAGTTGATGAAGAACGTGAAGTGATGGTTCAGCACGAGGCGCAGCAGGCCGGCGAGCAGGAACACGCCCCACAGGTCGCCGGCCAGCCAGCCGGCCGCGAGCGGCAGGCCGACGTTGGTCGCGAGCACCAGCGGCAGGTAGAAGCGGTGCTGGAAGCGCACCAGCGGGTCGGCCTGCAGGTCCTTGCCGTTCGAGAAGTCGTAGCGGCCGCTCTCCCAGTAGCGGAGCATCCAGCCGATGTGCGAGTACCAGAAGCCGCGCTTCGCCGAGTACGGGTCGGAATCGACGTCGTCGACGAAGCGATGGTGGCGGCGGTGGTCGGTCGCCCAGACCAGGATGCTGTTCTGCAGCGCCATCGCGCCGAACACCATGAACACCGCCCGCACCGACCAGTGCGCCTCGTAGGCGCGGTGCGCCCACAGCCGGTGGTAGCCGGCGGTGATCGAGAAGCCGTTGGCGGCCAGGAACAGGAAGAACAGGACCCAGGCCGTGCCGCTGAAGCCGTGGGTGATTCCGTACCACGGCACCACCGTGATCGCGCCGAGGAAGGTCAACGAGAACAGGATCGTGGTGACCCAGTTGATGGGCGGCTTGGCGCGGGCAGGGGTGGGCAGGGTGGTGTCGGTCATGGCTCCGTCATCAGGCGGGAACAGGACTTCCGGTATTCTGACCCAAGCGGGGCCGCCGTGGGCGGCAAATCCGTCACGGAAAATACTAAAGCTGGATCAGGCACTTGTGCACGATCCGGGGCCGCGGGCCCGGCTTCTCTGGCTCAGAACAGGCCGGGCAGCATGATCTGCGCCGGCGTCGGCCTGTCGGGCAGCGGGTGCCGCGAGGCCCGTCCGGCGGCCGTCTTGGCCGACCCGATGCCGGCCGCGGTCGTGCGCGGCAGGCAGTTCGCGCTGTTGCCGATCCAGCCCAGCGCGGCGGCGGTCGAGCCCTCCTGCGGGTCGCCCATTGGGCGGGCGAGGTCGTCGGTGCCGGCGCAGGCGGTCACCTCGCTGGCGAGCCCCGTGTAGTAGTCGCCGCGCTCGAGCGCGTTCACGCTGCGGAAGCTGACGAGCCGCAGGCGCGTGTCGCAGCCCGACAGGTCAAAGGCCGACTGGCCGACCGGCTTGCCGAAGGTGTCCTCGCCGACGATGGCGATCTCGACCCAGGGATCCATCGAGTTGATGGTCAGCTCGCTGGCCGAGGCGGTGGCCTCCGTCGTGATGAAGGCGATCTTCAGGGGCCGAATCGACTCGGCGCGCGGCTGGAAGAAGCGGTTGCTGTTGTTCTGGCCCGCGCGCGCCGGGTTGAAGCGAAGCCCGGAGTAGAGGTCCGTCGTGCGCCGGTCGCCGCCGAGCAGGTCGCCGACCAGGTCGGCGAGCGAGACGAGGCCACCCCCGTTGTAGCGCAGGTCGACGATCACGTAGTCGATGCCCTGGGCGCGGAAGCCCGCGAAGGCGTTCTGCAGCGGCGCCTGGGCGGAGGAGATGTAGGCGCGCAGGGCCACGTAGCCGACGGGCACGGTGGGGTTCGACGGCAGGTTCAGCACGCGGACGCCACCGCTCGACGGGATCGGCGTGATCGTGTTCAGCCGCTTGGTGATCGTGACCCGCAGCGTCGCGGCGCCGGCCGACGGCCGATACTCGAAGCCGCGCTGCACGCCGGTCTGGGACGGGCCGAAGGCGCCCGTCAGGTTCGGGTCGCTCGCCAGGATGCTGGCCACCGGCACGTAGCCGCTGCCGGAGTCGATGGCGAGGATCTCCGCGCCCCGGCGCAGCCCGCCGTCGAACGCCGGCGTGTTCTCGAACACGTCGACCAGGAACAGCCGGCTGCCGTCGATGCGGCTGCGGAAGCCGAAGCCCACGAACTGTCCCTCGCCGAAGGCGGCCTCGTCCTCCTGGCGCGTCGTGACGTAGCTGAAGAACCGGTCCCGGCCCTGCGCGCGCGCCTGGGCGGTGATGGCATCGAGCAGGTCCTGTGCGGTGGCGTAGCTCGCGACGTTGACGCTGGCCGGCAGCAGCTCCGGGAACAGGTACCAGTCCCGCGCCACGTCGAGCACGAATTGCTTCTGCGCGGTGGCCGAGCACCGGTCGGGCGCGACGATGGGTCCACCGCCGCCACCGCCACCGCCGCCGCCACAGGCGCCGACGAGCAGTGCCGTGACGAGCGCCGCGGACGCGGCCCGCAGGGTCGACGAAAGCATCCGTGGGTTCATGCAGCAGTCCTCTTGCAAGCGATGCGCGGCGCTCAGCCGCGGCGCGGTCCGAACAGGTCCTCGAGCCTTGCCCTAGCCGCGTCGTCCGGGCTCCCTTGGGCCGCGGCCGGGGCAGCCGGTTCCCCGCTGCCCCCGAACAGCGCCTCCAGTTCCGAGCGGGCCTCGGTCGCGGCGCCGTCCGGGGCCGCGTACGCGCCGGGACGCGGGCGGAAATAGTCGCAGAAATTCGCGCGGGTCTTGTCCTTGACCTCTTCCGCGACCGGCTCGCGGCAGGCCTTGGCGACCGACGCGTCGTGGAACTCGCACAGCCGGCAGACGTGCAGCTCCGCGCCGCAGGCGCGACAGGCCTCCAGCCGCCTGAGCGGCAGCGAGTATTCCGCCAGCGATGCGCCGCACTTCCAGCAGGCCAGGTCGGCCGCGGCAGGGGCCACGAACACCATGGACCGACTCCGGCGGGCGTACCTTCGCCCCCAGCAGACATTATCCTCCCGCGAACCGGCCATTCCCAGAAGCTGCCGTCGCACGGCGGTGACACGGGGCCCAGCGGCCGGGACATCCACTTCCGTGCGTCGAGGCGACCTCACATGAGCGATTCGAGCCCCCTTTCCAGACCCGGCTACCTGGTGGTGCAGGGCGTCGTGACCGACCGCGAGGGCTTCAAGGCCTACAACGCGGCCCTGCCGCCAATCTACGCGAAATACGGCGGCCGCTACCTCGCCCTCGCGCCGGCGCCGCTCGTCGAGGTGGCCGAGGGCGCGCCGGAGAACCGCAGCGTCGTGGTCGCGCGCTTCCCGTCGAAGGAGGCGGCCTGGGCCTTCTGGAAGTCGCCCGAATACGCCGAGGCGAAGAAGCTGCGCGAGGGCAAGGGGACCTTCTACGTGATGGTGCTCGAGGGACTGCCGGAAGACGCCTGAGACCTGAAACCGGCGCGGCTGCCGGCGCGATCTGCCGGGTATGGCGAGATCCACGATCAGCGGGCCGGCACTGGCTCCAGGCGACGCCGCCGCCCTCGGCGAGGCGGCACGCGAGCCTGCGCTGGCCCCGGCGCTCGTCGCCGACCTGCGGACCGACCACGCCGGGGAGACCGGCGCCGTGTACATCTACCTGGGCGTCCTCTTCGTGGCGCGTGATCCGCAGCTGCGCCACTTCGCCGAAGAGCACCTCGCGACCGAGACCGGCCACCTGGCCCTGATCGAGGCCGTCGTGCCGCCGCCGGAGCGCAGCCGCCTGATCGTCGCCTGGCGCGTCGCGGGCTGGTTCACCGGCGCGCTGCCGGCGCTGTTCGGGCCGAGGGCCGTCTACGCCACGATCGCCGCGGTGGAGGCCTTCGTCGACCGCCACTACGCCGCGCAGATCCGCTGGATCGACGCGACCGACCCGGCGCGCGCCGACGTCCGCCTCCAGTCGCTGCGGACGCTGCTCGAGCGCTGCCGGCAGGACGAGGTGTCGCACCACGACCAGGCGGTAGCTGCCATGCGCGCGCACGGTGCCGGTGGCCGCGTGGCGGGTATCGGAACCGCGTTGCTCGCCGGCTGGGCGCGGATCGTCGCCGCCGGCTCGGCCGGCGCGGTGGCCCTGAGCCGGCGGCTGTGAGCGCGGCGTCCGCGAGCCGTACCGTCCGGCCCGGGGAGGTCGCGCGCTTCGAGCGCCTCGCCGCGACCTGGTGGGACCCGCGCGGCCCGATGCGCCCGCTGCACGTGGTCAACGCGCTGCGGCTCGGCTACGTGCTCGAGCGGATCGCGGCGCACGCCGGCCGGCCGCCGGGCGAGCTCGGCGGCCTCGCCATCGCCGACATCGGCTGCGGCGCGGGCCTGCTCTGCGAGCCGCTCGCGGCGCGCGGCGCACGCGTGGTCGGCATCGACGCCACGCCGGGCAACGTGGCGGCGGCGCGGCTGCATGCCGGCGAGGCCGGCCTCGCGATCGACTATCGCCTGGGCGATCCGGCGACTGCGCTCGGTGCGCGCGAGTGCTTCGACGTCATCCTGATGCTCGAGGTCGTCGAGCACGTGGACGACGTGGATGCCTTCGTCGCCGACGCGGCGCGGCACCTGGCGCCCGGCGGATTGCTGGTGGCGTCGACCATCAACCGGACGGCCCGCAGCTTCCTGCTGGCGATCGTCGGCGCGGAGTACCTGCTGCGCCTGCTGCCGGTCGGCACGCACCGCTGGGGCCAGTTCGTCACGCCGCGGGAGCTGGCCGACGCCGCCGGGCGCGCGGGCCTGCGTCGCGTCGAGCAGCGCGGCATGCGCTACCTGCCGGTGCTGCACCGCGCCTCGTGGACGAGCGACGTCTCGGTGAACTACATCGCGAGCTTCGGCAGATCCGTCACGCCGCAGGGCGCGTCGCGAGGCGGCGACGCGGCGCCGGCGCGAGCCCGCGGCGAGTGGTGATCCTGCGCCCGATTTGGTAGCATTTTGACACCTGAGCGCCTCTTCGAGGCGCTACGGTTCCCTGCGGCGCAACTCGCGTCGCCGCCGCCCGAAGGGCGGCTCACCGGGGCCGTGATGCTGCCGAGTGCCCGCATCTGTCCCCGCCCAGCCACCGAGCAGGGAGATGCCGATGCGCACGACCGAAACGCCGCGTTACCAGGCCTACACGCTGGCCACCATGGACTCGATCCGCCAGCTCGCGGGCCTGTCGGACCGCCGCCGCAACGCCATGCGCGCGACGGCGAACGTGCTGCCCTTCCGGGTCAGCAACTACGTGGTCGACGAGCTGATCGACTGGAACGACATCCCGGCGGACCCGATCTTCCAGCTGACCTTCCCGCAGCCGGGCATGCTGGAGGACGGTGACCTCGCCGAGATCGCCGGGGCGGTTCGCGCAGGCGCGTCGCGCAAGACGCTGCAGCCGATCGCGAACCGCATCCGCCTCAAGCTCAATCCGCATCCCGCGGGGCAGCTCGAGCACAACGTCCCCCGCCTCGACGGCCAGCCGCTGCCGGGGCTGCAGCACAAGTACCGCGACACCGTGCTGTTCTTCCCGAGCCGCGGCCAGACCTGCCACAGCTACTGCACCTACTGCTTCCGCTGGGCGCAGTTCGTGGGCATGGAGGACCTGAAGTTCGCCCAGCGCGAGACCGAGACCTTCCACGCCTACCTGAAGCGCCACGACGAGGTCAGCGACGTGCTGTTCACGGGCGGCGACCCGATGATCATGCGCGGCTGGCACCTGAAGGCCTACGTCGAGCCGTTGCTCGGCAAGGGATTCGAGCACATCCGCCACATCCGCATCGGCACCAAGGTGCTCGCGTTCTGGCCCTACAAGTTCCTCACGGATCCCGACGCGGACACGGTGCTCAGGCTGTTCGAGCGGGTCGTCGCCTCCGGCAAGCACCTCGCGCTGATGGCGCACTTCACGCACCCGCGGGAGCTCGAGACCCGGGCAGTGCGCGAGGCCATTGCCCGCATCCGCGGCACCGGTGCCGTCATCCGCACGCAGGCGCCGCTGGTTCGCCACGTCAACGACACGGCCGCCGCCTGGGCCGACATGTGGCGCACGCAGGTGAACCTCGGCTGCGTGCCCTACTACATGTTCGTCGAGCGCGACACCGGACCGAAGGGTTACTTCGAGGTGCCGCTGGCCGAGGCCCACGACATCTTCCGCCGCGCATTCCGCCAGGTATCGGGCCTCGCGCGGACGGTGCGCGGCCCGTCGATGTCGGCGACGCCGGGCAAGGTGGTGGTGCTCGGCACCCAGCAGGTCAAGGGCGAGAAGGTGTTCGTGCTGTCCTTCCTTCGCGGCCGCCGGCAGGAGTGGACGGCGCGGCCGTTCTTCGCGAAGTTCGACCCGAAGGCCACCTGGCTCGACCACCTGGAGCCTGCGCTCGGCGAGCGGCGGTTCTTCTTCGAGGAGGACGAGCCGGCGCCGCTCAGGAAGCAGGTCGGCTGGGAGTGACGCTGCCGAAGCGCAGCGCAAGGTAGGCGAGCGCCGTCGCCGCGGCGTCGCCCGTGGCGGTGTGGCGCGCGAGGGGCGGGATGCCGGCGTCGGCGAGGATCGCGTCGAGGTCGGCGAACCCCGAATGGTCGTCCACCTCGCGCCGGCTCCACAGCCGGTGCAGGTTGCGCAGGTCGTAGGCGGCGACGCCGAGAACCGGCAGGCCACCGGCCCGCAGGGCGCGGTCCAGCACCGCGCGGTCGAAGTCCACGCAGTAGCCGAGCAGCGGCCGGTCGCCGAGCCAGTCGCGGAAGCGGCCGAGCGCTTCGCGCGGCGGCAGCCCCTGCTCGAGATCCATCGCGCGCAGGCGATGGATGCGCACCGAGTCGGCATGCGTGGGCCCGTCGCGCCGAAGCAGCGCCTCGAAGCGGTCGCTGATCAGCACCCGGCGCCCGGTCACGGGCACCGCGCCGATGGAGATGACCTCGGCGGTCCGCGGGTCGAGGCCGGTCGTCTCGACGTCGAGCGCCACAAGGTCGGCGTCCTCGGGAGGCCAGCCGCGGAGGCCCGCGGGAACCAGGCGGCCGAGCAGGCGGCGCAGCACGGTCCTAGATCCCGTGGCGGAAGTGCGCGCCCAGGAAGTCCTGGAAGCCCTTCACCACCCGCAGCGCGTCCCGCAGCAGGTCGCGGTCCAGCCGCCGCAGGCGGGCGAGATCGACGCGGTTGGTCGGCGCCTCGCCGCGCTCGAGCGCCGTGAGCTGCTGG
Source organism: uncultured Steroidobacteraceae bacterium (assembly GCA_964406445.1). Lineage (GTDB taxonomy): Bacteria > Pseudomonadota > Gammaproteobacteria > Steroidobacterales > Steroidobacteraceae > SG8-30. Next base: position 239,247 of record CAYORU010000002.1, read on the forward strand.
GCGAGCCGCAGCCGCAGCATCACCGCGAGCGCCTGCTGCACGTCCGCCGCGAGCTGGGCGCTCAGCACGCCCCGGGCGGCGAGCGCGTCCGCCCGCTCGAAGGAGTTGGTGCAGCGCAGGCCGTTCTCGGCGGCCAGCGCGCGCAGGCCGTGGACGGTCGGGAAGATGCCGCCGCGCTTGAGGTCGACGGCGGGCTCGCGGCCGAAGGGATTCCGCAGGGTCAGCGGCGCGTGGAACTCGATCGCGGGGCGGACGAAGAAGTGCAGCCAGATCTGGTCCCGCCCGAGGCCGGCGAGCGCCTCGCCGAGCGGCGCGTACAGCGATTCGGCGCCCGCAACGGGCTGGGCGTCCATCAGGATCGCGGTGTCGAGTTGCGCCTGGGGCGTGGCGTCGCGCTTGAGGCGCTCGATCCGCTCCAGCCACTCTCGGACGCTGCCCCGCCAGGCGGGATTCGAGACCATCACCTTGCCGGGGCAGGGCGGGTAGCCGAGCGCCGCGAGCCCGTCGCTCAGCGCCTGCGCCGGTCCGGCGACGTCGACGTCCGCGACACCCTCGCCGAGGACGAGCGCGTTGTCCTGGTCGGTGCGCAGGATCTGCTCGCTGCGGCCCTCGCTGCCGAGCACCAGCAGGCAGCAGCGCTGCCGCAGCTCCGGCGGGAGGGTGAGGTCGTACAGCCGCGAGAGGATCCTGCCGTTCAGGGCGCTCACCATCTCGCCGAGGTGGCGCATGTGGGCGCCGGTCGCCTGCAGCGTGCGCACCAGCGAGGTCAGCCCGGCGGCCGCCTCGGCCAGTTCCTCGCGGGTCGCGGCCCGGGCGATGCGCAGCCCGACGATGTGCGAGTGACTCGAGTAGTGGCTCAGCACCTCGGCGAGCCCCAGCGTGCCGACCAGCTGGCCGCCGCGGGTCACCGCGACCCGCTCGATGCGCCGCCGGGTCATGGACACCAGCGCCTCGAACAGCGGCGCGTCGGCTTCGCAGTCGACGACAGGCCGGCGCGCCAGCGCCGCGACCGGGCTGTCGAGCGGCCGGGCGTCGAGCGCGAGCGCGTCGAGCATGTCGGTGCGGGTGCAGATGCCCAGGCCGCCTTCGGCCTCGACGAACACGCAGTCGACCTGGCGCTCGCGCATGCGCCGCGCGGCCTCGGCAATGGTCGCCCCGGGTGGCAGCACCACCGCCTCGGCGAGCGTAGCCTCGCCGGTGCGCGTGAGCATCAGCTCGCCCAGGTCGCTCTGTGCGCCCGAGGCGCCGGCCAGCGCCGTCTTGCGCGACAGCGAGTCGAGGAAGTAGGCGGCGAAGCGGCCGTTCGCCTCGACCGCGGCGCGAAAGGCGTCGGCCGGCACCGTCCAGAGCAGCGTGTCCTCGAGCGTTTCGTACCGGTGGCGCGAGCGGCCCGTGAGGCAGGCCATCGAGCCGAACAGGTCGCCCGGGCCGTACTCGGCGAATACGCGCGGCTCGCCGGGACCGCCGACGCCGTCCAGCGCGGCGACGTGGCCCTTCAGGATGACGTAGAGGAAGTTGGACGAGGTGCCGGCCTCGAGGATCCGGCTGCCCTGCGGCTCGAAGCCGACGTCCACGCGCCGGCCGAGCGCCGTGCGTTGTTCGGCGGTCAGCAGGTCGAAGGGCGCGACCGAAAAATCGAACTCGCCGAGCAGCGTGTTCATTCGCCGATTCTAGGGCGGAACGCGCAAACAGTCCGCGCTTCCCGGAAGGAAGGGGCGGCCCCGTGGCCGCCCCTGCGCAAACTGCAAGCGAATGTCCCCTGTGGTTTGCGGGGGCTCAGTGGTGGGTCGCGCCGCCCGCGCCGCGCGGCACGCGGATGTGGTCCACCAGCTCCTGGATCTCGGCCGGCGGCGGCCTGGTCGAGTGGCTCACGGCGTAGGTGACGGCGATGTTGAGCAGCATGCCGATCGTGCCGATGCCCTCGGGCGAGACGCCGAACAGCCAGTTGTCCGCCACGTTCGCGGCGGGGTTCACGAACTTGAAGTAGATGATGTAGCTCGCCGTGAAGGTGATGCCCGTGACCATCCCGGCGATCGCGCCCTGCATGTTGGTGCGCTTGTCGAAGATGCCGAGGATGATCGCGGGGAAGAACGACGATGCGGCGAGGCCGAAGGCGAATGCGACCACCTGCGCAACGAAGCCGGGCGGATTGATGCCGAGGTAGCCGGCCACGAAGATCGCGCCCGCCGCGGCCAGGCGCGCGTAGAGCAGCTCCTGCTTCTCGGTGATCCCCGGCATGACCACCTTCTTCAGCAGGTCGTGGGAGATCGCCGAGGAGATGACGAGCAGCAGCCCGGCCGCCGTCGACAGCGCCGCGGCGAGGCCGCCCGCCGCCACCAGCGCGATCACCCAGGCCGGCAGCCTCGCGATCTCCGGGTTGGCCAGCACCATGATGTCGTTGTCGATCCTGGTCATCTCGTTGCGCTCGTCCTTGGCGTAGAACATGCGCCCATCCCCGTTCTTGTCCTCCCACTGGATGAGCCCGGTCTTCTCCCAGTTCCTGATCCAGGAGGGCGCCTCCTCGTACAGCACGCCCTGGCCCTCGGGGCCGTTGATCGTCTCGATCATGTTGGCGCGCGCGAACGCCGCCACCGCCGGCGCGGTGGTGTACAGCAGCGCGATGAACAGCAGCGCCCAGCCCGCGGAGATGCGCGCGTCGCTGACCTTCGGCACGGTGAAGAAGCGCACGATCACGTGCGGCAGGCCCGCCGTGCCGACCATCAGCGCCGCGGTGATGCAGAACACGTCGAAGGTGCCCTTGACCCCCGAGGTGTAGGCGCTGAAGCCGAGCTCGGTGTTCAGGCCGTCGAGCTTGTCGAGCAGGTAGGTGCCGTCGGCGAGCGTGCCGCCGAAGCCAAGCTGCGGGACCACGTTGCCGGTCATGAGCAGCGAGATGAAGATCGCCGGCACGAGGTAGGCGAAGATCAGCACGCAGTACTGCGCGACCTGCGTGTAGGTGATGCCCTTCATGCCGCCGAGCACCGCGTAGAAGAACACGATCGCCATGCCGACGATGACGCCGGTGTTGATGTCCACCTCGAGGAAGCGCGAGAAGACGATGCCGACGCCGCGCATCTGGCCCGCGACGTAGGTGAAGGACACGAACACCGCGCAGACGACCGCGACCAGGCGCGCGGTGTCGGAGTAGTAGCGGTCGCCGATGAAGTCCGGAACCGTGTACTTGCCGAACTTGCGGAGGTAGGGCGCCAGCAGCAGCGCGAGCAGCACGTAGCCGCCGGTCCACCCCATGAGGTACACGGCGCCGTCGCGGCCCATGAAGGAGATCAGGCCGGCCATGGAGATGAACGAGGCCGCCGACATCCAGTCCGCGGCGGTGGCCATGCCGTTCGCCACCGGGTGAACGCCGCCACCCGCGACGTAGTATTCCTTCGTCGAGCCGACGCGGCTCCAGATCGCGATGCCGATGTAGAGCGCAAAGGAGGCGCCCACGATCAGGTAGGTCCAGGTCATGACGGACATGCGGATGCCTCCCGGTCAGTCTTCGTGGACGTCGTGCTGCCGGTCCAGGCGGTTCATGAGCCGCACGTAGACGAAGATCAGCGCGACGAAGACGTAGATCGAGCCCTGCTGGGCGAAGAAGAAGCCGAGCTTGAAGCCGGCGAATCGGAACTGGTCGAGCCAGTCCGCCAGCAGGATCCCGAAGCCGAAGGAGACGACGAACCAGATGGCCAGCAGCGTGGCCACGATCCCCAGGTTCGCCTTCCAGTAGGCGCCCATTTTTTCCTTGCTCACGACCGGGTCCCCCCTTCGGCCGGTAGTCGGCCCGGAGGCAATGTAGCAATCGATGCGCGCCCGGTCGGTCGGACTTTGGTCGAAGGGCCGGCGGTGGAGGGCCGACAACCGAGCAAGGTCGCGCCACCATCCAGCCGTCGCCGGGCAGCTCGCGGTCCGCTTCGGAAACTCCCGATGCGGGGTGCCCCGTCACGGATGACAGGGTTGCGTCGTTCTGACTACACTCGGAAAGCCAAAGTTGCCTCCGTTCTGGCGGCGCGTTGGCCGAAAACAACATCCAGGAATCGCAGGGAGGTCACCGTGAATTCGAGAACGCCTCTTGCCCGGGCCGTCAGCCTCGCCCTGGCGGCCGCCGCGCTCGGCGCGAACCATGCTGCCGTCGCGCAGGACAGCGACCCGGCCGCTCGCGGCCAGGAACCTGCCATGGAAGAAGTCGTCGTCACCGGCTCGCGGATCCGGCGCGACACCTTCTCGGCGCCGCAGCCCATGGATGTGATCGCCCCGGAGCAGGCATTCGTGCAGGGCGTGGGCAGCATCAGCTCGCTGCTGCAGTCGGGCACCACGGCGGCGGGCTCGCCGCAAGTGACGGCTGCGACTTCCTCCGCGTTCGTCCAGGCCGGCGGCACCGGTGCCCAGACGCTCTCCTTGCGTGGTCTAGGCGCCAATCGCACCCTCGTGCTGCTGAACGGCCGTCGGGCAGGGCCAGCCGGCACGCGCGGCGAAGTCTCGTCGTTCGACTTCAACGTCCTGCCGCTGTCCGTGATCGAGCGCGTGGAGATCCTGAAGGACGGGGCCTCGTCGATCTACGGCTCGGATGCGGTCGCCGGTGTCGTCAACATCATCACGAAGACCGGCGAGGGCCTCGACATCGACGCCTACTACTCGGCACCGCAGCGCAGCGGCGGGGAGGAGGGGCGGTTCAACGTTTCCTGGGGCAAGAACTTCGAGCGCGGCCGCTTCCGCGTGACGGCGGACTACCACAAGGAGGAGGAACTCGCCCGCGGCGACCGGAGCTGGTTCCGCTGCGCCGAGCAGTACATCTTCAGCCCGACCACGGGGGAGCGTCGCGACGTCGTCGATCCGCGCACCAACAACCCGGCCTGCCGCGACCTGCTGTGGGGCCACGTCTGGCTGTACAACTACCAGACCTTCTTCGGCAGCTCGAACGTGCCGACCCGGACGCGCACGCTGGGCCAGTTCGACTATGACGGCGACCTCGGCAACTACATCCCGCCGATCGCCGTGGACCCCGGCCAGCCCCAGTTCCTGACCACGCCGCCCGGCTGGTTCCTCGTGAACTACGATCGCCGGTCCGACTCGGTCGCGAACATGGACCACCCGTTCCAGGATGCCGAGTCCCTGAACCCCGAGGTCGAGCGCACGACTTTCTTCGCCGATGGCGAGTTCGAGATCGCCGACGGCCTCACCGCCTATGGCGAAGTCCTCCTCAACCGTCGCAAGACCAAGGCCAACAGCTATCGGCAGTTCTGGACCTACATCTACAGCTCGAACTTCGACTTCGTGGACTTCACCCCCGGCGTGGGTGGCAGCCCTGCGAGCCAGGGCTGGGGCGGTGCGGTGTGGCTGTCGCCGACCCCGATCACCGACCACAGCGGCGACGAGATCACCGTCGATTACCAGCGCTTCGTCGCCGGGCTGAGGGGCGGCATCGGCCCGCGCTGGAACTGGGAGGCGTCGGCTCAGTACTCGAAGTCGGAAGGCGACTACGTCAACAAGCAGATCTACAACGATTCGATCGAGGACTACTGGTTCCAGACGACGGCGACCTGCGCCGACTGGGCGCCGACCACCTCCGTCCGCGGCGCACCCTGCGTCGACGTTCCATGGCTCGACCCGCAGTTCCTCGCAGGCAACATCTCGGCGCCGGTGCGCGATTTCCTGTTCGGCGTCGAGAGGGGCAACACCGAGTACACGCAGTGGACCGTCGAGGCCTACGTCACCGGTCCCGTGTTCGACCTTCCTGCCGGGCCGGTGAGCATCGCCATCGGCGCGCAGTACCAGGAGGACGAGATTCGCGACGTGCCAGGCGAGATCACCCGCGCAGGGAACGCCTGGGGGAACACCTCGGCCGGCATCACCGCGGGTGACGACAACACCCAGGCAGTCTTCGCCGAGGTCGAGATTCCTCTGGTCGCGGACAAGCCCTTCATGCGCGCCGTGACGCTGACGGCTTCGGGCCGCTACAACGAAGTCGACTCGTACGGCAGCGGCGATACGTACAAGGTCGGCCTCAACTGGCAGATCAACGACTCCTGGCGGATCCGCGCCAGCCAGGGCACGTCATTCCGCACGCCGGCGCTGTTCGAGCTCTACCTGGCCGACCAGACGAGCTTCGAGGACCAGCGGGCGGTCGACCCCTGCATCGGCTGGGGCGACGCGCTCGCCGCGGGCCAGATCTCCCAGCGGGTCGCCGACAACTGCTCTGCCGACGGGATTGCCCCGGACTTCGGCGGCGGGGTCATCTCGGCGGAGATCACGACTGGCGGCGGATTGGGCGTGCTGAAGGCGGAGACGTCCGACTCGTTCACCGCGGGCATCGTCTGGACGCCGACCTTCGCCGAGCTGTCCGTGTCGCTCGACTACTTCGACATCGAGGTGAAGGACGAGGTCGGCTCCCTCGAGCCTGACCAGATCGTGGGCGGCTGCTACACCTCGAATTTCTTCCCGGACGACCCGCTCTGCGACCTGTTCCGCCGCCGTGGCCCTCAGGATGCGGTGAACGACCAGGGCATCGACGACATCTCGGCGAGCTTCATCAACATCAACTCGCAGCAGAACGAGGGCATCGACCTCACGGCGATCTGGCGGCTGCAGGCAGGGCAGCTCGGCAGCCTGACGCTCGAGACCCAGCACACCTACCAGTTGACCCAGAAGCGGGGGCTGTTCGAGGGAACCGTGGAGGACCTCAACGGCCTGCTCGGCGAGCCGAAGTGGGTCGGGCGCCTCAACGCCACCCTCGACCGCGGTCCGTGGACCTTCTTCTGGGGGATCAACATGGTGGGTGATTCCTCGAGCGAGCGCGAGAACGACGGGAACACCACGACGTATCGCGGCGAAACAGTCCGTGTGGTGCTCAAGACCGACAGGGTCTTCTACCACAACGCCTCGGTGTCCCGTGAATTCGGCGAGGGCCTGAAGGCGATCGTCGGCGTCTCCAACGTGTTCGACGAGGAGCCGCCGCAGATCACGACCCTTGCGACCGACGCGGACGCATTCGTGACGACGGTGGGCAACTCGGCTTTCGAAACGCAGTACGACTGGTTCGGGCGCCGGTTCTTCCTGAACCTGACCAAGACGTTCTGATCGGCTCGGCCGGCGGAGACGGCTAGAATCGAGGCGTGCCGGAGTCTTCGGCACGCCTCTCTTCTTTGGCAACGGGGTAGGCGCATGATGCCGAGAGTCATGGCCAGGGCGGACAATCTGGACGAGTTGAACCGCGGGTTCGCCCAGCGCCCGCTCGCCGTGCCGGTGTTCATGAACAGCGTGCCCAAGTGCGGCACGCACCTGATGCGCAACATCCTGAGGATGTTCGTGCCGCCCGAGCAGCAGCACCACGCACAATTCATCCAGCACGCCATCCTGAGGCAGCACCTCCACGCCTTTTCCAGGACGGCGCCGCGGCTGTCGTGGGGCCACCTGTTCTTCTCGGACGAGGCTGCGATCGCCTTGCGGCCGGTGCGGCACCTGCTGCTGGTGCGCGATCCCTACGACTGGGTGCTGGCCCGCGCGCGCTTCTTCCTTTCCGACAACTTCCAGGCCCAGCTGGAGCACCTGAAGGGCGGCAAGGTCTCGATGGAGGAGATGCTCAACATGATGATCTTCGGCATCCACGACAGGATGCCGGCCATGGGCGACATCTTCCTCCACAACGCCGTCGCGTGGATGGGCACCCAGGCACGGATGCTCCGCTTCGAGGACCTGCTCGGCCACGTCAAGGACCTCGACGCGCCCGCGGCGGAGGGCTTTTTCCACGAGCTTTTCGGCTTCTGCGGCATCGAGCTTCCGGCGGACTGGCGTGAGCGCGTGCGGATCGGCTCCGATCCGAAGCAGAGCGGCACGGCTCGGGAGAACCTGGTCGGGGTGGCGGCCGAGATTCCCGCCTCGCTGCCGGACATCCAGAGGCGGCTGGTGGATTTCGCCGCTCCGGGCCTGCGCGCGCTGCTCGGCTACGCCTGACACACCGTCGCATCGAACCAGAGGGGACATTCGCTTCCACTTTGCCTCGAACCAGAGGGGACATTCGCCTCCACTTTGCCGCGGGCGCCACCAGCCCTCTCGGAACCGACGAAGTGGTGGCGAATGTCCCCTCCAGCTTGCGAATCGGCAAACTCGAAGCGAATGTCCCCTCTAGTTTGCGGGCTTCGTGACCACGTCGAAGGCAATGGTCAGGCGCGGCTCGTCGGTGGTGATCGGCGTGGTGCCGTGCCACATGTAGGATGGGAACAGCACCAGCCGGCCGGGCCGTGGCTGGATGATGCGCTCTGGCAGCGCGCCCGGCACAGGAAAGCGCGGCTCGCCGAACTTGATCCAGCCGCTCTTCGCCTCGACGTCGGCGACGTCCGCGGGCGTGTGCACGTAGTAGGCGGAGCTCAGCCAGCCGGCCGGGTGGATGTGGTTCACGTGGAAGCCGCCACGCCGCAGGCGGACCGACCAGCCGCTGTCGATGGCCGATTCGCCGAGGTTGCGCGCCTCGAGCGGATGCGCCGGATCGCGGCCGACGGCGGCCCGGTAGTCGGCGATCGGCGCCTCGATCGCGGCGACGAAGGCCTGGATCAGCGGGTGCGGGTCGCCGAGCAGGTTGCCGGCTGTCTGCGTGCCGCTGCGCAGGCTCTGGTCGAGCGGGTGGGCGTCGAAACGGTGGCGCGACTCGAGCAGCTCGGCGAGCGCCGCGTTGAATTCCTGCATGCTCGCGTAGCCCGCCGGCGGCTCTAGGTCGTAGGGCCGGACGAAGCGCTCGAAGTCGTAGAGCCTGGCGTAGCCCGGATCGGCCAGGAGGCGCGCGGCGACGGCCTCGTGCGCGATCGGCTCGAGGGCGGCGGGATCGCGCTCCCGGAGCCTGCGGATCACGGGCCAGGCTTCGTCCGGCCGGCCGGCGCAGAGCAGGATGCTGGCGAGCGCGTTGCCGAGCGCCGGGTCGTCCGGGCGCGCGGCGAGCGCCCGCCGGGCCGGCTCGACGGCCGCCGTGGGCCGCCCGGCTGCACGCAGGGTCAGCGCGAGGCCCCCCAGCAGGGCGGGCTCGGGGCCGATCACCGTGAGCGCCGCCTCGAACGCCGCCGCCGCCGCCTCGTGCTCGCCCGCCTCGCGCAGCATGGTCGCGTAGGTCAGCCGCGGCCGCGCGTCGCCCGGGCGCGCCTCAATGACCTCCCTGAGGCCGCGGGCGAAGTCCGGGTCGCCGCGCATGAAGCGGAGTTTCGCGAGCAGCGCGTGGGTTTCCAGATCCCCTGGCGCCGACGCCAGCGCGATACCGAACTCGCGCTCGGCCTCGTCGAGCCGGCCGAGCTCGCTCAGCGCTCGCGCGCGGGCGAGGTGCAGCGGTCGGCCGCCCGCTCCGCGGGCGGCCGCTTCATCGAAGGCTGCGAGGGCCTCGGCCGCGCGGCCCGTTCGCGACAGCAGGTTGCCGAGGTTGTGGCGTGCGTAGCCGAGGCCGGGGGCGAGGTCGATCGCGCGGCGGTAGGCAGCCTCCGCCTCCGCGAGCCGCTCCTGGGCCGCCAGCGCGGCGCCGAGCGCCGCCCAGGCCTCGCCGTCGCCGGACCCGGCGGCGATCAGCGCACGCAATTCCTGCTCGGCAGCCGCCGCATGGCCGGCGCCGGTCAGCAGCCGGCCGAGCGCCAGCCGCGCAGGCCGGAAAGTCGGGTCCAGCTGCATCGCGTAGCGGTAGGACCGCTCAGCCTCGGCGACCCGGCCGGTGGCGCCGAGCAGGTTGCCGTAGTTGGCGTAGAAGTCGGGCCGGTGGGGTGCGAGCGCGAGGCTCTCGCGAATCAGCGGCTCGGCGCCGGCCTCGTCGCCGCGGCGGCGGCGCAGCAGCGCCAGCAGGTGGACGGCGTCGGGCGAGTGCGGCGCCAGGCCGACGGCCCGGCGGCAGAGCGTCTCCGCCTCCTCGAGGCTGCCCCGGCCCATCAGCGCATGGGCCTTCTGCAGCAGGGCGAGCACTACGCCGGGGGCGGTCGGGGGAGGCGCGTTCATGGCGGCGCCTGCGATTGTAGTCGAGCCGGCGGCGCCGGCCGGGCAGCAAAAAGGGGCGGCAGTTGCCTGCCGCCCCCGGTGAGAATCACCGTCTGCAGTTCGATCAGAACTTGAAGTTCACCGACGCGAAGAAGCGGCGGCCGATCACGTCGTAGAGCGACGGCTCGGTGCCCGACTGCACGTTCGGCGCGTAGGTCGGCGGATCCTCGTTGGTCGCGTTGTTGAGGCCGAGGCGGATCGACGAGTTGCCGAGGAAGTCCATGTTGTACGTGACGCCGATGTCGAGGTAGGTCATGGACTTCACGCCCGTCGGCTGGGTCTCGCCGAGGAACTGCACCGAGGCGCGGTTCTTCATGCTGTCGATCCAGCGGATGCGGGCATCGAAGTCGAAATCCCCGATCGAGTACTTGCCGTTCAGGTTCCACTTGATCTCGGGGAAGCTCGAGCCCAGGCCCGATCCGAAGTACGCCACCGTGCCGGCATAGTCGATCACCGGCAGGCCGGGCAGCTCCTGCTGCTCGGCCGACAGCGTGTACTGCAGGTTCCAGTCGAGCCGCAGCTTGCCGACCGGCAGGTCGGTGGCATAGCCCACCGCCAGCGCGATGCCGTCGCCCTGCAGCACGCCGCCGTTCTCGCCGGGGTAGGTGCCGTCCGGGTTCGGGCCGGAGATGAACAGGATGTCGCCGCCGAAGCGGACGAGGCCTGCGCAGGACTCGTACGTCGCGCTGTAGGTCGGGTTGTTGCCGTAGTAGTTGTAGCAGTCCGCCGTGATGACGTTGACGTCAGGCGTGAGGATCGTCTTCTTGATCTTGATGTTGTAGTAGTCGAGCGAGGCGACCAGGCCGGAAAGCGCACCTTCCCACGGCGACTGGAACACGAAGCCGAGGGTGTAGGAGTCGGCCTCCTCGGGATCGAGGTCGGTGTTGCCGGAGGTCGTGATGGACAGCTGGCCGCCCGGCGACTGCACGAAGGTGTCCGCCGAGCCCGCCGCGACGCCGGTCGCGATGCACAGCGCGCGCATGGCCGCCGCATCGGGGCCCGAGCGCTGCACGCTCGTGACCGAGCAGGGGTCGAAGTACTGCGGCGCGGAGCCGCCGCCGTCGAACAGCTCGCTGAAGTTCGGCGCGCGCACCGCGCGCTGGTACGAACCACGCACGCGCAGGTAGTCGAGCGCCTGCCAGCTCAGCTCCACCTTGTAGGTGTCGCTGGTCTTGGAAGGCGCGGAGGTGCCGTCCTGCTCGAAGCTCGCCTTCGAATTGCGGTAGCCGAAGCTCGCCTCGACGCCGTCCACGATCGGCACCAGCGCCTCCATGAACAGGTCCTCGAACTTGTTCTTGGCGTTGACCGCGAGCTGGGTGTTGAAGCCCGAGATCGGGCCGCTCAGCACGCCCGGATCGAAGTTGTACTCGAACCAGCGGTTCTCGGCGCCGAGCACCACTGACAGCGGGCCGGCCGGCAGGTCGACGACGTCGCCGGTGACGAAGGCCTGCGCGACGTTCAGCTTGAACTCCTGCTGGGTGACCGCGTCGACGGCGATGAAGTCGATGCACTCCTGCGACCACTGGTTGACGCCGAACAGGTTGAGGCCGCCGGCGCAGAGGCTGACGCCGCCGTCCGGCGCGTTGATCAGGTCGTAGATCTTCTGCGTGTCGAGGTTGCCGGTCTGCTTGCGGTCGATCTCGGTGCGGCCCTCGGAGGCGTAGGCCTCCCAGCGCCAGTTGTCGCCGAACAGCGGGCCGCGCGCGCCGATCAGGAACTGCGTGACCGTGTTCTCGTAGTTCGCCTGGCGCAGGCCGGCCGGCAGCGAACGCGAGCGGATCAGGATCGGCTCGGCGGCGCCGGTGCCGACGAGGCGCGCGTCGTCACCCGTGCGCGAGTCGAGCAGCGTCATGAGGTCGGTCGAGGCCGCGAAGAACGGGTTGGTCCGCGGCACCACCAGCACGTTGCTGATGGTCGAGCCGGGCGTCACGAAGGGCGAGGTCGCCTGCGTCGAGCGGTTCAGGCCAGGCGCCGTGGTCTGGATGGTCGGGAACGGCGTCGGCGCGAGCGCGGTGGCGGAGGTGTACTCCGTCCAGCCGACGTTGCCGAACACCTCCACGCCGTTGTCGAACTTGTAGTCGAGCTTCGACATGAACGAGCGGCGCTCGAGCGGCAGGGTGAGGATGTTCACCGCGTCGAAGTTGTACGAGTACAGGTCCGGGAACAGGCGGGTGTTGACGCTCAGGTCGATCGGCTGGCGGAAGTTCAGCACGTCGAGCGGGCTGTTGAACACGCCACGCGAGTGCAGCGAGCCGTCGTTGTTGAAGCCGAGCAGCGTCGCGGTCGTCGACCCTGCCGGGTTGCTGCCGTAGCCAGGGGTCGCGAACAGCGCGTCGACCGCGGCCTGCGTGATCGGGTTGCCGCTGTTGGAGAACAGCACGCCGTTCGGGTTGAACGACGTCGTCGAGGTCGCGATCGCGGCGAACGGCCGCTGGCTCTTGATCATGCCCTCGCGCAGCGAGTAGTCGATGCCGATGATCGCGTTGCCGCGGTCGTCGGCGAAGTTGCCGCCGATCACCGCGGAGATGTTGTACTCCTCGGCGTCCCAGTACTCGGTGCTGTTCGAGAAGCTGTAGCGCAGGTCCACGCCCTCGAAGTTCTTCTTGAGCTTGAGGTTGACGACGCCCGCGACTGCGTCCGCGCCGTACACGGCGCCGGCGCCGCCGGTGATGATCTCGATGCTCTCGATCATCGCCTGCGGGATGGTGTTCAGGTCGACCGTCAGGTCGCTCTGCGACGGCTGCAGTCGGCGGCCGTCGAGCAGCACGAGGTTGCGGTTCGCGCCGAGGCCGAACAGGTTGACGTTCGACTGGCCGCCGTTGCCGGGGTTGTTCGACGTCGTCGTGCCGGCCGGGTTGACCTGCGGCAGCGAGTTCAGGAACGTGTCGACGGTGACGTCGGCGTTCGCGGTGATCTGCTCGGCGGTCAGCGTCGTGACCGGGCTGTTCGCGATCAGGTCCTGGCGGACGATGCGCGAGCCGGTGACGACGATTTCCTCGAGCTTCTCCTGTGCGGCGCTGGTCGCGCCGTACAGGGCCGCGCTGGCGGCGCCGGCGCCGATCAGCGTCGTGCGCACCGCACGTGCAAGTGTCGGATTGGCCATTCACTCCTCCTTCAGGAGCCTGTGTTGTAGATGTTGGATCCAGGCGACGGCTGGTCGCTGTTGCCTGACGCACCCTGTTGTCAATCGCCAGATCCGCGCTCCGTTCGGGCTTTCCGAGACGCAGTACGGACTAGGTGAGGGCGGACTATAAGCGTGCGGTGGCGTGAGTTAAAGCGTTTTTGCGGAAATACAACAGTCGCCTCAGGTCGCGCTTTTGCCGGGCGAGGGCCGCGGCGACCCGCTGGCGGACGCGCCGCCATGGTTCAGGCGCCGGCTGCGGCCGGACGCAACGGGCGTGTCCTGAACCACTTCGAAATCAGCCACTTGTCCCCGGAGCGGGGCGGCAACCCGGCGTGCAGCGTCGCCCGGTCCAGGGCGCCGTCCGCGGTGACGCTCGAAAACAACAGCGCGGTGCCGGGCGGCGGCCGCAGGCGCAGGCCGAGGCTCGGAAAGTCGGTTTCGCCACCCTCGAAGCCGTCGTTCAGGTAGACCAGCAGGGTCCGCACCCGCTGGCCGCGGGCCGCGAGCTGGCCGGCGTTCTCCGGTGTCTCCGGGATGTAGTCGTAGTGCGGGCGGTAGGTCTCGCCCGGACGGTAGTGAAGGACGCCGAGCCCCTCGGCGTGCTCCGGCGGCAGGCCGGCGGCGCGGGCCGCCCGCAGGTTCACGAGCTCGAGCAGGGGGTCGCTGTCGGCGATCCCGAAACTGGTCACCGAGTTGGTCCGCACGTCGCGGACGCTCTCGCCGCCGGCCTCGTCGACGACGCGCGCGCGCTCGAGCGCCGGCGCGGCCCGGCGCATGACGTGCGCGCACACCCAGCCGGGCAGGAAGTCAGGAATGGTCTCGATGCGCGGCGCCCCGCACTCGACGCGCCGCTCGAAGGGTCGCTCGAACCAGCCCAGGTCCAGCCGCGAGGGCAGCTCGCGCCAGTCGAGGGACCCAGGCGGTGGCGCATCGCCGAAGGCCAGCAGCCCGAGCACGGTGCGGGCCAGGGCATGGCCGCCGGCCGCCGCGTCCGCGAGACGGGCGAGCCCGCGCAGGAGATCGCGCGGGGTGCCGAGCCCGGCGACGAGACAGATCGCGGCGAGGTGGGCGGCCTCGGCGTCGCCGGCCCCGGCCGCGCGCGAAAGCCGGGCGTAACCGCGCGCGGGGTCCGCAGGCAGGCCGAGCCCTGCGATCTCGCGCAAGGCGAGGCGGCGGATCGCCGCGGGGTGGCCATGGGCCGCGGCCCTGACGAGCCAGTGCGCTGCCTGCTCCTGCAGGTCCGCCTGCTCGAGGACGCCCGCCAGCCGTTCCTGCGCGTCGGCGTCGCCGCGCGTCGCCGCGTCGGCGAGGGACTTCAGCTGGGCCGCGTCCATGGGCTCCATGATAGGCGCGGTGACGCAAGAAAGAGGGGGCTGTCCGGCAGGGACAGCCCCCTTTCCATCCGCAGGTCGCGCTCCCTCGGCCGTCGTCCGACGGAACAGGGAACAGTCCCTAGCGCGTCGCGCGCACCGTGACGCGGCGGTTCTCGGCGCGACCTTCGTCGGTCTCGTTCGAGGCGACCGGCTGGGTCTCGCCGTAGCCGACGGCCTTGATCAGGCTGCCGTCGATGCCCTGCGCCATCATGTAGTCGCGCACGGCATTGGCACGCCGCTCCGAGAGCGCCTGGTTGTAGGCGTCGCGGCCGCGGCTGTCGGTGTGGCCGCCGACCTCGTAGCGCAGCTGGGCGGCGATGTCGGCCGGCCGCGCCTTGATGTCGGCGACGACGGCGTCGATCTCCGCCCGGTCCTCGGCGCTGATCGCGGAGGAGTCCGTGGCGAAGTTGATCTTGAGCGTCACCTCGACGAAGCAGCCGATCTCGTCGACCTTGGTGCCCTTGGGCGTGCCGGGGCAGCGGTCCTGGTCGTCGTACACGCCGTCGCCGTCGCTGTCCTGCGGCGGGGGCGGCGGCGGGGGGG